>JBEKMB010000076.1:0-21234 GCA_050008735.1 Syntrophobacteraceae bacterium
ATGCAACGGGTTGCGCCCCGTCGAATGAAAGTATTACTTAATAGTCATTCGTTACTGTAATATGCGTTTCCGTAACCTACTGAGAGTATTCGCTAAACTCCTACTTTCGTAGGAATGACGGACTTTTTCCTCGTAAATATTCACCGATTCACCCATTCACCGATTCACCCATTCACCTACTCACCCATTCACCGACTCACCGATTCACCCATTCACCCATTCACCTACTCACCCATTCACCCATTCACCTACTCACCCATTCACCTACTCACCCATTCACCGATTCACCGATTCACCCATTCACCCATTCACCTACTCACCCATTCACCGATTCACCTACTCACCGATTCACCGATTCACCGATTCACCCATTCACCTACTCACCCATTCACCGATTCACCTACTCACCCATTCACCGATTCACCCATTCACCTACTCACCGACTCACCCATTCACCTACTCACCGACTCACCCATTCACCTACTCACCGACTCACCGATATTCATCTGCTTGCCTGATCAATTCTTCCCACATCCCAACCACTTTTTCGAGGCTGAATCGCTCCAGCACATCAGGGGCACGATTAGCCAGTCGGCATCGTTCAGCCTCATCGCTCATCAGCCGGTCCATTGCTATTGCCAATGCGTTTATATCGCCAGGCGGAACCAACACACCGTCCACACCGTCGCGAACGATGTGCCTGGGTCCACTCGGGCAATCAAAGCTGATCACCGGAACCCCGCATGCCATTGCCTCGCACAGGGCCATCGGGAAACCTTCTGTTTTGGAGGTCATGACGAAAAGGTCTGCACCTGTTAAACATGCGAAAGGATTTCGAGTTACACCAGGTAGACTGACACGCCCTTCCAGATTCATTTCCACGATGAGTGATGTCAACTGTGGCCTTTCAGGGCCGTCTCCCCAAATTTCAAGCGACCAGTCAGGATGTTTGTTTGCTATAAAGGCGAAGGCACTTAGAAGCTTATCAAAAGATTTAACTTCGTGAAGTCTGCCTAGAGACACTATTTTCCGGTAATCTTTACCAATAATATTGCTCGAAGGATGAACATATTCATTTGGTGGCACTACGACAGGATTAGGTATGACTCTTCCACGAATCTTCGGACGTAATGAAAAAAAGCGCATAGCGGTAGGCGTCAGGGTAACCACAAACGATGCGCGAGGGTAAAGAAGATAGCGCAGTAATTCCCAGGTCCCGCCTAAGGCACGCTCGTTAGGGTCACAGTGTTCCTGAACCAGGACGGGCACGCCGAGGCCAATTGATGCTGCGAGAGTAATGATATTCCACCTGTCCAGGAAGCTGATAATTAAGTCCGGCATGGAATGACGGAGAGCTTTCCGGACTGCCCGTACTCGTCTCACATTGTTTAAAAGACCATTAACGGCACTTGTCGAATTCGTGTACAACGCCAAAGGGAGATTTATTATTTTAGGATGCAGCTTATATGCCGGAGGGACGGACCCGTCATCTGACGTCAGCATCCAAATAGACCAGCCCTTTTCAGCCCATGTATTGCAAAGTGTGCTGGCGGCGCGTCCAGCCCCACCGCCCAAGAGGTCGTCCACTATTAACACCAGGCGCATCTCACACCTTGCGGCACAGCAGACGATAAATCAAGGCAAGCCGCCCCTTGACTGTTATGGCTTTTTCGCAGTCCCATTCTTTTATCACTATGCCACCAAACTCTTCTTTGAAACGGTTAATCTGCTGCCGAGCTACATTGCTTTTATCGGGACACCATCCGCCCCAATCGTATTTAGTATATCCAGCTTGTTTAAAACGCAGCATATCTTCCCAATGTAGATAGCGATTGGCACGCCCGAACAGGTTTCGACGTTGAGAATCCTTCCCGGCACGAAAGAGCGAAACCGAGTAAAGTAGCCTGGAACGAGGCGGTTGCGCAAGGTAGGCATGATAAACCAGCGGATTGCCTTCCTTGTCGCACGCAGTCGATATATCGAGGGCATCAGCTTCCACAAGGAGACGAAAATGTCTGAAATCCAACTTCTCCAAGCCTTTGGTGTTCGCAAATTTGTCGTACACGGTTTGAAATCGCGTCATTACTTCAAGATTGTGGGAATCCAGGGCATAGCAGCAAACGCCATCTCTGTCACGGGAACGGCGAATTTCATACTGGCAACCCTTATTACAGTCCGAGAAAAGAGCATTTGTGTCCCTCCTGATATCTACCAGGATCGTTTGTTTCGGTGTAACGAATGAATTGGCAACCGGTGTTGGTTGCTGCAGGTAAAAAATGAGATCGGCATTAATCTCAGCCGATTGCTCATCAAACCAGACCTCGCCTATGCGGACGCCGCGCTTTTTAAAGAGTATCATCTGATGGTTTCTCGGGTATTATTTGGTGTGTTGCACGGTCCAACTAAGGCACTGGTGAGCCGACTTTCCAACGCCCCTCGCAGAAAGAAAGCGAATATGTGATTCCTTGGGGAAAGAAGAAGGTTTAGGTCTGGATCAGGCTTATTCTCATACGATCTTTTTGGAATCAGTGGTAAGAGCAATCAGGATTATCCTGAATCGGTCCTTACTTTAAACTGCTTAATGGGTGGTGTGGAACAATTTGGAGGGCCTTAGCGACGTCGACCAACAAGTTGCGCGACGAGCGCAAAAATTTTAGCCTTGAAGGAG
Organism: Syntrophobacteraceae bacterium; assembly: GCA_050008735.1. Lineage (GTDB taxonomy): Bacteria > Desulfobacterota > Syntrophobacteria > Syntrophobacterales > Syntrophobacteraceae > SbD1. Next base: position 2,669 of record JBEKMB010000076.1, read on the forward strand.
ATTAGCACCTCCGCGTTGAAGTCCTTCTCAATTCGGCCGCCGAAGCCCTCTTTAAAGGCGTTTATCTTGAGTTTTTCCTCGTCGGTGTTCCCATCGTACCATCCTCCAAAATCATAAGCCTCAAAACCAAAGGACTTGAAGCGTATCATATCTTCCCAGTGCAGCAAGCGGTTCGCTCGCCCTACCAGTGCGCGAAAGACGCGATCCGGGCTGTTTCGGAAAAGGGAAGCCGAGTACAAGAGTCTCGCTCTACCGCAGGCCAATATATGCGCATGGAAAACAAGATCTCCCTCATGGGCACAAGAAGCGCAAGACACATCCAATATCCTGGCATCGGCAAGCCGTTGCAGACCCTGCCATGGCAATAGCGGCAATGCCTTTTGGCGAGCAAAGGCGTCGTAGACCGATCTGAATCGCGACAGAAACCCCGGGGCAACCCCATCCCACACACCGCACCTAACGCCGTCACGTTCCCTGGCACGGCGGATTTCGTAGCTGGTATTGTTTTGCAACGCTTTCCAGATGTCTTTCTCAGCGGGCGCCAGATCAATCACAGGAGTGTAAAAAGGCGTCGAAACGGCATCGGGAACTGAGGCCTGTGACTGATGATAGCGGATAATGTCCGCTCGAATGCCTTCGGTTGGTTCATCGAACCATATTTCAGCGACAAGTAAACCTTTCGAGCGATAAAACAGCATCAGGCCTGAATCCTTTGACGCTTATCGACGAGTTTTTGCCGTGAGAAAAATTATGACCTTTTCCCGCCAGAGGTCCGGGGGCACTTAAAGCCTTGCTGCCTGGGAGAAGGTAACAGAGCAAGTATAGGATCTGTCCATCCAAACCAGCCTGCAGGCTATGTGCAAAGCATCCGAAGATGAGGGCCACCGCCCACAGGGCCAGCACCACGGTTCGGTCGCGGGAAGACAACCGTGCCCGGATCGAGCGTGACAACCCTAACCCGAGTATCCCGATGAAGGATAGCCCTCCCAAAAAACCGGTATCCACCCACGTGCCGATATACATGTTGTGTATTCCGTTATAGGGAATATCTGTTCGGAAAACCTCGCCCATGGAGCCGCCACCGCCCATCGCTCCGTACCCGTAACCATACCATAGCCCCTCCCTCAACACTGGAAACCACATCTTTATTACGTCCAACCGGGTTAGTCCACCCGCGGATTGCGTATCGAGTTCCAGCGGATCGAAAACACGCGAAAACTTGCTGTTCTCCGGAATGTGCCCTTCCCATCGCAACCAGGTACCACCGGTCCAAACCAGGAGTAGGATTGCGGAAATAAGAACCGGGGCCCAGCGGGCGCGGCGATATTTGTGCAAATATTCGCACGATAAGAGCAGCAAGATTAATAAAAGCAGATAGGTCGCTGTTCGGCTCGCGCTGAAATAGATGATCATGACGCCTGCCGCGCGTCCGAGCCAAACGAACAAACCTCGGCCATAAGCCGAGAGGACCAGCAGAACGAGGACGTCCATGCCGGCCACGTTGGCATTGCCCCACAGACCGGCGTAGCGGTCGTTGCCGGTCTGAATCTCGGCGTGCGCCAGATCGTGATTCAAAAGAGTTTCGGCAATCGGCAGTTGCTCGCTCAGTGCATACGTCACCATGAGATTTACTATAAGTATCAAGGGAGTGAAATTTGCAAGTCGTGCCAGCGCGTCACGATCTTTTGTGATCAGGGATAATACCATCATGCTGGTAAAAAAACGGAACAGGTCGGGTACCAGGTCGTTTAAGACCCAAATAGGAGATACAATTGCCCCCCAGAGGCTGCAGATTACGAGCCAAACCGCAAAAGGCCATGCTGGTTTCGACAATGTGCCGAGGCTCTCTGACTTCGGAGTACGTACGATCAACCACCACATCAGAAGCCAGATGCCCCAGAGGGAAAACCGGGAGAGTTGAGAGATGACCTGAAATAGACCACCCAACATCGCCGCGATCAGCAGAGGCAGAAGTGTCTGCGTGCCGAATGGTCTAAGCCTGACCTCGGTCCTGTTTTCTACCAGCCGAGACGCAAATGGAGTAAAGGCTTTTGTCAATTCTTCCCAGTTATCTCCAGACAGGATCGGAGGCAGGAATCAAAGCCCCTGGCAATATCAGGCCAGTGGTAAGCGAATGGACAGCGAAAAGGAGGAATCGAGCCGCCGGCCACTTCCGCGGTGTACCCGGCCATCCCTTCGATATCGCTTCCAGTGAAACATCGTCCGCCGCCGGCGGTTTCGACAACACCGAACAGGTCGCTGCCTTTTGGGGCGATCGCCATTATGGGGCGGCCAAGCGCCAGACAATCGAAAACTTTCCCGGTGACAATCCCGTTGTCAGACAGTGAGCCCCGGTCATCAACCGAGGATATCACAATGAGGATACCTGCTCCTTTTTGTGCACTCAATGCCTCGGCACGGCTCACGGACCCATGAATAATCACATGCTCTGCAACACCCAAATGCCGCGCGGCCTGTTCAACACTTTCCGTATGACCTCCATAATAATGAAGCTTTGCCGGAAATGCAGAGTGCCGGTTAACGAAAGTGCCAAAAGCCTTCAAAACAGGATCCAGAACTCTTTTTGGCGGGTAAAGCGTTCCCGCGTAGACTACAGCGAAGTGGTCGAAAGCGGCCGGGCGCACATCGGCGAACATGGACGAATCGAAGCCGTTTGATACAACATGGATTTTCTCACTTACGCCAAATGCAGAGCCGATCAGTTTGGCCCATGACGGGGAGACGACCGTAACGGCGGCACACTCGTGGAGCAACTGAGCTTCCTCCTGATTTGGCCGCGGCAAAACATTTTTCCCGGGATGGGGGTCTCCCGTCCATGGATCGCGATAATCCAGAACGAAAGGGCGATTCAGCCGTCTACCCAGCCAACGGGCGGCACGGAACGTGATGTTTGGCTTCGCGGTTGCCATTATCACGTCAACATCCGAGGGGCGCAAGTTGGAGCAGGCGCCTTTGATAGATTGGAACCATCCGACCTGCGCTTCAAATTCAAGTCCGGCTGCGACACGACGGCAGACCCCGCCGGCAGCCCTGGCCAAGCGGCCCCGGCGCCATCGCAACTCGCCTGGCGCAAGCATCGGCCAGGCGTGCCCCGTCAATATCCTCCGAAATCCAGCAGCCTCTATCCCTGCTTCGATCTTCGCAGGATCCTCGGGGTTAAGCCACATCGACGGGTGGGGAGTAACAACGGTTACGTCCCACCCCAGCACAGTCAGGTGCTTAGCCGTGTTCCACGTTCGAACGCAGGCGATCATCGGCGCCGGGAAAAATGCGTAGGCCAGATATAGCAGCTTTGGGCGCCTAGACATACGCGCACCCGCCCCGGGCACAACGCAGGTGGTGCACAATACGCTCGGAGGTGCGCCCATCCCATAACGGGATCGGACTGCCGCATTTCCACCGTCCGGCAAAGACCCTGTTCCAGGCATCCCGGATGCGTTCCGAATCGTTGCCGATAAGCTCGGAGGTCCCCAGATCCACGGTTACGGGACGTTCGGTGTTCCAACGCAGCGTGAGGCAAGGCACCCCTAAAACGGAAGTTTCCTCCTGCACGCCTCCCGAATCGGTAAGAACGAGCTTTGCGCAGCGCATCAGGCTAAGATTATCCCTGTATCCGAGAGGGCCGGTCAGCACGATCCGTCCAAGTTCGGAGAAAAATGAGTCGTACATGGCGAAATCAGTCTGCTGGCCACTGTGAACGAGTCGCACCGTAGAGCGCGCTTCATTTTCGAGGACACGGAGCAAAGGAGCCATCTTCATCATATTCGGCCGCGCCCCAACGATGGCATCAAAAAAAGGATTATTCGCCGGCTTTTTTCCCTGCATCCTATTATGCCAAAACCTTCATTCGCAAAAACATCAGGTTTCGTCTCAGGGCCCACAAAGCAACGATCGTAATGGCAGCCATGGTAAGCCGAACATGTGCGCCTTCCAGCAAGTGAACAGCACGGCATGCGGCCACCGGCGGAGCCAGAATGATCAACTCTCGGGCCATCTGTCTGAGAACTTGCGTGAAGTCTGCCGAGACTAATGACATCAACCACCGAAGATAGACCATCATATATATCGCGCTTACAATACCGAATAGGCCTACAGCCAGGAGATCGCTACAATAAAGAGATCCAATCAGAAGGGAGCCAAACCGTAATACTGTCAAAACCATGTTGAAGATGAGGTCCTCTCGCTGTCTTTCCAGCACATACGGTAAGGTTGCCAGCGGAGTGACGATGAAATTCACAAACAACCAGGGGGTAAGTAAACTACTATACACTCCTGCACGACGCCACTGCTCCCCGAAAACAAATGAAAATGCATCCGGGCCAAAAGCAACCAGAAAGAGCAGGAAAAAGGCGTTTACACCGGCAATGCTGCAGGCGACCTTTTGAGCCAATTCACCCAGCCGCCCTTCCTCATGTGCTTTTTTTGCACGTGAATAGAAAACAGGTGCCATGGCTCCCGCAATCAGCACGGTAGGCAGCAGCAGTATCCGCTGACTCAATGAAAAGTAGCCTGTTTCCCGCGGTCCGAATTGAGACACGAGGATTAGCGTCGGCATATAAGAACTGACGGAGTTGAACAGGGTATTCCAGACAGTATAGATGGGATAACGGCGGTGTCGCCTGGCGGCCCGGTAGACACCCGCAAATGTTATCCTGCCGGGCAGCGCCCTAACGTCGCTTACCGAGTTACGCAATAAACCCAGAACACCACTGGATTGGCCGACAATTCCACCTATAATCATGCCCAGGATGCCGGACCTCAAAAATCCCAAACCGACCGTTACACAGGAACCGTTGACACTTTGCACTACCCTGGACACGGACAAGGTCCTGAAGTCGCTCTTGCGAGTTGCCCAGCTTGACAGGACTGCATACATCGAACATCCGAAAAGACTGACAGGCAAAAACCAAAGATATTGAACCATTCGGAGATCGTCTGTCAGCATCGGGACCAGCTTCGAGCCCCAGGATAGAGATATCAAAGCGACAATAGCCGTCAAAGCTCCCAGCAGGACAAAAGACAATACGAGAAGGTGTGCAGCTTCGCAGTCATCTTCCGCTACAGGAATAGCCATTTCATAGCGCATCGTCGCCAGTACCGACAGGACAGCCGAAACAGCTCCAAAAAGGGCCATCAACCCATAATCCTCAGGTTTGTAAAGCCTTGAGTTTAGAGGTGAAGACACAACGGAGACAACTTGTGCGGCAATCATGCTGCCACTTACGGAGACGAAATGACGCAGAAACCCTCCCTCCGGAAAAAGCCTCTTCAAATCTATCGCAAACACAGCTCCTATACCTGGCCGGCTTTTCACTTATTAGCCCTCGACCTGGAATATAGGGCCACCATCCATCGGCATTCATTTTTGATCGGCATCATGTTCTTTAGAGTGTATTTGAACTGCCGGACTACAGACACGCCGCCAGTCGCCTGAGAATCGTCGCTTTGTTCATTCCTATTGTCACGGAAACCACAAGATGGGCAGATAGTATCCGGTCCCATGGTTTTGGGACCACGCCGGAATAAACTCCTCCACACCCAGCGAGGTGATGGAAAAGGCAAACGTTCAGGAATGAATACCTGCACTAACCGGATCAATTCAAAGCCTGCAAAGAGCCCTTCCATGGCTGATTTATTAAAGGTCCTCAAATGGAACCAAGCCGGGAACGTACTTCCACAATAATGGCACTTCAGCATGGTTCGCCGCTCTCGGTATGGCACTGATATACATATATACGATTTAGTAACTCTTCCGATCTCCCCCAAAGTAGGCTCATAAAGCCCGTAAGGTAAATGTTCAATGACTTCAAGACATGTAGTCATGTCAAAACTCTGATCGGCAAATGGTATGCAATGTCCACTCCCGCATGTGATAATCGTTGTACAAATTGAATTATCTATTGCGGCCCGAGATTGCTCCAATCCTTTTAGAATCAAACCACCTCTTGTGTCTTCCATGAGGCGCAGAAAAGCACCGTTTCCGGCGCCAACATCCAACAAGGATGAAATATTAGATGGAATTAAATTTATTACAGTTTGGAAGCGCTTGTATTCATTTTCGTTTTGCAAATAGTTTTCGGAAGACCAAACACTGCTCTGATTGTAGTGGGTTACTCCACCCGGCGAACGCGAAAGACCTGAGTTTATCATCTCATATCCGTTTGACATCAACATATTCATATACTTGGCTCAATAGTGCTAATAGAAGATCAGGTAACCGAACCAGCCTGGTTGCAGAATGGAATCGAACGTCGGAGACCAGCAGGCATATTCCGTTTTTTCACCTGTGTAATACTTGCGGCAGATGTTGCATTCCCAAATATCCCCCGGAGTAACTTCCGTAATGCCAAATGATGATAATGGAATAGCTTCTGTCAATCTCCAGGAATTCTTCTGCTCCCCGGCAAACACTTTCGCCCCGCAAGCCCAATCCGATGGTATATTATCTTCATTCTTTAAACTCCGGACCATACCTGAGCTGTTGGCGGACAAAAGCCAATACCTGGTACCACTGTTCGGGGGCGCGAGAAGGATTTCAATTTCATCAGGCCGACTATTCTTACCGACGTTATCTGAGCCGGCTTTAGCCAAAGGGCCCTGGCATTCTACCGCAATGAACAAGCAGCCTTGGCTCAGGGCAAATTTTGCGCTTGTTTTCAGTTTGGCAGGTGAGGCATCATCCATACGGTAGTTGACGGATAGTTCATCCATGCCATGCAAAGCGTCGTCAAAATCATTCCAGCCAAGCTCAAGGGGTGCCGATATCCTGCGTACCGTCGCTTTACTCTTGCCGCCCATCAGCTCCAGCAACAAACGATTGTAGAACTCGGCATCATAGATCAGGCTGTACTCCCCGGCGATTCGATCAACGTACTTGGAGTGATGGAAATTGGTGTCATTTTTCCCTTTGAGTTCCTGCGCGACCCACTCGCACAGGTCACGGGCATGCAACACATCCTTAACTTCCGGCCTGGATCTGCCAACCACCCTGCCTGCCACTACGTACAGCTCTACGATCTTGTGCGTGTACTCCAAATTATCCAGCAGCATCTGTACGCGCGCACGCTGACCGGCATCGGAGGCATGGAGGATTGCCTCTTCAAGTTTCGGTCTTCCATCTTCGTATATCTTGGGGTAGACGAGATCCAAGTGGGAGGGAAATACCCACCTGGGAGTGTTCGAACCAGTGGAAGCCTCTTTGATTCTCGTTTCGCTGAAGACCTTTACCTGGTGCTCCAATATTTCAAGGAATTGGAGCACAAATGGTGCGGCTTCTCTCCCGTAGCACTTCTCGACGGCATCAGCGTAAAGAGACTTGAAATCGGCTTGCGGGTCCCATGCCATATTGAGATAAAGATAGGGGCCAAGACCGGAGCCCGCGAAACTGTCAACCACACAAACATCGATTCCCCTGATTCCGGCAGCCGCCAGGTTCCTGTAAAGCCCCTCGATGGCAAAAGCATGCATCGATGCCAAATCCATGTTTCCCGCCCCCTGGGGGAAGGTGTAAAAGAAGAGATTTTCGGTTTGTGCCCTCCATGGCATGAACCTGTTCCTTAGTTGTTCTTCACGATATGCTTCGGAGTAATAGGACCATCCCACGCTATTATCGACTAACATCACATTGATGCTCGGGTCCGGTTTCGCAGTGAGCGGCGGGTCGGAATAGACGTAGTACGCGTAAAGGCCGAAAGTCTGATTTGGCAGTACCCGGGTAACACGGCGCGCCACTTCATTGGCATAGGTAACGATCCGGTCGCTGAGAATTGGAGTTCCATCAGGCATTTTAAAATGATCCAGCGACCGGCACTTTTCACATTCACAAAAGTTTGCTCCGTCGTTAGGCGAGAGCGAAAACATCACCCCGGGATTGCCGGTCCCATAGTCAACCGCAACGCGGGCGAACTCATCAAGTGCCGCCGGATTGGCGGTACAAATCTGAAGTCCGCTGCCCGAATGCTCCAGACGCCTTCCATCCACCAGAGCAAACCAGTCTGGATGATCTTTGTAATATTTTTCGGCCGGGAAATACTCCCGCCAGCTATGGGATGCCTGCCACACAATGCTCCAGCCGGCCCGGTTACGACGCAGCCAGTCATTTACCTCTTTCTGGCGCTCTGCAGGAGATTTGTCGTCATAAAGATATGTCATGCGACGGTATATCAATCGAGGCGAATCGGCAAAATCCCCTTCTTCAACAATAAGGCTACGGCGCTTTGGAACATATTCGCCCTGTTCGCCGGGGAAGAACCAGCGGATGTCCAATGCGCGTTGAAGAAAAAGGCTGACTCCGTGCCAGGTCCCTGCCTGCGGGGCATGCCGCCAATGCACGGAGCCAGCGTCGCCCGGCGTATCGCGACCGGCAATAACGAGATTCCGATCCACGGTTTTGATGCGAAACCCCTCTGGTTTTACATCATTCAAATCGATACCCAGTAAATGAGTTGCAGGACCATCGCCGACAACAATTGCGGGTCTTTCCCCAAACGTATCCGCCTGTTTAATCGGCAGACGCGCCCCAGTTGATTTTTCGATGTATAATTGAAGGTCCCGCGCGGCCCGAACGGTTATCGGCAAGGCGTTCTTTGAAATAACTATTTCATAGGCACTCTTACCATTTTCAACAATCGTAATTGCGGCTGCAACGTAATTTGTATCGACACAGAACGTGACCGCAAAAACAATGAAAATTCTGATGAGCACTTTCAATCCTCGTAAGATGGATTTAGATCACTATTGTAGCATTCCTGAAATAGTTTGATATTATGAGTGACCCGTTATGGCACACGGGCAGCCCATTACTGCAGTCACCAAGTATCAAGGAACATACGGAATGCTACACTATATATGGATAAGCTCGAAGATCTCGTTCCGATGAAGCCATGCATTTTCATCGGCAATGGACCCATGTTCTCCATCTCCTTCACGGCGCTCGTCCATCCGAGAGGCGAGAAGTACGTTTAATTCGAAATTACCTGCGGAACAGGTTCCCGCGAGAACCTGTTTTCACGCTTCGCGGGTGAGGCGAGCATCATGGAAGATTGCGTTCAAGTTGATAGTTCCAGGGTACCCGAACAGAGCGGGAGAATCATTTCTCAGTATAATGATCCCTCGCGCAGCCCGTTCAGCGGCGAATGGGGGTGGGGGGGACGCAGCTTCATAAGCGCGTAAGTGGTTGAATTTACCGAAGCATGGGAAATGATTCTCGTCACCCCGGGCGAAGAGACTGTGTCGCAAAGGGACTATTTCCCATACTTCCCCCTTTTTCAAAGGGGGGCAGGGGGGATTTTGAGTCTCCAATGCTATGTAAGCCTTTAAAATCACCATCGATCCCCCTTTACGAGGGGGAAGTAAAACCTGGTCCCCTGGGATTTGCTCCGAGCATTTCTCTTATGAAACTTCAACCCAGTTCTGTCCTTTTAGAGGGACGCATCTCACAGTGCAAGGTTGAAGTTTCATTCTCGTTCAAACCGCGTCCGGGGACGCGGCGGCACAGCTGAATTGCGACACAGTCTCTTGCGCCGCAATGACGGGCCGTTTTCCTTGTAAATATTCATCTTTATTTAAGCGCTTATGGGGCACTGCCTCGCTTCCGCGCGTGCGCCTGGCGGGGCCTGGAGATCACTGCCGGGCATCTTTAAACTGAAAAATCATTTCCCGGCGTTTTTAGATATATCTTGAGCGCAACCCCGTATGATTCGTTATTTAAAAGGCACTGCCGTTTGGTATAGTTCGCAAACTTCTTCTTCTGTCAACGGCCGGCTGAAAATGTAGAACTCGTCCATCAGAGCATCCGCATACGCACCGGCTGCATAGCCCATAAATACACATGCCGGCTGCTGCATCCCATCTGAGAGAAAATGCTTCTCCGCATTTTTTTGGGCGTTGATGTATAAGGTGGAAACGGATTCCCGGCCGGGAATAATGTCCCATGTCACCGCGCAATGAAACCATTCATTCGCCCTGAACTTTTCGCCGAGTGGTATTCTGTATTCCATCTCCCGACCGAACTTGTCTTTCATGGAAATAATAATGCTGTTATGCCAATCTTTTTCCTTCGGATTTACATAGGCTTGGATTAAAAAAACGCTCTTCTGGTCATGCCAGCCACGATTTGGGTTCTCAAAGGCACTGAAAAAAGCCATCCCGCTATCCACCTCTCCAATCCACTGCGGCTTAAGCCAAAAGGCCACAGTACCACGCGATGGATTATAGGTTTGCGGAGTCGCGGGAATATCCACCCATTCTCCCGACCTCTGAGTGCCGGCAGCTGCAAAGAAACTCGCAGGCCAGCTCTTGCCGGATTCAAGTTGTACGCCGTCAACGATCACCCTTTTGCCAGTGGTGGACTTAATCGTAGCTGTGCCGACTTCAGCGTGCGCGATAAATGGGAGTTTGATACGGGTATACTCGTTCGGAAGTGGTTCAGTTTGCAGTCGTTCAAGTGAGCCGCTATTCATTGACAGATCGAGGCCGCCTCCATCAGGGCTCCTGGCGTAGATGCTGAGACAGTAAAGTGTTTTTTCCTTAAGACCGGGGATGACTTGACGGATATAGTCGGCGTTTGTAACAGCGCAACTTTTCGGGCTGGCGAAACCACCATTGGAAAGTATTTCGGGCTGACCAATGAGAAGCCATGAATTACCATCACTATCAAAGTCGGGATTAGCAATCATATTCACCGTTCTGCGCTCTATAAGAAACGCTTTCCCGATTTTCCCCGGTTGAAGAATTGGGTCCGGGTGGACATTTTCGCCAGGATAGTATGGAGTGAGACTTTCGCACCCATTGTAATACGAAACCGCTTCTTTGAGGTTTTCACTCAATGCGGCAACCAGGTCCGGCGGAGCCGCTCCCCATATCATGATAATTATTATGATTATTCTTTTAGCCATGATTTCCCGGACCCGTGAAGTCCCGGCGCTATTGACCGGCGAGCGCATCAGGGGCCTTTTCCTGCCGGTAGCCCGTATGGTAGCTGTAATACCGGTAGTATTTATAGTAATAGCCGCCATATTGATTGGTAAGATTCAGTTTATTTACGATGGCCCCTATCATACGGCCTCCAACGTTTTCGATATTTCTGCGTAAAATGCGCAGTGCCTCGCGATGGGTCTGGCCAAGCGTGCTTACAAGGATTACACCGTCCGCGTAGTGCCCAAGGATAAGTGCGTCTGCAAAACCGGTGGCCATCGGTCCATCCACTATAATACGGTCATAGCGATCATAGATTCCAGCCAGGAACTGCCGCATGCGGTTAGACGACAGCAACTCGGACGGGTTTGGCGGGACCGGTCCCGAATAGATCACTTTGAGATTGGGTATCCCGGTTTCCTGGACGATCTCATCGGTCATGCCGGTCAGGTAGTTGCTCAGGCCCTGATTTTTTTCCAGCGCGGCGCCGTTGGTGGAAAGGACCTTGTGAAGGGTCGGTCTGCGAAGGTCTGCATCGATGATGAGTACTTTTTCCTCGGGGGCAAAAGCCTGGGCGAGATTGACCGCAATGGTGCTCTTTCCCTCCCCGGCTACGGTGCTCGTGATCAGCAGCAGCTTGGGCGGACGATCCAAAGAGCTGGAGAGTTGAATGGAGATCTTCGCGGTCCTGATCGACTCTGAAAAACAGGCTTTCGGCTTCGTCCTGACAAGACTTCCGATAGACTGTGATTCATCACCCTGGACCAGGGGAAGAACTCCCAAAACAGGCAATTGAAAACGGTCCGAAATTTCATCGATCCGCTTTATCGTGTTATCCAGGTACTCCAGCAGGAAAGCCAGCCCAATTCCACAGACCATGCCCGCCAGTACGGAAAACAACAGATTTCGAGGTATGTTCGGGGAATATGGTTTCAAGGGCAACTTGGCATAATCAACAACCTGAATGTTCCCAAGCTCGGTCCCGACTTTGGCGTCAATTTCCTTCGATCGTTCCAAAAGACTTTGGTGGATCTGTTTGCTCGTCTCGACCTCGCGTTCGAGTATCTTGTACTGGGTGGCGCGATCGTTAAGCTCCATTGCAAGAACTTTTTTTTCCTCCGTATCCTTTTTAAGCTCCTCTTCTTTTCTGAGAGCGCCCAGGTAGTCATTCCGAATGGATTTCAGGATACGGGACTCCTCATTTTTTATCTGTTTTTCTATATCGGTCAATTTCGCTTTTAAATTTTGAAGCGTCGGATAGTCATCTTTGAAGGTGGCGCCCGCCTCCTTGTATTGGGAAGCAACCGTTATGCAGTCGCCCCGCAGCTTTTGAATCAACGGATTTTCAAGCATTGCCGGAAATGAACCCTCGGCTTCCAGGGACTGTTTGTACAGCGCTTCTTTGCTTATACGTTCCGCCTGGATGGTAGAGTAAGCCTTGTTTGCTTCCTCGAGCTGGGAATAGATGAGGTTCAGATTCGCGTTAAGAGAAACAATCCCCGCCTTGCGGGAGAAATCATTGAGGTTTGTTTCGGCTTTTTCCAGCTGAACCCTTCCCAGCTCGATCTGTTTTCCCAGACGCTGTTTGGCGGCTATGCTCGCGTCGACTTTTTTGTCCACCTGCCACGATATAAATTCTTCAATGAGTGCATTGATAACGTTGCGGGAAAGCGACGGATCAGCCGAGGCAAACGCAAGCGAGAAAATGGTGGTGTCGCGCTCGGACTGCACATCCAGGCCCCTGTCGAATTTGGTCTCGAGGCTTCCGCGGAGCCTTGCTTCCAGCAGTTTTGGATCGGCAGGCCGTTCTGCTCCCCAAATAATGGAGCTGAAAAAACCCACCAATTGATCCTTAATGGAGGGCAGGAAATTTAATATACCGGGCTTTTGTCCCTTTGGCGGGTTGAACGCCGGATTGTTTTCCAAATGAAGCTTATCGATAACGCGATCGGCGAGGGATTCACTTCTCAGCAGTTTCAGGTGGGTCTGCATGAATTCGCGGGTCTGCACCTGGGACCCAAGTATCATCATGTCCTCAAATTTAGTTACCCGCGGGGACTGGACCGTCAGCTCAATCTTACCGGTGGCTTTATACAGGGGGCTCAAAGTCAGGCTTATGATCAGGGCTGTAACCACCGATACCATAAGCACAGTCAATATCTGCCACTTGCGCCGGATTATGATTTCAAGGTAGTCCCGAATATCGGCCGAATCGTCGAATGCCCGCGTCGGCTCGTTAGCACACCGGGCAGGCGGTTGAAAATTATCCCCCGATATCCGAGGGGGCACGCACTCCAAATCCAGTTTCTCAAGATCTCCTGACATGAACCGACTCCAATGGCTTTATATAAGAGGCGCAAGTACGCCCCCTGCCACAGGGGGCCTCACCTGGTCGTCCAATTCCAACTATTTCCCCGTTTATTTAACTATCCCGGCGCCCCGGTCGTGGCTCTGCTGGAAATCACGGGTTGTCAATGAGTTTTAATTTTCCCGATTTTGACCGATACGGAGGCAGATTGGGTTAGTTGCGCTTCAGGGGCTGATCGAGATTTCTTTTGATTCAGACGGGAGTTAGCTCTCGTTACAGCTCCGCCAACTCGATTACAGACGAGCCAACCGAAATCGCGGGTTTTTCCGGCATCAGATCAGCAATAGACTTTGGGGGCCGGCACCTGGCGTTGGACTGCATTTTCATTGTGACAGGTCTAATGCCTGCCGCTCACTATGCAGTCTCGATCCGCCCCGGTCGACAATCGAGCGGAAGCAGGCGAAATATCTTCATTATTATGCGAATGCCGGCATTCGCCGGCCCGGACCCGCGGAAAGGGGCCCCCTTCCCATAGCTGGTTTTCGACCGGATTCTTCGATGTCAAAAAAGCCCTTTTACGCCTCCGGACCAGATTCGCGGCAGACCGCGTGGCGGCGCCAATCTCCATATTCCACGCTCCGCGAGGTGTGGGCCCGTCTCTTACGCCTCCGCGCAACCAAATTGATTTGCGGAACGAAAATCCATCTTTTCCCAATCGAAAACCGTTTTGACGGCTTGCCTTGAGAATCGTGGCAAAATCATAGCGTAACTTTGTGACTCGACAGGGCCATCTGGTATTAAAAATTCAACTCCCCCCGCTCGCCGGCCGATTTTAAGGTTCGTCCGATGGACCCCGGCCCAGCTCTCGGGGAATAATCTCCGCACGCGCACGGCACTGAGGTCCTCAGGCGAATTGTGCCTTCAGGACGTTCCCGCCGCCCTTATTGCCGATATGGGCCTTCATCGGCTCGGGGTGGTCATGAGCGGGACGATTCAAAATTAATTGAAGAGCCGTGCGACCTCGGGTACACTGACGCCCGGATTTTACGCGGAAAGAAACCTGATGGAGGTCTGCCAATGATTGCGGACACCTGAAAAGGCAGGCTTATTGTCGGTTCACGTATCGGCGCCGGCGCGTCAATCTTTTATCGATTTCATTGATCAGGAAAGGATCGGGCTCAAATGCAAAACGAAACGTCTCAAGAGCTGGAGTCTTCCAGCGACCTATATTCGACGTGCCCGGCCGGTGAGGCCTTCCTTATTCCGAAGAAAGCCGCTCATAAAGCGGAATTTGAGCGGGTAAGAAAGCTTGTTGAGGAGCAGCGGCGCCTGGGACGCGAGATCGTCGTGGTCATGGGAGTCGGCTTCGTCGGCGCGGTAATGGCCGGGGTTGTGGCAGATTCGGTGCACAAGACGACGGGGGAGCCGTCAAAGTTTGTCATCGGAATGCAGCGGCCTTCCACCCGATCGTTTTGGAAGATCGAGTATCTCAACCGGGGAATAGCACCGGTGGAGGCCGAAGACCCCGAAGTGGCCCCTCTTATCTACCGTTGCGTCAAGGAAAAAAAGACTCTAACCGCGACCTACACCTACGACGTCCTTTCACTGGCAGATGTGGTCGTAGTCGACGTGCAATGCGATTATCAGAAAGAAACGCTTGGCGACGTGCGCCAAGGACGCGCCGATATTGCAGCCCTGGAGGACTGTTTGCGGGTCATCGGCGATAAGATCACCCCCGAGTGTCTCGTGCTGATCGAAACTACCGTACCGCCAGGCACGACCCAGTACGTGGCATATCCGATAATCAGGAAGGCTTTTCACAGACGGGGCATCGGAGCTGAGCCTTTGCTGGCCCATTCATTCGAGCGGGTCATGCCGGGCAAAAACTATGTGTCTTCTATCCGTGACTTCTGGCGCGTCTGCAGCGGCGTCAACGAGTCGGCCAGGCAGAGAGTGCAGGCATTTCTGTCCGACGTTTTAAACGTGGCCAAGTATCCGCTGACGATTTTGGATACTCCGATCGAGAGCGAAACCTGCAAGGTGGTCGAGAATTCCTACCGAGCCACGATTCTCGCATTTATGCATGAATGGAGCGTTTTCGCCGAGCGAAACGGCGTGGACCTGATAAAGGTCATAGAGGCGATAAAGGTCCGGCCGACACATTCAAACATCATGTTTCCAGGACCCGGAATTGGAGGCTACTGCCTGCCAAAAGACGGAGGACTGGGGGTGTGGGCCTACCAGACTCTTCTCGGGTTTGAAGACGATATCTTCAGAATAACGACTCAAGCGATCGACATAAACGATACGAGGGCGCTTCATGTCGCACGGCTTGTTCGCGATGCCCTGCGCAATATGGGAAAGATCGTTGCGGCGTGCAAAATCGCCATATTCGGCGCCTCCTACAGAGAAGACGTCGGAGATACCCGTTACAGCGGTTCGGAGATGCTGGCTCGAAAGCTCGCCGAAATGGGAGCGGAGATTTCTATCCACGATCCTTATGTCAAACACTGGTGGGAATTTGAAAAACAGGACACCTACCCTGCCCCGGGCCACTCCTGGGCAAGGTTTTTCCGAAACCAGGAAAACCTGAAGGAACTCACCATCAGCAAAGACATGGCGAGCGCGATCAGCGGCGCCGATGCCGTGGTCTTTGCCGTGCGCCATGAGCACTACCTGCGCCTTACAGCCGACGAAATAATGGATATGAGCGGAAAGCCGCTGGCGGTGATAGACTGTTTCGGGATCCTCACGGACAGCCAAATTCGCCGCTATTTTGAGCTCGGTTGCGAGGTCAAGGGGCTGGGGCGTGGAAATGTCAAGCGGATCAAGGACCAGGTAAGATCTGAAATGCAAGCGCAACAAAATAAATCGCTTTAGAGACCTCCATAATCTTTTTTTCGCGCCCTCGCGCCGGACAATCCGGCCGCGAGGGCGCTGTTTCCCTTACAATTGTCGGTCTTCTTTACACCTTTCAATCAAATGCCAAATCCTTACTGGACAAGGCTTTTACAGGATATCGACGAATTGAGGTGTCGGAATACTTTACGTTTTCAGTTCGAACCATACTTCCATCACATCCTGCCGGTTAATGAAAAGAATAGTTAAATCAACTTATTAGATGGCAAGCCTCCACCATGGTCTATTAAGGCACGTTAAATGCTAATTTACAATTAACGGGCGGCAACCATCTGAACAAAGACCAGATATCCCAATTTCCTTTCCTCTGCGATGTTTCTTGCGTCTACAGGGGAAAGAAGACCCGCTGTCCCGTTCAACCAAGCCGGCCCCCGTGACGTTGCGCGCGGAGCCGCTGCTACGGTTACCGGTCGGCAGGCCGAGGAGGGATTGTATCTTTCCTGAGCGGTCTGTTCCCGCGCGGTTCTTTGCTTAGCCGTTGGGGCAAGAGTCTAACAGGGGCGATCCGAATCGCAGCATGACCCGATCAGTTCGTACGACACGGAAAGTTTATCGATGCTAAACCGATGTTCATCGGATGTCCAAGGATGCAATCCATCATGGAACTTCCCGGACTGAACCGGAGAGGATATGACCGTGGAACAAAGGAGATTAAAGCGTTTCAACACCGGCAATGAGGCTTTCGCAGCTTTTATCAGGCCCAACGAACCGGTGATAGTGGGCAAGATAATGGATATCAGCCACGGAGGTTTGGCCGTTCGCTACCTTGCCAATGGAAAACTCGAGGAAGGACTCGCCGAGGTTCGGATTTTTGGCCCGAACTTAAATCCGACAAACCGGATCAAGTGCAAAATAGTTTACGATAAGATCTTAAGTGAAGAGTCGTGGGACATCTTTTCGGTAAGGCGTTGCGGTGTTAAATTCAGCCGAATTGCCTCATTCGATACAGCCAAGTTAAAAGTTCTTATGAAGGCGCAACGCGATCTCGTCAAAAGCCCTATGCCATTGGATTCATTCCAGGACAGGCATGTTATGCTCTAGGTAGCCGCTCACCTGCTTTTTTCAAAGACATCAGGATCACCTTTTTGTAAAGCTCGAATCGGGACGAATCCAAGATTTTGACCGGGGCTCTCGCATTCAGTTCTCAATTAGCCCGATATCGGCAATTATTTGCCGCACGATTTTTCAACCAGGCTTTCAACTCTGCACCAATCCACGGATACCAATTGTATCAGGAATCTCCTGACTCGCACAGACAGCCAATATCATCATTTTATGGACACCCAAATACCTCATAAATTTGTAGCATATAAATCAGTTGATTTGACTAAGAAAACTAAAACTCCATGAATCTTGCCAACCTGATTTCGGTGGATTAGATTGCGAACACTAAATAGATGGAAGGAAACTGTTCAACGTTGTGATTATGTACTCACCCGGTGAGTTAGGTTTTTTCTGGTATGCGCGTGCGCTTTGTCAAGATGGAGATTCCTGAACTGCCTTCTCCAGTCAACTTTCTGAGAGGCCAACTGCACTCCGTTCCAATTCCCCTACGATGCCTGGTGGTTCAAAAATCAAGTCCGATTCCCCCGGAGGGTCAGGTGGTGGGAAGGCGCGGTCCGATACACCGAAGACACCAAGAGCACAAAAAGCCTCTTCGTCTAACCGGTTTTCAACCACATGATTGACTCTTGTTCGAAAAGGTCGCTTCCCGATTGGTATAGTGCTGTTCAAAGTATTCGCCCAGTCGATCTTGATGCCCTGAGTTCACAGCGGCTTTGGGAAAAATGGGATCGGGTGAAAAAGAAGGATGTCGATCGAATAACTTCCCGTTTCTTTGGCAGGATTATTGGACAAACGGCTCCGGGATCGGGCTGCTTCTTTCGCAGCTTCCCACGCTTTTAAAAAGCACTTGTTGATCCTGGGTCCCAATGAGAAATTTCAGAGATTTTCGCACCCTCTCCCAATGTCCCGGCTTGGCCTGACGCACCCAAGTTGCGCTCACAAAAATACAGTCTTTCCTGGAAACGCCAAAAGCGCGGGGGAGCGCTCCATCGCCGGGCGCTCGGCGATGGGACGCCCCGAACCTGATCCGGGGGCGGCAAAGAACTCTTTTGACGGAAGCAAACCGGATTGTATGCCAAGACCTGCAGTGGTGAAGGCGGATGCATACGTTGAGTCGCATACTTCCGAAATCATTCGAGGATTCAAAACCGATTCAGTCGCGCCGATCCCCGGCAACTCGCCCCGAAACCATTGCGCGAACCGCGCGAACCGGTTTGATACGAAGTTGCGTTCAAGAATGTATCAAAGGACGCTTTTTAAAAACGTGGGGAGCTAAGCCCCCCACACCCCCTAGTATGGCGCTTTGGCGGCGGCCTTTGGCCGGCGCCGAGCGCTCGGC
>JBEKMB010000077.1:0-23626 GCA_050008735.1 Syntrophobacteraceae bacterium
GGACATCGATGCCCCCGTCGGTATCGTCCCAAATCTCCGGGCCCGTTGTCTTGAAATGGATCTCCGGATTGGCCGGATTCTTGAACTGCTGAGGTATATAGTATTTTGGGGGGTCGCCTGCCGCTATCTCTTCGGCCCTGGCTATGGCGCCGGGCATGCCCCTGGCGCCTTCGGTCAAGACCAGTTCCGCCCCAAATGCTTTCAACATGCGCCGGCGCTCAACAGACATGGTTTCAGGCATGGTCAGAATCAGAGGATATTGCCTGGCCGCACACACAAACGCCAGGGCGATTCCCGTATTGCCGCTGGTCGGTTCGATCACGGTTACATCCCTTTGGCCGGGTTTCAGCTTTCCCTGCTCTTCGGCAGCCCAGATCATGGCCGCCCCGATCCGGCACTTAACCGAATAGGAGGGGTTGCGCCCTTCGATCTTTGCCAATACGGTGCCGGGCAGCCCTGCCGTGATTCGATTGATGCGGACCAGCGGCGAGTGACCGATAGTCAGGCTGTTGTCCTCAAATACCTTTCCCATGTCGATTCTCCTTTTTTGAATTCGTTTACACGGTTGCACGATCAAGTCCCGGCGGATTCCCTAGTTGGAACGTATAAGAACATGTTCCTTCGGCGGTCCAGCATCTTGACTATTGAAATCAACTTAGAGGACATTAAGAACCGGCAGATTGAACTTGTCAAGTATTTTGTAACGACTGGCAGTGCTGCCCCTGTCACTTTAGTAATCGAACATGCCGATTGCAAATAGGCGCGACGATCAATGATACGAAGTTGCATCAAAGTTGATAATTTTTAGCGCACCCGAACAAAGCGCGGGAATGATTTCTCAGTTTAAAATTGTTGGAAACAGCGAAGGCGAGTAAGGCTCGGCAAGCTCAACGGGAAATGATGAGAATACTGTCTTTTTTAGAAAAGCTAAAAGAGCGGGGGGAACAGCCCGGGGCTCGGCCCCGCGCGCTTTCGCGCGTGCGCCTGGCGGGGCCTGGAGATAGCTGGTATGAGACCTTTTGAGCCCTTAATTTTCACTGCTGAAATTCGCTGTTGTTATTCGATGCCGCGTCTTCGGCCATCTTCTTTATGAAACAGATGTATCGCCGCGCAAGATCGGGATCGAGAAGCGATAGAATCCGGACGGCGAAAACCGCCGCGTTGTAGGCGCCGCCTTTGCCTATTGCCATCGTGGCAACGGGAACGCCCGGGGGCATCTGGACGGTTGAAAGAAGGGAGTCCATCCCGTTAAGTGGAGATGAGTCGATCGGAACACCGATAACGGGGACAGTCGTCTGGGCGGCGGCAAGGCCTGCAAGATGGGCGGCCCAGCCGGCCCCGGCTATCAGCACCCTGATGCCTCGGCCCGCCAGTGCCTTCGCGTATTCGGCGGCTTCATCGGGTGTCCTGTGAGCTGAGAAGACTTTCATTTCGTAGGGTATTTCGAACTTTTCCAGGACCCGTACAGCTTCCTCCATGACCGGGATGTCCGAGTTGCTTCCCATTATGATTCCGACCAGCGGATTTCCCATCTACACGCTGCCTTTCCAGAACTTACATGATGGTTCGATAATGTTCCTCTGCCACAGGGCATCCAACATCGATCGCATCTCAACCATTTCCAGTCCAGGATCGACGCAGTGAAAAGATATTTTCCCTCAACAGCTCTTTACCTGATCTGCCCTTGATAACCAGTTCGGGATTTTCAGTCACCTCACCCACCAACCCATATGGCAACCCATCGAAAATACTCTCAAACTCCTTGCGCCTCTCTTTGGGTACGGTCACCAGGAATCGCCCGCATGATTCGCTGAAAACAAACCGATCGTCCCGGATACTACCATCGCCGGCGCCTGGAGCTTTGGCCAGGTCCAGGGTCAATCCGCATTGGCCGCCGATAGCGACCATTGCAGCGTGGACTCCCAGCCCGCCCCGGTATATTCCGTGGCAGGAGGCAAAAACCTCCGAACAAATCGCCCTCTCGACCGCCTTATAAAGACTCAGGAGGGAGTCGAATTTCTCGGGTTCCAGGCGGTTTGGCTCGGTGAAACCTTCCACTTTCGGCACATTCAGCCCGCTATATCCGAAAAGGTCATAGTACGCGGAGCCACCGAGCTCGTTAGCTGTGGTCCCGAGCACATAGACCAGGTCGCCAAAAAGTTTTGCCTCCAGTGTCTGTGATTTCAGCACATCCTCGACAATCCCGGTCGCCGTAAACTGCATGGTGGGCAGGCCGCTGATCTTGTGCCGTTCACCGAATGCGCCGGAAAGATATCCGTCCACATACATGCTGTCTTTGCCCGAAAGAAGCGGGATGCCGTAGGAAAGGCACAGGTCGCGAAGGGCCAGGTTTGCACGCACGAGCTGTGCCGCTTTGTAACGGCCGTCCGGATTTTGAACCGGATCGTACTGGATGTTCGGCCAGCAAAAGTTATCAACGCCCCCGATTTGGTCCAGCCTGCCGCCAACCGCCAGGATACGCCTCACAGCCTCATCTATTGTCGCAGCCACCATGTGGTAGGCATCAATTTCAGAGTAGGTGGGCAGAAGGGCCTGCGCAACCGCCAGACCGGTGTTTGTGCCAAGGACGGGCCGGATTACCGCGGCATCGTTTGGCACGTCCCGGCCCCTGCCGGTCATGAACTTGACCGCGCTGCCGCCTTGGACTTCGTGGTCGTATTGCCTCTGTATCCACTCCCTGCTGCTCAAATTTGGGGTTGCAAGCAGGGCATGCAGGAGCGAACCGTAATCTGTTGGTTCGGCCATTGCCGGTTCGACGAGTCCGCGCGCACGGGGCGCCAACCACTCGGCATCGAAATTCCACTGGGGGAAATCTTCCGAAAAAAGGCTTAGATCCAGATATGCGCAGGTTTTTCCCCCATATCTCAGGCGCAGCTTTCCCGTATTTTCATAGATGCCGATCACCGTGCTCTCGACTTCGTGTTTGCGCGAAAGCTCCATGAACCTGTCCAGGGCCTCGGGCCTGATCGCCACGCTCATGCGCTCCTGGGACTCCGATACCCATATCTCCCATACATCGAGACCTTCATACTTAAGGGGCACCCTGTCCACCTCGACGCAGGCGCCGCCGGCCAACATGGCCGATTCGCCGATGGAAGAGGACAGGCCCCCGCCCCCGTTGTCGGTAATGAACGTAATGAGGTCTTCGTCGCGCGCTTCGAGCAGAAAATCGTGCATCTTCTTCTGCGTGTAGGGGTCGCCTATCTGGACATGGCCGGCGGGGGTGTTGGCACTGTAGCTCTCACTGGAGGCCGTAACCCCGTGAATTCCGTCCTTGCCCACCCGTCCACCGCACATGACGATGAGGTCGCCTGCCCCCGGCCGCTTGAGCTCGACCGGCTTTCCAGCAATCCTGCGGGGCATGATACCGAGGCACGCCACAAACACCAGGCATTTCCCCAGATATGAGGGATGGAAAAAGAGATTTCCAAATGGTGTGGGCACCCCGTGCTTGTTGCCGCCGTCCTTTACGCCTTCGACAATTCCGTCGAGCAGCCGCCTGGGATGAAGGTGCGGCTTGAGCGGGCCCCTGTAGTCGCGGGGTCCGACGCAATAGCCGTAAAGGCCCGCAACGAGGCGCGATCCCTTTCCGGTGCCCATTATATCGCGGTAAATTCCGACTATTCCGGTGAGTGCGCCCCCATAGGCCTCCATGTTGGATGGGCTGTTATGGGTCTCACCTGTAACCGAGTAGTTGAAGTCCTCATTGAATCGCGCAACCCCGGCGTTATCCCACAGAACCGAGACAACCCAGTCTTTCTGCTCCTGAATCCGGAGCGTAGGGGCTTCGATGCAGGTCTTGAAAAGATTGCTCACGGTGAATTCTTCGCCTGTGAGCAGGTCACGATAGCCGAACTTCCCACGGAATGTGTTGTGATTGCAATGATCGCTCCGAGCCTGGGAGATCGCCTCCAGTTCGACGTCCGTCGGGGCGCCAAGACCGAATTTCGCGCGCGCTTCCTGCACTTGCGGCCGGAGGAAGTAGTTCCTGATGACAGGGATGTCGTTCCGGTTGAGCGCAAGGTTTCTCTGGTCGCTCAGCCCCGCAAGCTGCTCGTCGCTTTCGATTGGGATTTCTGAAAAAGAGGGTGTGTGGGCTAGAAGCACCTTCGGTACAATTACGCCCGTCCCCTCGCTTTCGTTCCATTCGGCGCCGCAATAGAGGCGCCATTGCTGGATGATTTCGTTTGCAAGAAGCTCACGCGCTATGGTTTCGGCCTGGCTTCGCGAAAGAGGGGCGTTTTTGAGCAAAAAGAGCCTGGATGTGTAGGCAGCCGCATCCGGGGGCAGCGCTTTGCCGAGATAATCGCCTATAGCCTCTATTGCAACGCTGCCCGCGGTATCGCGGACCCCTGGCCTGTATCCTACCCAAATCGCCCAGTCGAAACCGGAGGCCAGGCTGTCATATCCGGATACCTGGGTTACAGGATTCGTGAAAATCTCGGTCCGCACCGCTTCGAGTTCTGCGTCAGATAGACCGGCATCCAGGGTCAGTATACTTATTACCCGCGCTTCTCCTATTTGCCAGCCGAAGTAGTCGCGGACCCTCCTGCAAAGACTCGCACCTTCCGCATCGAAAAGGTGGTCTTTTAAAGCCGTTTCCAGTCTTTTCGCCATTGTTTCTCCAACGACAATGAATAGTGACTCGTGAGCAGCATATCTTCCGCTAACCTCTCACTTGTTCTTCAGATGCTTAATCCCTATTCCCTATTCACTATAAAACGAACTCGATGGCTATCGCGATCAGAATTAAGCCCCCAGCCACTTCCACCCAGCGGCCGAACTTTGTCGAAAGCCGGCTGCCCAGTTTCATTGACACCCAGGTCATCACGCCCGCCGTTACCCCGAACCATATGGCCGGGATGATCAGACCCCGGTTCAAGATCCCCATGCTGAAGCCGACCCCGAGGGCGTCCAGGCTTGCCGCCACCGACAGAATAAATAGACTCAATCCGCGGGTCGGATCGCTGCAGTGCACCGGATCGGCCTTCTTGCTCAACAGGCTCTCGCAGATCATTTTCGCACCGATGGCAAAAAGGAGCGTAAAAGCTATCCACGGGGCCCAAACCATTAGCATTCCAGGGAGCCGCCGGCTGAGAAGCCATCCCAGGATCGGCATAATAAACTGAAAGAAGCCAAAGTGAAAGGAGAGCCTGAATATCTGCCTCTGATTGCAAAACCGCGCACCTACGCCCAGGCCAACCGCAAAAGCGTCGCAGCCGATAGCTATGGCAACAAGGGCTATTTCGACAAACCCCAAGAATATTCCTCTTCAAAACAAAATTTCCCGGATCGAAGCGTCTGATCCGGGGAACAAGGCATCGCCAACCGGGAGGAAGGGAGCGGAAAGCCTGGAGTGAGAAAGCCTTTTGCTTCCCGCTCCCTTCTTCCCGGGCCTTCCTACGTATAATAACAGGAATAAATGCTGCTCAACGATTCATACTGTTCGGCAAGCCCGGTGAGCAGCCTTTCCTGGTCCTTTTCGATATTTACGAATTTTATCGCCATTCCTTTAGGCGAAAGAGAATCTCCCGGACCGTAAATATTGGTCCAAACCACTTCCCCACTCAGTTCGATTGCGTGCCTGTAGCCGGGAAACCGGAGGGTCGTTTTTCCCCTTGCATTCAATGAGGGCGGGTTTTTGCACAATACCAGCATTCCCCTCTCGTTAAAATGCACGGAAGTCCCTCGAAAGGTCTTTTCGTCTGTCTCGAAAGTCACCTCACAAGGCAGTTTCCTGTCCATTGAAACATCTTTTTGATTTTCCTGTTCGCTCACGGTTCTTTTACCTCAGCGAAACTGCAAACCTGGCCGTCACCTTTTTGATCAATTCAGCGTGGAGGGCATTTACCTCCTCGTCGGTGAGGCTCCGGTCAGGGGCTCGATAAGTAAGACGGTAGCCTATGCTCTTCTTGTTGGCGCCGAGTTGATCGCTCCTGAATATATCAAATATCTCGACACTTTCCACCAGAGGTTCATTCAACGAGCGAATAAAATCAAAGAGCTCCTCCACCGGCATTTTCCCGTCTGCGATCAGGGCCATATCACGCTCAACGGGCGGGAATTTTGGAAGCCCTCCATAGACCGGGGTCGGCCCCCTCAGCGCGAAGAGCCTGTCAAAGTTGAGCCTGAAGGCAAACAGGGGCCGCTTGAGATCAAATGCTTCCCTCACCCGGGAATGGACCTTACCGAGTTCCCCAACCCGCTCTGCGCCGGCGAAGACCGATGCCGACGCATTCGGGTCGAGCCACGGTGGCAACAATTGCGCCCGGAACCTTACATCGTCGATCCTCATGAACCTGAAAAGGGCTTCGACCACTCCCTTGACATCGGTGAAGTCCAGATCTCCCTCGCTGTAAAGGTCCTGCGGGACACGTTTGCCTGCAAGCACCCCGGCGAGGTGGTGAGGCTCATCGGCCAGCAGGTCGTCTTTTCTCGGAAGGAAAATTTTGCTCAGTTCAAAAATCCTGAAATTTTCGCTCCGGTGGTCAAAGTTGTAACGGGCATTTTGAAGCAACCCCGGCAACAGGGTCGTTCTCATCACGGCCTGCTCATCGCTCAGGGGGTTTTTGATCCGGACCGGGGCCATCTTTGGATCGGCCTGCGAATAGCCGAGCTTACGGATAGATTCATCGGATATAAAAGAATAGTTGATAACCTCGAAGAACCCCACACCGCTCAGCAGATCTCTCAGGTCCTTGCGCGCCCTCTGGTGAGGATCGAAAACCGCCGCCTGAACCGCGGCGACCGGGCTGGTAACCGGGATCCCATCATAGCCCGAAAGCCTTGCGACTTCTTCGCACAGGTCGATCTCCCTTGTAATGTCCCCCCTGAAACTGGGCGCAAGCACCAGGAGTCGATCCGAGTCAAGCTCGTCGACGTGCATTTCGATGCGCTCCAGGATCTCCTTCATCTCGGGGGCGGACAACCCGGTCCCCAGGAACCGGTTGGTTTTGTCTACCCGCAAGACTATTTCCGGAGCTTTTATCGGTTTCGGATATACATCTATTTTTCCCACCGCGACCGCGCCGCCCCCGACCTCGAGCATAAGCCCCGCCGCACGGTCAAGGGCCCTGAGCACGCCTTCCGGATCTATGCCGCGCTCGAACCGATAGCTCGACTCGGTTTTGAGTCCCAGCCTCCTGCTGGTCCTCCGAATCGAGAGCGGATCGAAGTAGGCGCTTTCAATAAGAACAGTCCTGGTATCCGGCCCGATTTCCGAGTTGAGACCGCCCATGATGCCGCCTATCGCAACCGGACCGACCCCGTCGCAAATCATTACGGCGTTTTCGGGCAGATCGCGCTCGACGCCGTCAAGCGTTACAAACCGTTCACCGGGCGCCGCTTTTCTAACCACTATACGGCGCTCGCGCAGCCGTTCGAAGTCGAAAGCATGAAGCGGCTGCCCAAGGTCCATCATAACGTAGTTGGTAACGTCGACAATGTTGCTGATCGACCGGATACCAAGCGCCTCCACCCTGTTTTTTAGCCATTCCGGGGAAGGCCCCGTCTTTACGCCCTGGATCAGCCTGGCGGAATAACGCGGGCAGCCTTCGTCATCATCTATCGTCACGGATGTCAACGTCTCGATGCGGACACCGGTTTCATCGACCACGCTAGAAGGATACTTGACGGATGTCTTACACAGCGCGGCCACTTCTCTGGCTATGCCCACCACGGAGAGGCAGTCCCCGCGGTTGGGGGTGATCGCGACCTCCATCAGAAAGTCCCTGATTCCGAGCGCCTCATCAAGCGGGACCCCAACCGGCGTGCCGGAGGGAAGAATCCAGATTCCACTGTGGTCTTCGCCCAACCCAAGTTCTTTTTCCGAGCACAGCATCCCTTTCGACAGCTCGCCGCGCACCTTGACTTCCCGGACCGACCCGCCCGGGAGTTCAGCCCCGGCAAGAGCGAGCGGAACAATTGCTCCGGCCCGCGCATTCGGAGCGCCACAAACGATCCTGAGCGGGCCGCCCTGGTACGAGACCACGCAGATCTTCAACCGCTCGGCATTCGGGTGAGGCTCTACCGCTTCAATCCGCGCCGTCCGGACGTTTTTGAGTTGAGGATAGCGCAATGACAGCGATTCCACCTCTAACCCGGCCATGGTCAGGCCCTCTGCGATCCGCTCTGCGGAAAGCGGGTAGTCGACATAGTCCGAAAGCCACTTCAAGCTTATCAACATTGATCATTCCTGTAATCGGCCGAAAGCCGCATACCTGACCTGTTGTTCGCACATGCCCCGTAAAATGATAATTCCCACGCCCGGCCGCCATGAATGGGGACAGAGGTGGGAATCTGAAATCTTGATTGTTCCAGTCTGCCAGGACCGTCAACGGATCGCCGATTCGGCCTCTGCCCGGCGAATGCAAAGCACTTACATCGGAACGAATACGATTTGCAATATGGGGTCCATTTTCGAACGCACCCGAGGCCTCTAAAACTGCTCGAGAAAACGCAGGTCGTTTTCAAAAAACAGCCGCAGGTCGTCGATTCCGAATTTCAGCATTGCTATCCGCTCAATTCCAAGACCGAAAGCAAAACCGGTCACTTCCTCCGGATCATAGCCGACATGCCTGTAGACCTCCGGGTCAACCATTCCCGACCCCAAAATCTCGAGCCATCCGGTGCCCTTGCAGACACGGCAGCCCTTTCCCCGGCACATGACGCACTCGATATCCACCTCGGCGCTCGGCTCTGTGAACGGGAAAAAACTGGGCCGGAAACGAAGTGCTACCTCGGGACCGAACATCTGATGGACAAAGGAGGAGAGGATGCCTTTTAAATCTCCAAAGGATACGTCCTTGCCCACCATCAATCCTTCCACCTGGTGAAACATTGGCGTATGCGTAACGTCCGAATCACGGCGGTAGGTCCTGCCGAAGGCAATTACCTGGACCGGCGGCTTTCGTTTCTCCATCACCCGGACCTGGAGCGGCGAGGTGTGCGTTCTCAGCACCACCTCATCAGAGATGTAGAAAGTGTCCTGCATATCCCTGGCCGGATGGTCTTTGGGGAGGTTCAGGGCCTCGAAATTGTAGTAGTCAAGCTCGATCTCGGGGCCCTCGACCGCTTCGAACCCAAGCCAATTGAAAATACGGCAGACTTCCATCGCCGTCTGGGTGATCGGATGCAGGCGACCAGTGAGCGGCAGCCTGCCGGGGGCCGTTACATCGATTGCTTCACCCCTGGCGGCATCAAAATCGCGGCTCCTCTGAGCCGCTTGCTCGAAAATCTCCTCCAGACGCGATTTTGCTTCATTGAGCAATCTGCCGATTTCCCGGCGCTCCTGCTCGGGGACCTTCGCCAGTTCCTTGAAAAGCTGGGCCAGCTCTCCTTTTCTTCCCAGAAAACGGACCCGGGCCTGATCGAGGGCCCTCGGGTCCTCCTCCAGCCCGGAAAGGACTCGCGAGGCCGTCTCAGTAAGGTTCTCAACAGCCTCTTTCATTTCCTATGCAGCTTCTCTTGCGATCTTGGCCAGCTCGGCGAACGCTTCCGGGTTTGTAGCCGCAAGATTCGCCAGGGCTTTCCTGTCGAGTGCTATGTTGGCTTTCTTCAAGCCGTTCATGAACTTGGAGTAGCTCAGCTCGTATTGCCGCGCCGCCGCATTGATGCGCATAATCCACAGACTTCTGAAGTCGCGCTTTTTCTGTTTTCTGTCGCGGTATGCAAACTTCAAGGCGCGTTCGACGGTTTCCTTCGCCGTGCGAAGCAGAGTGCCACGCCCCCCTCGATATCCCTTTGCCGCCGAGAGGATCTTTTTGCGCCTCGCACGCGACTTCACCGCCTTTTTGACTCTAGGCATCGAAAACTCCTGTGATATGAACTCTTAGCCGCCAGACATCGGTTATTGTGCCCGCGAACTGCTAAGAGCTGAGAGCTGGTTTACAGATAAGGCATCATCCGCCTGAGCGCCCTGACGTTTATGGCATTGACTACAGTGTCTCTGCGCAGAGCGCGTTTTCTTTTCGGGCTTTTCTTGGTCAGGATATGGCTCTTGAAAGCCTTGGCCCTGACGATCTTACCGGTGCCGGTTATGTGGAATCGTTTGGCGGCGGCACGATTGGTTTTCATTTTGGGCATTACGAATATCCTCCATTGACTCAGAAGCCCTGACGGCTTAGCTCAAAAACCGCCAGCCCAGACAAAAATAGACTCGTTTCCATCCGGAAACACCCGGATGGCACACCGGCGGTTTCCGATTCGGATCTTTCTGACAAGGACTCAACCCCCAACCCGCAGGTGATCGAAAGACCCGCCAAATCTGTTGAGGAAGGGGAATCTTGTTCTGCCCGAATTTGCCGGCCTTTGGACTAAACCAGGCAAAAAGCCTGGTTTATCGCCGGAAGCGTCAAGGCACAAAAATAACAGTTTATTTAGGAGTCGATCAAGAGTCAACAACTTAAGGTGGATTTGATGAATTTTTCAGGATTTCGGAGCCACAATCATGATCAGGTTACGACCTTCCATTTTAGGTTGCTGTTCAATCAGGATTTCGTCCTTGAGTTCTTCCCGTATCCGTTCCAGCACTCTCATCCCCTGATCGGCGTAGGCGATTTCTCTGCCGCGGAAAAGTATCGTGACTTTTGCCTTATCTTTCTGAGCGAGAAAACGCTTGATGTGGCGGATTTTCACCTGAAGATCGTGCTCGTCGGTCTTTGGGCGAATCTTTACCTCTTTTACCTGGATCACGGTCTGTTTCTTCTTGGCCTCCTGGGAACGCTTGTTCTGCTGGTACTTGAACTTCCCGTAATCCATCACCTTGCAAACAGGGGGAGCGGCGTTCGGGGCCACTTCAACGAGATCCAAATGCTCCATCGCGGCCAGTTCCAATGCTTTTCTGATGGGGATAATGCCCAGCTGCTGGCCGTCGTGCCCGATCACCCTGACTTCCGGCGCTCGAATCTTTTCATTCACGTTTGTCTGTTTCTCCAGAGTCGTTTCTCCTTCTAACTAGAGTCTATTTCCACCTCGGTATAGATTGACACCGGGTCAATCTAAACAATGTCCAAACCCACACGCCCCTTGCTGGACTCGATGCACTCCTTTTCCACTAATTCGGCAAACTGCTCCGGGCTCATTAGGCTCAGTTGCGTTCCATCCCGTTTCCTCGGCGCGATTGCCCCCTGTTCGACCTCCTTGTTCCCGATAACGAGCATGTAAGGGATTTTCTGCATCTGGGCTTCACGAATCTTATAGCCTAACTTTTCGCTTCTCATATCGACTTCCACGCGAACGCTCCGGCTCTGGAGCTGCCGGCAGACTTCCCTGGCAAAATCGATCTGAGCGTCGGTAACCGTGACGATCATCGCCTGCAGGGGCGCCAGCCAGACCGGGAAAGCCCCGGCATAATGCTCTATGAGCACCCCCAGGAAGCGCTCGATAGCGCCCAGGATCACGCGGTGCACCATGACCGGCCGGTGCCTCGCCCCATCAGCACCTACGTAAGTCAGATCGAATCTTTCAGGCAACGTGAAATCACATTGGATCGTTGCACACTGCCAGCGCCGGTCAAGGGCGTCTTTTAGCTTGACGTCGATCTTCGGCCCGTAGAAAGCGCCCTCTCCTTCACATATCTGATACCGGAACCCCTTCTCTTCGAGCGCTTTCATGAGAGCGCCCGTCGCCCGTTCCCAGTCTTCGTCGGTACCGATGGATTTTTGCGGCCGGGTACTGATTTCCATCTCAAATTCGAAGCCGAAGATCCCCATCACCTCTATAATGAAATCAATAATGCTCTTGATTTCATCGTTCAACTGGCCGGGCATGCACAGAATATGAGCATCGTCCTGAGTAAACTGCCGGACCCGCAGCAGACCGTGCAATACGCCGGATTTTTCGTGCCGGTGCACCGTGCCCAGCTCGAAGTAACGCAAAGGCAGGTCGCGGTAGCTGCGGATTTTGGACTTGTATATAATCATGTGCGACAGGCAGTTCATCGGCTTTACACCGTAGGACTGTTCGTCGATCTCCGTGAAATACATATTTTCGCGATAGTGCTCGAAATGGCCGGACCTTTTCCACAATTCGGTCTTGAGCAGCGTAGGGCCAATCACTATCTGATAGCCACGGCGCAGGTGCTCCCGTTTTTCGAAGTTCTCCAGTATGTGGCGTATCAGCGCCCCCTTGGGGTGGTAAATAACCATTCCGGCGCCAACTTCATCCGAGAAACTGAACAGATCGAGTTCCTTTCCCAGCCGCCGGTGATCACGCTTTTGGGCCTCCTCCAGAAATGTGAGATATTTTTTCAGCGACTCGACATCCAGGAAGGCCGTCCCATAGATGCGCTGGAGCATCGGGTTTCGCTCATCTCCCCGCCAGTAGGCCCCTGCAACGCTTGTGAGCTTGAAAGCCTTCAAAAAACCGGAATTGGGAATGTGAGGGCCGCGGCACAGGTCTATGAAGTCACCCTGCCGGTAAATAGATACGACGGGGTCTGTGAACCCCTCCAAAAGCTCGACCTTATATATTTCACCCAGCCCCGCAAAGAAGCCGATCGCCTCTTCGCGTGGCATATCCCTGCGCGAAAAGGGAAGCTTTTGCGAAATGATTTCCCTCATCTTTGCTTCGATTTTTTCCAGGTCCTCCTGCGTGAACGGCCTGGCAACGTCGAAATCGTAGTAGAAGCCGTTTTCGATTGCCGGACCGATGGCGATGCGCGCCTCCGGAAAAATCGACTTTACGGCCTGGGCCATAATATGCGCAGCGCTGTGTCTCAGAATTTCAAGCGCCGCCGGCGAATCGGCCTCGACCCCTTCCAGGACCGCATCATCTTCGACCCCGCGGGACAGATCCACAAGTTGGCCGTTTAGCTTTGCGGCAATATAACCATCCCGGGAATGCCCCTTTTTGCCCAAAATTTCCGAAACGGCGGTCCCTTGGGCAACGCTTTGCTTAGTTCCATCGGGAAGGCTAATCTCGATCTCTTTCGCCATATTTCGTTCCTAATATGTCTGATGCCGGTTTTCGAGCAGTTTGGGTCCGTAACAAAAAAGGCACCCCCACCGTTTTTGGAAAGATGCCTTGGATGGAAAAATTATCCATCAGTACCGAAATATATCTTCCTGCCGTGATCCGGGTCCAATTAGGCAACCAGCCAAGTTATTAGACGAACCTCCACATTGCAAGAACAATCTGCTTCAACAGCTGGTAGGCACGGGCGGTTTCGAACCGCCGGCTTCTACCGCGTCAAGGTAGCGCTCTCCCACTGAGCTACGTGCCTACTAAACTCTTGATCTATAACGAGCCGGCCCTGTTATGTCAAGAAAAACATCATTTGACCGGTGTCTCATCCGGAGCTCTCCCCCCGCCGGCCGACCTCCCCACCCCATGCCGTTTGAGCAGGGACAGCCCTCTAAAAAGATACTGCGCCCAGCTCAATACGGAAAACCCTGCCGTTGTAAAGAACAGGGCCGTGTACATCCACCCCTGAAGTTCCAGAATAGGTTTGCCGAGCAGCGCGAAAACCGTTCCCAGTTGAAAGAAGGTCGTGAGTTTGCTGGAAGCCAGGGGCCTTATCTCAAATTGCACACGGTAAATAACAAGGACGAAAAATCCGCACAGAATCAAAAAATCGCGCCCGACGGTGATCGACACCAGCCAAAGAGGTATTTCACCGATGTTCCACAGCAAAATAAACGAGGTCACGAGGAGGAACTTGTCGGCAAGCGGGTCTATATGGGAACCAAGGCGGCTTTTCTGGTTGAGGACCCTGGCAAACAGCCCATCGAAGGCATCCGTCAAACCGGCGATCAAGAAGACGATAAACGCCGCCCCCATGGATTTTCGCAGCAAAAGCCAGGCAAGCAGAGGTGTCAGGAGAATGCGCCCGAGCGTAAGCAGGTTTGGTATGGTCATTTCGTTTCAACCTGGACTTTTCCAGGGGGGGCAAACGATATTTTCATCGTATGCGCCTCTGTCGAATAGGAATCCACCCGGAGCGTCGCACCACTCGGAAGCGAAGTCCCGCTCATTTTCAGTATGTAATCCCCGCTGACCCCATCGAGCTTCACGACGCCTTCGGCCGGCCCAATCTCCAGGCCGCTTATCTGCATGTTTTTCCACTGTTGGCGCAGAATACCTTCCAATTCACTCCAGAATGAAAACTGGGTAGAAGGCAGATAGATCGTGAGCGGGCCCACACTTCCAGTCTGCTCTGAAGGACCGCCCTGCCCGGGACCCGAACCGCCCGTAACGCGTCCGGGCCTGGGACCGCCAAGCAGGCTCACCAGTTGAGGACCGATCAGTCTGGCAAGCTCGAGCGCCCCATCCTGGTTGGTAAGGTCCTCCATGCTCTGGGCCTTGTGAAGTTCGAATTCCGACTTGCCCTGCCCGATCCTGATGACGCGCAGACTGGCGTCGAGCCACACCTGTTTGCTGTTGCGGTCCTGCATGTAAGACACCTTGCCGACCACCACATCCTGTATGCCAAGCCCCTCGGCAAGTGAAATCACCTGGGAGGAAGGCACACTGCCTGAGAGGTCCATCCTCACGGAGCCGGTCAGAGGTAGATGAATGGAAAAATTATGATCGTCCATTTCCTGGCCCAGACTTCGGGCAAACAGAAAACGATCTCCGGCGCCCTCGGTCGGGAGTTCCCACTCCTGTTCCCATTTTTCTGAAACAACCCAGAGGATTTCACCTTTCGTGGCTGAGATTCCGCGGGAAGCCGGCAGGTTCTCACCCCCCTGGGCCGGCTGGGGCTGAGAGGCCTCGGGATGCGAACCCTGCACCTCCCGAGCGGGTCCCCGATCCCCTTCATCCTGCGCCTGCTCACCCTCAGTCTCTGAGGCGGGAGCGCTAACTTCCTCCGAAGGGGCAGGCGCAACCTTGGGTTTTTGCTGCGCGGAAAGAATTCCCGACTGCTCCAGGTCTTTTCTGAGGACGTCCATGGAAACCGTAACCTGCCCGACCACCCGAAACATTCCGTCGGTCTGACTTTCAGAAAAAACCTGGTAAGAGTCCACGTATTTGGATGGTTTGGCCAGCAGCCTTTTCTGAATCTCGGAGAACTGGGTACCCATCTGGGTCGGGCTGAGAAAGGAACCCATCGCCTGTGTGAGCCCCTGGGCCATAAAATCCTGGATCGCCTGCTGTTGGCTCTTCGCATGGTCCTGCGGGTCGTAGGCGGCCTGGCCCTGGCTGAAAAAAGTGGCGGACCGTGGCTCTTCGGCGGCCGGACTGGACCCGCTGATGGCCAGGACCGAACTCAGAAGTAAAAAAACGTAAACAGGGATGGTTATATATTTTCGCATCAGTGGTTATCCCGCGGCATTGCTCCGCAATTTTCAAGCCACACTAACCGTTCACCGCTGAATACGCCGAGAGCGCAGAGTGGCAAAAAGACCTTTGACAGAATTTACAGGATTAACAGGAAAACAACAGGCCAAAGGCAAAACAGGAGCCGTTTCAATCCTGTTAATCCTGTCTAAATTATCTGCCCTTCGCGGTGACATGCTCTCAGAGTTCTCCACGTTCCTAGCAGTGAACCCTAATGGCTTTTCGGCTCAAGTTTTCCTTTTTAATGGATTATTTGCTATCATATAAGCGACTCCAGGAAAAGGAGAAAAACAATTGCAGCCGCTTCCGGAAGAGTGCGCCGTGCGAAACTACATCATTGACCCCTCCCGGGTCCATTACCTCAGATCCATCATCGAGGCATACCCCGGCCTGGCCGTCGTATCGACTATCGACCAGGCGATGGGATTGGTGGCCATAGCAATTGCGCCAGGCTGCGAGCCTGATATCCTCCGTATACTCGAAGCCGAACGGGAAACTTTAAAGCTGAGCGAGGTCGATGAGAAGGCCGGGTAGCGGTCCTCAGATCGGATGTAGATATCCGGGCCCTTCACGGAGGACCTGCGTTCCGCCCCGGTCCGGCTCGAAGCACGGCCTCAATTTCCTTGTAAGGTGTGCTCTATTGGCTTAAAAGTCTTATGTGAAAGAAGCAGCAACCCGTTTAACAAGCTGTTGGGCCCCTTTTCCAGGGAAGATATTGCAATGAATCGAATTTGCCGGCGCGTCCGCTGCAAATTACCATTGTGATCCCGATATGAGATCATGAGATCAATGCGCTTCACCGGCGACGGGAATCCTTACCGGCGATCCGCGCGGAAAAGAGTGGAATTTTGCCGCCAATCGGGGATTTTACGAAACATCCGGCACAGGCCCTGGAGATGGCGCTTTACCAAAAGGGCCAGGCGATAATGACAGAGGGAGAGCAAAGTCCTTTCTTTCTTGTGATCCTTAGCGGCCAGGTGGTGCTGATCAAGGGCGGAAAGATCATCAGGACGCTTGACGAGCAGGATATCTTCGGCCTGGAGAGCCTTTTATTGAAAAAACCGTCCTATTACGCGGCATATGCGCTGCAGGAATGCAGGATAGCAAAGTACGGGCCTGAAACCCTCGATCATCTTATCCATGAAAGCCCCAGGATGATTCAAAATTTGCTCATCTCAATCCTGCACCAGCTTACCCAGACGACTTTTTATCTACTCGATCCCCCCACACCCTTCCAGGCAGACGAAGAGCGCATCTGTTTCTTTAAAGACAACCAGGTTATATATGATGAAACGAGTGCCGGGACCGAGCTCTATCGCCTTATATCGACTGAGGGAGGGTTGAGGGTGACCTCGGGCGGCACGGAACTCACCCGTATTTACAAATCCGGTGAGTTTTTCGGCTTTCCCAGCTCCCACGCTAACATCTGCATAAGCAGTATCGGCGAAAGCGTCGTCGAGAAATACGGCAGTGATGACCTGGATATCATAATCAGAGATTACCCGGAAACGGCGCGGCGGATCATGAGCACGCTGATCGAGCAAGTCTCGGATATGAAAAAACAGTGACCGGGGTATCCGGGTCTATTTCCCGTCTTCGTTTCGATCGAAGAGAGCATGAGCTTTTAGGCCTTTATGTCCGAACCTCCTTTCCATCCAGGCAGTCCCCGCGGTTTATACGTTCGAACCTTCGGCTGTCAAATGAACGAATATGATTCGCTGCGGGTCCAGCGGTTGCTTGGCCCGCTGGGATATGTGCCGGTAAGTGACATCGGCGAGGCCGACGTTATCTTTCTCAATACCTGCTCGGTGCGCGAAAAGGCGGAACACAAAGTCCACTCTTTTCTCGGAAGCCTGCGCCGCCTCAAGAAGATAAAACCGCACCTGAAAATTATAGCCGGGGGTTGCGTGGCGCAGCAGCTCGGCGAGAAACTGCTCGACAGGTTCGATCACCTCGACATGGTCATAGGGACAAGGGGGGTGGGCTCCGTGGGGCTGATGCTGCAACGGCTCCAGGAAAGCGGCGGAAGGCTCGTCTGCATGCCCGGCGAAGAAAACGGCCTTCCTGGGCCCGGAGGCCCTGAAATCTTTCCGCGGGGAGGGGTAACGGCCCCTGTCACCATAATGCAGGGCTGCAACAATTATTGTGCGTACTGCATAGTCCCTTATGTGCGTGGTCCGGAACGGAGCCGGCCGGCTTCGGAAATCCTCGAAGAGATCAGGCGGCTGGAGGATTCGGGCGTCCGAGAAGTCCTTCTGCTTGGCCAGAACGTGAACTCATACGGAAGAGGGCTTGACGAAAAATCCACTTTCGTCGACCTGCTCAGACGCATCCGGACTGAGACCGGCATTGCGCGCATCCGGTTCACTACTTCCCACCCCAAGGACCTTACAGATGAACTGATGCAATGCTTCGCCGAAGGGGATACGCTCTGCAAACACCTCCATCTTCCCGTGCAGGCCGGGTCGGACCGCATTTTAAAACGCATGAACAGGGGCTACACGGCCGCCGACTACATGGAAAAAATACGCAGGCTTCGCCTGATCTGCCCGCAAATTGCGCTTACCTCCGATATTATCGTCGGCTTCCCCGGCGAAACGGAAGAAGACTTCACAAAGACAATGGACTTGCTCGAAGAGGTCCGGTTCGACAATCTTTTTTCTTTCCGCTATTCGGACCGGCCCAATACCAGCGCTGCTTCATTTCCGGACAAGGTGCCCCCTGAGGAGGCCGCGCACCGTTTGCTCGAACTCCAAACCTTTCAGGCAGATGTCACACTCCGCAAAAACCTCGCCGAGGTCGGTTCGGTGCGCGATGTGCTGGTCGAAGGACCAAGCAGGGCGTCCAACGGACAGATGACGGGACGAACGACCCATAACAGGATAATCAACTTCGAAGCGCCTTTATCGTCGTGCGGACAGATTCTTGGCGTGAAAATCTCATTTGCTTATTCTCATTCCCTGAAAGGAGATGTTATAGTTCGACCAAAGGCCCAGTCTGGAAGAGATCTCTAGACCTGTCAACCCTAACGAATCCAGCCCGGGATACTGCCGGGGCTCATGGTTGGAGGAAAACATGTTCAAGCAGATGAAAGTGACCGGGCTTGTGATGGACCCCCATTCGAACACGCCGATCCTGGTCCTCAAAGACATTTCCGACGAAACAACGCTGCCGATCTGGATAGGCCTGCTCGAAGCCACGGCTATCGCTACCGAACTGGAAAACATTCAGTTCCCCCGGCCCATGACTCACGATCTGATCCGGAACCTGTTCGACCACCTCAAAGTCAAAGTCGAACGCATAGAGGTTTGCGACCTGAAGAACAACACCTATTATGCCCGGATCCACATTAGAAACGGCGAACATACCAGCACTGTGGACTCGCGGCCAAGCGACGCCATTGCAATCGCCCTGCGGACAAAAGCACCCATTTTTGTCAGGGATGAAGTAATTACGAAATATCTCAAATCCGATGAAGCCAAACCCGCCTTCGACGTGAAAAACAAGGAACGTTGGGCTGAAATGCTCGAAAAGCTCGACCCCTCCGATTTCAGCAAGTACAAAATGTAGACTCGAACGAAATGTTGGCCCCGGGGAATCGAGCAATTGTGTCCCCATATCCCGCAATCTTTTAATTTCCCTGATTAACTGTTTGCCGGCCTTCATCCGGTCCGCTTTCTTCACCACCGGTCATATTCTCACCCCTCCGTGACCATTCCATTTTGATTTTCCGGTCACCTCCTATATAAATTCAAAAAGACGCTGATGCGCGTTGGAATGGATTTCGGATGCAAACTCATCTTGGAGCGGCCATGAAGATCGATACAGTGCGTTTGAAAGCTTTGATCGAAGCTGCCAGGGGCCTGCGGCCCGCTGACCTCTGCATAAAGGGATGCCGCCTGGTCAATGTCTTTTCCGGAAAGATAGAGTCCGCCGACCTGGCCGTTCATAACGGGTTCATTGCCGGGTGGGGCGACTATGAAGGCGTTAAAACCATACGGGCCGATGGAATGTACGTAAGCCCGGGGTTCATAGACGGCCATGTTCACATCGAAAGCTCTCTTCTGAGCCCTGCAAATTTTTGCGCCGCGGTGCTGCCGTGGGGAACGAGCGCCGTGGTGGCGGACCCGCATGAAATCGCAAATGTGCTGGGCCTCGATGGGATTCGGTATTTCCTCGAGTGCGCGCGGCATCTTCCCCTGGATATTTTTATCAATCTGCCGAGCTGCGTTCCCGCCTCCCCTCTGGAAACCTCCGGCGCCAGCCTGAGCGGCGTGGACCTCCAATCCCTGCTCCCGAATGAAAATCTTCTCGGCCTGGCTGAAATGATGAATTTTCCGGGCGTGATCGGCGCCGATCCGGAGGTTATCGATAAACTCCTGCTCTTTCAGGACCAGGTCATAGACGGCCATTGCCCCCGGCTCACGGGCAGGGACCTCAACGCCTACATGGCCGGTGGAATCGGCTCAGATCATGAATGCACCACCCTGGAGGAAGCGGCGGAAAAGCTGGCCCGCGGAATGACGGTCATGATTCGCCAGGGAAGTCAGTCCAAAGATCTGGCGGAGCTCATCGGAATCGTAAACGATTCGACCTGGCCCCGTTGCATGCTCGTATCCGATGACGTGCATCCGGACGACCTCATCGCCAAAGGCCACATGAATGCCATCATAAACGGGGCGATGGCCATGGGATTGGACCCCGTGCGGGCCATCACCCTTGCCTCCTGGACCCCGGCCAATCATTTCCGCCTGCGAAGGCGCGGAGCGCTTGCCCCCGGCTTTATCGCCGATTTCAGCCTCAGCCCTACCCTTAATCCCTGGGACCCCATGCGGGTATTCAAGGGTGGAATCGAAGTGGCGCGGGGACGAAAACTCCTTGCCGACCCAGCCGGCCGGCTCATGCCGCCCCTGCCGGGAAGCCCGATGCGTATGGCCGAGATCGGTCCGGAGCAACTCATTGTCCCGGCCAAACCCGGTAAGTTGCGGGTAATCGGGGCATTGGAGGCAACGCTTTTTACGCGCAAACTTCTCTTGGAGCCTAGGATCGAAAACGGCTGTGTCGTCTGCGACACGGAACGCGATTTGCTCAAAACTGTGGTCTACAACCGATACGTAGCGGGCATGCGCCCCGCGGTCGGATTTGTCCACGGTCTTGGGTTGAAAAAAGGAGCTGTTGCAACCTCGTTCGCCCACGATTCCCACAACATCATCGCGGCGGGCGTGTCGGACGCCGATATCACCTCCGCGGTCTCCGCCCTGATTGAGGCCGGCGGAGGCATGGCTGCCGCGGTGGGTGACCTGGTCGAGGTCCTGCCGCTCCCGATTGCGGGGCTTATGTCACCTTGGCCGGCCTCCGAGGTCTCGGCCAGGCTCAAAGTGCTCAAAGCGCTTATAAAGGATTGGGGAGCAAAACTGGAAAATCCGTATATGGCCCTGTCTTTTCTGACGCTTCCGGTTATCCCGGAGTTAAAGATCACTGACCTGGGCCTTGTCGATGTCTCCAGCTTTTCTCACGTCGATCTGTTCGAGGAGGTCTGATTCCAACCAGTGCATTGTCAACAAAGTTGTGAGGGGTGCAGACGCACAATCCGTCATTCCGGCGCAAGCCGTAATCCAGTGTCTTTTCGGTCAGTTAAGATCACTGGACCCCGGCTTTCGAGACTGTGTCGTAATTCAGAAATGCTCGGTGCAAATCCCAAGGGACCAGGTTTTGCTTCCCCCTTTCGTAAAGGGGGATCGAGGGGGATTTTAAAGGCTTACATAGCATTGGAGACTCAAACTAGTGTTCATGAGAGTATAGTCTTTCCTGGAAAAGCCAAAAGAGCCGGGGGCATAGCCCTCGCGCGTGCGCCTGGCGGGGCCGGGAGGTCCCTGCGGGACAACTTTAAACTAAAGAACCATTCCCCGCGTTTTTAGTAAAACCCCCAGCTTGAAATTAATATTATAATAACAACAATGGGCCTCTCTGCATCGATAAAGTATGTTTCGAAAAGTTGCGAAAGTTCCGATCAGATAAGGCATGAAATCGATATGATTTTCAGACCGCGGGGAATGCCGGAGGCGCCCTTTACGGATCAGGCCATTGCGGGCGAGGCGGACAGAATTTAGATTAGTACGAAGATTGCTGGTTAATGCTGTATTTAGAAAGGGACCTCGGCGATGCAATACGAGCCTCCAAATTTCCCGGATCAGGAAACGCTCGAAAAAGAGCTTAGCGAATATCTTTCCAAAAAATATGGATATCGAATCAAGGTTATTTCACCCATGATGGCCGCCGATCATTCTCGTGAACCCGTCGACATTCAAAAGAACCAGGGTGGGGTCGACAAAATACGCTTCGACATGAAACCGGAGGAGCTGGAATCGTATCTTAACCGGTTCGTGGTCCGGCAGGACGAGCCCAAAGCCACTCTAGCCACAAAAATCTGTACCCATTACAACCGGATAAGATATCTCCAGGGTCTCGCCAGATTCGGAACCGAACCAATGGTGGGGAGGATAAAGAACAATATCCTTCTGATCGGTCCGACCGGCGTCGGCAAGACCTACCTGGTAAAGCTGATAGCCCAGAAGCTCGCGGTGCCGTTCGTAAAGGGCGACGCCACGAAGTTCAGCGAAACCGGCTATGTGGGCGGGGACGTCGAGGACCTTATCCGGGAGTTGGTGATTCAGGCCGATGAGGACGTCGAACTCGCCGAACATGGTATCATCTATATCGATGAAATCGACAAGATCGCATCCTCACAGCACCTTATCGGCCCGGACGTCTCCCGGACCGGAGTGCAGCGCGCACTGCTCAAGCCCATGGAAGAAACCGAAGTCGACCTCAAGGTGCCGCACGATCCGGTCTCCCAGATGCAGGCGATCGAACATTACCGCAAAACGGGAAAGCGCGAAAAACGCACCGTCAATACGAAAAATATACTCTTCATCATGAGCGGGGCATTCAACGGTCTGGCCGAAATTGCTAAAAAGCGGCTTCAGAAGCAGGAAATCGGGTTCGGAGCGCCGATACACAGTCGAGAAAACGACAATCAGTTTCTCAAGCACGTCAAGGCCGAGGACCTGATTCAATTCGGGTTCGAAAGTGAATTCGTGGGCAGGCTTCCGGTGATTGCCATCCTCGACCCGCTCGAAGTGGAAGATTTGTATCAGATTTTGAAAAATCCCAATAACCCTATCATCAACGGTAAAAAGGAAGACTTCCGGAGCTACGGAATCGATATCCGGTTCGAAGATGAATCGCTGCGCGTGCTTGCCGAGAGGGCCTTCCCCGAGAAGACCGGTGCGCGGGGCCTGGTAAGCGTGCTCGAAAGAGTTATTTTACCATTTGAAAAAAAGCTGCCCTCATCCGACATCCGGCATCTTGCCATTACGGAAGATATCGTGAAAAACCCCGAACAGGGACTGGATCTTTTGCTCAAAGACCCCGGCGGGTCCCTGAATTCTGAAATCTATCATAAGCTTATCAATGAAGAAAAAGCCGTTGTTCGAAACCGGGTCTTCAGCTTAAGAAAAGATTTCGCCGAGAATTATCCGATCGTTTTCACCCCCGAGAGGACCGATCTGGTACTGGATCACCACGTCAGGGCCGGGGTCCCCGCGGAAGCCGTCTTTAAGGAAGTCCTCGCGCTCTACAACCAGATCAGGATGTTCGAAGCCGATTTTTACGAAAAGCACGGGTTCAAAGTGCATTTCAATGAAGAGGCAATAAATGAGATCATCCGGCAGGCCCTGGACCTTCCGGAGAGCGCAACCGCGATATGTCATAGCATTTCGGTGGACTATGATTACGGATTCAGACTGATAGCGGACCGAAGCGGGCAGACCCAGTTCATTATGCC
Source organism: Syntrophobacteraceae bacterium (assembly GCA_050008735.1). GTDB lineage: Bacteria > Desulfobacterota > Syntrophobacteria > Syntrophobacterales > Syntrophobacteraceae > SbD1. Next base: position 23,147 of record JBEKMB010000077.1, read on the forward strand.
CAGGGAGGCCATAGTCGACCATCAGAAATACCTCGATGAACTGATCCGCGAAAGCTACAAGCAATACCCATTGAAACCCGGCGAGTTCAAAAAGGAGATCAAATAGCGGGCTTGCTGCCAAGCTGCAGTCTCAAGCCGGTTTCAGACAATCGAAAACGGCTAACGGTTCAACTTATACCTACCAGTATGACCTTTTTCGCAATCTGACCGGCATCTCGCAATCCCCGGGCGGAAATCTTGCCACCTTCAGTTATGATGGCGATGGGAAAAGGATTTCCAAGCTGGCAGGGGGTGTACGCACAATTTATCATTACGACAAGGAAGGCAGGCTCCTGTCCGAATCGGATGCAAACGGCAACGCGATCTGCGACTACATCTATCTTGGAACAAATCTGGTGGGCAAGATGTATGAGCCCGCATCCTCGGGGATATACTACTACCATACCGACCCTGCCGGAACGCCCCTTGCCGTAACGAACA
>JBEKMB010000078.1:0-20789 GCA_050008735.1 Syntrophobacteraceae bacterium
GGCTATCCCCCTCAAGGATGCAGCCTCCAGGAATACCCTGTGGATAATCGATATGATGTAGCGCAAGGGGTTGAGCAGGGTTACATACTGTACTTCCCGAGGCATGTTGCTGATCGGTGTGTTCAAGCCTGAGAGCATGGCGAAGGGCATGATGGTGAGAAAGCTGCCAAGCAGGGCCTGCTGCATGGTGGCCGCCACCGAGGAGACCATTAGACCGATTCCCACGGATGCAATGAGGAAAAGGAAGACCCCCAGATAGAGGGTGAAAAGCGACCCCTGGAAGGGTATCTTGAACCAGAAAAGGGCGAGCGTCAGGACCATCGACACCTGCACCAGGCCGATGAGAACGCTCGGAACGGATTTGCCGATCATGATTTCGATGGGCGGAAACGGGGTTACCAGCAGTTGGTCGAATGTCCCCTGTTCCCGTTCGCGCGCGACGGACATGGCGGTTATGATCACCATTTGAACCAGTGTCAGCATCCCGATCATACCCGGGACCATGTACCATCTGGTCTCCAGGTTCGGATTATACCAGGCCCTCGGTACGGCTTGCACGGGCGGTGAAGTACCGCTGTAGGTTCGTTGCCGCCTTGCGTTGAAGCTGTCGGCAATCGTACCTATGTAGTTCAGCGCGGTCCCGGCGGTATTCGAATTTCGTCCGTCGGCTATGACCTGCACATCCGCGGGTTGACCTGAAAGCAAACGCCGCTCGAAATCCTGTCCGATCTGTACGACGATGAGAACGGTTTTGCTGTCGATCAACGGTCCGATCTCCCTCTGGCCACGCAGGTTGGCGACCCGCCTGAAGGCGCCGGAGCCATCCATATCGGCCAGAAACTGCCGCGAGGCTTCGCTGCGGTCCTGGTCATAAACCGCGTAGCGAACCTGGCTAAGATCGTATGTGGCCGCATAGCCGAATATCAGGGTCTGAAAAATGGGGGGGCCCAGTACGGTAAATCGACTCCTGGGGTCCTTTAAAATGGCAAGGAGTTCTTTGCGGATCAGCGCCAGGATCCTTCTCAACGATTCCATCGTTTAATTCAGCCTCTTTCGGGTCTTGCGCAGAGTGAGCGCAAAAAGGACCAGGGCCATTAGCAGCATGGCGGCAGAGTTTGGGATGATAACGCTCCATACGTTTCCCGCCAGAAAGATAGTCTGCAGAAAAGACACGTAGTACCTTGCCGGGAGCAGATAGCTGATGAACTGAACCGCCCGGGGAACGCTCGTGAGATCGAAGATGAAACCGGAGAGAAAGACCGCGGGCAGAAAAGTCGCGATTATCGTAATCTGGCCGGCGATGAACTGATTGCGCGTTGCCGAAGATATGAGCAGGCCGAATCCCAGGGCCACCAGCAGGTAGAGCGCGGAGACCGCTGTTAAAATGAGCACCGAACCTTTGAGCGGAACATGGAATAATAATCGCCCGGCCGATGCCGTGAGCAGCAGACCCGCCATTCCAAGCAGGAAATAGGGCAGGGTCTTGCCGATTATAATCTCGCCCGCCCGGACCGGGGAGACAAAAAGAGCCTCAAGGGTCCCCTGTTCCCATTCCCGCGCCATCACAAGGGCGGTGAGCAGTGCTCCCGTGAGCGTCATGATGAGTACCACCAATCCCGGCACCAAAAAATAATGGCTGTCAAAAGCCTCATTGAACCACATGCGGCTTTGGAGCCTGACCGAGCCGGCCGGTGGGCCGGCCTGACCGATCGTCCTTTGATTCGTCCACTGTGCGAGCGCGCCCAGGGCATAGCCCTGAATGAAGCGGCCCCGGTTGGCGTCGACGCCCCTGACGATCAACTGGACTAAGGCGTCATTCGTAGCCAGTCTTCTGTCGAAGTCCTGCGATAAGTGCACGATGCCGTCCACCTTCAGGTCGCGGATCAGTTTGACGGCCTCCTGCATGGAAGTGACCTCGGTCACCTTGAAGTAGTGGGAGAGCTTGAACGCTCCGGCAAGACTGGACGCATCCGGAGTTGGGTCCTCCAGGACCACCGCTACCGGGACTTCCTTCACGTCCAGCGACAAGCCGTATCCGAAAAGCAGAATGAGGAATACGGGCAATACCAGAGCGATAGCGATGCTGCTGGGATCGCGGATGACCTGGACAAATTCCTTGCGGATGAGCGAGCGGATGCGGCGAGGGTTCATCCTCGAAGAATCGTCCGCGCGTTCGTCTGCAAAACGGGTTTCCATCCTCTGGTTCCTAAGTCAGTGAACAGTGAACAGTGAACAGTGAGCAGAAAAAATCGAGCGCACGCTCACAGCCTCATATTCCCTCCATTGCCATCCGGTAGTCTTCGACAATGGCGACAAAGGCGTCTTCGATGGTCGGTTCCTTGCCCTCCGGGGTTCGCGCGCGCCCGCGAATGTGCTCCGGGGTCCCCGTGGCAAGGATCTGGCCGTCCACCATGATCACCATTTGGTCGCAATATTCGGCCTCTTCCATGAAGTGGGTTGTGACGATCACGGTGACCCCCCGGTCGGCCAACGTGCTGATCCGGCGCCAGAACTCACGGCGGGCCAATGGGTCGACCCCCGAGGTGGGTTCGTCAAGGAAAAGTATTTCGGGTTGGTGCATCAGGGCGCACGCCATCGCGAGCCGCTGTTTGTAGCCTTCCGGGAGTTCGCTGCCGGCGAGATCGAGCCGCGAGCGCAAATCGAACTGATCCAGCGCCCAATCTATGCGTTCCAATTTGCGCTGGCCCCGAAGGCCGTAAGCGCCGGCGAAAAATTTGAGGTTTTCCATTACGGTGAGCTGTCCGTAGAGGGAAAACTTCTGCGCAACGTAACCTATGCGCTGCCTTGCAGATGCGCGGGCGTAGCGCAGATCCGTTCCCGCGACGCTCAGGGTGCCGCTGGTTGCAGGGAGCAAACCGCAAAGCATGCGGAACGTCGTGCTCTTCCCGGCGCCGTTTGGGCCGAGCAGGCCGAATATTTCTCCCCTGTGGACCTGAAACGTGGCGTTTTTGACGGCAGTGAAGTCTCCGAATTTTCTGGTCAGGTTATGCACCTCCACAACGAGCTCTTCCATCCGCCGTTCCTCCGGCGGCCTCGAATACGAAAACGGCGCAAAGGGCCCCTCGACGCTCTGCCCCGCGGCACGGCGCACAAGGGTCATGAACCCATCCTCGAACCGAGGGCTGACCGGATTGACGCTCAGTCCTCGAAAAATCGGGCTCTCGGGCCCCTCATCGCCGTACGTGACGACCCGGACTCGTTTGCCCTCGAGGGTGGCGTCAACGACACCGCCCGCACCGGCCAGCGAGGTCTGCAACTGGCGAGGTTTCAAGGACTGGGGAGTGTCGACCCTGAAGGCCCTGCCGTTCGCCATGGAGCTGATTTGTGAAGGGGGCCCCGCCGCCAGGACCTTGCCCCGCAGGAGCAGCACAGCCATATCGCAACGCTCGGCCTCCTCCAGATACGAGGTGCTGAGGAGTACCGTCAAGCCCTGCTCCCTCACCAGACGATGGACTATTTCCCACAGTTCCCGCCGAGACAGGGGATCTACCCCCACCGTCGGTTCATCGAGCAAAAGCAGGTCGGGGACACTCACCAGTGTGCAGGCCAGGCCAAGCTTCTGTTTCATGCCCCCGGAGAGCCGCCCTGCAAGGCGGCGCTTGAAAGGGCCAAGACCCGTCATCCGCATTAGCTCCGGATAGCGCTCGGCCCTGGCCTCGCGGGCTATACCGTGCAGGTCTGCGTACAGGTTCAGGTTTTCCTCAACCGTCAGGTCTTCATAAAGCCCGAATCTCTGCGGCATGTAGCCGACCCTTGACTGCACGGCCTGAGGATCGGTGGCGACATCGATGCCCAGCACTCGAATCGATCCCGCTTCCGGAGTGAAAAGACCCGTTGCGAGGCGGATAAGGGTGGTCTTGCCGGCCCCATCCGGACCAATCAGGCCGGTAACCGCGCCACGTGCGACGCTGAGCGTCACGCCGTCGAGGGCTTTGATTTTTTCCTTCGGACCGTACGTGAACTCCTTGGTTAAGCCCTCGCAGCTCAGTATGTCCGATCCGGGCGCATAGTCCGCCATCAGCCGCCCCCGTTTTCCGTCAGGCCTCCACCATTATGAGAATCTTCCCCGGTCAGTGAAATCCCCACAGTGGAGGGCATCCCCAGGCGCAGTTCATCGGCCGGGTCCTTGACGAAGATACGGACTTCATAGACGAGCGACGTGCGCAACTCGGTCGTTTCGACCGTCTTGGGAGTAAAAGAGGCCACGGGGGATATGAACCCCACCCATCCATCGTATTTCCTGCCGGGGAAACTGTCCGTGGTAACCGTGGCCGACATTCCCATGCGGATTTTTCCAAGGTCCGGCTCTTCGGCATATACGCGGACCCATTTGGGATCGGTAATGGCGATGGTAAGTACCGCTCTTTGCGGCGACGCCATTTCCCCCGGTTCGAGTATCCGGTTCTGGACCACCCCGTTTGTAGGGCTGACCAGAGTGGCATAGGCGAGGTTGCGTTTCGACAGCGCAAGTTCGGCTTCGTTGGCCAGAAGGGTTGCGCGGGCTTCGGCAATGTCTTCTTTCCTCGGACCGATAACCGCAAGGTCCAGCGCTTTTTGATTTACGCGAAGCCTCGCTTCGGCGACCTCGAAAGCGGACTGGGCGGTATCGAGGTCCTGCTGGCTCGTAGCAAGGCCGGCGGCGGATTTTTTCAACCGCTCGTAGGTGCGGCGGGTGTTCGTGAGGTCAGTCTGAGCGGCGTTCATATTCGCACGGGCCTGATCGATCTCCTGTGGCCGCGTCCCGTTTTCCAGGCGCTCGAGCACATGGCGCTGTGCGTCGGCCCTGGCTTCGGCTTGCGCTACGGAAGCCCTGAGCCTGTCCATCTCCAGAGTGCCCACGACCTGCCCCTTTTCGACCCGGTCACCTTCCCGCGCCAGGACGGTTTCTATCCTTTCGCTGCCGTTGAACGCGAGGTTGACCTGACGAAGGTCCACGTTTCCATAGAGTTGGAGCACGTTGGGCGGGGTGCCGGCGGGGTGAAGGACCCACCAGTAGATGGCGGCGCCTGCGATCAGTGCAGCAAGCACGGCGAGCAATACGGCCTTCTTCATTTTCGATTTCCTCCGGTCGGCAATATAGCGGGAGGGGATGCGGCTGTCAAATTGAAAATTAAAGTTTAAATTTTAATTTGACAAATTATTCTCAGCGGTGATACATCATTGCTGCAATGAAAGATAAAGACCTGGACCTGAGAAATTTTGAGATTTTCAAGCCCCCGGACCATAAGACCCGAAGCCGCCTCCTCGAGGCAGCCGGGGTCCTATTTTCCGAAGAGGGCTTCGAACGCACGACGGCGCGGAAAATTTGCGATCTTGCCAGGGTTAACTCCGCCGCGGTCAATTACTACTTCGGCGGTAAAGAGCGGCTCTACGTTGAAGTATTGCGAGAGGCCCACCGCCGCCTGATGAACTTCAGCGCACTCAAGGCCGTGGCCGGGGACGTCGATGCCCCGGAAGAGAGGTTGGAGGCATTTTTCGCGGGGCTTCTTCATTCCATGCTCGATCCATCGCCTGCGGGATGGACCGTAAGGGTGGTTATGCGCGAGATGGCGTCCCGCACTGAGGCGCTCAGCGAATTGGTTGAGCTTCAGGTCCGCCCGACCGCGAATCTGTTTCGCACTGTCATAGCGAGATTGACGGGCCTGCCGGTGGACCACGAGGCCGTGGTCCGCGGGGCTTTGAGCACGGTTGGCCAATTCATATTCATCTTTCAAAATAGACATGCCATTGAACTGATCTTTCCCGAACTCGACCTGAGAGGTGAAGGCATTGACCGGATGGCGCGGCATATCTGGCGTTTTAGCATTGCGGGGCTCCGGGCCGTGGCGCTCGATATCAAGCAGGGAGGCAGAGCGTGAGAAATCCGTTGGCGAGCCTGGCCGGGTACGTGTGGCCGTTGATCATAGCCGTGTTGAGTCAAGGCTGCATGGTCGGACCGGATTACAGCCGTCCGTCCGTCGCGCGGCAGGACGGCTGGCAAACGGTGCAGGGTGCTGCCGCGCTTGAGCCCGGGCAAGTTCGCTGGTGGCTGGAGCTTAAGGACCCACAGCTTGTAAGCTGCATTGAAAAAGGCATATCCGGGAACCAGAATATAAAGGAGGCCGAGGCGCGAATTCGCGAGGCGAGGGGGCTCCGTGGAGTTGCGGCCGCCGCTCTGCTGCCGCAGGTAAATTCCAGTGCCCTTTACAACCGGCTGAGGTATAGCGGCACCTCGGGTATTATCGGCCAACTGCCCCCCGGCTTGATAGTGCTTGAGCAGGACCTTTTTCAGGTTGGCTTTGACGCGAGTTGGGAAATAGACATATTCGGCGGAAGGCGGCGGGAGGTGCAGGCCGCTACGGCACGTGCCCAGTCGAGCGTCGAAAACTATCGCGATGTAATGATCTCGGCAGTCGCCGAAATCGCCCGAAATTATGTGGAACTGCGGGGCGCCCAGCGCCAGTTGAGCATAGCGGAAAAAAACAGTGACATTCAGGAGAAGACCCTTTGTCTTGTAAAGATCAGGCAGGACTCGAAGATAGCCTCCGAGCTCGAGGTGGAGCAGGCCAAAGCGCAACTCGAGCGCACACGGGGAACCATTCCGTCCCTGCAGGCCTCGATTCGCGCAAGCGCCTACCGGCTGGCCGTTCTCACGGGACAACCCCCCAATTCGCTCCTGGATGAACTTTTGACTACCTCGCCCATCCCGAATCCGCCTGATATCGTACCCGTTGGGCTTCCTTCGGACCTCCTGCTGCGAAGGCCCGATATCAGGCGGGCGGAAAACGAACTGCGCGCCGCCACTTCGGACATCGGCGCATCGACTGCCGATCTGTACCCGCGGTTTTTTCTCACAGGCCAGGCAGATCCACAGACCGCGAAATTCGTGGATCTTTTTCGCGCCAACAGCTTAGCCTGGACCGTGGGGCCGAGCGTCTCGTGGCCCGTCTTTCATGGTGGCAGGATACGATCCAATATAGCCGCCGTGGAGGCCAGGCGGGATGAGGCGCTGGCCCGGTATCGGCAGGCGGTGTTGACGGCCATGCAAGAGGTTGAGACCTCGCTTGTGGGCTATGCCGAACATCAGGTTGAAAGGGAGAGGCTCGCGCTGTCGGCCGAGTCGCAGGCGCGGGCAGTGAATTTGGCCAGGGAGCGGTTCGAAACGGGCGTCAAGGATTTTCTCACCGTTCTGGATGCGCAAAGGCAGCTGGTAGATGTTGAAAACAGCCTTGCCTTGAGCGAAACCCAGGTGCTCGTGAATCTGGTCGGCCTCTATAAGGCTTTAGGCGGAGGCTGGGAACAAACCGATGTTTCGAAGCAACCGTGTGACAATCGTTCGTAGTGATTGAATTAAGAGGTTGCAAGGTTTCAGATTTCGATCGAAACAATCCGGTAAGAGCGAGGTCCGGAAGGCGTGTAGACGATGACCTCGTCACCTTCCCGGTGTCCCATTACGCCCCGGCCGACCGGAGAGTGTATGGACAGCTTGCCGTCGGTGATGTCGGATTCCCACGGGCCGACCATCTGGTAGCGGCCGACCTCACCGGAATCGAGGTTTTTCAGGGTTACTACAGTCCCAAAACCTACCTGTTTGAAAAAGAACTTGTGGCCGACTACTATTTCACAACCGGCAAGCTTTTCCTCGAGGTCGTTGATCCTTTTTTGGAGGTTCGCGTGCCGTTCACGCGCAAGCATGAATTGCTGGTTCTCGATTTTGACGCCATAGCCCCGCGCCTCATGCAGTTCGTCCAGGACCTCCGGGCGGACAACACGCCTGAGATGGGACAATTCTCTTAACAGCCTTCGGTGGCCGTTTCTTGTGATAGGGATCTTTCTTTTCATTGCAAATTACAAAAAGAAGTTGTCCGGGATTTCCCCTTTGTCCATCTTGGCCCGGAGAAGTGAAATGCCAATGACGGTTTTTCCGTCACGAATCTTTCCAGACATAATCATATCATGAACCTGGTCGAATTCGACCACTTCCACCGCGGATATCTCGTCCTCCTCGGCGTCTGAAACCCTCTCCAGGCCGGCCGCCACAAAGATTCGTATGACTTCGTCGGCGTACCCGATGGCTGGATAATAGCTGAAGATCTCGCGCAGCCTGGAAGGCCTTTGTCCGGTTTCCTCCACGAGTTCCCGGCCGGCGCACGCTTCCGCCGTTTCGCCGGGGTCCACCTTGCCCGCGGGGATCTCGAGAGTTTCACACCCGATCGCATATCGCCATTGACGGACCATAAGGATGTGATGCCTGTCCGGGAACGCCACGATGGCCGCGGCTTCCGGGTGCTCTATCTTGATTCGCTCCGTCACCCTGCCGCTCCTGAGCCTTACCGAATCGAGTCTGGCGCTGAAATGCCTTGCCTTTAGGATTCCAAGTGTCTTGATCATTTCTTCCATTATGGGTCGCTCCCCCGCTGAATGTCTGAATATTGAATCGAATCGAAAAGGCAGCAATTATACCTCGTAAATATAAAATCTAAAACTCGTGAGTACACAGTCAAACTTTGAGAGCTAACGGCTAATGTCGGGATTTTGACTCAGTTTTCGCGATTCGAAAAAAAGGTATATCGGCAAGGCTGCGCGTTTGTTGCCTGTTTGCGCAAGAAAGGGTCCCGCTCGGCTTTGGTAAGCGAGGCCTTCCCGGTGGGACCGCAACTTCATGCTCGATTCGCGATTTTTGCCCACAACTGCTCGACTTGCCGCATAGTTTGTTCGAGCTCACCGCAGTTTTCAATTATGAAGTCGGAGGAAGCTTTTTTTGAATCAATCGGCAACTGCATGTCCAGGGTATGCTCGGCCTCGGACCGGGGCACTTTGTCTCTGTCAATCAGTCTTTGGACCTGGGCCTCCGGAGTGGAATAAACGAGGATAACGATATCGAAATCTTTCTCGAAGCCGCCCTCGAACAGCAGGGGAATATCGAAGACGATCACGGTTCGCGGATAAAGTTTTTTCAGTTTTTCCCACTCCGCCTGCATTGCCTTCATTATATATGGATGGAGGACAGCGTTGATTTTTTGGCGCAGGGTGGGTTCCCGAATTATTCTTCGGCGCAAATCTCGTCTTCTGAGGGTCCCGTCAGGATTGAAATACTCCGATCCGATGAGTTGCTGCAAGTCGGCAAAAGAGGCGGTCCCAGGCTCCACGGCTCGCCGGGCGTATTCGTCCGCATCCAGGATGATGGCGCCGAGGTCCCTCAATTTATTTGCCACCGTCGTTTTTCCGGTGGCAATGCCGCCTGTCAGTGCAATTTTTTTATCCGGCATCCGGACCAGCGGAAATCTTATTGAAACCGTCTAAAAGTCGATGTCCCCGACGGGCCTGCAAAATGTGTAGTCGTAGGGTTTCTGAATAAGCTCCCTCTGCACCCGGTTGGTGGAATTAGAAGATTCCGCCCACGGAGCGGCAGCAGCCGCGCTTACAGCACCGACGGCCATCGAGGCCAGTCCCAGGGGTCTAAGAATGAACACGTCGAACATTATAAACTCTCCCTGGGGTGGAGAGGTTATGCGTCCCGACATGTTGGGGTCGGGCGGCAGCACCTCCTGGGCCATGAGCGGTACGGCCGTTGCGGACAGCATGGCTATTGCGGTCAGGATCAGGAAAATTCTTTTCATGCCGGTCTCCTTCGAGTGGAATTGCGTAATTCATATTACGTATTCAAGATCACAAAAACGGCACTCAATTTTCAGGCTGCACGACAACCCTGCATCCCGTGTGAGGGCTGGTCGGGCCGTGGTATTTCAAGCACGTTTCGTGCCATACAAACCACTGCCTCTGCTGCCCCGCTTATTCGGCCAAGCTTTAGAACAGCCGCTCTCCACTCCAGTCATATTATGACTGATGGAATCATAAAGCAAGTAGACTTGCAGCTTTGCTAATATAAGCTTAGAGTGCTGACTGCGGAGATGCAAATTGAGAATATTGATTAGGGTGATTGGCTGCCGGCCACTGGACAATTGCTCCACGTGCCGTGAGGTGCACGGCGTTCGGCACAGGAGGTGGAATGCCCGCGGATATTGTTGAAATGATGGCAAAAAAGCTGGGGAAATTACAGCCGGCACAGCTTGCTCTGGAACTTATGCGCCTTCCCGCAAAAAGGCGGGTCGAGTTGATTGTCGGCAGGCAGGATGCGCGATCGGTTATTGCCGCCCTGGACGCAAACGACTTCTTTCACACCGTGCAGGAAATAGGGCCCGACGATTCCCTTGCGGTCTTGGCCCTGGCCAGTCTAGAGCAGCTGAATCACCTTTTCGATATCGAGTGGTGGCGCAAGGACACCCTGCAACCCGCAAAGGCCCTGGCCTGGATCGACCGGCTCTGGCGGGCGGGCGGGCCAGGGCTGCTCGAATGGTTCTCCAGTGCCGACTTCGAGTTGCTGGTATCTCTTTTCAAACAGTGGATAACGGTCGATACGGCCCCGGATGATATCGACCTGCTCGAGGCGACCGAGACGTTGCCGGCAATGACGCTCGACGACCTGTACTTCTGGGAGTCCAGATATCCACAGTACGACGATTTAGTAAACCATGTGATCACGACGATTTTCGAGGTCAACTACGGCTTTTTCAAAGAACTCATGAACAGCGTCATTAGTATGTCCACCCCGGAAGTGGAGGAGACCGCGTACCATTTTCATCGCGCCAGACTTGCCGATCATGCCATTCCCGATTTTTTCGATGCGATGGAAATCTACAGGGCAATCGGACCGGATGAATTCGGGTCGAAAATGGCGCCGGAGAGTGGAGACGATGTTGAGCCCAGGCCTTCTTTCGCACTTGCCCTTTTGACCGAGGGCGATCTGTTCGGCCGTGTCGTAAGACGGATCGAAGATCCGGGCCTGGCTGGGACCCTCCAGATGGAGATGGCGGCCCTGGCCAATAAAGTAATCGTTGCCGACCAGCTTCCTCCGGATAACGCTGAGGCCTTGCGCGGCGCCGTGGAAAAAACGCTTGCTTATCTCAATCTGGGGCTGGAACTGCGGTCCGGCGGCGATGTCGAAGAGGCCTCCGCTATCGTCAGCGACAATTTTTTGGAGCATCTTTTCAGACTCGCTCAGGCCGAGGTTTCAAGGGTCAGGGGGCGGCTTCGGGCGATGGTTAAGAGCGGCTGGTTGGGTCAATGCCCAACGGGCATAAAGTTTCTCGACAGTGAGTGGTTCGACGCGGCAGAAGAGCTTTTGGGCAAGACCCCCAGAATATTGAAAAGCTATTCCGGTGAGAACGCTTCGGCCCCGCTTCCGGACTATGATTTTTTCAGAACGCCTCAGGACCTTGCCAGAGGAAATCATTTGGTGGATGTTATCACCGCCGCGGGTGATCTCTACCGGGTGCTGGCTCCGGACCCAAAGGAGATCGGACTGAGGCTGTGGGCCGAGGGGCAGGTGCGCGTACCGGAAGATATTACGCTTGGCGTAGCGGTCCTGACCGCGGCGGCTAACTTCCTGATTAACGGGAAATGGGTGGCCGAGCCCCTTTCTTATCAATCCTGGCCGAAAGTATTTTCCTTTCTTCAGCCTTGCGATATCGACAGTGCCGTCATGGACTGGGTCCATCGTGTGATCGGCCTCGAAAGAAGATCTCTTGCAGAAGCTTACCTCACGCCCCTTTTACGGGACTACGATTTCGAAATGAGACCTTTCTCGGAATATAACCCACCGGAGCCCAGCCTGGTAAAATTCTTCATGTTCAGTCAATGAGGGCAGCTTCTGTCTCGTGCCCTTCAATATGAAAACCCCGTTGCATGTCTCCGGATGATGGTGCTCCGGCGCATGTGCGTCAAAAGATGCCCGATTCCGGTGTCCGTGCCGGAACCGTGACTACATTGTTATGAGAACGAGTTTTGAGATGGCGGCATGTCGATAAGCAACGAAAAAGGAGTTGTAATATGAAGTTTTTGCTCAAGGTCAGGATTCCCGTTGAGGCAGGGAACGCAGCAGCGAAGGCAGGCAAACTGGGCGAAACGATTCAGTCCATCATTGCAGACTTGAAACCTGAAAAGGTATATTTTACCGATGATAGCGGGCAAAGGACGGCGTTTATCTTCCTGGATATGGAAGACGCCTCCCAAATCCCGGCAATTGCAGAACCATGGTTCCTGGCGTTCAACGCCCACGTGGAAATTCATCCGGTCATGGCGCCCGAGGACCTGATGAAAGCCGGCCCAGCTATCGAACGGGCCGTCAGAAAGTATAAGTGATACCGTAAACGCCGACTGATGAGTGCCCGGGGGCGCACCGGCATGCAGCCCCTTGCGAACCTTCGTTGGAAGCGCCGGCTTCGGAGAGTGTAGCCTGACGATGCAGCGCGTTCCGCCGGGTATATGGCGGCGCGGCATCTTGGGTGGGGTCCTCGCTTTTTGCCGGCCGGTTATGCGAAGCGTTAGATTTTCGAGGTAATCTTATGGACCGTAAGCGAATCGGTATTGTCATTTTTGATGATGTCGAGGTCCTGGATTTCTGCGGGCCTTTCGAGGTGTTCTCGGTTACGCGACTGATTGAAGATCGTCGTCGCGAGGAGCCTTCTCCCTTTGAAGTGCTGCTGGTTGCCGAATTCGATGGGCCGGTAACCACGTCAGGGGGAATGAAAGTTTTACCCGACATCACCTTTGATAGCTGCCCCCCTCTGGATATTTTGGTTGTACCTGGCGGCTGGGGAACACGTATCGAAATGAAAAAGGATGCAATGCTCTCGTTTGTCGTTGCTCGTGCAGCACAAGTCGAAACTCTGGCATCTGTATGCACGGGTTCTTTGATACTGGGAAGTGCCGGGTTACTTGACGGGTTGCGTGCCACTACTCACTGGCGTTCGCTTGGGCTGATGCAGGAGCTTTTCCCCAATGTCACGGTTGAATCAGAGTCGCATGTAGTGGAACAAGGCAAGGTTATTACATCAGCCGGCATTTCGGCCGGTATAGACATGGCTCTGCGTGTGGTAGCGCGCTATTGCGGCGAAACTGTTGCTCGTTCAACGGCGCGACATATGGAGTACCCGTTCCCGGAATCGAATGCACGACGAGTAAGTCTTTAAGAACCGATCTGACACCGGGCTGCACGGACCGCCGCCGAAGCGCCACATTAATCTCCAGGCTCCGCCAGGCGGAAGGGGGTGTGTCGGGCGCATGTCTCCCCATCTCTCCGGTCCAAACAACCTGGCGGGGCCTGGAGTTAGATTTGCGGAATTTTCGGCATACTGTCGGAAAAGGTCCCTTTCCTTACGCAAACAAGGCTGGCTAATACCATTGAGGGCAAATTGAGAATCACGAGAGTGCATAACGGCATAAAGGAGTGCAAGTGGCTAGGGGCAGCACTTGTGCTTTTGTGTCTTTTCTTTTTCGGGATCAGTTACTTTACCCGGTCTATCTACTGTTTACCCATCCTTTTTGCGCTCATGCTGGTGGGGCTGTATCTCAAGATCGCTTATGCATTCCTGGTATGTTTAACCTGTGCTTCCATTATATTTTTCTGCAATATTAAAATAATAAACGGCCTCTGGCCGCTTCCGATTGCGATGGCGTTGGTCCTTGTATTTGTGAGTGGAAAGCTCGTCAAATTCACCAGGGGGGGATTTGACTGGATCAAGAGAGGGGACTGGGGACGTCAACAGATAGCGGTCGTTGCCATCGTTGCGGCAATATCGGGAATATCGCTTGTTTGCTGGTATGTGATCGTAAAGCCGGACCTCTCGGATCTCGCGAATATGATTCCTCACGTGCATCCGGGTGTAGTGATGGTGATAGGACTTGTTTTTGCCCTGGCAAATGCCGCTTGTGAAGAGTTCGTCTGGCGCGGCATCATTTTCAACGCGCTTGAGCGGACGTTTCCGCCCGGTGCATGGGCCCTGTGTATTCAAGCATTGTCTTTTGGCGCCGCCCATGTTCATGGTTTTCCCAGAGGCGCTTCCGGAATAGTTCTCGCGAGTATATACGGCTATATCATGGGCTGCGTTCGACAACATGCGAAGGGGATGCTTGCGCCAATCGCGGCCCACTTTTTCGCGGATGCCGTCATCTATACGATTCTGGCCTCCGTCGTTTTGGCAAAGAGAACATAGTCATCAAGCCATACACCGGATAAAACATCCGGCATCGGTTAGACCGGCTCCCCCTGGAGATCTTCGCCGCTGAATCCGGTGGCCTTCACCCGGATCAGTTTCCCGGGGCAACTATCGTGGCGCGGAGGGAAGAGCACTCTTATGTAGTTGCCGGAAAGACCTTCCAGCAAGCCGGGTTGGGGGCTGGTCTCGACCAGGACTTCCATGATTTCGCCGATAAATTTTTCGCGGAAGGCCCGCTTTTTTCGTCTGCCCAGGGCCTGCAGCAGGGATGCCCGCCGCTTGAGTTCACTGCCCTGGATCTGTCCGGGAAAGGCTGCCGCGGGAGCGCCGGGGCGCGGGGAAAACGGAAACACGTGCAGATAGCTAACGGGCAGCTCCTCAATAAAATCGAGCGTATTTTCAAACTGTTTTTCACTCTCCCCCGGAAACCCCGTAAGAACATCGGCCCCGATCGCTGCATCTGGCAGAGCGGCATGGATTTGCGCCGCCAGTTCAGCATAACGTTGCGGACCATACGGGCGGCGCATGCGGTCCAGGACCTCGGCGTCCCCGCTTTGGAGCGGAATATGGAAATGGCGGCAAATCCATGGGTCTGACGAAATGCGGCCGAGGAGTGCGGAGTCGAATTCCTCCGGCTCAATAGAGCTGAGCCTGAGGCGCACCGGATGGCTGCTCGAGGCGATCTTTTCGAGTAAATGCGACAAGCCCAGTTCCGGTTCGAAGTCTTTGCCCCACTTTCCAAGATGAATTCCGGTGAGCACGATTTCCAGGTATCCGGCGCCTACCAACTCCTCCATCTGGGCAAGGACCAGGCTGACGGGAAGGCTGCGGCTCCTCCCCCGTACGTGCGGCACCACGCAATAAGAACAGAATGAATCGCACCCGTCCTGAATTTTTAGAATAGCCCTGGTCCGGCCCGTGTGCATGCTCGATACCGGGAGAATTTCAAATTCGGGGCGGGAGCGTGGGGCCCAATCGAGTGCAAGGCAGGGCCGTTCAAAGCTACCGGGTTGATTCAGCCATCTTATGAGGTCGAATTTACCTGGATTTCCAAGAATGTGAGTGGCCAGCCTCTCGCCGGCTATCCGGTCGCCTTCCAATTGGGCGTAGCATCCGGCGGCTACTACCAGTGCGTTCGGATTGTTGCGCCTGGCCTTTCTAAGGAGTTGCCGGGTTTGTGACCCCGCTTTAGCGGTTACCGCGCAGCTATGTACGATATAAATGTCCGCGCGCTCACAAAAAGGCACGAGCCTGTAGCCGGCCCGCTGCAGGAGTTCCAGAAAATATGAAGTTTCGTACTGATTTACCTTGCAGCCGAGTGTTTCGACAGCAATGGTATGGGCGCGGTTCATGTCCTGCATTCGATTTCTATGCGGCGTCCGGGCTGCTGCTCGCTTTCGCCCCGGTAAAAAACCATGCTTGCGAAGGTCACAAATGAGTGGTGTTCATCTACAATCGCATGAGATTGGCTCAAGGTAACTCCATGGGAGCGGCCTTCGAGGGCCTTTGTCATTGTATAGAGGGGGGCGACCCCGCATATATTTCTGCTGTTTGCGTCCCGGTTGATCATTTGGATAAAGTCGTCGGCACGGCATTGTTCGAGCAGTTTCAAAAGCGTCGCGTCCGATGACAGATTGCGCCGAATCATTGCCTCATCCGGCTTATATCCATCGCCATAGCGCGGACCAACGTGAGCCATATCGACACTTGCAATGATCCCGACCGAATGGCCCCTGTCGAAAACCAGATCCTCAAGACTCCGAGCGAAGTCATCGACCAGGCTGCTGCAAGAGTTCCAGTCTTCATGTCCGAAAGAGCACAGAATCGGGACTATCCGCGCCCCCGGTTGAAGATAAGAAAGAAATACGGCCTGAAATTCTATCGTATGCTCTGTGCGGTGATTATATTCGCTGGCGCGGATATCGAAAGGCGTACGGCGCAGCAACTCATTGCAGATTTCAACGTCGCAAAAGACCTGACCCAGCGGGGTTTCGAAATCCTTAACCGTCAGGGCAAAACAGTTTTCGATAAAGTCGTGTCCCGTTCCCAGCACTATCCAGGTTGCGGGGCGCTGTGTTTCCGCGGCCGACTTGTAAGCGTGGGCAAAACAGGGACCGCCCGCGTTCAGGTCGATATGCGGGGCCACCAGGCCCACTATTTCCCCGGCGCGATCGGCTGCGGGATCAGGAAAGCCAGGTCCGCCGTTTTCAGGTCTGAAGAACGAATCGAGTTTTTTTCGCAGCTCTTCGGGGTCCCGCGGATAGCTTTGGCCTGCATGACGCATTTTTCGCACGGGGCTGCCAAAAAATGAAGAAATCTCTTCAGCCGCAAGGTTTCGGAACCGGTCATTGTCCAGGAAGAGGTTTTCATCGAGCGCTTCTACCAGATTCCGCAGCTCTTCGACATGGACCAACTGGCCGGTTTGCCTCATAAAATCGGCCTGCAGGTCCCTGATGGAATTGCCTCCGTTCATATTGGCCAGGATCGGGACAGCGGCAGGGGAAAAGAGAAGACTGTCGGGCGCATAGCCGATCCGGTCACGAAGGAGGACCATTTTTTGTCCGGCATGTTCGACTGACTGTGCTTCAAGTCCATCCCGGAGTTTGGGATATTCATTTTCGGTCATGCTTGAAAATTCCCGAGAGCTGTGTTTAGCTTAATAAATTGTCTCCTGGCTGAGGAGGGGAATCCATTGACTGAAAAACCATAATCATGATAGTTCTGAAAAACTGTACTGAGCTTTTTTACTGCTTTTTTGCGCCCGCTTCAATACGAGGATTCACATTCTAAATGATTTATGCGCGTTTTCTATTCTGCCTCTTGTTTTTGATTTCCGGTTGTGCACAGCAGCTAAGACCGCCGAATCTGTCCGCCCCTCCCTCACGGGGTGCGGAAGGTTTGCGGGCTGAAGTTTATTATGATTATCTGGCCGCGCAGAGATATGCTAGCGAAAAACAGTTCGACAAGGCAATAGAGGCCTACGAAAGGGCCCTGAAGATCGATCCGAAATCCGCGACCCTGCTGAGCGAACTGGCAGTGATCTACCTGCGACAGGGGAAAATCGACCTGGCACTCAAACTCGCCGAACAGGCCATCCAGTCAGCTCCTGATTATGCTCCTCCATACCTGTTGCTGGGGCAGCTCTATGCGAGCAAAGGCCAAATAGGAGCGGCCATTGACGCATACAGGCGAGTAATCGAGATTAGCCCTGACGAGGAGGACGCTTATCTGCTGCTTGGCGCCTTGTATGCGCAGGAAAAACGTTTCAATGAAGCTGTTGAGGTCTTCGATCAGCTAAGGGAAGTGGCCCCTGATAATCCAATGGGGCTCTACTACAAGGCCAGGATTTTCCTGGACATGAAGTACTATGGTCAGGCCGAGCAGATCTATGGGGAACTTCTTGCCGCGGAACCTGGTTTTGAAAACGGCCTGCTCGATCTAGCCTATATTTACGAAGTGACCGAGCGCATGCAGGAAGCCGAAAAGACCTACATCAAGATCCTTGCGGCCAACCCGACAGGCGTGCAGGCCCGCACCAGGCTCGGCAACCTTTACATGAGGGAGAACCGGGCCGATGAGGCAATCCGGCAGTTCAGCCAACTGATCAACATCAACCGCAAAGACCTGGAGAGCAGGCTCAAGATAGGTATTATCCACCTCCAGCAGAAAAACCTCGAAGACGCTATAAACGACTTCACGTTCCTGCTCAAGGAAGATCCCCGATACGACCAGGCACTCTATTATCTGGCGACAACGTACGAAGAAAAGGCTGATTACGAACAGGCTATACGGAACTACCGCCTGATAGGCCCGGCCAGCTCCATTTGGAACGCGGCGCAGACGCGTCTGGCCCTGGTTTTCGCAAAGCTCAAAGATTTTGCGAACGGCGAGCAGGTCCTCAACAACGCAATCGCCAAGAGCCCTGAGGTGAGCGACCTCTATCTTTACCTTGCGATCGTCCACGAGGAAGCCAACCGGTACGAAGATGCGCTGAAGGACCTCGATCGGGGGTTGGAAAAGCTGCCCAACGATACCGAGCTGCTTTTCCGCAAAGGGATCGTGATGGACAAAATAGGCAGGAAGGACGAGGCCGTCGAGACGATGCGCAAAGTTCTGGCCATAGATCCGAAGAATGCCAATGCCCTTAACTACATAGGCTACAGTTACGCGGAAATGGGAACCAACCTGGCCGGCGCCAGGGAAATGATATCTCAGGCCCTGGATATCTCACCCGATGATGGATATATCATGGACAGCCTGGGCTGGGTCTATTTCAAAATGGGGCAACCCAAGAAGGCGCTGGAAAACCTGCTCGAGGCGGTGAAAAGGGTGCCGGACGATCCGGTCATTCTTGAGCACCTTGGAGATATCTATGTGGAACTCGGCAATAAGGCGAAAGCTTCCGAGGCTTACCGAAAGGCAATCGAGAATAATCATTCCGAACCCGAAAAAATAAGGGCAAAGCTCGACGCGATAAAATAGCCGTGGAGCAGTCGGCCTCGCGCGCAACGAACATCCACCCAGGGTTCAAGTCCATGAAAAGTGATTCCGGTCCCTCACAGGTACCCCAGGCGCCCGCATTTACCGGCCGACCGGGATTGTCCGCTCCTTCCTTTTCCAGGGGTGGGCGGAGGGGATTGTCAGCGCACCGGTTTTTCCTGCCTTTTTGCCTTACGCTGGTTCTGCTGATTACAGCAGGCTGCCCCCGTCCGCCCGGCCCGGTGGAAAGGCCCCCGAGCGTGTCTTTTGAAACCTCTAAACTGAAGGAAAGATCGGATTTCTGGCGCGACTACCAGAGCAAATTGAGGCTCAGGGTTGACAGCCAAACCAGCAAGTTCAGTTCTCGCGCAATCATTTTCGTGGAAGGCCGGGACTTCGTCAGGTTCGAAACCTTCACGCCGTTCGGCCAGACGGCCGCTCTTTATGTTTTCAACAAGACCGGACCCTCGCTTCTGATTCCCTCGCAAAAAGTCATATTCACCGCCAAGCGTCCCGAGACCCTGGTTCGCGAATTTCTGGGAGTCACCCTGCCGGTCGATATATTTAGTTTTATTCTTGCCGCCTCGGTCCCCTCCGAGCAGATCGACCACATAGAAAGCCGGTTTGACGCCGGCGCCTGGCGCCTGATTTGGAACGGTGGGGGGAGCTATTTCGAATGGCAAATCAGCGCGGGCGGCTCACCTGCTCTGCAGGGGGCATTCGTTCGCAGCGCGGGATTCGAAGGCCGGGTTACGTATGATCCGCCCGTTGCCATCTCAAAACAGGCAGTGCCCGACAAGATCAAAATCTCCTCAAGTGACTGGAACATGGAAGTTCTCGTCGAAGAGTTGAAGCCCAATTCTCAATTCCAGCCCTCGGCATTTTACATGCCCAACCTGCCCGACATGCGGAAAGTGGACCTGGATACGATAAAATGAGCAGAGCTGAATGTCCGGGCAGGCGCTTCGCTGTGGACATAATGCTGGGAAAGCTGGCAAAATGGCTCCGGTTGCTCGGATTCGATGCTCGTTCAATACCTTTTCAGGACCATGCGCAAATTACTTCTCTGGTTTCCGAAGGATTCATTCCAGTTACCCGTAGAGAAAAATTCAGGGGTGTTGAGGGGGTGGTTTTCATCCACAGCGATCATCAACTCGAGCAGTTAAAAGAACTGGTGCCTGCTCTGAGCATAGGCGTCGACGAATTGCGGCCGTTTTCAAGATGCAGCCTCTGCAATGCGGAACTGCTGCGGATACCGAGGGCGGCTGCTTTCGGCACCGTTCCCGACTACATTTTCGAAACGGCCTCTGATTTTCGTAAGTGCCCGGAGTGTGCAAGAGTGTACTGGCCGGGAAGCCACAGGGAAAAAATAATAGATAGACTTGAATCCGCAGTAGGTTTGGACCTGCGCCGGGGAGGGAAAAAAGGTGACGAGTGAGACTGCCGTGAAAGCATTCCACCTGGTTTCGAGGTGGACAAGACTCAGCTGGGCCTGGGGCCTCAAGTTCGTGAAAACAAGGCTTCTCAAACACAGGCTCTGCAAGGAACAACGCAACCTCGACAAAAGAATGTCACGCCTGGGCGCCGAATTCTATTCTCTTTACCGGCAGGGCGAAACGGAATTTCTCAAATCGCTCGTAGTCCTGCAGCAACTAAAAATTGTCGAAGAGGCCGAATCGCGGGTATTCGCACTCCTTGATCGTATTGATGCCGTTGAGCAGGCATACCTGAGCGAAAAAGAGGCGATTGTGGAAAAGGCTTCAAAAAAGGAATAATAGTCGGGTAGACGAGGGTAGTTGTCTACGGCCTGTTGCCCAAACAGATGAAGGCATAAAGAGTCCGGTTCTGCCTGGAACGTCACCCCCGGCGGAGAGGCTGTGTCGCAAAGGGGCTATTTTTCATATTTCCCCCCTTTTTCCAACGGGGGGCAGGGGTGGGCAGGGGGGATTTTGAGTCTCCAATGCTGTGTAAGCCTTTAAAATCCCCCTCGATCCCCCTTTGCAAAAGGGGGAAGCAAAACCTGATCCCCTGGGATTTGCACCGAGCATTTCTAAATTGCGACACAGTCTCCGGAAGCGGGGTCCAGTGTCTTAAACCATAATTATCCTACAATTTCAAAGGACTGGATTCAGGCTTGCGCCGGAATCATCCATGCAACGGGTTGCGCCCCGTCGAATGAAAGTATTACTTAATAGTCATTCGTTACTGTAATATGCGTTTCCGTAACCTACTGAGAGTATTCGCTAAACTCCT
>JBEKMB010000079.1:0-20402 GCA_050008735.1 Syntrophobacteraceae bacterium
GAACAAGCTATGGCCGTTGACAGGTGTTAGCATTTATGCTAACTTCCTATTTATGGGCTATGCAATTGAATACTTTCACGCTCGCGTAAAAGCGGAGATTGAATCTTGGCCTGTCGGCACACTGGCCGATTTTGCAGGATGGTGGAACTTCTGATGGAATTCGGACCAAACCTGCATATGCCACATTCACGCGCTATGGGCAACGGCCTTTTTGAATTGAGGCCGCGCGGCAGGGAAGGTATTGGGCGGGTGTTCTATTGTTTTATAATCGAGAAGCGCATTGTGATACTCCATGCTTTTCTGAAGAAAACGCAAAGCACACCTAAAAGGGAGTTGAACATCGCCCGGCAAAGAATGAAGGAGGTTCAAAATGGCTGAACAATCCGAACTGGAGTATGAGCCTGTTCACCATGACCATGAAGCATTCCTAAAGAAGGCCTGGAAACGTAAGGGGTTTAGCGAAAAGTACGAGGAATTGGGGGACGAGTACGACCTCATCAAACAGATGCTTTCCGCCCGTGTCAGGTCTGGTCTTACACAGGAAGCCGTGGCAGAGTCTATGGGCACGACCAAGAGCGCCGTTTCTCGACTTGAGTCCGGTGGGAAGCATACGCCATCGCTGGCTAGTCTCAAAAAGTATGCCCACGCCGTTGGCTGCCGGTTGGAGATAAGGCTGGTTGAAGAAAAAAGGGCTTGAAGCCGAGGCGGACTAACGTGTCCCACAGGTGGCCCCTAAATATATCATCCAGTCTATGTTTGCGGGTGATGCCGGAGGTTTGAATTCTCTCCCGCCTATACGAAAAATCAGGTGTTAGCTCGGAAAGGGCTCATCCCTTGCCGCTTTTAAGGCACAAAACGTGCCCGCCGCCAAAAACTGAACATTTCGGTTAAAAACCCTTTGCCATTTTTTCGAGATCGCTCGCCGCCCGGTTGCCACTCGTAATGACGGCGTTTGAGAATCGGTCGATAAGCGCTTGTTCACGTTGGACCGGAACATTATCTTCAAGCCGAACGCTACCGATATTGCAGACATCATTCTGCCCGAATGAAGGGGGCTGACGTCTTCCGAAGTTCGCCGCCCCCGGCATCCGGTGCGGTGAACGGCTGTATGCCGTATAATGGGTCCGAAATCAGCATCTGCTTGAATCCGGACACCTGCTTTGTGCCATTGATGAGCTTAGAGGAGGCGCATATGAAAGTCCTGGTGGCAACGGACGGGTCGGAACGTTCCATGAAGGCTGTGCGGCGGGCGCTTGAATTGGCTGAGAATGAAGGCGCGGATGTCACTATGATCACGGTGGCTCCTTCCTTCAGCGCCTTAGTCTACGATGCCGATGAATTGCCCGCGGGTGTTCAGGAAGCGCTGGACTCCGAGGCCATGAAATCGATCGACAAGGCAAAGGCCCTTTTTGCTGAAAAGGGGGTCAAGGTGGTCACCATGCTCAAGAAAGGCAGGACGCCCGCCAATGTCATCCTGGAAGTGGCGGAGGAGGGCAAGTTCGATCTGATTCTTATGGGCAGCACAGGGAAAACGGCTCTCGAGAAGTATCTGATTGGGACAACCGCGTCAAAAGTGGTTGCCAATGCCCCCTGTTCGGTGGCCGTCATCAGGTAATAACCGATTTCTCATCGAGCCCCATCACAGCTTTTTTCTCATCAGCCGGCTATGCCTTTACGCCGAAGAGCGCTCTATTGCCCGTAAACGGGACCCACCTGACCGAGTTAGCGGAAAGGCAACTAAGACCAGTGCCCCGAGCGTACCCGGCGCTACATACTCTGTTGCCCGGCTAACGGCACTTATAGAGTTACGCCCACGCTCGTCACGCATCCTACTGTAGCGTCAACTAAGTTGTGAGGGGTGCAGACGCACAATCCGTCATTCCAGCGCAATAGACTGTGTCGCAAAGGGACTATTTTTCATATTTGCCCCCTCGTACAAAAGGTGGCAGGGGGGATTTTGAGTCTCCAATGCTATGTAAGCCTTTAAAATCCCCCTCGATCCCCCTTTACGAAAGGGGGAAGAAGAACCTGCTCCCCTGGGATTTGCACCGAGCACTTCTGAATTACGACACAGTCTCTTTCGCCGGGGTGACGATCACTTGCCATGAGATTGGAACTTTGTTGACAATGCACTACTCCGGCACCTGAGGCTTCGCTTAAGTCCGCCAATATCGCGCTCCATGGAAAAAGCGTAACGCACAATTTCACTTACAAGTGGACCTCTTCATGCAAGGCATGTCATTAGTGAAATAAGTGCAGACCTTTTTTCTCCTGAGGCCGCCGCTGCCAAAATCACCGGAGGTCCGCCTTAACCTCCCGGCAAACGCTCGGCCACACCACTTGCGCGCGTGCGCCGAGCGGGGTCTGTCAAGCCTGTCCCGGACCCGATCCGGTAGACGCGATCCAGGGATCTTTAACCGAAGAAACTTCCCCCCGCTCTTTCGAGCTTTTCGAAATTTGAAGATCTTTTGCGTGCACAATCAGATTTTTGCCCCCCGGCCGTCTCCAGCTTTATTCCGAATTTTCCAGCCCCCGAGCCGACGAACTTGTAACTGAGAATTCATATCCGGCATTGCAAGCCGGCCTAAAACGTGTCGCTATCTTTATATAGCCGCCCGTTTTTCTAACATAAACATGATATTGGCGGATCATGAAAATTCTACAACCTATTGGTGTGCATTTTGCTCGAAGCCATGCGGAACCATCAAAATCCGGCAATGAAAATAAAAATTCGGATGATTCTGTAAACCAAGTTATCAAGCATCGCGTCATTTACGACAGAATGAGGGGAGGTGAAGAGCAGGCCGAGTTGAATACCTTGCCGCACCGCGGGCCAATAAGGCGAATTGTAAACCGGACAACGAAAAAGGAGCGCTCAGATGAAGAAACTGCTTATCGGCAGTGCGATCGTGTTTTTGATGATTTTCACGGCTGGTTTTGCAACAGCGGGCGTTACCACGACAATTACAGGAACGGGCAATCTATTGTTCATCGCCCCAGGCGGCACCCAAACGCTGGTAACAGGCGCCATGATCTCAATTACCAATCAGACCCCGATCCCTGGAGGTCCGACTAACGTCTGGTCAGGCACGCTTACGCTTCCACCCGGCAATCCTCTAAATGTAGCGACGCTGAATATCACAGCTTTCAGGGGGCCTCAGGACCCGCACCTTTTCCACAGAATCACCAGCTCCGACGGTTCGACTCTTCTGCTAACGGCCGAAGGCAGAGATAACGAACGTGCGTGGTACCCCCCAAAAAAGAAATTGGGTTTTGGCATCCGTGGCACCGTATACGATCCAGGCACTTTCATTGGCAGCTTTGAAGGCGTACTTTTCTATTAAGATGCATGCATCCCCATATCTTCCCCTTCCCCGAAGTCGAGGGGAGGGGGAAGCAGGGCGCACCGTCGCAGCATTCAGCCGCACATATATAATTTGCTCTATATATCTTATGTTATTTGTTAATTTGGCACTTCGCACAAGATAATTTGTAACATATAACATATAACACGATATTAAATACGGCTTCTCGTATAGATAACACTACACCGTCAGCCTTTTTCACATCCTTTTTAACTGCCCGTTTTCCTAATGACATTTCTTCATATATGAGTGAATGCCGGCATTTTGGTGACATCAGGTCAATTCACATCCCACAATGGGCCAATAAATCTTGCCAATTATGAAATTGATGATTATCAGGCTAAGTTAGCACGCCTCTCGTCAATACGCATAAATGAAGGGGGGTGAAGATAAGGCCTTATTGCATGCGCGGCTCCACAGTTACATTGACCCAATCTACAATATTGATAACGACAAAGGGGATTTCAAATGAAGAAATTGCTTATTGGAAGTGCAATTGTTCTTTCGATTATTTTTACGGCAGGTCTTGCGTGGATACCACAGGCGGCAGCATTTTCCTTTCCGTGGACAGGCACCGGCACTCTTTATTTCGTGGACAACACCGGCACTGTAACGGAGGCACCGAATGCGACAATCACGCTTAACCAGGCAACCGCCCTCTCGGATGAGCCCAAGGATTTTGGCCGAAGCGCTTTCTTCGGCACCCTGATCTACACATTGGCCTCCACCCAGACGACGGTGACCTTCTCGGCGATCGCGGCGAATACAGGGGTCTTTACCCTGAACGGGGTAACCGACGCTGCCGCCGATGTAACCGCCGAACTCTATTTTCAAAATCGCCACGACAATTCATCAACCAGACACCATCATGGCCAACCCGCCCTTGTCATCAATGGATCCATACCGGGTGGCACCGCCGTCAGTTTTATAGGTTCATTTACCAAGCAATAACGGCCAAACGTCACGATGGAGCAGCGCAATAGACTCCGGGTCATAACGATCCGATAATCCAACCTGGCATCCCGGAGTCATCCCAACAGCGTCGGGTCCAATCGCAATTCCCCTCCCCCGGAGCCTCCATGCGGCCGGGGAGGGGAATCGGATCCGGCTCGACACTTGCCGCTCACGCCCATACCCATCCAGCTCAGGCACGATTGAACCTGCGGGTTGAGATATTTACCAATAAATGCCCTCGGCGCGCAAAGTTTGAGCGGGACCCACGCCTCTGAATTCGAAATTAGGCTAAGATCGGCGAAACTAAGTGAAAAGAATACGGGCTGGTGGTATAGCTAATTTCCATCCGGATTTTTTGCCGGAGCCTGCCCCGGACCTGATCAGGGGACGAAAAAGTTTTTCTTTCCGAATCAAAAACAGCCGGTCTTTCATCCGGTGTTTCCGGATTGAGGCTGGTTGCGCTCTAATTCGGCAAAATCAAACCGGGAACACCTGGATCACTTCCGGGTCAACCCGGTCAAAGGCTTTAGAGTGATCGACCTTCATTGCCACATACTGCCGGGTCTGGACGACGGCGCGCAAGACCTGGATCAGAGCCTTGAGATGGCAAGGATTGCCGCTGGTGACGGTATTTCCGGGATCGTGTGCACTCCACATTCTCCGCCTGTTTTCCCGGCAAACCGCCGCGCCACGATCCTGGATGCCGTAGAAGAGCTGCGGACAAGGCTCCATCAGGCGCAAATCCGGCTCGAACTCTATCCCGGCTCCGAATTGACCATCCAGCCCCATCTAGCGGAGAGAATAGAATCAGGAGATGTGCTCAGCATCAATGACAATCGGAAAATCGCGCTCATAGAAATGCCAACCGATCTAATTTCGCCCAACCTGGACAAATTTTTCCGGATGGTGCGTGTCAAAGGCATCGACACTGTTCTGGCGCACCCCGAAAGAAACTACCATCTCATGAAAGATCCATCCGCGCTGCTCGAGTGGGTTCAGGCAGGGGTAATGGTACAGATCACCGCCGCCAGCCTCACGGGCCTTCACGGGCAGGCAATCATGGATTTTTCCCTGGAGCTGCTTCGACATCGAATGGTTCATTTCGTGTCAACCGACTCGCACAGTCCCGAAAGAAGGGCGCCGGTGCTTTCCGAGGCGCGTGCCATCACTGAATCGGTCACAGGTGCTGAAGAGGCCCGCAGAATCTTTTGCGAATACCCGGTCCGGATCGTGCGCGGAGAGGTCCCGGAGTTAGTGCCCCCTATTCCGTTCGAAAAGAAAACGCCCCTGTTTCGGCGCTTTTTTCCATTCCAGTGAAACGGCCGATCTGCAAGCTTCGGATGTCGGATATGATGCCAAGTCGCTATCAAGGATCCTAAACGTTCACCGCTTGCACGGCATCGTAATTCTGCACTTCCTGTAAGGCCTGATACACCATGCTCCTAATTTATGAGACGGCCGCAATGCCGGTCGTCACCGTTCATACTCTTGAGTCGCACGTTGGGTCCGTCGCAATATATATGATTGACCCGGCCGCAACTCTGATCCAGTTCGAACAACCTCTCCAGAGAGAGTCCCAACACTTGGCAGACAATGATCCGATTCACGACCGGGTGCCCTACGATGGCCATGTTTCCGAATGTCGAATTCAAGATTTCGTAAAATGCCGGGATGACCCTCGCACTGCACTCGAAAAGGGTCTCTCCGCCAGGGGGCCTGAAATGCAGCATGTCGTGTCCAAATTGACTGGAGTAGAGTTGATGGACTTCAGCAGATGTCGATCCACCCCAATCCCCCACGCCGATTTCTCTCAGTCCGCGTCGCATCTTTGGTCTAAGCCGGTGCGGTTCGGCTATAATCACCGCGGTTTCAACAGCCGGCTTCAGATCACTGCAATAAATGTTCGAGAGCGGTACATCCTGAAGCTCCTCCCTCAATTCTCCGGCCTGGTGAATACCTTCGGGGCAAAGGGGCAACTCCCGTGCCGTAAGGTATGCACAATCCGTCTTGAACCCGACAGCCCCATGCATCAGGAGATAAACGTTCCTGGTTCCCTGAACCGAAACCGCCCGGATTCCCCTCCTATGCTTTTGAATGACACTTTTCAGTGAGAGCCCGAGAAGTTCTTCAACCATGTCTCCGATAATTTCGGCACTATGAAGCCTCGAAGTGATTTCCCGGGGATCCTCGGGTGGATATTTATGTAAATCGAGCGGTACTTTGAATGTCCCTTCGAGTGAGCTTAGGCCGTATTGCTCGATACAGTGCTCGGCCAGAAAAATCAGATCAGCCTCGTTGGGCACTCCTGCACGTCCTGAGGGATCAATGTGGGGCGGCAGGACTTCCGACACGCGGGCATAACCCAACTGTTGCAATATTCCAGCTCCAACGCCGGCGTGATCCGGCTGCCACTTTACAAGATCATGAAGATAGCCGCCGGCCATAATTAAATCGATATTTAACTTCAGCCCAGCCCGTCTGAGATAGAGAGCAAGGATACGGGCAAGTTCAGCCACCATTCGCGAATGAACCGTGACCTCATCCGGGACCCCGAAGCGGAGCCAAAGGTCTCTGCATTCCGCTTCGGTGGGAATGCCTTCCCCGGCTGAAAAGGGATGCAGCGTCAGACGATCGTGTCGAGTTTCAGGTTTCATGATCTACCCCCTGTCACACTTCGAATCCGCCGAACTCTCCCGGCTTGATCTTCAGAAAATGCCCGGCTGGACTTCTAAAAATTCATTTTTAGAGCCATGAACGAATGGCTCGGTTATCTACGGATGCACAACCCTTTGTTTTGCATATATGCGGCAACCCTAAGGCTGTCGCGCTCATCCGCCATCAGTTTCTTCACATAGAGGCCAAGGCTCAGAACCAGGAAGACCCGGTACGAAAAAAAATCCATTCCAATCTCCTCCACTCCTCAACCCGGACACACTCCGGTTATTCCTGTTCCCGGCACGACCCGTATGTCCGCGAATACCTGTAAATGGCTTCGAGGGGATTCTCCTTAAAAGTGTGAAAGCCACTGCAAAGAACAATTTCTTCAACCCGTTCGAAAAAGACAGTTTTATAAAGCTCTTCTTTTGAATTCGGAACCTGCCACTTGTAATCGGCAAAGCCGTAACCTCTGGTTCTCGCTGTCGCGAGCACTTTTCGGATGAAGCTCCTGCCGTCGGAATCTCTGAGATCGGTCAAGTTGAGGCTCACAAGTTGTTTAGAGAATGGGTGGGCGAGAAGACTTCCTTCAAGGTCCAGCGCAAAGATGTAGCGCTCGCCCCGAATGAACGGGCCTTCAGGGTCGGCGATTCGCGCCAGGGTCTCTGCCTTGCCTGCACTCTCATACAAAGCGATTGCTTTTTGCACCAAATACCTTACCGCCAGGCGTTCACGAGTATCCATTTCGCGCTCTCTCTGCGGGCCAAAACTTTCCTTGCATGCTCGCAAGAAGTCTGAGCATTTTCCGTACCCTGGAGATGATCGGTATAAGTATCTGGAATTTCAGTTATTTTTTTGAAGTATAGGAAGGCGTGGCGAATACTTTGGGGAGATGTTACCCCAATTATTCTGGAAGGATTTTACAAAGAGCTGAAATTATGATGGAAAATCATTTGAGCTATTTCGACCTGTTTTGGGGCAGTTTAGCCCATATGCTTTCATCCTGGTATAAAGGGTCTTGCGGTCAATTCCCAGGGATGCGGCCGTGAGTCCACGACGCCACCGGTTCTGGATAAGGCAGCTTTCTATTATCTCTTTTTCATACGAGTTGAGCCTTTCAGCAAGGCTCCCTTCCTGACCGGAGGTATCCGGGTTTTGTTGATCGTGATCGAGAAAGTCGAGCTTACCGGTTGCCAGGTAACGGCGCAGGATATTTTGGAGTTCCCGCACATTGCCGGGGTAGTCGTATTTGTAGAGGGATTCAAGGACCCGGCCCGGAATAGCGGGAGGGTCCCCACCGCCTGTGAACTCACGCAGGAAGTGGTCGACAAGCAGCGGAATATCTTCGCGGCGCTCTCTCAGAGTCGGCAGATCGATCGGAATTATATCGACTCGAAAGAAGAAATCTTCCCTCATCCTGCCGCTCTTGACCATCTCCCGCAGGTTGCGGTTGGTTGCCGAAATGAGTCGGAAATCAGACCTTCTGGACCTGCTGTCGCCTACCGGGTAATAAGTTCCCCCGTCAATCGCCCTGAGCAGCTTGACTTGCATGTCCAAACGCAGTTCCCCGATCTCGTCCAGAAACAAAGTGCCTCCGTCAGCATTGTCCAGGTAGCCGCGGGAATCCATTGAGGCGCCGGTAAAGGCCCCTCTTTTGTGGCCGAAAAACTCGCTTTCCAGCAGGTGTTCCGGAATTGCACCGCAATTGACCGGAACAAATTCCTTGTTGCCCCGTCTGCTCAGTTCGTGAATGGCCCTGGCCACCAGTTCTTTTCCGGTGCCCGATTCCCCGTATAAAATAACAGCCGTGTCCGATCCCGCGGCCTGAAGCATGTTTTCATACACTTCCTGCATCAACTCGCTCTTGCCGACGATCTTGCCGAAACGGTAGCGGTCTTTGAACAGGGCTCGAAGATGAAGGTTCTCCCTCGTAAGGTTTTCAGATCGCTCCCGAAGCTGCTTTTCCCTGAGCCTTGCCTCCGTCACGTCCTCGATAAAGCCATCCAGGTGAGTGATTTTGCCGCTGCTGTCCCGGATTGCCCGTATACTCATCGAGCATGTAATGAGGCTGCCGTCTTTGCGGAAAAGTTCGGTTTCGAACTTCGATACGCCTTCTTTTCCCTCGACGGCGGCAAGGATCTCGGTTCTACGCGCGGGGTGTCGATAGAATTGGTTCTCGATATCCTTAATGCATTTCTTGAGATCGTCCGGGTCGTCATAGCCCAGAATCCCGGCAAAAGCCGGGTTGACCATCAGAAAGCGCCCCTCCAACGAGGACTGAAAGATACCAAGAGTCGAGTTGGCAAAAATGCTCTGGAATCTGTCAGCCCGCTCTCGAAGCTCCCGCAGCTCACACTCAGACTCAATATTGACGCTTCCGGCCATAGTCGTAGTCACCCCCATCAGAGTTTTCCCAGGGCTGATTAATTATTACCATTTTTTTTGGTTTCGGCACGTCCGAGTCAGGCTATGAGTCATTGCTCAGCGATGGCACTCCTTGATCGCCTCGATGACAGCTCTGGTGTCATCCGGCTTCAGACCGTGGTGTACCGGTATTGCCAGGATCTTTTCAGATATTGCCTCCGTAACCGGAAGTTTCAACGGGCCATAGAGTTCTTCAAAGACAGGCTGTTGATGTAAGCCTCGAGGATAGTGCACCCCGCTGTCAATTCCTTTCTCTTTGAGCTTTTCAGACAAAGAATCGCGGTCGCAGCCGAATTGACCGGGGTCGACCAACAGGCAATACTGGTGCCACGCATGTACTGCCCCAGGGGTGACCTTCTGAAGTTTGATTCCAGAAACAGCCGCCAGGCCCTCGGTCAGGACCCGGGCATTGAGCCGCCTGCGCACCAGCATCTCATCCAGTCTCCCGAGCTGTTTGCGTCCGATGGCCGCCTCCACATCGGTCATCCGGTAGTTGAATCCAAGAGCGGTATGGTAGTACTTGCCGGTTTCACCATGGCTGCGCAGGGACCTCATTTTTTCGTAATATTCCCGGTTATTGGTGCATATCATTCCCCCTTCACCGACAAACATGTTCTTGGACGGATAGAAGGAATAGGAGACAAAATCATCGAATCCGCCAACGTCTCGTTGCTTCCAGGTCGCTCCATGCGCCTGGGCGGCATCCCATACGACAATCAGATTGTGACGCTCTGCAAAATCATTTACAGCGTCGATATCGACCGCATTGCCAAACAGGTGCACCGGCGAGATAGCGCGGGTGCGCCCGGTAATGCGCCTGCCTGCATCTTCAAGATCGATCAGAAACGTATCCGGATCGATTTCACAAAACACCGGACGCCCTGCGCTCATCACTACCGTGGACCCGGTCGCCATAAATGTAAATGAAGGCACAAGGACTTCATCGCCCGGTTTCAAAAACGCCGTATACGCCAGATGAAGGGAAGCCGTGCCACTGGCGCAGCAGACCGCATAACGAGACCCAACCTTAAGCGCAAATTCCCGCTCGAAGGCCTCGCACTGGCTTCCCTGGCGCAGATTGCCGGACCGCAGCACCTCAAGGGCGGCGGCTATCTCTTCCTCGGTCAGTTTCACCTCGGAAATCTTTATATTCCGCACTGATTTACTCCTCTTTTTTATGTCAAAACAGCAAGTTATCAAATAACAATATGCCAGAAACCGGCAAAATATGCGAGCAAAAAGCACGCTCAGCACAGGTAGTCTCCGTCCGGGCTCTTTCAGGCCCAAAAGGCCCTTTCCCGCGAGGCGGTGTCCCCCCCGGCAGGGCCCGGAAACAGGGAAAATATCTCCTCCCGGCCGGTCCATGGGGCAGGATGACACACCGGGGACATCCCTATCTTCGCTCGGTAATCTAACGACCATGGGGGAATCGAGGACGGACGGTCCGTACGTGGGGTATTTGTGCCAAGGGCATGGGTTATACATGTCCCAAGCCGACATGTATAACCTCTTTTTAAATCAAAAGACCCGAAAATCGAACAAAGCTGCCGATCCCATTCGTTACATTTCGAATGCCCGCCCGGAAAACAGGGCGCTGTCCACAGCGCCCACCGGAGCGCCGAATCAGCCGGTCAAGGCAAACTTTACGCACGCGGATCGGATTGGGAATATGAGGCCGCAACCGCGAGGGCGATCAATAATACCAGGAGCTTTCATTCCTTTTGTACACGTTTTATACCTGGTTTTGAGTCTAGAAGCCAAATTCGGCCAGCAGCGAATCGACATCGTCCTGGCAGTGGACAGCGTCTTCCACGGCTGCGTGCGCAGGTCCGTAAAGACTGTCGGTCGTCTTTTGTTTGTTGGTATCCGGCTTTACCCCGAAGGTACGAATCAGGTTGAGGAGTTTGCCTTGCATATCATTGAGCAATTTGGTTATTTTGAGAATGATCTGACCGCTTAAATCCTGGTAATCCTGGGCTGTAAGGATGATGTCCAGGTCTGAGCGATGTTGGCCGATTATCGATTCCATGGCGTCCAGGGCTTCGCTGCCCCGCACGAGTTTTTTTTCGGCCGAATCGCCTATCGCACTCAGTCCTGCCATGAGGGCACGCAGGTTCGAGATCAGTTCCATCTCGCCCACAAGCCTCTCCTGCATTGCTTCAACGTGATCCAGGGTGGTTATGGCCGACTTCTCCGTCATCTCCAGCATGTGTTCGAGGCGGTTGCCGGAGTCGGGCAACTGATCTTCCACCATGTCCTTCAGGGAGGGTTCGAGATTGTTGAGAAAGCCGCGTATTGAGTCATGCAGGCCCCTGGCCAGGGTGCCAACCTCCTTGTAGAGGACTGAGGGCTGAGATTGTTGGTCCGCAAGGTCCAGCAGGACCTCCTGTGCATGCGGGATGTCGCCGTTGGAAAAAGCGCTCATGAATTCCCTGCCCTTGTCGAGCAACTTCTCGAGCTTGACCTCTTCCGCGGAACCGCACAACGCCTGGCACGGATCGGCAGAACAGAGCAGACTCTCGATTTTTTGCAGGGTTTCCGCCGAACCAGTGAAGGTAAGGCTGAATTTGCACTCCGAGGGGCTATCGCAGCTCACCGACAACTCGCCGCCCCAGCTCCTTACCAACTCACTCAGATTGTTAAGGCCGGCATTTTCTTCACTCCCCTCGACAGCTTCAGGACGCGTCTGGATTCCTCCAGAACTCTCAGCCCTAAGTTCCGCAGGCATTTCATCCTCGCCCAGGGCGGGCAGCGCCATCTCCGATGGTCCCAAAATCTCCAGTATTTCGTTCAAATCGATTTGACAGTTACCGTTGCCGTTATGAAAATTTCGCATCTGGTCAACAAGTGAGCTTACGGCGAATCCCAATGCCGCGATAGAATCCACACCACTCGGCGAGACGCTGCTCGTCAGGAATTTTTCCAGTTCGATTCCAGCCTTCGCCAGATCCTCCAAACCAAACATGGACGCCGTAGTATGAAACGACATAAGAGACTGGCGAGATTTTTCCTTTCCCTGTTCGCCATCCCCAACGCTCATCGCAGAAAGGCTCTCTTCGGTATCTCTGAGAAGCTTAACCATTTCATTCCAGTCTTGTGTTTCCAATGGCATCATCTCGTGCTTTCCTCGTATAGGCTGATTATTCCTTTAACATCGATTATCAAGGCGACCTTGCCATCCCCCAGTATGGCGCCTCCAGAGATACCAGGCAATTGCCTGAACATGCCGCCAAGGCTCTTTATAACTACCTCTTGTCTGCCCACAATTTCATCGGCGAGCAGGCAATACGAATTCAGGCCCTCGCTGACCACCAGGAGCAACCCCTCCCAGGGATCCCGGCATTTTGGTTCTTCATCGAAAAAGTCGTGCAACCGGACGAGCGGCATCAGGGAATCCCTGACTTTAACCAGTTCTCCCCTGCCCTGCACGGTAAAATAAGCCTCCTTCGGCGGCCTCAGTGACTCCTTGAGAGCAATGGTCGGCACGATAAACCGCTCGGCCCCGATCTGGATTATCATCCCGTCGATAATGGCCATCGTGAGAGGAAGTTTCATGTGAAAAGACGACCCCTTGCCGAACTGGCTCACCACTTCGATCTTTCCACGGAGGCGCTCAACGCATTTTTTTACGACGTCCATCCCGACTCCGCGGCCGGAGACTTCGGTCACCTTGTCCTTTGTCGAAAATCCGGGATGGAAGATCAGATCGAATATCGTCTTTTCATCGACTGGATCGGTCGCGCTGATTATCCCCCGTTCGATAGCCTTTTCGCGAATCCTTTTGGAGTCCAGCCCCCGTCCGTCGTCCTCTATATCGATTACAATGTTGCCGCCCTTCTGTTCGGCGGCGATGTGTATTCTGCCCGCGGGATCTTTGCCGACCTCCATACGGTCGTCGGGCGTTTCTATTCCGTGGTCCACCGAGTTGCGGATCATATGTACGAGCGGCTCGTATATCTCTTCGACCATGTTCCGGTCGATTTCGGTCTCCTCACCATTCATATCCAGAACGACTTCCTTGCCCGATTTTTTGGACAGATCGCGAACCAGCCGTATCATCTTTTGGAAAGTATTCTTAATCGGGACCATTCGCATCGACATGCTGATACGCTGCAGTTCGGCTGTAATCCTGTTGAGCTGAACGCTGTCCTTCTGGAGTTTTTGATCGTTTATTTTCAGTATTTCCGGATTCTGCAGCACCATCGACTGGGCAATGACCAACTCCCCAACCATATCGACGAGGTTGTCGAGCTTGTGGGTGTCGACTCTTACGGATGCCGCGTTTTCCATCGTGTGCCGCTGTTCGCGCAAAGCCTTCGAAACATCCCTGGCGCTGGCCGCTCCTTCATCTATTGCCGCCTCACCGAACTTCCTGCCTTCGGCCCTTCCCTTTTCGACAATACCATCAACCGATCCATCCTCCAGGACCCCATGCTCGACCAGGATTGTCCCAACCTTCCTGACTGGAATCTCTCCGGCGACCACGGGGTCGCCGTTAAAATTTTGCACCTTCTCGATAAAATTAACTACCAGCGGCGAGGATTCTTTGCGCCCTGGTTCGCCTTTTTCCAGTTCTTCGAGCAGGCCCTTCAGGATGTCGGTCGCCCCCAGCACTATATCAATCACCGAGTCGGTTACAGCCAGTTTACCGGACCTTGCCGAATCGAGCAGGTTCTCAACCTCATGGCTCAGGTGATGGATCTCCAGCAAATTGAGAAAACCAGCGACTCCCTTTATACTGTGAAAGGGCCGGAATACGGCGTTTATCGCCTCCAGGTCTCCCGGGTTTGTTTCCAGGCCCAACATGTTCAGCTCGATCGACGACAGATGCTCTTTGGCTTCTTCGACGAAGTCTCTAAGCAGTTCAGGGTCCTGCAACTCTTCGACTTTAGGGCCGCTGTCCTCCTGGAAGATACTTTCCAGATCGATAACCGATTCGCCGGAGCCCGAACCATTGCCTGAACCAGGTGAGACCGGCTCAAAAAATTCCTCGTCCACCTCCGGTGCCGGCGCGGCTTCAGTTTCTATCGGTGCGGTCTCATCTTCGCCGTTTTCCACCGCGCCGCCGGTGGCGAGAGAGCCAAGCAGTCTTTGAACCTCGCCCCAATCGGCGCCGCGGTCGGAAGACTCCTCCAGAATGAGTCGCCTGAAAACGAGCCTTACTTTTTCAATCGTTTCAGCCAGCGGTCCTGCCGGTCCCATTTGCCCGTCAAGATCATCGAGAAGGTTCAGGCACTCCCCGATTCCTATCAGATCGTCGGGACCGTCAATTACCCCACTGGCAAGCCGGTTCAGTATGTTTTCCATGAATAGCCGCCTGAATTAATGATCAACAGCATGAATTGCAAAAAGACGTAAGGCAACGTGAGTCGTCTCCCTTAGCGTGGCACGATCTTAGCCAGCTTCTCTTCGAGTGTCGCCGCCGTGAACGGCTTCACGATGTAGTTGCTGACTCTGGCTTTGACCGCTTCCACTATGTTTTCCTTTTGAGCTTCCGCAGTAACCATCAGAAATGGAGTGTCCTTGAAATTATTGCTTCCCCGGACTTCCTTGAGCAACTCCAGACCTGTCATTTTTGGCATGTTCCAATCAGATACGATCAGGTCCACTTTTGTCGTCTTTAGAACATCCAGGGCTGCCGTTCCATCTTCGGCTTCGATGATGTTCTGGAAATCCAGGTCGCGTAAAATCTTCCGGACAATGCGCCGCATTGTGAGGAAATCGTCAACTATAAGTACTGTAAGGTCCTTGTAAGCCATGTAACGGCTCCTCCTTTAAATCCCTATTGCCTTGCCTGCGACAGTAGCTTTGGACTCAGCACTGTCAGGAGCGCTATTTTTAGAACTGAGACATTTAATCAAAAATCGCGGTATATCCCGCAGGGAGACCACACTATCGACCCCACCCATCCGGATGGCTTCCTTGGGCATCCCGAATACCACGCAACTTGCTTCATCCTGGGCCACGGTAGGAGCTCCCGCCTTTTTCATCTCCAACAGTCCCGCAGCGCCATCCCTGCCCATGCCGGTCATAATCACGCCGACCGCGTTCGCCCCGGCATAGCGGGCAACGGAGAGGAAAAGCACGTCAACCGACGGGCGTTGATGGAAAACGAGCGGCCCGGTTTTGACCTCGACGTAGTATGTGCCGCCGACACGCTTGAGCAGCATGTGATAGTTGCCAGGCGCTATCAGGGCGGTCCCAGGTAAAACTGCGTCCCCATCTTTGGCCTCCCGCACTTCAACCTGGCACAAGCTGTTCAGCCTGTTTGCAAAAGCGGTCGTAAAACGGGGGGGCATATGCTGTACGATCACGATTCCAGGGCTTCCAAGGGGCATTTCCATGAGAACGGATTTTATGGCTTCGGTCCCTCCGGTCGATGCCCCCATTGCGACGACCTTATGGGTCGAGCGTTTGAGGGCGAGGCTGACCTCGGCGTCGGGCTTCTTCACGGCAGGGCTCGCCGAGGGCGGTGTGATACACATACGCACGTTGGCCGCCGCCCGGATTTTTTCGACCAGCTGCGCGCTCATATCACCGACTGCGTATGATCCACCGGGCTTTGCCAGCACTTCGACCGCCCCGTATTCCATCGCCTCCAGCACCATTTCGCTGTTACCCTGGGTAAGTGAACTCACGATAATGGTCGGTACCGGATGAAACTTCATCAGCTTTCGCAGAAAGCTCAGGCCGTCCATCCGCGGCATTTCGATATCCAGGGTAATGACATCGGGTTTCAGATTGACAATCTTATCCCTGGCGACATACGGGTCCGGTGCTACGCCGATGACTGAAATATCGGCATGCTTAGACAATTCCTGCGAGAAGATCTTTCTCACAATGGCCGAATCATCAACTATTAGCACTTTTATCTGTTTCATTTTGAATGCCTGAAAGGTTTCCCTTCGGTTAATTCCACAACCCTGAACTTAAACGGGCAAACGAACCAGATGGGCCGAACCGGCCGGTTGACCAAAAAAACCGAAACCAAGGCCCGCGACGTTCTTAGCCGTATCCGGCACGCCCGGACCGATTTTCCTGGCCATGGGTATTCCCAACTCCCATTTCGCATCGTCGATCCTGGCGTGATATCCGCCCCCGATCATGTTTGCCAGTTCCTTCATGCTGTCTTCGATGTCATCATCTTTGACCTGCTCTTGTCCGATGCCCAGGAAGTCGGCAGTCGTCATCCTGGCGAACTCTTCACTGACCTGCAGAGAGATGACGATTTTCCCCTCGTGATTAAAAAGGAGGATTTCCGATTCGTAGTCGAAAGGATGATTCGACGCTTCTCCCTGCTCGAATTCCACCACGGCAAAAAACATGGTCTCGAGGACTTCAGAAATCACTTCCTTCAACACTTGTTCCCACTCTGAACCCATCTGTCTCCCCCATAATGTTGCTGAGAAAGGCGCCGATCTCTTCGGGCCGAAACGGTTTGCGAATGTAACCGCGGGCGCCGAGCGACATCAACTCGTTGAGCCTGTCTTCGTTTGCCTCGGTTGTAACAAAGACAAGCGGGGTATCCCTTAACATATTCTTTTCATTCAAGGACCGGATAAACCCGAATCCATCCATCACCGGCATATGGACGTCAGATAAAATCAAGTCGATCCACTTGCCCTCCAGAACGTCCAGTGCCTCCTGGCCGTTTGAAGCCTCCAGGCATTCTCCAAGCGGAAAGCCAGAAAGGTGAAGAGTTTTGAGGATGACCTTCCGCATCGATTTGGAATCATCAACTATCAGAACGTTGTACGCCATAGCGTCCCTCGTACGCTGAGACTTGACGGGAATACATCAAATTGTAATCTCAGCTTCGCCCCCTACCTTCAAAATTACCCTGCCAGTATCTATCTCCAGCCGCACTGTGCGGTTAACGTCTCCCCCGACGTGTTCAGCCGCGAGCGCCACGTTGTTTTTCCAAAGAATTTTGCGCATGGCCAGATAATTTCTCTTGCCGATATTGAAGAGCCCGTTTGGGTCAAGCATTTGCGCACCCCCCGCTGTTTTGACCACAATGTTCTCTTTTCTGGCCCCCAGTTGATAGCTGCTCTTGAAAAGGCGCGTAATCCCGGTATCCGCAAACATAAAGGGATTTTTCTGTGCTTTTTCCGGGTCGATGGAAGACTCAGGCAGCATGTAATGAAGCATTCCACCGACCTTGGCGACCGAATCGTAAATTATGACAGCTATACAGGAGCCAAGAGAATAGGTGATCAGGACATCGACTGGCAATTTGCTGACCGCCATATCCGCCACACCTACGATTTTTCTTGTCTGAGACTTTTCTCTATTAAATGGCGCCGGATGTTCCATCAAAGATCAAATCCCGAATAATTGTTGCTAGTTCCGGTATATGGCCGGCCGTACATAACTCAGCTTGTGCACCAATCCAGTCAGACTTTCGGAATGGCCGACGTAAAAATACCCTCCATGGCTAAGAAAGCTCGTCATCCTGTTGACGAGTTCCTGCTGCGTTTTCTTGTCGAAATAGATCATCACGTTCCGGCAGAAAATGAAATCGAATCGCCCGGAGAAGGGATAATGGTCCTTGAGGTTCAGGCGATGAAAAGTTACGAGCCGTTTGACATGAGGAGCTATCTCGTATTCCGGTCTCTCGTTCTTGCCGGCTATTTTGTTAAAATTGGCGTGCCTGAATGAAGACGGCACTTTCAGGACCTTTTCCTCAGAATAGACCCCCTTGATCGCTGACTCCAGTGCGCGAGTAGATATGTCGGTCCCCAGTATCCGGAGGTCCCACCGGGAGATTTCCTGCAGGTGTCCCAGCATACACATGGCCAGGCTGTATGGTTCCTCCCCCGTCGAACACCCCGAACTCCAGATCCTGATCCTGAAATCCCTATCCTTTTGCTTCCTGGCGATCAGTTCGGGCAGGGCAACCTGCTCCAGAAAATCAAAGTGCTGGGGCTCTCGAAAAAAATAGGTAAGGTTAGTCGAAATGGAGTCGAGGAAATGAATGAATTCTACGGGAGTTTTCTCAGAGGTTATGTATTTGAAATATTCTTCGTAGGTGCCTATCCCGGTCTGTCTCAGCCGCCTGTTGAGCCTTGCCTGCAGAAGCGCCTTTTTGCCTTCGTGCAGGTTTATGCCGCACCGCTCATAGACAAGCTGGCTAAACCGTTGAAAAA
Source organism: Syntrophobacteraceae bacterium (assembly GCA_050008735.1). Lineage (GTDB taxonomy): Bacteria > Desulfobacterota > Syntrophobacteria > Syntrophobacterales > Syntrophobacteraceae > SbD1. The sequence goes on from JBEKMB010000079.1 coordinate 18,548, forward strand.
GGCCGTCCCGCAGCTCGTTTTCCATCCTGTTCACTGCCTTTCATCGGTCTTTCCGGATTCAACACAAATCCGTCAGGCCACTTTATCCAGAAAACCCATCTCGTTTCCGCTCAGGACGCGGTCGATTTCGAGCAGTATCTTCACACCTCCGCCCGTTTTGGCCATCCCGAGTATGTATTCGGTGTTCAGGGTGGTCCCGAAGTTTGGCGTGTCTTCGATGTCGGCGCCCTTTATATTGAGGACCTCCGAAACCGAATCCACCACCACGCCTATGTGAAGTTTGCCGCCCGAGCCGTCGATTTCGACCACTACGATACATGTGCGTTCGGTGTAGCCGTTCTCGTTCATGCCGAACCTGAGCCGCAGGTCAATTACCGGTATTACCTTGCCCCTGAGATTTATTACCCCCTTGACAAAATCGGGGGTCTGCGGGACCGGTGTAATCCTCATCATTCCAATTATTTCCTTGACCTTTAAAATGCCTATTCCGTATTCCTCATCCCCCAGAGAAAAGGTGAGATACTTTCCTTCTCTTTCCAGTCCCAAACTTCCAAGCCGATTTAATTCGCTTGACTGATCCTTCATAAGAAATCCCTTCCCCTTTTGTATATATGCATTCCTTTAGCAGCCGGCCGAGGCTTTCCCGATAACGACTCGGGCCTTACCTGGACGCGTCTGATTTCTAATCTGATTGAAGGTCCGATACCTTAAGTGCGACAGCCTTCACCCGTCCTGTGTATTAATCGGCAGAAAAATTATTTTCTTCAATGCAACTCGTGAAAATTGTCCGCGGAGACGTAGCGAGGACCTTACAGAAAAAACATAGGGCTGATGCGCGGCGGCTGTTTCCATTGCGCCCGCAAGACGCCGGTATGCAATTCGACGCTCATCCGGGGTTTCCGGACGGACACAGTCGAGTTTAAGGGGGAAAGACCTTGACTTTCACCTTTTATTCACCTTAAATTGGGCTTAAACGTTACAAGAAGGAGTGCAGGATGTCAGGGCTTACCCCGGCGCAGGCAAAAGTCTTCCGGTTCGTGCGGGAATATATCACCCTGCACGGCTATTCTCCGTCTTACGAGGAAGTGCGCCTTCATCTCGGGTTCAAATCTCTCAACTCTGTCTACAAGCACCTGAAGCAACTCGAAGGACGCGGGTATCTCCGGACACCATGGAACAACAAAAAACGCGCCATCGACCTGGTGAACGTGAAGATCGGGGCCGCAAGCATTCCTTTCCTGGGAACGGTTGCCGCCGGGATACCTATCGAACCGGTCCAAACGGCGGAATCGATAGAAGTTCCGGAAAATTTCCTCGGGAACGGAAGCAATTTCGCCCTGCGGGTCCGCGGAGATTCAATGATCGAAGACGGCATCCGGGACGGCGATATTTTGATAATCACTCAGCAGCCCCAGGCCGAAAACGGGCAAACGGTCGTGGCTATGGTGAACGGGGAGGCGACCGTAAAGAAGTTTTACCGCAGAGAAAACGAAATCGAATTGAAACCGGCCAATTCACGGATGAAATCGATCCTGGCGCGAGCCGAAGAGGTCGAGGTGGTTGGTGTTGTAATGGGCTTGCTGCGCAATTACCGCAAACATTGATCCGATAATGCATTCAAGCAGAGAACGCGGAGACAGGAGGATCTCGCGCAATGGTTCACCGGAAAACGTGGACCTCATAAATTAGGAGCATGGTGCACGCGAAGCCTGAATTTGGCGCAGAGTGGCAAAAAAAAGACCTTTGACAGCAACTGTGTTTTTCAAAAGGGCGCCATTGAGCATTGATCTTTTATACGGCACCCGGTTGCCATGGTTGGTGCTGCTTAACCATTGCGTTTAAAATAACTACCAGT
>JBEKMB010000008.1:0-142494 GCA_050008735.1 Syntrophobacteraceae bacterium
TGAGGGGCTGTTTCGTCTTTGCCGGGCGGTCCGCATGGACAAATAGCAGATGAAGCGTTGCCCGGTCTGTGAAACGGTCCACGATGCAGGAGAGCCTGAGTGTCCAGGCTGCGGATTCACTCCGGAACAGGTCGGGGAATTTGCTTCTTATGCGCCTGAGTTGAGCCGGAATTGTGAGGGATTCCGCCCGGAGTACTTTTCAGATCTTGCAGCCATTGAGGCAAACAATTTCTGGTTTCGCTCCCGAAACGATCTAATCGTGTGGGCGCTCGGAAGGTATTTTCCCGAGGCTGTCTCCTTTCTCGAAATAGGGTGCGGCACGGGGTTCGTGCTCTCCGGGATCGCCAAGGCCTATCCAGGTCTGGCTCTGTTTGGCAGCGACGTCTACAGCGCCGGCCTGGGCTTTGCCGCGAACCGCGTTCCGCATGCGCAGCTCATGCAGATGGATGCCCGGACGATTCCCTTTGAGGAGCATTTCGACGCGGTGGGCGCCTTCGATGTTCTCGAACACATCGAAGAGGATGAAGAAGTGCTCGACCAGATAAGGCGCGCGCTAAAGCCTGGAGGGGGGCTACTGCTAACCGTGCCCCAGCATCCGTGGCTGTGGAGCCCGATAGACGCCTACGCCTGCCACGTTCGCCGTTACAGCCGGAACGACTTGCATGCAAAACTACTCCGAGCCGGTTTCGAGGTACTGCGAAGCACGTCTTTTGTTTCTTTGCTGCTGCCCGCGATGGTTTTGTCGAGATTCTGCAACCGGGTTCAGACTGAAAAAATTGATCCTCCCAAGGAACTGGAACAGGCCCCGCGAGTAAACCAGTTTCTCGAAGCGGTTCTTCGCTTTGAGTACCGGTTGATCCGCCTCGGGTGCTCATTCGGTCTCGGGGGTTCGCGCCTGGTGGCCGCTCGAAAACTTTGATGCGGGAGTGGAAAAGTTCTCGGCTGGTTTATGTCTTTTAAATATACTTGAAGCCCCGATTTTGATATCGGTTCTCAAGCTGGATTGGATTTCAACGTTAACAACAACCGCAGACTGGCACAATGGCAAAAGACAACACGCTCATTCCGTTCAACTGGCCCTACATGACCGGCAAAGAACTCTATTATATTGCGGAAGCCCATTTTCATGGGCGTCTGGCCGGTGACGGTCCTTTCACCGAGCGCTGCCACAAATGGCTCGCGGCCAGGACCGGTTGTTCCAGGGCGTTATTGACGCACTCCTGTACGGCGGCGCTGGAAATGGCTGCCCTGCTCCTTGAATTAAAGCCGGGCGATGAGGTCATCATGCCCTCTTACACTTTCGTATCCACTGCCAACGCGTTCGTGCTGCGGGGGGCAAAGCCGGTTTTCGTGGACGTGCGGGAAGATACGCTAAACATCGACGAGGGCTTGATCGAGGCGGCCGTTTCGCCGCATACGCGGGCAATCGTCGCGGTTCACTATGCCGGGGTTGCCTGCGAGATGGACACGATCACGCAAATTGCCGCGACTCACGGTCTGAAAGTGATCGAGGATGCAGCGCAGGGAATGATGGCGACCTACAGGGGCCGGGCACTGGGAAGTATCGGCCACCTCGGAACTTATAGCTTTCATGAAACCAAGAATGTGATATCCGGCGAGGGAGGGGCGCTGCTCGTCAATAGCCCCGATATGATCGGGATGGCCGAGATCTACAGGGAAAAGGGCACCGACCGCAGCCGCTTTTTTCGCGGAGAAGTGGATAAATACACGTGGCAGGCGGTTGGTTCATCTTATCTTCCAGGGGAGATGATCGCGGCATTTCTTTGGGCGCAGCTCGAGGAAGCCGACTCTATCACCGCTGCGCGCCTCGAAGCCTGGAACCGCTATCACGAACTCCTTGAACCCTTCGAGTCCGGCGGACATCTGAGACGGCCGATCGTGCCCGCCGAGTGCCGCCACAACGCACACATGTATTACATCCTGCTGCCGCCCGGGGTCGACCGGCAGGTGGTTCTTTCCGAAATGAAGCACCGTGGAATCTCGGCGATCTTTCACTATGTTCCGCTGCATCTATCCCCTGCAGGCTTACGCTACTGCAGGACAAGCGGCGAGCTGCCCGTGACCGACTCGGTTTCTCAGCGCCTGATCCGGTTGCCGCTCTGGATGGGGATATCGTATGAACAGCAGATCAGGGTTGTTAATTGCCTGGCTGAACTACTTGGCTGAGATCGTCCGGCCGGATCGGCAAAAAGAGGCTTACGTCTTCATTGTCAGTTACAAGCTCAGGCGGCGAACCTTCCGCGCCTCATTCGAGGTTTCTTAAACTATGATACACATTGCAACAGTCCACTGGCACGATGACCGTTGGATCGATATTCAGCTCAAATACTTAAATATTCACGTAGCTCAACCATTCAAAATTTATGCATTTCTAAATGGTTTGAAACGTGATCACAGGTCAAAGTTTTTCTATTCGTCTTCGGAACCTATTACGTCTCATGCAATTAAGCTAAACCTTCTGGCTGATATGGCTGCATTTAATGCGGAAGACAACGATGATCTGCTGATCTTTATTGATGGAGATGCATTTCCTATCGGAGATATTCTTACTTTTGCACATTCAAAATTGAATGAATATCCACTCATTGCGATACAACGAAAAGAAAATGTCGGGGACATTCAACCTCATCCTTCATTTTGCCTGACGACGATCAAGTTCTGGAACGCAATCAAAGGAGATTGGAAGGATGACTTTGGTTGGACAACCGCGACGGGTGAACATATTGCCGATGTTGGCGGAAACCTGCTTAAACTTCTAAATGAAAAAAATATCGACTGGTATCCCATGTTAAGGAGCAACCGGAGAAATCTCCACCCTTTGTGGTTTGGACTTTATGATGACCTTATATATCATCACGGGTTGGGTTTCAGGCCAGGGATATCCAGGGCTGATTGGGCGGAATTGAGCGCCCTTAGTCGCTTTTATTTCAAAAAGTTTAAAAAGCTCCCCGATTGGTTCGTTAAAATTATTCCCAAAAAGTTCCGGCCCCTGGCAAGAATCGAAAACAATCACAGGACTCTTTCCGATAAGGTTTTTGCTTCAATTCTATCCGACCCCCTTTTTTATGAGTTTTTTAAACAAAACGATTAGCCGTACAAAGGATAAAGATGAACCCTCAATCCGCGGCGCCCTCATCTCGAGGCCCTGCGGTATATCCTGGGCTATAAAAGGAACATGAAACAATGATGTCTTAGAGATACTGAGAACAAAGCTGGTCGAAACGACGGCGTGCCTGATCGTAAATCTGCTGATTCGCTGTTTGGGTCAGCCGTAACTTATCTAAATCCACACTCGCTATGAATGCCTTATACTGATCGCGATTCGCAGTATTTTCGCGTCTTTCCTCAACTTTGATACCGAAAATCTTCTCAAAGAGCCGCAGACTCAGGTCGTAGTCTTCCTGCAAACCTACGAAATCGAATTGCTCGAGTGTTATCCGGCCCAGAAATATGGAATAGGTATTAACTATTTCCGGCAGGGCCGCGAAATCGTAGATCGTCATCTGATTGCGAATAACGCGGTCCATAATAGTATTTTTTCGAGGTCGAAGATGAGCCTTTTTCGAGAGGAAGTAATGAGAAATAAGCCTTTCCACCGGGCGGCGCAGAAACACACAATACTGTTTGGGAGAGGGGAGGAAATTAAATGTATCTGCAACAAAATGCCCGTGAATGGCCTTATAACGCCTTTCGATGCCTCTACCTCTGCACAAACAGTTAAACTTGCATTCAAGCAAAGTTGCCTTATAACGGATGTCGGAGGAAAGTGGCTTGGTCTTATAATGCAGGAGCAGACTATCTCCAAGGACTTCCTTAAGAGAATAGCCAAAGCTCGTTCCAGCTGTTTTAGGTATATGAACTGAAATCAGCATCTTTCCTAATGTCTCCAGTCCGGCAAAGCCCGGTTCTTTCCACAATAATCCGGGCTGTCAGGTCACGGAAAATCGAAAGGTCATCGTTCAAAGGGCTTGCATCATGATTTTGTATATCGATCACGTTTGCTTGTGGTACATATTCGCCTAACCCGTTCACTTCCCAAGCCTTTAAGGCAATTGTCCATTTGCCGATCGGAAACTGCCTCGTACCCAAGTCTCATTTTTAGATGCGCAGCCTACCACTACTCCTGGTTTTTCACCAGTCGAAAAGCCCTCTTGAAACCTGCAACCGTGAATCCGCATCCACAATCGATCCACCGCGGCCCCCTTTAAATCTGCTCCAAACCGCGCAACGGCAGGCGTGAAGCAAAGGAGATCGGGAGGACAAATTCACCCGGAAAAACTTTCTTATACTCCGTGCCGGCCTGAGCGGACGGCCTATCCGACGCATGCTTCGAATTCTCTTTTAAGGTTTTCTGGAACTCTGATCTTCCATAAAAGATGTCAGTTAGCGCCACAGCACGTTTGAGTTGCGGTATGTTATTGAAATTACAAATATAGTTTTGGTTAACGGACTTCAGCATAAACTCATTCTAATTGACATTCCAAGCCTAATCGGATAGTCGATGACTCGGTTTACTGAGACGCGGACACATGCGATCTGAACCGAAACGAAATAAAAGACACGAACGACGCGCGCCGGCGTGAATGCCGAGTCTGCCTCGGTGCGGGAATTATCAGCGATTTTGCATTTATAATCGTTCCGCCGCATAGGTAATCACGCACTCCATCCGATTATCCCGATTTTATCGGGCACGGGGGCGCAAAGGGCCAGGTGTGGAAAATGCGAATACACTTATATACGCTCTGCCATAACGAGGAGAAAATGCTGGGGTTTTTTTTCCGGCATTACCTCCCGTGGGTCGAAAGATTCGTGATATATGACGATGGCTCCGATGACAATTCGAATGAGATCATTTCGTCACAACCTAATGCTGAATTAAGGCATTATACCCGCACGCATCCGGATTCCTTCGTCCTGTCACAACTGCATTTCCTGAACAATTGCTGGAAAGAAAGCCGCGGAAAAGCGGATTGGGTTATCGTGACCGATATCGACGAACACCTTTATCATCCCGATATCGAAAACTATCTTCTCTCATGCAAGGCCAAGCGCATAACGGTAATTCCCGCGCTGGGTTACCAGATGATCACCAGTGAATTTCCTGGGCCCGATGAGCACCTTTCGATCACACGGACCAACGGGGCGCCCTTCACAACGCTGAATAAACTGAGCATATTCAACCCTGATGCCGTCAAGGAGGCCAATTTCACCGAAGGACGGCATGGAGCAAGGCCCGTTGGCAGGATTAAAATACCCAGGGAAGACGAGATGCTTCTGCTTCACTACAAATATTTAGGGTTTAAGTTCCTTCTGGAGAAACATTCCTGTCGCCGGGAGCGCCGTACGGAAACCGACAGGCTGAAAGGATTTGGCCGCCATTACTATTGGGATGAGGATAAACTTAGAGAGAAGTGGAAGTCCTTCGAAAGCGCACTTGTGGATATAACGTCGCCTGAAGCCGCGAAAAACCACCGGGGGCCCAGGTGGTGGCGGGAGCAGCGACTGCTTCGGCGCTTACGTAATCGCCTGAGCGGTTTGTTCACCAGGACGGACGCGAAATCATAGACGGTGTCCGCCTTTGATGCCGCGCACCTGAAATGACCGATGAAAAACCGGCGCCTGTTCCTGCCTTTAACCAGATAGGCTTCCAGCAAGAGTGTATTTTGCAACTGGATATCTTTGACGGGAAAACTGGATCGTATCGATAATGCGTAAAATTCTCAGCATATTCGGCACTCGCCCGGAAGCCATAAAAATGGCGCCGGTCGTAAAGGAACTGGAGAGGCGCCCGGATGATTTCACCAGCATCGTTTGCGTTACCGCGCAGCACCGGGAGATGCTCGATCAGGTTCTTGCGGATTTCAAAATAAGGCCGGATTTTGATCTCGACGTCATGAAGGCCGGCCAGGATCTTTTCCAGATAACCAGCGCGGTATTGACGGGTTTACGGGACGTGATCGCGCAAAGCCGTCCCGACCTGATTCTCGTACACGGAGACACCACGACCACCATGGCCGCCGCCCTCGCCGCGTTTTACCGCCGCACGAAAATAGGCCACGTGGAGGCCGGCCTGCGGACTCGTGACAAATTCGCCCCCTATCCCGAAGAGATGAACCGGCGGGTCACAGGGGCAATTGCGGACCTGCACTTTGCACCTACTCCCGGAGCGCGCCAAAACCTGATCGAAGAGGCAGTGGACCCGAAGGCAATATATGTTACCGGCAACACGGCAGTTGACGCCCTTTTTGCCGCCCTTGCCCTGATAGAGAAAGACCCCGGGCTCCGGGAGCGTTTTGCCGCTCAGTTCTCCTTTCTGGATCCCGAAAAAAGACTGATCCTGGTAACGGGTCACCGGCGGGAAAATTTTGGAGAGGGATTTCAAAACATCTGCCGCGCACTTGCGGAAGTTGCATCAAATCAGCCTGGGGTCCAGATCCTCTATCCGGTTCACCTCAATCCCAATGTTTGCGGCCCTGTGCGCAAAGTCCTTGGAAATATGGAGGGCGCGAATATATTTCTGATCGACCCGGTCGAATACCTCGCTTTCGTATACCTTATGAACCGCTCTTATATGATTGTCACCGATTCGGGAGGCATTCAAGAGGAGGCCCCCTCACTCAGAAAACCCGTCCTGATCATGCGCGAGGTAACCGAGAGGCCCGAGGGCGTAAAGGCGGGGGCTATCAAGATAATTGGAACAAAGGCCGCACGGATCTGTTCGTCAATAGAGCGCCTTCTTTCAGACACGATCGAATATCAAGAAATGACATCGGCCGGCAATCCTTACGGCGACGGGAAAGCCGCCGAAAGGATAGTCGGGATAATTCACGATCACTTTTCAGGTAGTCAGTTTTGAGTTTCCAAACTCGAAACTAAAAACCGCCTTTTTATTTGGCAAGCGCCCACCTGCCGTCCTTCACAACTATCATTTCCAGGTCATCCTTGCTGAGGCCGTTGTGATCCCGGGCCGACATGTTGAAGATCCCGTGCATTCCGACGAAACCCTTCGTATTCTCGATGTGGTCACGGATCTTCGCTGGGTCGGGCCCAACTTCCCTTAAGGCCGATACCGCCAGGTACATCGCATCCCACGCATGGCCGCCAAACGATGATACAGGTTCCTTGAAACGGGCTTCATAGGCTTTTGTGTACTCCATTATTACTTTCTTCTGCGGCTGATCGGCCGCCAACAGATCGCCCACATTGACCCTGGCCAGCGGAAGTAAGACCCCTTCGGCAGCCTTGCCGGCCAGTTCAAGATTTTTCAGGTTCCCAAACCCGTGGCTCTGGTAAAGCGGGATAGAATCCATGGCCAGATCGCGCCAGCTCTTGATAGCCAGAACCTGAGTCGGCCCAATGGACCAGTTTACGATAGCCTGGGGCTGTGTGGATCGAATTTTGGTCATCTGGGCCGAAAGGTCGGTGTCCTGCGGCCCGAATCTCTCGTCTGCAACGATTGTCATGCCTTGTTCCGGGGCCAGCCTCAGGAACTCCTCGCGAGCGCTTGCGCCATAACCGGTCGAATCCGTCATCAGGGCTATCTTATGGATACCGTGCGCTTTCATGTAGTCGAACATCTTCTCGACTACGTGCGCGTCGGAGCCTGCGACCTTGAAGACCCATTTGCGGGCCTCGATCGGCATAACGATCTTGTAGCTGGTGGCGCAGGAGATAAGAGGCACATGAGCTTCTTCGGCAACGCCCATAACAGCCAGCGATTCACCGCTGCGCGAAGGACCGATTATCACCGGGACATCATCTTTTTTGATGAGCCTCTTGACCGCCAGATTACACTTCGTTGCGTCACTTTCATCATCGAGAATGATCACTTCGAGCGGATGGCCGTTTATGCCCCCCTGCCCGTTTATCTGCTCTGCAATCATCTCGACGGTTTTCTTTTCAGGGTCGCCCAGGAAAGAACCGACGCCCGTAATCGAAAAAACCGCTCCGATCTTATAAGGTTCTTTTTGCGCACTGCCCGGCATCACTGAAAAATGCAGCAACCCCGAGAGGGCAAGGATCATTACCCCGAGGCCGACCAAAATTTTTGCTTTCATGCGACCGCTCCTTTGCCGTTTATATCTTGTAAACGATGAAAAAAGGCCGCGGTGAATCACACCCACGGCCAGATGGCGGCATCCACGTATCTACCGGCACACACAGTCCGCTCGAAACAGGTAAGACAGTGACAGGGCCTTTATATAACTCGGAGTTGCCCATATCCACTCTGGGAAATGAATTTCGCCAGATTTATAGGAAACCATACCGGTCCGTGTCAAGGGAAAGATGCAAAAACCCCAGCGAGATAAGTTCTGCCGGGGAGTAATTATCCAAATCGCTGAAATAGAATTGGTTGTAGAATTTTGTCCAATTTTTTCAGGATCTCGTTTACAATTCAGACTATAGATAAAAGCCTGAGACATTATGGTTTATGTCCGGAAAGGGTCAGTTTACGCCCTGGAAGCATCATTTTTCACACATCGATGAGCGTGGAAGATTAGATAATGCGCGAAAAACACAAGATCCTGATCGTTGACGACGAAGATTCCTTCCGCCTCGCCTTGCGCCGGCTCCTGGGCAAGTCGTATATCATCGTGGAAGCCGATACCGGAGAGTCCGGACTCACGCTTGCCGGACGCGAAGAGCCCGACCTGGTGCTGCTCGATATCGGATTGCCCGACGGAAGCGGTCTGGAACTGCTGCCCCGCTTCAAGGAGTTGCGCCCATCGCCGACCGTTGTCATGATAACCGCATACGAACAAGTAAAAGATGTCGTTATGTCAATCAAGCGGGGCGCCTTCGACTACCTGGTCAAGCCGGTCGATCTGGATGAGTTTGAACTGACCATCAAGAACGCGCTGGAGCACGCCGGACTTAGAAATGAAATCACCCGCCTCCGGCAGGAAGTCCAGAGGCTCCAGGGCGTTGACTGGCTTATCGGCAAACACCCATTGTTTCTGGAAGCGCAAATGCTCGCTATAAAGAGCGCTCAGAGCCGCGATGCGGGTGTACTGATTCAGGGTCCCAGTGGGGCCGGAAAAGAGCTTTTTGCCAGGCTCATTCACACTAAGAGCCCTCGCGCTGCCTATCCGTTTGTGGCGCTCAACTGCGCGGCTTTTTCAAACGAGATCATCGAGAGCGAGCTTTTCGGCTATGAAAGGGGCGCTTTCACGGGCGCCAAGTCGGAAGGCAAAGAAGGGCTGCTCCAGGTTGCAGACGGCGGGACCCTATTTTTGGACGAAATCGTGGACCTCCACCCGGAGGTCCAGGCGAAGCTTCTTCGCGTGATGGAAGAACAGGAGTTCTTCGCCGTGGGCGGGACCAGGAAAAAGAAGGTGGATATCCGCATAGTTTCGGCTTGCAACCAGGACCTATGGAACGTGGCCGAACAGGGCGGCTTCCGCAAAGATCTCTATTTCAGGCTCGCAACGATCAACATAAACCTCCCCTCGCTGCGCGAGCGGCGCGAGGATATCCTTCCGCTTGCCCGCACATTCATGGAGGAGTTCAACGACAAGTACGGGAAAAAATTTCGAGGATTCAATCCCAAAGCCGACCAACTTCTCCTCAACCATTCCTGGCCGGGCAACATACGTGAACTGCGTAACAGTATTGAACGGGTTGTGCTGCTGGAAAATGACGATATGGTCCTCGGGCGTCATCTCCACTTCATAGATCCCGACCGTCTCGAGCCGGTGGCCTTTCAGTCGGAGAACCTCAGCATGGTCCTGCCGGATGGAGGCATAGGTCTCGAAGAGATAGAAAAGCAACTCATCCTTCAGGCCTTCGAAAAATGCGGCCGCAACAAATCCAAAACGGCTCGATTCCTCAAGCTTCCCCGCCACATTTTCCTCTATCGCCTGAAAAAGTACGGCATCACGATTTGAACAAGATGCTCCAATACTTCCAAGCGTTGGACACTATGCTGCACATTACAATCAACTCATTGCATTTATTCGTATTTTTCCTCCTTACATAGAGGTCTTCAGCAACCAATAACGCATCTGGTGTAGAATATTGTTCAAAAGACATCCGGTCCCGCAAACGAAGTTCTGTCTGTAATAGCGCCTCTGACCTCGATCCCGGGGAATACACACCTCTGGCACGTTCCTTGCTCATAGTGAACGGACGGAGGCGAAAGTGCGCGTTAAAAATCTGGTGCTTCTTGTTGAAGATGACGCTTCGCTAAGACGCTCTTTGGAAAAATTCCTAAATCAGGCTGGATATACCTTCGACAGCTGTTCGACAGCCACCCAAGCGCTCGCTCTTGCTCGAAAAGCTCCACCTCAGGTTGTGATCCTTGAATATCATCTTCCTGATGCCAATGGCCCATCTCTCATTGAAAAGCTCATGTTCATTGCTCCTACTGCTGCGATCGTTCTTTCCGAATACGATTTCCAAGCGATAGCTGATGATCTGGACCGAGTGAAAATCGAAATGTTCCTGAAGAAGCCGTTTGACATCGTTGACCTTGAAGTTGCTCTTCGCTCTGCCTGCGCAAAGGTCGGCAGTAATTCCACTCAGAGTGAATGTCTGCCGGAAGTCAAACTCGAGGGCGCTCCTGCCTCCAATTGTTTACAGGGAACTCTCAGAAACCGAAGTAGATTGTAATGTTTGAATCACGCTGATGTTTGAATTTCCAGTTAAAGGTTAACCCTGAAAACTAAAAGGCCAAGCTAAACTGACCAGGCTCCCGTTGATGCTCAAGCTCTGATATTTTTCTCTTGCGGCTCAAACTCAAACGAATGCTCAAGCTCTTCTGACCAAATTGATTAATTCCATGTTCAATCGGTAATCCTGTTGGTGGTGGAAGATCTTTCTTCTTCTTAAAAGGTTCTGTGAGTCCCTCCCTGTTCTAAAGGCCATAAGGCAACCCCTTATGGCCTTTTATTTTTGTGCGGCACAGCGTTACCGCATGCGCTTTATAACAAGTGGCGTTCATTCGGTACAGTCTCTTTAAAATCATTCCCCAGCGCGTTTTGAAATATCTTTAGCGCAACCTGCTGTTAATCATCCGACACCCTGAAGTCGAACCGGATTTTGCCTGATCGAACTATTTTCTTCGCTCACGGCTTGCCTTTTTTGCCAAAGATATGCGATATTTTTAAAAATTCGCTTTTTTGCCCGCACAGGAGTCGGAGATGGAACAAAGGAAACTACAGATCATCGAAAAAATGGAAGAAAAAGGGATGAGCGTTGCGGAGGCAGCCGTAGCCATTTCCTTCGACCCCATGATTCTTGCCCTCTATCTTGCAAAGGATGCCTATCCCATGCCCAAAAGGATCCTGGACAAACTGGAAGGCGCGATGTCGAATTGATTTTGGTCTGCCTGTCCCTGATTTGAGCAAATAACTATCGAATAGCACATTAGATTTCACACAAATCGCCGCATTCCGTGGAGTGGAACCATGAGCATCAAGATGCCTTTGAAGTTTGCCGGCAGCTACAAGGTCATAACCCGCCATGGGGGGGCCGAAAAACGGGAATTTTGCCAGAAGCTGACGATGACCCCCCTGGTGGGGCCCAACCAGGGCGACGGCGGCGAAGCTGATTTGCCGGCATACCTGATAACCTACTTCTGCTTTGGTTGCAGGCGTGTCATAGAGGGCAGGCTAAAGGAGAACCGGGAGGACAGTGTCGTATTCCAGGTCGATGAGCGCGAATTAGAGATCTGCCCGTCCACGGAAGGCTGTTGAAATTTAACGTCCGTGGATTTCACCTTCACTGCCGCAGACATTCTTTTGTGGTTGCACAGGGCAACCGGATTGGGAAAATCCGTATCGCCGTGGGGCTGTGCCGGGCAAGGTTGGGTGCGTCCCATCTCAGCTCAGGCCGAGAGCGAGGCGCCTGCCATTGAACATTTCCGTTGCCAGGGGAGGCGTCCTGTTCCGCGCTATGGTTTCACACAGCTTGCAGTCGATTCGTCCGTCTTCACATAAAAAAATGCACAGTGCGCGAAAAAAATCACACCGTCCAAAAGAAATCCCGTTTAGTCACAGCTCCCAATTGCCCACGAAAAATTCTTTAATTTACAATCGATTAGCCATCAGTCACGAATCATGCGAGAAATTTTGGAGTGTGTGAAATGATTTACTTGACATTTTTCAGCGCCTAATCTCTAATAGTGGGGGAAGGTGGAAAGCGGCTGTCTTCCAAAAAACTATCCCTGTAGAACAACACCTGAGAGTGACACGGCCTGTGAGATATCATTTTTCGAGCTGAAAATAGGCGCTCAGAACCCGGGGCGGGTCTGATTCCGCTCCGAGCTTTCCGGGAAGAGCGTAAGGGGCGGCGATCTGCCCGGATGAGACTTTTGTTATATGGTTTTCCTTTCTAATTCCATTAAAGCCGGGTTTCAGATTCCATGATGTACAAACACATTTATAAGGAGATAGGAATATGATTGATGGAATGATGGCGATCGCCATCCTGCTACCGGTAGTGGCTGGCTTCCTGATATTCGCGATTCGCAATTATTATGTGCGAAGCGTCGTTGTCGTTCTAACAGCTCTAGTCCTCATCGCAAACAGCATCCTATACGCGGTAAAGGGGCCGTTTACCTACTCGCCCACAGGATTTGACTGGGGCAAGCTCATTACGGTCCTCGACTACGCCATCCTGATCCTTTACCTTTACCTGGGCCTCAAATTACGCAACTGGCTGGTTCTGATTTTCTCCATAACCCAGATCATACCGCTTGCGTACTTTGAATTTGGCTTGAAGGCCCATGTGGATGTACAACCGGCTTTCGTGGTCGACCATCTGGCCATAATCATGAGTTTGATTATTTCCATTGTTGGTTCTCTTATCTGTATCTACGCGATCAGATATATGCGTGACCACGAGGAACACGCTCACGTCGAAAAATCCAGGCAATCCAGGTTTCTCTTCTGGCTCGTTTTGTTCCTGGGGGCCATGAACGGCCTGGTCTTCGCCAACAACCTCATTTGGCTGTACTTTTTCTGGGAAGTTACCACACTGTGTTCTTTCATGTTGATTGGACATGACAGAACAGAAATAGCCGTGAAAAATGCTGCCCGCGCCCTCTGGATGAATTCAACCGGCGGAACGGCCTTCATAATCGCCATCATTTATCTCTATATTAACCATGGCGGATCTGCGGCTCTTTCCGTACAGAACATTATCTCCGGCGGCATTCAAAATGTGGCGCTGATTTTTCCTGTAGCCCTTCTATGCTTCACCGGCTGTACCAAAGCCGCCCTAATGCCTTTCCAATCCTGGCTCCTCGGGGCCATGGTGGCGCCCACGCCGGTTTCCGCTCTGCTCCATTCCAGTACGATGGTTAAAGCTGGAGTGTACCTGGTGCTGAGGCTGGCCCCCGCTTATGCCGGGACTTACCTGAGCTCCGCCGTAGCCATAACCGGCGCGTTCACTTTTCTGGCAACCTCCGCCCTGGCCATCAGCCAGACAACCGGCAAGCGGGTCCTGGCATACTCGACTATCGCCAACCTGGGGTTGATAATCGCCTGCGCGGGTATAAACACCCCGCTGTCCATAGCGGCGGCGATTCTGCTTATAATTTTCCACGCCATGTCCAAAGGTCTTCTCTTTCTTTGTGCCGGAACAATCGAGCATAAGATCTGGAGCCGCGAAATCGAGGACATGGAAGGTCTCGCAGCCAAGGCGCCTCTTGTCACCTTCATTACGGCTGTGGGCATGCTGTCGATGTTTATGCCGCCATTCGGTATGCTGCTCGGCAAATGGATAGCGCTCGAAGCGGCTTACAAAATCCCACTGGCAGCTATTCTCTTCGTGCTGGCAAGCACTTTGACCATCGTGTTCTGGACAAAATGGCTTGGGAGGCTTTTACAGGTCGTACCCAAGCTAGGATGGCCGCTCGAAAAATTGTCCCCGAGCTACTCCGTGCCGCTGTGGACTTTGCTTATCGGCATCTTTGTCCTTGGGTTCGGGGTTGGGCCGATTTACTCCAATTTCGTCTCCTTAGCCACCAGCAACGTCATCGCGGGTACCGGAGTCATCGCGTCGGGCTGGAATAGCATCTCATTGACAGCAGTTTCAGCTACCCAGAAAGGAGGAGGAATTTTAGGCTCTTACCCGGTGTGGGCATTGTTTCTGGCGCTGGCTGTTGCCTTGCTCATTCCGATGTTGTTTTTCGGTGTGAAATCCAAACAGTTGCGGCAGGTCTATCTGTGCGGCGAGCAGGCAGGCGGAATCGACACCGATGAATGGTTAGCCGAAGCCGACATTAAGACGAAGTTCATACTGGGCGGCTACTATTTCCAGGGCACGGTCGGTGAAAAAGCCTTGAATCCCTGGGTGAATACCATAGCCATTTTGCTTCTGGCCATCATGATTGCATGCGGGGTGATCGCGAAATGAACGAGCTCATAATTGTCATTGCAGCAATAGTTTTTGCTCCTATTATCGGTGGCCTGCTTTTCGGAATCGACCGAAGGATCACGGCTCGCCTGCAGGGCCGCTTCGGCCCTCCCATTTTGCAGCCCTTCTATGACTTCTTTAAGCTTATTGGCAAAGAAACTATTGTAGTAAGCAGGATGCAGTTCGTTTGGATCTACTCGTATCTGGTGTTGATGATCGCGAGCCTGATCTGTCTTGTTCTGCAGTCGGATTTCCTGGTGCTCGTGTTCCTCCTTGGCTTTGCCGGTATCTCACTGGTCCTTGGCGGCTTCAGCACCAAGTCTCCCTACTCCCATTTCGGGGCCAACAGGGAACTGCTTCAGATAATGTCATACGAACCCGTGCTCCTGCTTCTGGCCATAGCGATCTATGCGCAAAACGGGACTTTTCTCATCAGCTCGATCCTGAGCCAGGACAAACCCCTGCTTCTGACATTATGGCCCTTGTTTATTGCGGTCTTATATGTTTTGACCATAAAAATGCGCAAGTCTCCCTTCGATATCTCCACGTGCCACCACGCTCACCAGGAGATAGTAAAGGGGATTACCACTGAATATTCGGGGTCTCAGCTGGCGCTCTACCATTTGGCCGAATGGTATGAAATCGTGCTGGTGCTGGGCATCATCGTCCTGTTCTGGGCCAATCCCATCTGGGTGGGCGTGTTGATTGCCCTGGCCGCCTTCCTGCTCGAACTTCTGATCGATAACGTCGCCGCGAGAATGACTGCCCGGTGGATGGTACGTTTGAGCTGGTCGGTTGGATTGATTCTGGGGATCCTCAATATTGCCTATATCTATTTTGCGAAGGGGGTATTTTAAGACAAATGGGTCTGATAAAAAAATCTCAATTGAAGTCACCCTGGATCTTGCACTTCGATAACAGCTCCTGCAACGGCTGTGACATCGAAGTACTCGCTTGTCTGACTCCTCTCTACGACATAGAACGTTTTGGAATCGTAAATATGGGCAATCCAAAGCATGCAGATGTGCTGCTGATTACCGGGCCTGTGAACAGGCGCACGGCTCGCGTGCTCAAGAACCTCTATGATCAGGTCCCGAACCCGAAGATGGTAATCGCTGTAGGCACATGCGCCTCTTCCGGTGGGGTGTTCCATAACTGCTATAACGTTCTCGGCGGTGTTGACAAAGTAATACCCGTGGATGTCTATGTGCCGGGCTGCGCTGCACGCCCGGAAGGAATTATCGACGGAGTCGTGATGGCGCTGCAGAAACTTGCCGGATAGCACGAATTGGGCTGATATATGCCCTCACTGTAAAACAGAACACGAGGTGATGAACCAGCAATGGAGAATCTAAAAAAAATAGATAAGAATACCTTAGTTAGCGAAGGCAAGAAGCTGCTGGATGCCGGAGGCAAGTTTGTTGCCGCTGTCTGCAATGATCTGGATCCAGAGTTGGAAGTAACCTATTTTTTCAGCTCCAACAGAGGCATTAACATGACGGGGCTCCGTTACACGGTTGCAAAGGGTGACGAGGTCCCCAGCCTGTCTGGTGCAACCCTTTCCACGGTGCTGATTGAAAATGAAATGCAGGAGCTTTTCGGCCTGAAAGTGAAAGGCATCGCCATAGATTACGGCGGACATATGCTTTTGGCCCATGACAGCCCTGTCACTCCCATGTTGAAAGAAAAGAAGGCCGAGCCGAAAGGAGAGAATAACTGATGGCTACGCGTACAGTAGTCCCCTTTGGCCCCCAGCATCCGGTGCTTCCCGAGCCAATACAATTGCGGCTCACCTACGAAGATGAGAAGGTGGTGGAGGTTACCCCGGTTATCGGCTACGGCCATAGAGGGATCGAGAAGGCTTGCGAGTTAAATGAATATGCCAAGAATATTTACCTCTGCGAACGCGTTTGCGGGATCTGCAGCTATCAGCACAGCGCCACCGTTGTGGAGGTAATGGAAAGATTATGGCCGGTCGAATTGACCCCCAGGATCAATTACCTGCGCACCATATGGTCTGAAATGGCCCGTTGCCACAGCCACCTGCTGTGGCTCGGACTGCTGGCCGATGCGTTTGGTTTCGAGAGCATGTTCATGCAGTTCTGGCGCATCAGGGAAAAAGTGCTCGATCTGCTCGAACAGACTACGGGGCATAGAGTCATCCAGTCCGTCAACATAGTTGGCGGTGTGCGGCGGGACATCGATGAACAGCAGAAGAAGATGATTATCGATGTCCTTGGGGTGGTGCGCAAAGATAGCCAATCCCTGATAAATACGCTCACGAGCGACTACACGGTTAAAGCCAGGACTGTGGGAGTCGGGGTCATCACGAAGGAGCAGGCCATTTCCCTCGGTTGTGCCGGCCCAACGCTCAGAGCCAGCGGGGTATCCGAAGACGTTCGCTTGACCAAATACCATGCGTATGGGGAATTGAATTTCGAACCCATCGTTGAAACCTCCGGTGACTGTTTCGCACGCGCAGTCGTCAGGGCAAGAGAGCTCTTACAGTCAATCGACCTGCAGCTCGAGGCCCTGTCAAAAATGCCGCAAGGTGAAATAGCCGTGAAGGTAAAAGGGAATCCTCCGGCCAATGAGGCGGTCATGCGCACGGAAGCTCCACGGGGAGAGCTTTTCTACTATGCCAAGGGCAACGGCACCCGTCGACTCGAACGCATGAAGATACGCACGCCGACCAACGCCAATCTCCCTGCGGTCCTGGTTCTGTTACCCGGTTGTCAGTTGGCGGACGTGCCGGTCAATGTTCTTTCCATTGACCCCTGCATCTCTTGTACGGAGAGATAGGAAACCAAAAGGAGCATATAAACCTATGCCTGTGATGTTACCCACCGTCCTGAAGAATTTGTTCGGTGGTCCGGCAACGAGGCTCTATCCGGTTACGGTGCGGGAGCCTTTCGACAATGCCAGAGGCCAGATTACCTTTAACGACGACAAGTGTACCCTTTGTGGCGCATGCGCTCTGCGATGTCCCGCTGATGCGATTTCTATAGATAAGGAAAAAAAGACTCTCAACTTTCATCCGGCTCGCTGCATAGTGTGCGAAGTCTGTGTCCTTGGCTGTCCCAGTGATGCAATCGACCTGGGCTTCAAATGGCGCACGCCTTTCTACAAGAAGCCGCTGGAGGTCCACGAGGCGCGAGGGAAAAAACCCCGTACCCCAACGTAAAAAACGACGGGAAGTGTCGTGCTTTTGCCAGGCAAACGGCTATAGATCGGCGTTTCCCCTTGTATGAAAGCAATAAACCAGGCAAAACGGACTTTTCGTTTTGCCTGGTTTTGCTGTTTCCGGCCCTAAGCCAAGCTCGCCACGGATTGACCGATTTTTGACGGGACAGGGTCGAAGCCGCCTTGGGTATCAACGCAAGGAGCTGTTTCCACTCAACTGGCTTAAGTATTTGAATTAAGAGAAAAGAATAAGCGCAAAGCCGTTCTCTTTAAATAAAATGCTGAAGAACTCCACCGCCAAAAATTCTATTTCGAAAGCCCAACCGGATGGGGAACTTCACTGCGGCAGCAAAGCGTGCTAGAGCTATTCCTCCTCCTCGTATACCGCACTGCAAAAGATCATATCGCCTTCTTTCTGATAATATGCCAGCTTGGGAAGCACCTTACTTCTTCTTGGGTGGTACCATTTATACGTTACCCACCCACTGCCTACACTATTAGCGTTCTTTAGAATCTCCACGATGAAGAGGTTGCCGTCGTAGTCCTTAACTCCGCTAAAATCCAGCCCCACGAATTTTTCGTTAACTCCATGCGCAAGCATGGTCCCCGTGGTGCTCAAAACATAAATATAGAGCTCGTCCTGGACAAACATTCCATTGTGATTTGAAAACTCCGCCAAGGCAACATCGCGGCCAACGGTCTTGTAAAAACGTATGGCCTCTCCCACCCAGTACTTCGCATACTCCTCCGGTCTTTCGTACATTCAACCCTCCTTTCATAATAATGGTTACTCCAATAGCGGATGATCAAGCTCTCAAATTAAGCCATGTGTACCCCACAGTGCATACACAATCCGCTGCAGACATATTGCGTCGACCTAATGTATCGACACCAGACGGCAGTTTGTCAAGAGCGCCTAATCAGCATGCCCTCTTTGAGGGACCCAACCCCACAAATTCAAACATTGACATTCGCGCCGATTGGCTAACCTGTCGTCCAAAGCATTCGACAGCGGATCAGGAACATCCTTTTTTCTCACAAGGAATGTGGATAGCCGCGAATACGGTCATTTACATGCGAGTCAAAAAACCTTAAACAGGTACTTGATCAATGCAGAAATACGATGGCCTCCTGCAAAACGTTATGAGGAGGCCCGGACTTCACGCTCCGCGACGTAGCGGCAATTCCGCGGACCTGCCACCTGCTACGAGGCGGTCTTGCGGGAGCTTTCTGAAAAAGGCGACACTTTATGGCGATAATTGCAATCGTAGGAAGCCCCAACGTAGGCAAATCCACTCTTTTCAACAGAATAAGCAAGAGCACTCAGGCCCTTGTCGACGACCTGCCGGGAGTTACCAGGGACAGGAACTACGCCACCGCCGTGTGGGACGAAAAAATCTTCACCATCGTCGATACGGGAGGATTCATCAGTTCGGACGACTCCATTTTCGACCAGAGCATCCGCGAACAAATTTTCCAAGCCCTGGGGGAAGCCGACATTCTTCTTTTCGTAGGGGACGGCAAAATGGGGCTGCATCCCGAAGACCCTGCCCTCTTCGACATTTTGCGCCGCACCTCGAAGCCCATTTTTTTTTCAGTGAACAAAATAGACGGCCCGGAACAGCGGGGAAATTTAGTCGATTTTTACGCCCTTGGGGTCCAGAACATATACCCGATCAGCGCTGCGCACGGGTTTGGGATTGGAGACCTTCTCTCGGATATATTGGAACTTGTACCGGAAAGTCCCGAGCTGGAAGCAGATGAAGAAGCTGAGGTTTCCGAAATCCGCATTTCAATTCTCGGTCGACCCAACGTGGGAAAATCGACCCTGGTAAACCGGATTCTCAATGCCCCGCGCGTCATCGTCAGCCCAGTCCCAGGAACTACGCGCGATGCGGTCGATACGCTCTTTGAACGATCCGGACAGCGATATCTGCTCATAGACACGGCCGGCATCAGGAAAAAGGGAAAAACGCACGAAAAGATCGAGAAGATAAGCATCATCAAGGCCCTGCAAAGCATTGACAAGAGCCACGTCTGCGTTCTGCTGATCGATGCGGCCGATGGCGGCGTGACCGATCAGGACCAGCATATCGCAGGCTACATCCAGGAACGCCATCGGGCATGCATCATCGGGGTGAACAAATGGGACGCCTTCGACTCAGACCCAAAGGCCAGGAAAAACTTTCTTGAAGATCTCAGGTACCGTTTCCGCTTCATGCCCTTTGCCCCGGTCCTGACCTTTTCGGCCCTGAACGGCAAAGGCGTGCAGAAAGTGGTTCCGACGGTGCGCGAGGTTTTCGGGCAATACAACAGCCGGATATCAACCGGCATCCTCAACAGGGCGCTCCAGGAAGCTGTCAGCGCCCATGAACCGCCAATGGTTCGTGGCCGAAGGCTCAAGTTTTTTTACGGAACACAAACCGGGACCCGCCCGCCGATGTTCGTCCTGTTTTGCAACAACCCAGCCGGCATCCACTTTTCGTACGAACGGTTTCTGATCAACAGGTTCCGGGACAGCTTCGGTCTGGACAAGACACCAATCAAGCTGGTATTCCGCGGCAGGAAACAGAGGGACAAAAAAGAATAATCTAAGGTGGACAGGTGAACGACGGGTGAATAGGTGAATGGGTGAATAGGTGAGTGGGTGAATAGGTACCCCGCTCAAAACTAAAAACTCTCCCCGGGCGAATGGCGGAAAATCCGGAAAACCGCCATCTTTCACTCCTCACCCACACCCTTGAACAAGGTGGTTGAAGATACTCCCTGCCGTTCAATCACTCACCCTTTAAAGCTTAACGTCCGCTGGTGGAGAGGCGACATCAGACTCTGCGGGGTCGGAATCGGATGCTGAAGCAAGCTGTTCAATTTTCCAGATCACACTGATTATCGTTCCAGCTCCTTGAGTGGATCTAATCTCGAATTTTCCGCCGGAGAGTTCCGCTCGCTCGCGCATGGATGTGAGACCGAATTTGGCGTACTGGCCCCTTGAGGTAACCTTAGCCGGATCGAATCCGACCCCGTTGTCGCTGATGCGCAATCCAACGATTTCGCCTTCGAGCGCAAGGCTCAAAGATATTTCACCGGCCTGGCTGTGTTTGGCCGAATTGTTCATCGCCTCCTGGATAATTCGGAAAATGATGATTTTCAGGTTTTCGGGTACCTGGGCTTCTTCGATCCTGATATCCCGTTTCACCCGGATACCCGAGTAGATCTCCTCACACCTTCTGCAAAACCAGCCTATAGTGGCAATGATTCCAAGATCGTCAAGGAGCGAGGGCCGAAGATCCGTAATGATCCGCCTGGACTCGTCAATCGCTTGCTCAATCGACCTGGACAGTGTCCTGAAGGTCGCGCGGACCTCATGGTTCGCGTCGAGATGGGCGGCTGCGTTTTCCACGCAAAATTTCACGGCGCTCAGCGAAGACCCGATACTATCATGCATCTCCCTTGCGATTTTCTTTCGTTCGTCTTCCTGGGCCCGAAGCAGTTGAGAGGCCAAAAGCTTCAGTCCTTCCCTGGATTCCTGCAGTTCCTGCAGTGTTTTCTCAAGCTCCAGGGTCCGTTGTTGAACGCACAACTCGAGATTGTCATGGGCGGCCCTGAGTTCTTCCTGGGCCCGCTTCAGCTCGCTTATATCCCTCCAGGCGCCAACTGCACCCGTTATATCCCCGGATGCGTCTCTGATCGGACCGGCGCTTACCAGAACGGGAATCCCATCTTTGCCGCTCTTGTTCAGCATCAGCTCCTGATTCGGAGAGACCTTCCCATGAAGCGCTGCGTCACTGATCGGCTTCAATATACCTGAGACCTCAGGCCCCAGCTCAGCGAGGATCAAATCCAGGTCCGTAAGGGGACGCCCACGTTTTTCCGCCGAGATGCCCATCATGTCGAAGGCATACCTGCTGAGCGCCTGAACGCGGAGATCGGGGGAGTCGACAACGGCAATTCCCAAAGGTATGTGATCGAGCAGGGCATGGAGGACCGCCTGCCGCCGTTCTGCTTCGTTTGCACGCCTCTCGGCGTCGGCCCGGGCCTCGGCGTGTTGAATTGTCCGTTCCAGGACCAGTTTTTCCAGATTGCTTCTATGCTGCTTCAGTTCCTGCTCGACACGTTTGCTAATTATGGAGTAGCGGATCGAACGTTCGAGAACAGGAGCAGTAAACTCACCCTTCACGAGGTAATCGGACGCGCCGGCCTCCATGGCTTTCAGATCGACCGCATAGTTCCCGTGCGCCGTGAGAAAGATGACAGGCGCCTTGCAGCCGTCCTCAACAGCCTTCTTCAGGAGCTCGAGACCATTGTGGGCGCCCATAAAATAATCCAGAAGATAGACGTCGTGCTCCCTCCTTGAAATTGCCTTCAGCCCCTCACCATATTCATGGACCCAATCCAGGCTGAATCTGGTGTTTTCCGATTCGGCAAGCATATCGGCAACAATGAGGAAGTCCTCCTCGTCGTCATCTATCAGCAGTATGCGGACACGATCTGTCATCAGCCCCCTCCGGGGTTAGAGCTTTTGTCCGAAATCAGCATTTCGTCCAAACTTGGTTCAGATTGCCGGTGATTATGGATGATACGGAAACAACGTCTGCAAACGTCGACGCAAAAAACCAGATACCTACTGGCTGCCCTATTTCGGCGTTTCACAAAGATATCGGGGCATTTATACCACCATCGCGAATCAGAGTCCGAGTTACAGGTATTTTATATATCCGAACCAATTCCAGATTACAATCCGTTCCACGACTAAATCCTGCGGCACTCCGTTATTAAAACCGCGGGGACCAATAACGCAATCCGAGACAATTCGGAAAGAATTTTTCAAAATGCCGCTAGTTACTCAAAATCATAAAACCGATAAAAATGGTGGACAGGCCCATGTCCCCGGCCCAACGGCAGGCCCTTGGCGATGGCCCCCGCGATGAAGGTTTTTGCCCCTTCCACAGCATCCTCCACTGATGATCCCCGCGCAATAAATGCGGCTATGGCCGAAGCGAAGGTGCAGCCCGTGCCGTGGGTATGAGGAGTTTTATACCGGATACCGGCGTACTGACGAAAATTGCGGCCGTCATAGAGCAGGTCCATCGGCTCCCCGGCCAGGTGGCCTCCTTTTACGATCACATATTTCGGCCCGAACTCCCTGAGTTTAACGGCCGCCGATTTCATGTCGTCTGCACACTCGATCCGCATACCTGTGAGCACTTCCGCCTCCTGCAGGTTCGGCGTGATTATCAGGGCCACGGGAAAAAGCCGGGAAACAAGGGCATCGACCGCATCGGCCTTCAAAAGCCTTGCCCCGCCCTTTGCAACCATTACGGGATCAACCACCAGTTTTTCGATCCCCAGCTCTTTCAAATCGAAGGCAACCCTCGATATGATCGCAGCACTGGAAAGCATTCCCGTTTTCACGGCATCGACGCCGATGTCAAGAACCACGGAGCGAATCTGCGATGAGACGAAATCAGGATCTATTTCGATTATGCCGTTTACCCCCAGTGAGTTTTGAGAGGTCAGGGCCGTTACGGCGCTCATGCCGTAAACAGCCAGTGCGGAAAACGTCTTTAAGTCGGCCTGAATGCCTGCGCCCCCGCTTGAATCGGACCCCGCAATTGTAAGCGCTCTGGGTATTTTCATCTGTTGTCTCGAAATGGCGGACAAGGCCCCGCCCAGCTGAGCACGAGCCCCTTTTCCATATTTATCTAAGCGAAATGGTCCCACCCTTTAGCTGACGGGGAAATCCGCTTTCCATCGGCAAGCCGGAGCCATACCTCACCTGTTTCGGCTGTGATGTTTCCTATCTGCGCGCATGAGGTCCCGGTTTCATCCAGTAACATTTTTTTGAGCCCTGGAACAGCCAGTGGGCTGGCGGTAAACAAGAGTTCATAATCTTCACCTCCGGACAGGACCCACCCCAGCGAATCCGCGCCGGCCGCCAGGGCCGCCTCGGAAACCGCACGGCTTACCGGAAGGCTTGCAACCTCTATTTCAGCCCCCTTGCCGCTCGATTCGCAAATATGGCCAAGATCGCCGATAACTCCATCACTCACGTCTATCATGGCGCTGACCTGTCCGGAACGAGCGAGAAGCTGTCCCTCGGCAAGACGGGGCTGAGGACACAGGTGTCTTTCGAGCAGCTTCCGGCTGATTTCGGGACTCAGTTCGAGGCGCGGCCGGCGGACAAGTTCCAGACCCGCCCTGGACTCGCCGGGCGAGCCGGTTATGAGTATCGCGTCCCCCGTGCGGGCCGTGCTCCTCAGTATGAGCGACTCCGGGGCGATCACGCCCAGCAGTGTTAAGTCCAGGGCTATGCCGGATTCCATCCCGCTCAGGTTTCCACCCACGATGGATGCGCCAGCGAGCTCCGCCTGTTCCCGCATGCCGCGGTATAATTCCTCGACGTAGGCGACTTCGGTACTGCCTGGAATCGCAAGAGATACGAGCGCCCAGCGGGGGTATCCGCCCATTGCGGCTATATCGCTCACGTTTATCGCCACCACCCTGCGCCCCAGCTGATATGGGGTCATGGCACTCCGGGTGAAATGGACACCCTCGATCTGGATATCGCAGGTGGCCAGAAGGTATTCAGGCCCCAAGGTATCCAGTACCGCCACATCGTCGCCGATTCCCCTGACCACCCCCGTCGCGGTCCGCCCACCGAGCATGGCCGCAATGCGCCCGATCAGTCCGAACTCTCCGATTTGACCCACCAGCACTCTATTTCTCCTTGTTTTGAAACCAAACAACTATACCGCATAACGAGGGACAGCCCTATTCTTTTGCGGCGAACTCTTGCCTTTTCTCAGTAAATGCGACTAAAGATGCAGGGGCTCTCACCTCTTTTATACGTAAAAAGAAATATCTGCAAACAAAGGCCCCGTTAAGGTACAACATCGTATGGCGTCATGACGACTTTTTGACCGGTCGTGATTTCAAGCCCTGCGAGTGAAGCTTTCGGGGCGGGTACATCCTCGGGATTTACAGAAATTGACATTCGAATGCACATGGAATAATTTCGAAACCAGTATCTGCACGGGTTGGCTTAAAAGCATGTTGTATTATTTCAATAATCATCCAATTTTTCCATCCATTGGCAGGCCGAATGGATCTTCTGGCTCTTAAATTCCCATTCTCCCAGGTTGAGACCTCTATTTTTGTCCCACCGCTCGTCGCTTTTTTCATCTCCACTTTTACATCTATGGCAGGGGTATCCGGGGCTTTTCTGCTCCTTCCTTTCCAGGTCAGCTTCCTAAATTTCGCGTCTCCCTCGGTCAGCGCGACCAATTTCGTTTACAACATCGTGGCAACTCCGGGCGGCGTATACAGGTATCTGCGCGAGGGCAGAATGGCATGGCCTCTTGCTCTGACGATCATCATCGGCACCCTTCCCGGAGTTTTTATAGGATATTATCTTCACGTCATGTACATGCCCGGCCCGCGCGCCTTCAAGCTCTTCGCGGGGTGTGTGCTGCTCTGCATAGGCCTTCGCCTTCTTTATGAGACGACTCCAGGGTCGCGGCGCGGGAAAAACGAAATGAAGGCGCTGGAAGACAAATTCGATCAGCGGGTGAAAAAGCTCAAAGAAGAACGGAGCGGCAAGATATTGGCAGGCATTCCAGCCGATGCCGCCTTAAAGACGATTTCAGTCTCTTCGCGCAGGGTCGAGTACGAATTCTGGGGACAACGTTTTTCATTTAACCCTGTGGGCATGGGCGTGCTGGCCTTTATCGTGGGAATAATAGGGGGCACATACGGCATAGGCGGGGGCGCAATAATAGCCCCGTTCTGCGTGGCCGTCTTCGACCTTCCAATTTATACCGTTGCGGGTGCGGCGCTGATGGGCACATTTCTCACCTCCATCGCTGGAGTTTCCTTCTACAGCATGATACCGGCCGGCAATGGGCTCCCGGTCGCGCCCGACTGGCTCCTGGGCCTGCTGTTCGGCTTCGGTGGCTTCTTTGGAATGTACACGGGCGCTCGGCTGCAAAAATATGTACCGCAAAAAATCATACAGCTCATGCTGGGCATTTTGGTCACTTACGTGGCGGCACGTTACATCCTGCAGTATTGGCAGGGCTGAGCAAGTTGCCGCCGCCCTTGATTTTGAGACCATCTTGTTGACTCTTATGCATTTTCGTGAGTATAGTGCAACCTCGAATTGTTTTTCTTTACCCCTCTCGCTGACAATCAGCATAGCATTAGCCACCCGCCGCAGCAGATTGCTTTCGCGGGTTATTTTTTGACGAGGAGAAAACAATGAAGAAGACAGGGTATATCGCTTCCATACTTGCAATTTTTGTATTTTTGGCCGGGTACAGCCTATACGTGTCCGCAGGCGATAAGTCCTCTGCTAAATCGACCGGTCAGGACACCGCATCACCCACCCCTAAGAAGGAAGCAAACTTGCAAAATGCCGCGTTGGTGAACGGTAAGGCAATTCCGATGTCGGAGTATGAGGCCGGGCTCGAGCAGCTCAATCGTCAAATATCAATGACCGGCGGCAATCCCGACGAAAAAGAGATGCCGGCTATGAAACAAAAAGTGCTCGATAGCCTGATCGCCCGTGAACTCCTGAAACAGGAAGTCGAAAAGAAGGGGATCAAGGCTGATGAGGCTGAGGTAAATGCTCAGCTTGATGCCGTTAAGAAGGGCTCCTCGGCGGAAGATTTCGCAAAGTCACTTAAACAGATGAATATTACCGAAAAGGAGCTGAAGGATCACATCGCCTCTCAGCTCGCCACAAGAAAGCTGATAGAACAGGAATTGGGGCCTAAGGTCAAAGTGACCCCTGAAGAAGCGAAGGCTTTCTACGATGGCAATCCAGACGTATTTAAAACCCCCGCGATGATCCGGGCAAGCCACATACTCGTGAAGATGGACAAAGGGGCCACTGCCGAGGAAAAGGCAAAAGCACTGGAAAAGATCAAGGCCGCACAGAAAAGGATACAGGGTGGTGGCGAGGATTTCGCCAAGGTCGCCAAAGAGGTGTCCGATTGCCCGAGCAAGGAGAATGGCGGCGATCTTAACTTTTTCCAGAAGGGCCAGATGGTGCCACCCTTCGAAAACGCCGCGTTTGCGTTGCAACCGGGGCAGACCAGCGATATCGTGGAGACCGAGTTCGGCTATCACATCATCAAGGTTACCGACAAGAAAGATCAAGCAACGGTGTCCTTCGACGAGATAAAGCCTCGGATCGAACAGCACCTCAAGAGCGAAAAAATGTCCCAGCAGGAATTCCCCAAATACGTGGAAACGCTCAAATCAAAAGCCAAGATTGAAATTTTGGTAAAATAGCTTATTTTTCCAGGTGGACGGTAGACGGCTGCTCTCCACTGTCCTCTTTGTTCTCTTTCCTTCAACCATGGTGGAGAGTGGGATACTAACAGTCTGCCTTTTGGTATTCGCGCAATAACGGCGCCGCATTTTAAGCCCGGTGCCTCCTGATTTTTCGATCCGGCATCAGGACGGCTTAAATCGATCTTGCTTGTCGCTTTGATTCGAAACGACGGACAGCGAACTTATGACAATCCGATTTACCGATGCGGACCGTCAGCAGATGGAATCTCTGGGCATCAGCGTGGCCAGGGTATTTGAACAGATTGAAATCTTCAGGCGCTCCGACTTTCTGGTCCGACTTAAAAGACCTTGCACCGTCGGTGACGGTGTTCGAAAAATCGATGATACGCATGCCCACAGATATATAGCTCTGCACGCATCGGCTGCCGGGCAGGACCGGTTCATGAAGTTTGTCCCGGCATCCGGAGCGGCCACCCGAATGTTTCAGTCCCTGCTCCAGATTTATTACCTTCCCCAATATCTCGAAAAAGATGAGTTTCAGATCAGGTTGGCCCAGGGAGTATCGATTGCGTGTGACTTAAAGCGCTTTGTCGATCATCTCCATGAATTCGCCTTCGTGCACAGCTTAAGGCAGGTCCTGGCCGGCGACGGATACAGCCTGGACGATATAGTGCGCGACGGCCGATTTGGGGTCCTGCTCGAATACCTCCTGACCGAAAGGGGTCTGAATTACGGGAGTTTGCCCAAAGCGATGCTCCAGTTTCACTGCTACCCGGAAGAACAAAGGACCGCATTCGAGGAGCAGCTTGCCGAGTCGGTAATGTACCTGGGGGCCGACGGCAGCAAGTGCAGCCTGCACTTCACGGTACCCGAGGAACACGAGGCCGGGTTCCGCAAGCTCAGGGATGCTGCCTGCCGGCGTTACTCGGATCGTCACGGCGCCGATTTCGACGTCTCCTTTTCCTTCCAGAAGTCTTCGACAAATACTATCGCCGTGAACATGAAGGGGTCCCCGTTTCGGGACAGGTTCGGCCGGCTTCATTTCAGGCCCGCCGGGCACGGTGCCCTGATAGAGAATTTAAATGACCTGCAGGCCGATCTCATCTACATAAAAAACGTAGATAACGTCGTTCCCGACAGACTCAAAGAGACGCTCAGCTTCTGGAAGAAAGTGCTGGGCGGCTGTCTGGTATCAATTCAGGAAAAAATTCATTCGCTTTTGCGCCAGATGGAGGGTCCGGATTCGAGCCAGGCGGTCCTGGAGGCTGCCGGCTTTGCAATGCGCGAACTTCCTTTGAGCTTTCCAGCCGGGTTTGAAATGTGGTCCGAGGACAAGAGGCGGGCTTTTCTGCTCAAATTGCTGGACAGGCCGATTCGGGTCTGCGGCGTGGTCCCGAATGCAGGCGAACCCGGGGGCGCTCCGTTCTGGGTCGAAGGTGAAAATGGGGTAGAATCGATTCAGATCGTCGAAAAAGCTCAAGTCGATTTAAACTCATCGGGACAGAGCGCCATATGGAATTCATCCACCCATTTCAACCCGGTGGATATCGTATGCTGCACACGGGATTTTAAGGGAAATCCTTACGATCTCAAAAAATTCGTCGACCCCCAGGCGGTCATCATCAGCAGAAAATCAAAAGACGGAAGTGACATCCAGGCCCTTGAACTTCCAGGACTCTGGAACGGCGGCATGGCTGAGTGGATAACGCTAATGATAGAAGTCCCCCCGGCTACATTCAACCCGGTAAAATCGGTTTACGATCTGCTGCGCCCCGAGCATCAACCTGAAACGCAAACACGATGTGCCCACCTCCCAGGCAATTAAACGGTCTTCCATCCCATAAACGGTTTTAAGTCCCGCGGCATCAGCACAGATTTGATATCTGTGCCTCAACACCTTCCCATTAAGAACCAGCTTCATTCAACGAAGAGCATATACCCCCCCCCGGATGAGGCACGACCTTTGCTACTGCCGACATCTGAATATAATCACATTGTCTTTTCGACCCATAAACATGGCATGGCATTAGAGGGACATAATATACGCCAGCGGTAGGCGCCGTGAAATTGAGGGCTGAAAGTCAATCTTTTGACGGGGGATTAAAAGATGAAAGTTGGAATTTTGGCAGGAGGATTAGGCACCCGTCTTTCCGAAGAAACCGTGGTTAAGCCTAAACCCATGGTCGAGGTCGGGGGGAAGCCGCTGCTCTGGCATATAATGCGGAGCTATGCAGACTACGGCTTCGAAGAATTCGTGATTGCCCTTGGGTATAAGGGAGAGTTCATCAAGGATTATTTCCTCAATTACCGGAAAAGAACGTGCAACCTGACAGTCCGCCTCTCCACTGGGGATTTGATGGTGCACAACGGGCATTCCGAAGACTGGACAATCCATCTGCTGGATACCGGTATCAAGACGCAAACCGGCGGCCGCGTAAAGAAGATTGCACAGTACATTGGCAAGGAAACCTTTTTGCTGACATACGGCGACGGTGTCTGCAACGTCGATATGAATAAACTTATCGAATTCCACCGGAGTCACGGAAAAATCGCCACGGTTACCGCGGTTCGCCCTCCTGCCCGGTTCGGGGGGCTGACCTTCGAGGGCGAGACGGTTTCGACTTTTGCAGAAAAGCCGCAAACCGGAGAGGGATGGATAAACGGCGGTTTCTTTGTGCTGGAACCTGAAATCGTGGACTATATCTCCGATGACGAGATGCCTTTCGAGCAATCTCCCATGGACCGCCTCACGCGCGAAAACCAACTCGCCGCCTACCCCCACGATGGCTTCTGGCAATGCATGGATACGCTGAGAGACGTGCATCTGCTGGAGAGCATGTGGGCTTCGGGAAACGTTCCCTGGAGGACACAGCCGTTAAGCATCGTACCTCCGAAATCTACCCGTCTGCAGGCGATGGGAGTCCAGGCCGCAACCTGAAGAATACAAAAGGAGTATTTGTGTATCTGATAATGGAAAAAAGCGAACTGCTGCGCAGCCGAATCCTGCAGATGGTCGAGGAATACCATGAGGCTGCTTTTCCGACTGTCGATTTCGTGCCCGGAAAAACGCAGGTGCCCGTCTCGGGAAAGGTTTTCGATGCCGCGGACGTTCAATCCCTGGTCGATTCCTCACTCGACTTCTGGCTTACCACCGGAAGATTTGCCAGCCGTTTTGAACGTGATTTCGCCGATTTCCTCGGCTCCAAATATGCCAGCCTGGTTAATTCCGGTTCTTCGGCCAATCTTTTGGCCATCTCGTGCCTGACCTCTCCAAAACTTGGCGCGCGCGCGCTGAAACCCGGTGATGAGGTGATCACCGTAGCCGCCGGGTTTCCAACCACGGTCAATCCGATAGTGCAAAACGGGCTGATACCCGTTTTTGTCGATATAAGCCTGCCCACCTACAACGTCGATACGTCTCAACTCGAAGAGGCGCTCTCGGAGCGGACTAAAGCGGTCGTTTTCGCTCATACGCTGGGAAATCCCTTCGACCTGGAAAAGGTGGTGAAGTTCGCCAGGGAAAATCAGCTCTGGCTGGTCGAGGACTGCTGTGACGCTTTGGGATCTTCTTACCATCATCGAAAGGTCGGTACATTCGGGGATATCTCGACTTTCAGTTTCTATCCGGCTCATCATATCACTATGGGAGAGGGCGGATGCGTGACGGTCCAGAGCCGGGAGATGAACGTCCTGGTTGAGTCATTCCGTGACTGGGGACGCGACTGCCGGTGCCCGCCGGGCAAAGATAATACCTGCAAAAAGCGGTTCGATTGGAAATTGGGGGACCTGCCGTTCGGTTTTGACCATAAATACTGTTATTCCCACATCGGCTACAACTTGAAAGCCACGGACATGCAAGCCGCGGTGGGTGTTTCCCAGATGAAGAAGCTGCCGGGATTCATCGATATCCGAAGAAAGAATTTCGAGATTCTTCACAAGGGGCTAAATGACCTGGGTGACTTCTTTATCATGCCTGAGGCGACGGTCGACAGCATCCCAAGCTGGTTTGGATTTCCCATAACCATAAGAGATGATGCCCCCTTCAGCAGGAACGCCCTCGTGCGTTATCTCGAAGAACACAAGATCGCAACCCGTTTGCTGTTCGGAGGCAACCTCATCCGGCAGCCGGCCTACCGGGACATTCCATATCGGGCCGTCGGGGACCTTAAGGTCTCGGACACAGTCATGAACCGGGCGTTCTGGATCGGCGTCTATCACGGTTTGACTTCGCCGATGATCGATTATGTGCTCGACGTTTTTCACCGGATTCCCAAAGAGGTCAATCAGTCTCAAAGTGCCATGAAGGTCCGACTATTATGACGGATAATCATGAGCATATCACCGCCGAAAACACACAACGAATTCTATGCCCTGGTCCGGGCAAATCAACCCGGTCGATCCCATGGAGGCACTCATGCCAACACTCGATGCATTAGAGCCATTTTTCGTATTTGAAATAGCAAACAACCACATGGGACTTCCCGAACATGGTCTCAAGATTGTGAGGGAATTCAGCAAAGTCTCAAAGCAGTTTCCCTTCACATTCGGCTTCAAACTTCAGTACCGCCAGTTAGACACCTTCATTCACCCGGCCTACAGAACAAGGACGGATTTCAAATATGTCAAGCGCTTCACGGAAACCCGCCTGCCTGCCAGCCAGTACAAGCAGATCCTCGATGAAATGAAGGCATACGGCTTCGTATCCGTCTGTACCCCCTTCGACGAAGCATCGGTCGATCTGATCGAGGAACACGGTTTTGATATTATCAAGGTTGCGAGTTGTTCTTTCACTGATTGGCCCCTTCTGGAAAGGATCGTAACGACCCAAAAGCCGATAATTGCCTCCACCGCGGGCGTTCCACTGCAGGATATCGATAAGGTGGTCGGCTTTTTCGAGCACCGGCACAAAGACTTCGCCATCATGCATTGCGTGGCTCAGTACCCGACTCCGGCCGCGCGGATGCAGTTGAATCAGATCAATCTGCTCAAGGCTCGTTATCCTGAGGTAAGGATTGGGTTTTCCACCCACGAAGACCCTGAAAATGTGGAAAGCATAAAGATCGCCGTGGCAAAAGGGGCCACTATTTTTGAAAAACATGTCGGGGTCCCTGACGGCCATATCCGTCTAAACGACTATTCGGCCAACCCCGAACAGACCAAAAGGTGGCTCCAGTCCGCACAGGTCGCCTTTGAGCTGTGCGGAGATTGCGGGAAACGCGCGGAATTCGGCGGGGAGGAACTGGCCAGCTTGCGTTCGCTCCAGCGAGGACTTTTTGCCGGGCGCGCCTACAAAAAGGGGGAAAGAATTCTTCACAAGGACCTGTATGCAGCCATTCCCACGCTGGATGGCCACATTACTGCCAACGACCTTTCAAAATACGCGGAACTGCACGCCAGCCAGGACATCGAAGCCGATGCTCCGCTGCTGTCCTCGAATGTCGAGCTGCGAAATTTTCAGGAAAAGGTCTATGAAATCGTACAGGAAGTCAAAGCCCTCCTGCGCAAAAGTGGAGTCACGGTCCCCTCGCAGGTGGACCTGGAGATCTCCCACCACTACGGGATCGACCGGTTCCATGAATTTGGACTCACCATGATGACGATCGTGAACCGCATGTACTGCAAGAAACTGATAGTTCTCCTGCCTGGCCAGAAGCATCCCACGCAGTACCACCTGCAAAAGGAGGAAACCTTTCATGTCCTCTATGGTGATGCGGATATCGAGTTGAACGGGTCGTTCAAACGGCTGAAAACGGGGGAAATCATTACGGTGGAACAGGGGGTGCACCATTACTTCGGCAGTGAGAACGGGGCCATCATAGAGGAGATATCCTCAACGCACCATACGGATGATTCCTTTTACCTTGACCCGGCAATCATGGAGAACGGCAACAGGAAAACACTGTTGACTTACTGGTTCAATTAGTTCCCAAAGGCATTCCTGATGAAAACGATAGTATGGGACGTAGACGACGTGTTGAACGATCTCATGAGAATGTGGTTCGATGACTGGGTATCTTCCAGGGACTCGATGTGCCCCATTTCTTACGATCAGCTTACCAGCAATCCGCCGCATGAGGTCCTGAAGATCAACAGGTCGGAATACCTCGCATCGCTGGACGCCTACAGGCTTTCTAAGAAGGCCCAAAGAATGCAACCCGTGCCCGAGATATTAGAGTGGTTCGCCAGGCATGGAAACAGTTTCCATCATGTGGCCCTCACAGCCACTCCCCTTTGCGCCAGTCATGTTTGCGCCGGGTGGGTGATGCGAAACTTCGGCCGCTGGATTCAATCTTTCAATGTGGTCCCCTCTGGGCGAGCCTGGGAGCAAACCGGCCAATGCTTCGTGACCAAGTCCGACTTTCTGCGCTGGTGGGGAAAGGGAGACGTTCTGGTGGATGACAATCCGGACAGCGTCGCCGGCGCCCTGTCAATCGGAATGGACGCCGTGCTCATACCTCGCCCCTGGAATAGGTCCCCGTCGAGCTTGAACGAAGCCCTTGAGACACTCACGAAATTGGCGCTATGCCCAACCTTCAGCCTGACACAGGGAGCCTGCTGTTAAGATGATGAAACTCTCCGATTACCTCGTGGAGCGAATTGTCCAATTGGGAGTCAAACACATTTTCATGCTGGCTGGCGGCGGTTGCATGCACCTTGCCGACTCCGTGGGAAAGTGCCCTGAAATCGAGTATGTGTGCAATCTGCACGAGCAAGCCTGCGCGATTGCCGCGGATGCGTACAGCCAATATACCAATCATCTCGGTGTGGCGTTGGTAACAACGGGACCCGGCGGCACGAATGCAATCACCGGCGTCGCTGGAGCGTGGCTGGATTCAACGCCTCTCCTGTTCCTGTCGGGACAGGTCAAGCGGCCTGACATGACGGGGGGACGCGGCGTTCGCCAGACGGGGTTTCAAGAAATTGATATCGTAAGCCTTGTTCGCCCTATCACCAAATACGCCGTAACCGTGATGGACCCCTTGCAGGTACGCCACCATTTTGAAAAGGCCATATATCTGGCAACACATGGCCGGCCCGGGCCGGTATGGATCGATGTCCCCCTGGATGTGCAGGCCTCGATGATTGCGGAGAAAGATCTGCAGGGGTTTGACGAATCTGAAGTGGTAGAAATAGCTCCTGACGAATTTCTTGCGGAAAAGGTCGGCGCTGCGCTGGAAATGCTCAACAGGGCGAAACGCCCCGTTATCCTGGCGGGAAACGGCGTGCGACTATCAAACGCGCTGGATGATTTCCTCGAATTGATCGAAAGACTTCACGTCCCGGTACTTACCACCTGGAAGACTGCCGACTTTCTCCCCGATGACCATCCGCTCTATGCGGGCAGACCCGGCGCCATAGGACAGCGCGGAGCCAATTTCACTCAGCAGAACGCAGACTGGCTGCTGATCCTTGGGGCCCGCCTGGACTTTGGTCAGACCGCCAATAACCACGCCAACTTTGCGCCCGGTGCTCACAAAATAATGGTGGACGTTGATCCGGCCGAAATCGAGAAAATGCAGATGAAGGTCGAGGTCCCGGTGGTCTCCGATGCCGGTTTATTTCTACGAGAGTGCAAAAGACAGTTTTCGAAGGTCATGAAAAAGGACCGCTCAGAATGGCTCGCAAGATCCAAGCAATGGCAGGCGAGATATCCGGTCGTCCTGCCGGAATATTGGAACGAGGGCAGTTTCGTAAATGATTACGTGTTGATTGATGTGCTCTCGGATGAGCTTACCGGCCACGATCTGGTGGTCCCGGGGAGTTCGGGCGCCTGCAGCGAACGAACCATGCAGGGGATTCGGATCAAAGCCGGTCTGCGGGTTTTTAACAGCGAGGGGCTCGGCTCCATGGGATTCGGCATCCCCGCGGCCATAGGCGGTTGCCTCGCAAGCCGCGGGAGGCGGACAATTTGTATAGATGGCGATGGCGGCTTCATCATGAACATTCAAGAACTTGAAACAGTGAAGCGTCTGGACCTTCCCATTAAATTCTTTGTGCTGAACAACGGCGGGTATGTTTCCATCCAAATGACCCAGAAGAGCTTTTTCGACGGCCGTTTTGTCGGCAGTTCAACATCGAGCGGCCTCACCCTGCCTGACGTGACAGCCGTCTCGAAGGCCTTCGGAATACCTGTGGCAAGAATTACGAACCACACCGGAATCCGTGAAAAGGTCCGTGAGGTCATGGAAACCAAAGGTCCTGTTGTCTGCGAAGTTATGGTGTCTCCGGAGCAAGTCACCGCTCCGAGGGTCACTTCGCGCTTGCGGGAAGACGGCTCCATGGAGTCTATGCCGATGGAAGACCTGTGGCCTCTGCTGGATCGGCAAGAGTTCCGCGGGAATATGGCGATTTCTTAAGATAGAAGGCGGCCCTGGCCGGTACACGGACAAGGAAGCCTCCGTCGTGAACAACAAATACCAGCTGCATCGGTGAAACAATGAATACATGCACAGTATGTGGCCTCGAGCTCTTCGAACAACCATTGTTGAGATACGAGAATATGCCGAAGGCCGCTCAATTTCTGCCGGATGCGGACTCTTTTGAAGATGATAAAGGCGTTGACCTGGAGGTCTATCAGTGTTCCGGCTGTGGACTGGTGCAACTCAGCAGCGACCCGGTCTCCTATTATAGAGATGTCATACGCGCCGCGGCCTTTTCAGAGGAAATGAAATCTTTCAGAAGGAAGCAGTTCGATGATTTCGTGCGGAGCTATAACCTACACGGGAAAAAGGTCCTGGAGATCGGCTGTGGTCGTGGAGAATATCTGTCCATTTTGCGGCAGTCCGGTGTGGATGCTTATGGGCTGGAGCATCTGGAAGACTCTGTTGAGAAATGCTTAAAGCAAGACTTGAATGTTTTATTCGGATTTGTTGAAAGTAACCGATATAAAATAAGCCATTACCCCTTCGACGCCTTCCTCATGTTGAATTTTCTTGAACACCTGCCTGATCCTAATGCAACACTTAGAGGCATATATAATAATATGTCGGATGACGCTGTGGGGTTGGTTGAGGTGCCAAACTTCGACATGATTTTGAGAAAGAAACTTTTCTCAGAGTTTATGAGTGACCATCTTATTTATTTTACAAAGGATACTTTATGTACCACTCTGGTTATTAACGGCTTTAATGTCCTTGAATGTAATGAGACATGGCACGACTACATTATATCTGCCGTGGTAAGAAAACGCCAACAATTGGACATATCTGAGTTTAATAAGAGCAAATCGAAGCTTGTAAATGAATTAAATAAGTATATCAGCCTTTTCGAAGATAAAAAGGTTGCAATATGGGGGGCGAGTCATCAGGCATTTGCAGTAATGGCTTTAGCGAATCTTTCCGGCAAAGTTAAATTCGTGGTTGACTCGGCGGTATTTAAACAGGGCAAATATACGCCTGCTACACATATTCCCATAGTAGCTCCTGAAACACTCAACTCAGACCCTGTGGACGCAGTTATTGTAATGGCGGCCAGCTACTCGGATGAAGTAGCAATGATCCTGCGAAGGGATTTTGACAGAAAAATGCATGTTGCCGTCTTGAGAGACTATGGGTTGGAACATGTGGAAAAATAAGCAAATGAGCGTCGGCGCCGGACAGATTTCAGGGGATGGGAGAAGCAGGCGATCAAAGCCTGAGGAGGCGGAAAATAAGTGACTATGCCCTTCAATAGATGCGCGAACCGCACATGCGTCTCGCCCTCCGGATTATCAGAACTATTTTCGACCCTGCGAAAAACGATCCCTTATATCAAAGTCGGAGTATGGCATGTCTGAATGTTCACGTGAATTGAATCCGGTTGAAGCCCGGAAACGAGACGCATTGAAGCTCGCCAAACCACGGGTGTATGAAAAGGTGATGCACTTCGCCGACAGGATTAAGCGAGGTGAAAGCATCGCCATTCTTCAATTCCAGTACGACTACCGCTGCAATTTCCGTTGTAGACATTGCTGCATCAGCAAGATGGAGCCAAGGGAGCGGTCGTTCACAATACCGGATATACGGGAGCTTTCGCGTCAAGCCGATGAAATGGGCCTGGCTCACTGGGTGATCACAGGAGGGGAGCCATTGACTTTCCCCGATTTCGACCAGATTGTGGAGGCCATTGATCCGGCCAAATTCTTCATTAGCTCGGACACCAACGGATGGCTGCTGGATAAAAAGCGGGCGAAGCATCTCAAGAGCATAGGTCTGGACAAGATTCAGTTGAGCCTCGACAGCCTGAATCCTGAGGAACACGATGCATTCCGTCGAGCCAGGGGGTCGCACGAGAGGGCCGTGCGGGCCATCGATGCGGCCCAGGAAGCCGGACTTAATATTATCATTGCCACGGTAGTGACGAAGCAGCGCATCCGCTCACAGGAATTCATCGATTTTCTGGAATTCGCAAAGGAAAAAGATGTTCCAACCTTTATCACCTTTGCCAAACCTGTCGGCTCCTGGCAGGGAAATTTGGATGTCCTCGTTGATGAAGACGACCATGCATATGAAAAGGAACTACAAAAAAAATACAATGTCTTCACGCACATGACCCCAGCCTACGGGATGGATCTGGGATGCATCGCGGTAAAACGAATGGTGTCCATCACCAAGTATGGGGACATTATGCCCTGCCCCTATATTCATATCTCCCTGGGAAACTTCTTTGAGGAACCACTTAAGGATATTATTGAACGCGGCATGAAAATCAAACCATTTACCAGGTACACCGATACATGCCTTATCGCCATAGACCGCAAATTCATTAACACATACGAAAAAAAGCTGGACGGAAAACCACTTCCCGTTCCCTGGCGGGAGGTGTTCTCCCCAGAGGATTTTGAATAATGAGAATTAGACGGGCCATCCTTACCGGCGCCACCGGACCGCTGGGCATCGCCCTGGCAAAATACCTGGCGGAGCGTGACACTCAGGTAACGGCAGTCGTGCATCCAGGCTCGAAGCGGATTGCGGATGTTCCCGTATCGGATCGTATCGGCATTGTGGAATGCGACCTCTCGGCATTGGCCTCCCTGGGGACGCAACTACCCCATGGCTATGAAACGTTTTTTCATTTGGGCTGGTCTGCAACCGCATCCCGGGCAAAAAGGGACGACCCCTGCATTCACGCGCTTAATATCCTTTACACTCTGGATGCCGTGAAGCTTGCTCATGTTTTGGGCTGCAAAACGTTTATCGGAGCGGGCTCACAATCGGAGTTCCTGCGGGCCGACGGTTTGCCGGCGACAGATGCCGCCGATTTCACCGAGGAGAGCTACGGCATTGCCAAGTATGCGGCGGGAAGACTCAGCCTGCGGTTTTGCGGGCAATATGGGATGCGGCATTGCTGGGCGAGGATTTTCAGCATCTATGGGCCTGGGGAAAGGGAAACCACGGCGCTCATGTATTGTATTTACACGCTGATCAAAGGCCAAAAGCCCTCCCTTACCGGAGGCGAGCAGATCTGGGACTATCTGTATTCGAGCGATTGCGCCAGGGCCATTTATCTGATTGCCGAAAAAGGCCGGCATGGCGCGACATATTCCCTGGGGTCCGGACGCTCTCGGCCATTGAGGGAATACTTCGAGCGTACGCGGGACTGCATTGACCCTGCGCTGCCGCTCGGCATCGGCGAGAAGGAATACCCGCCGGGACAGATTATGCGCCTGTGCGCCGATACTCGGATGCTGACGGAAGATACCGGCTTTGTTCCGGAGTATTCTTTTGAAGAAGGTATTCGTGAAACAATCGAATGGGTGGGAAAGAAGATGGGGAGGCTGTGAAAGCCGACACCTCCTCTGAGGTTCATATGACTTTTGAACCACGCCGGAGGTGGTTTCCGGCTATGGCTTTGCAAGAAAAGCAGGAAACCGAGTTCACATTTTTGGGGAGGTGTAAGAATGCTTCGCAAGCCGATTTTAGATGACCCGAACAACCCGCTCGTCAGCGTGTTTGTGTACAATTACAATGGAGAGTACCTACGTCAGTGCTTCGATAAAATCTTAAATCAAGATATTCTGAGTAACATCGAAGTCATCTTCATAGACAACGCTTCAACTGATGGCTATTGGGACATCGCTCTGGAATATGCGCGTAAATATGAAGGAATAATAACGATCAAGCGCGATAATAGAAGTGGAGGTAAAGATAATCTTCGGCACTGCATACGTATGTCTAAAGGTAAATACTACGTTATGTTGACCGGTGACGACGCATTCTCGCCGGAGTATGTAAAGCAGTGCGTAATAGACATGGAACATAATCCTTTGGCAAGCTTTGTCATGGTGAGGCGAAGGGTTGAGAATACTCCCAGCCGGCCGAACATAAAAGACAAGCCTCTGGTCAGCGTCTTGATACACAACTACAACTACGGAAGGTACCTTCGTCAGTGTTTTGATAGTGTGTTTAGCCAAACATACGATAACGTCGAAGTGGTATTTTCCGATAATGCTTCATCGGATGAATCATGGGACATTGCAGCCGAGTATGTGCGCAGGTATCCCAGTCGGATGATCGCAATCCGCAACAGGAAGAATTTCGGACCTGGTCCCAATCTGGAGAACTGCTACGCCAATATCAACGGCAAATATTTTTGCGTACTTTGCTCCGACGATGCATTTATGCCGGATTTTATACAGAAATGCGTCCATGCGCTCGAGGCCAATCCCGAGGCTGGATTCGCCATGACTCATCGCGCGATTATTGACGAACACGGTGCGCTCGCCGAAGAACCGCCTTTTTACAACCAGTCGTGCATTATCCCGGGTCCGGAGCAAGCCGCTGTCTACATGATGGCGGCCGTGAACCCCAGCATATCCCAAATCATGTACATTCAAACCAAAATCCACGGCAAATTGCCCGTAGAAAACATTCTCTCCCGCTGGTATGCCCAGCGATTACTTGATTTCAACCTCTGTTGCGAGCACCCGATGGTCTATTTAAACGATCCGCTGCTCCTGCATCGCGTCCATTCACAAAGCGATTCATCCCAGATCTCCGGTAATCTGTTGGAAATATTCGGCCAGTACATATTGCCCCATCAATTCGCCGAGATTTCACTCAGGGGGGGTGATATGACCAAAGTCAGGGAACGTTTGCCGAAGGCTTTAGAGAAGGTAGGCAGGCTATGCTTGCGCTATTGCGCGCGCGCGCTATCCTCAGACGATGAAACATGCGCGCTGAGATATTTTCACATGGCCGCCGCCATCATGCCGGAGATTGCCGAGGATCCGACTTTCAAAAAGATCCGGGAATACTGGGTTGCCGATGATTCGGAAAAACCAATAATAGTCGCATCGCTGCAATCCACCGATAACTTGACCACCCGAACCATTTCTTACGATCCGCCGCCGGGAAGCGTCCGTATCCAATGGAATTCATGAGCGTTTCAAGTAATCGCTTTCATCAGTGGAGCATGAGATGACGCTGCCGTCGCTAGAGGCTGCCAGGAGTACGATTGATAACGCAAAGCGCGTGTGCCTGTTTGGAGTCGGCGCCCTGCTCAACGAATGTTACGAGCAGCTTGTGTCCTGTCTTGGAAGGGAGCCCGATCTTGTCTGCGACAACGCGCCGGAAAAATGGGGAACGGAGTTCCGGGGCGCAAAGTGCGTTTCTCCTCGAGAGCTTGGTGAATTTGGTAAAGGAACGGCCGTCGTTATCACCGTGAGGAAATACGAAGATATCTACAGACAGCTTCGCGGCATGGGAATTGAGGATATCTTCATTGCCTGTTTCGATAGCGGCTACTACAACCTGAACGCCGTTAGGAAACTTGAAGACGACCCATTGGCGGCACCCGATGAAGGACCTTCCGCCACGCACCTGCAAGGCATGTGGACACTGGTTACCGGCGCCTCACGGGGCGTGGGCCGCCAGATTGCCATGGCAATGGCCGGCCTGGGTTCAAATATCATTGCACACAGCCGTTCGGTCTCCCATGTAAGGGAGTTGCGGGAAATCTGTAGTTCCTGTGGTGTTCAAATCGTGCCCATAGCGGCGGAGCTTTCGAACCCGGCCGAGTTGGACGCCATGCTCCTCCAATTGGATCGGCTTACGCCTCAGGTGGACATCGTATTCAACAACGCCGCAGTAGCGCCCGACTGCCCTTCAGGATTCTGGGATATACCCGCCGAGGTTTTTCATGACTGCTATGCAGTCAACGCCATTGCCCCGATCCGCATCTGCCAGCACCTGCTTCCACGGATGATCCGGCGCGGATTCGGCCGTGTGATAAACATCAACACCTACATCCGGACGCGGTCGGGAGAGATAGCCTATTCGACCAGCAAGGCGGCCCTGGACAAATTCGTTCATGATTTTGCTCCATCTCTGCACGGCACAGGCGTCATGATGACCCTGGCCGACCCGGGCTGGGTGCGCACCGACGCGGGCGGTCACGATGCGACTTATGCCGTGGAAAGCGTAATTCCCGGTATAGTCCTTGGGGCAGTACTGGATGCCGACATCAACGGCTGCCGGTTCAGCGCCCAGGAATATGCCGGCTTGAGCATCGAGGAGGCTTGTAAAAGAGCAAATCACCGTCTGCTGCAGCACGTGCGCAGATGGGTATGAACGAGTGCAGGAGGAACATACCGATGAATTACCACAGTGACGACATCGTTAAATCATGCAGGAGGCTCGAGAGTGGCCTGCGCTTTGGACCCGACGGGATACGCGCCTGCACGCTGGGGGCGTTTGCCGCTCCGTTTTTTTGGTCGGCCGACGAGGCATCCCAGCTTACCATTACCAAAGAAATGATCGTCGAGAAGCGGAAATGGCTTTTTGATTTGCTCAATAACGGACAGAGCGATGTGGACTTTGACTGCAAACATTGCCAGATGGTTTGCACCAAGCGTTTCGCGGATGTCAATTTTACCGGAATCGGCCAGATCGATCATGCCGCAACATCTATTTGCAACCTCCGCTGTAAGTTCTGCGGCTTCACCCATCGTGAATTGTTCATCCAATCCAAATACGACGATCTTGCCATTCTGAGACAGTTCACTGCCGAGGACGCCCAATGGGATTCCGTCGTCGACTTCAATGGCGGCGAACCAACGCTTCTGCCCAACGTGGACGAGTATCTGGACTATTTCGCCTCGCGTCGCATTCGCGTCCGTTTCATGACGAACGGCGTCCGGTTCCACCAGTCGGTCTACGACGGTTTGGCCAAAGGCTCCATACAGTGGGCCTGCACCTCGGTGGATGCGGGCACACCGTCGACATACATGCGTATAAAAAAGCGGGATCATTACCTCCAGGTGCTGGAAAACCTGACTCGATACGCCCATGCCGGCAGTCAGGGCGGGGGGGCTCTGGCGATCAAATACATATTCTGCAATGATAATTGCAGTGATGATGATATCGCCGGCTTTGTCTATGCGATGCTTGCCATCCGGCCTCATCAGGTCTGGCTGACGTTTGATTTTTCACAAATTGCCGGCCGGCCCGCTGATTCGGAAGATTTCGGCGACTATGACTTTTCAAGAGACATAGCCGCTTACGCCAAGATGTACAATCTATTAAAGAAACACGGCATAGAACCAGTCCACTATACCACGGGCCATCTGGCGCTGGTGTCCGTGCAGGGAAAGATTCTGCTGGACAGGGTAATCAAGGAGATCGAAGACACTGCTCCTTCCAGCTATCCGCCCGACCTGAAATTGGGAAACTTCCGCCGAAAAGAGAAAACTGCGCCAATCCGGACAGCACTATTCGATACACAACCTCTGCGTGCCATTAAAGACGGACAGACAAGGAAGCCATGGTCATTGCAAGGCAAGCGTGTGCTTCTTGCCCCGGCCTGCCCCCAATCCGTGGCGCTCCTTTCGGACCCGGAAATAAGGGCCGGCCGGCTAATCGGTTTTTTGGACCGGGATCGGATGGTGCAGGGCAAAACCATCCAGGGGATTGTCATCCATGGATATGAGGCAATACCCGATTTGGCTCCGGATGTCATCCTGGTGGCATCACCCGTGCAACACCAGTCCGATATCGTCGGAAAGCTGGCCAGGCACGCAGGGGAAAGCGTCCAGGTCGCGGTGTTGAATTGCTGATGGAACGATGCTCGATAGCCTTCTCGGATAGGAGCTTTGAAACTATATGAACGAGATACTCAGATTAGTCACGAAGCATGTACAGCCCTGCGGGGAATCCGAGATCGTCAATGATCT
Source organism: Syntrophobacteraceae bacterium (assembly GCA_050008735.1). GTDB lineage: Bacteria > Desulfobacterota > Syntrophobacteria > Syntrophobacterales > Syntrophobacteraceae > SbD1. The sequence continues at coordinate 43,013 of JBEKMB010000008.1, forward strand.
TTTCGGCCTTTTCCGTCAGGCTGCCGCCTGCGGCGAAATTCCCGTGGTGCTCTTCTGCGCGGGTTCGAGCGGCGCTATCCTGCACGGTATGCTCACCCGCCACGGCATTTATCCCGTCTGCTTTTGCGACAACAACCCTTCAAGGGTGGGAAAGACGTATTGCGGAGTTTCGATCATCGCTTTTGATGAATTGAAAAAACGTCACCCGGAAAGCCTCATCCTGATCGCCTCCGCGGCTTACCAGAATTTTGTGAAAAAACAGTTGTTGGATAACGGATTCCTCACGGAACGAATAATTACGATGGATACCGGTGACCCTTCCCCGGACGCTCAAATTAAGCGGGAGCGCATTCTGATGTTGGCCAGGAACGGTGATGCAACGAAAGTCCTGGATGAATTGAGAAATGATGAAAACAGAATCGCCGATGCGTTCAGCCTCCTTGCTGATGAGAAATCGAAGGCGTTGTTTGTCAGGCGACTGGCTCTTATTGCCTCCGGATATGAATACCGAATGTATCGGGCGTTCCTGGAAGATTTTTCTGAGCCGGTGCTGCAGTATGGGTATGATAACCCCGAAAGATTTACCAAGCCGGGAAGTTATTTCTATTTCAACAATGACGTCCTCCGCCTGGAGGATAATGAAGTGCTGGTGGATGGCGGCGCCTTCAGCGGCGACTCGACGGATGAATTCGTCCGAGCGTGCGAGAAAAACAATGTGCGCTACAAGCACATTGTTTGCTTTGAACCCGACTTGTCGAACTACGGAAAACTGATTGAAAACACATCGAAGTACAGGGATGTGACCTGCTTCCGCTTTGGCCTGTGGTCGCACGGGACAACGCTGCGCTTTGTCAGCTCGGCCCAGACCGAAAACTATTGCGCCAGGATTCAGGAGGCCGGAGCAGCGGCACAGGTCATGCCGGATATGGAAATAGAAACCACCGGCATTGACGGCCAGTTGTCATGCCGGGATGTAACCTTTGTCAAAATGGACATCGAAGGGGCGGAGATGGAAGCAATTAAAGGCGGGGCGGATACTATCCTAAGCCGCAGCCCCAAGCTCGCCCTGAGCGTGTATCACAAAACCCGGGACCTGTATGAAATACCGCTGCTTGTTCATCAATTGAACCCTTCTTACAGGCTCTATCTGCGGCATTTCGGCAATTATTTTGATGATACGCTACTGCTGGCGACAAGATAATCGTAGTACCCGCAAATGGGGAATCAAGGGGTATATTTATGAATGAAGTAATAAGACAGATTATCAACCGCATAAAAGCGGCACCACAAGATATGGAATTTCTAAATTGGCTGTTTGGAAAGCATAAAGATGCTGTACAAGCTGGAAAACCCGTCGTACTCTACGGGACAGGTAGCTTTGCCAAAGATTTCTTGATAACTCTTAACAATCATGGTATAAGCCCCGCATGTTTCTGTAATAGCGATCCCTCAAAGAGCGGAACCGAGTATTGCAATCTGCCCATAATCTCCGTTGATGAATTAAAACAACTACATCACAAAAGCATAATCGTGATTGCTACCCAAACCCATGCTGCTTCGGTTAAGAAGCTTTTGATAGATCATGGGTTTGATAAAGATCTGATACTTTGGAATAAACATTTTGATATGGCGTTAAGCCTATATTTTTCGTTTACCAACCAAGCTAACCTGAGTTCCTTGAGAACGCTCAGTCCTCACGAACTAATGACATTACTAACAAATAATGATACACGAATATCCAGCGTTTATAACTTATTAGCTGATCAGAAGTCTCGTGATATATTCGTTTCTAAACTTGCGATGCTTGTTGCAAATCAGAACATTACGATGTTTGTTGATTATTTGAAATCCTTTAGCGAACCTGTTTCTGAATTTGGCTTAATCCCCTTTCCAACACTGGGTCCAGAGAATTACTTTTACTTCAATAATGATGTTTTCCAACTGAAACAAGACGAGATCTATCTGGATGTGGGGGCCTTTGACGGCGACTCGGTTATTGAATTCGTGAAAACATGCCGCAATCGAAAGCTGAATTATAAACATATCTTTGCATTTGAACCTGATCCGAAGAACTTTGACGACCTGGAGAAAAACACTACAGGATATAACAACATAACATGCCATCAGTTAGGCGTATTCTCTGAAAGTGGAGTTTTGCGATTTGAATCCTCCGACACGGCAGTTGCCCCCACAGCCAGTGGAATAAATGGTTGTGGGGATATAGAAATCAAGGTAATCAGCATTGATGACTTTCTTGATGGACGAGAGATTACGTTCCTTAAGATGGATCCGCCAGGTAATATTATACCTAAAGCATTAAGAGGAGCTTCCAATACCATTAAACGATTCAAACCAAAGCTTGCGCTGGGCGCATACCACTCCTTTGAAGCAATATTCGATATCGCGCTGCTTGTCCATGACATTTTGCCTGAATATAAGCTGTATTTAAGACACCTTTCCTGGACTATTTGCGAGACTGATTTATTTGCTGTGGTTTAGTATGTCTATAATCGGTTCATTGACAATGTCATTTAAGTTATTCATTCAATAATGATAGGCCAATCGCCATTGTTTCCCTTTAATTTGATAGGGTGCATTGGCATCTTCAAAGGAGATTATAATGAGATACTGTAATGCACTATACGGTTCTTTAAATATTGAAAGAGATAGAGTGCAGTTTTGCTGCGCAACAAAACAGCTTATGCCGACTATACGCTGGAATCCGGATGAGGAACTTCCTCTTGAACGAATGCGCATTGTCCGAAAGGCTTTAATAAAAGCCTTGAATGATGATCTGGATAAACCGGTCCCAGAGTATGTTGCCTATGGCCTTCATACCACTACAAGTGGCCATCCTTGTAAAGGTTGCCGCCTTATTATCGAGACAGATGACGACGTTGAATTGCCATCGTTAGATCAATTAACCAATCTTCTTCATCTACAGGCATATACATATTGCAATGCAAAATGCATTTACTGCAATTTACGTCTGGATGAGGGCGAAACACCACTTAATCGTGGGCGCGATCTTGATAAAGCCGTGAATAGGGCGGTGCACAACTGTTCGAATCCAACGCGATCGCTCCGACGTGCCAGATTATTTTCTCAAACGGAGAGCCAAGTTTGAGCAAAGATACCATGAAGACGCTGGCATATGTAACCCATAAGGGATTACCTGTAATGATCAATACAAACGCCATTTGTTTTGCTCCTGAAATCGAGAATGCGCTCAAATCCGGAAATGCGCTAGTCCAGGTTAGCCTGGACTGCGGCGACCGGGAGGGCTATTTTGCAATAAAAGGTGTTGATAAGTTTGATAGCGTTGCAGAGAACATTGACCGCTATGCGGCCGCTGTAAGAGATGGATCCACTTTCTGGCTCAAATACATTGTTTTCTCCAAAACCAACCCACGAGAAAGAATGGATAAATTCATAGACTTTTGCATACAGCATCGCATAAAGAATGTGTCTGTGAATGCAGACTATAACGAAGGACAGGATATAATAACAAATTGGGAGATCGTAAATAAGCATTGCGATTCTGCGAGTATTGACTCGCTAAAGGCTTTCGGCTATCTCGCTACAAGACTGGAAATGGCTGGTGTGTGCGTACATAAAGAACTAGATCATCTAACCATAAACGAGCAAAGACTCACAAAACGAGAATATGCTCTTGCCGTTCTGGATGCATTGAAATACGCTCCAGATGATATGGAACCTAGTATAGAGAATATCGTAGAAGGTTTCGAGTTAGTGACATTACCCACAGACAGCCATCGTCTAAAAAATCATTTTGCCAAGCTTTTACAAGGGGCAGTAAAGGATTCCAGAATCGCATTGTTCGGCGTCGGTGTACACGCACAGTGGGTAAATTGCGTAATGAACGAATTTGGAATTAATCCCATTGCCGCATTTGACAACAATCCCCCGGCCCGGCCAAAGTTCACCTTTCCGGTTGTCAAGCCTGCAGAAATATCCAAATATGATGTTGACACAGTCATCATTGCATCAAATGCGTACCACCTGAATATCTACTCTCAACTTGTCAAAATGCCGGAGTTCTTAGGGGTCAGGATCATTGATCCATACCTCAATCTTCCCGGTTAGAAGGTGTTATCCGCTTTTATTCATGTTCGATAAATGGAGAAAGAGTCCCATGGACGAACCCAAGACTGTTGTTACCCGGCTCTGCGAGCAACGCAATTTCCCCGCGGACGCCTTTTTTGCGTCCAAGTCGTTCGACGGACGCAAAATAGTCATCTATGGGGCCGGGGAAGGTTTTCACTGGGTTCAGGAAGTCCTGATGCGGCATTACCATTACGATCCATGGATCGTGCTCGATCGCCGGTTCTCCCGCGGAGACACCCTTGAGGGGTTTCCGGCATTTTCGCCGCTCGACTATCATCCGACCGAAGAGGAGCAGCGCGAGGCCGTCGTTATAATCTGTGTCGGCAAGCAGGAGCATCACTCCGAGATCGTACGCTGCCTGCAGGGTCTGGGATTCCGGAATATCATCCTCATGATGGATGTCTACGAAATCCATAACCCCTTACGCCTGCCCGAGGAACTGGAAAAAAAGGGATTCAAGTTCTACCTGGAGCAGAAGGAGCGAATCATCGGTTGCCTGGATCTGTTCGAGGACGACGAGAGCCGCGAGGTTTACAGCCGCTGCCTGCAGACCCACATGCGGAGGAAACCCGTTCCCCTCCCGGCGCGCCCGAGGGAAGAGCAGTATTTTCCGAAAGACGTCCCTCTGTCGAGGGGGTATTCGAAGTTCGTGAACTGCGGCGCTTACGACGGTGACACAGTGCGGTTGTTGAACGCGGTTCACGGCAAGGTCGATGACCTCGTTTGCTTTGAAACCGAGCCCCTGCTCTTTCAGCGACTTGTGGAGTACCTCCGGAAAAACAAAGACGATCTGGCCCGGAACATCGTCGCCATGCCCTGTGCGGTGTACGGCAAGGAGGGGCTTGTGCGCTTCATCAGCGGCGGCGGCTTGGGGTCGCGTATCTCCGAAGACGGTGATGTCCTGGTGCAGGCTGTGTCGCTCGACCACGTGCTTCCTGGGTTCGATCCGACCTTTATCTGCATGGACGTGGAGGGAGCGGAGCCGGAGGTTTTAAAAGGAGCCGAGGGGCTTATCCGGGCCAATCGGCCGGACTTGGGCATCTGTGTCTATCACGCCCCTCACCATCTCTGGGAGATACCGCTCTACCTCCATGGCCTGGGGCTTGGTTACCGCTTCTATATGAGGAACTATACGACTTTTACCACCGAAACCGTACTCTATGCCGCGACGTAGTGCTCGATCAGGCTTTGTATCCCGGGTTCCGCACTCACTGAAGCGCTGAGCATGTGGAATTCCTCTGGAGTTTTGGAAGGACGCCTCTGTGAGCGATCAGCATGAGATCTTGCCTGGAACCATCGTGTGGATTGCACCGTTCTACAATCGGAGCGGTTATGGGATGCAGGCGCGATCTTTTGTCTTTGCCCTGCACAGGGCCGGTGCGCGAATCAGGATCGTACCGGTCAACGAAGTTGAGCCGGGTGTGGACGATTGTGACCTGGCTCTTTTAAGAAGACTGGAGTCAACGCCTGTAATCCCCCCCATAACGGCCATCATATCCCATGTGCCTGCCAGGGTCTGGCTTACGTTCAAATTCCCGGAACCGAAACTGCGTATTCTGGCGACGACCTTCGACGGCAGCGCCCAGGGCAATTTGCCCCCGGCCGAATGGATCGAAGTCTGTAACGAGATGGATCAGATCTGGATGGGAACGGAAAAAGAGCGGGGGATGTTCATATCCGCCGGGATAGCGCCCGCCAGAATTAAGACTCTCCTCGTCCCGCACCTCTGGCTGGATAACTCCGCAATACCCGCGCCGTCAAGGGAAACATTGCCTCCTGACAAGCGTTTCAGATTTCTATGCATCGCGATGTTTTTGCCTCGGCGCAGGTGGGATACGCTCATCGAAGCCTACCTTGAAGAATTCAAAGGAGATGAAAACGTCGAACTCTATCTCAAGGTCAACTATCCCTCATGGCATCCCGTGCCCGGCAAACCCAGACAGGATCTGCTCAACCTCGTCGAGTCGCTGCGCCGCAAGACTGGTTCCGAGGCAGCCATTATCATTGATGAAGATCTGGGAACCAGAATCGGAATCGTTCACCTGATTGATAGCTGTAACGTCTATGTCTCTACCGATACAGCTCATACAGCTCCGGTTGGCGAAGCCGTCGTCAGGGAGCGCCTGACAGTCTTTCCTGCCGGGTTAGGACTTGAACTTCCCGATACATGCTATATCCCCATTTCCGCGGATCCACTCGCGAGAACCGCGCTCATGCCGGAAATGCTTCTGTACCAGCCTCACCACAGGGACACGTTCATGCCTCGGCTCGATGTAATCGATGTCCGCAATGCCATGCGCCGCGCACATGATATGCCTGCGGAAGAGCGGCATTCCACGGCGGCCGTTGCGGCGTCCCACATGTTCACTCCCGCCATGGCTGTCTCTGCGACAATGAGTGCGATACAGGCCGGGTGGCAATATAAGGCCGAGATGGAAGCGACAAACGCAAACAAAAGAATAACCTGGGAAGGCTCTCAGCTGGTCTGCCATTCTCTCGCGCTTATCAACAGGGAATTATGCCTCCAATTGATTGACTCCGGCTTTGAAGTCTCGATCGTCACGGGCAACGAACAGGACGATATCAATCCGGATGCCGATCCTCGCTTTGAAAAGATCGTTCAAAGGACTCGAAAACCGCTTTCCGGCAGTAGCGATATCCATGTCAGGCATCACTGGCCGCCCAATTTCAACCCTCCTTCGGCGGGTCACTGGGTAATGATCCAACCATGGGAATACGGCAGGCTGCCCGAAAGCTGGATCGCCCCCATGGCAAACCTGGTCGATGAGATTTGGGTCCCCAGCAGGCATGTCCTGAAGACCTGTATTGCAAGCGGCATTGCGGCGGATCGAGTGCAGGTCGTGCCAAATGGGGTCAATATCGATCAGTTTCATCCGGGGGTTTCGAAGCGCCGGATAGAATCATCAAAAAAATTCAGGTTTCTTTTCGTGGGCGGGGGCCTTTGGCGAAAGGGCGTCGATATCCTTCTCGACGCCTACCGGGCAGCATTTACCAGCCGCGATGATGTCGTGCTTATCATAAAGGACCTGCCGCAGCGGACGATCTATATCGATCAAGGCCTGGGCAGGATTATCCGCCAAATTCAAACAGATCCCCTTGCCCCGGAAATTCTCCATCTGCAGACAACGATGGGACTGGAGGAAATGCCGGGTCTCTATACCGCCTCCGACTGCCTGGTCCACCCATACCGCGCGGAAGGGTTCGGCCTGCCCGTACTCGAGGCCATGGCTTGCGGCGTCCCCGTAATCACTACAGCCGGAGGCTCGACGGATGACTTTTGCTCACCCGACCAGGTTTTTCTGATTCCGTCCAGCCGCAAAGAATTCAATCCCAATGATATTAAGCTGGCAAGCGGCGGGGGCTGGGTGCTCCAGCCTGATTGGAACGCCCTGAGCGCACTGATGCGGGAAGTCTTTGAAAACTCCGGGGCAGCCAGTGAAAGGGCTTTAAAAGTCTCGGAAAATGTCAGGCTTCATTACAGCTGGCAAACTGTAGCCGACAAGGTTACAGCGCGTATTCATCAGCTCACTAAGAAGCCAATCCGCAGAGAGGGTAAACTCTAACCGTACTGCTAGCGCTCTTTTGCCGCCCCGCTTTCCCCCAGATGTTTGTATTCGGTCAGTTCGTCCCCGTACTCCACTCCATAGATGAACATCATTATCATGGCGAAGCTGAGGATGAGCGGTCCGTACAGGATGCCTTTCAACCCAAAATACTGAACCCCGCCAAGTATAGCCAGGAAGATGTAGAAGGGGGACATCTTCGATTTGCCCTTCACGAGAAGAGGACGAACGAAATTGTCGATGATTCCGCTCGCAACTATGGACCAGATAGCCAGGAAGACCACCGATTTCGTCTCTCCCAGCAAAAGGAGATAAAGCGCAATGGGGACCCATACGAGATAAACGCCCACAAGTGGAATAAGGGAAGCAAGCGCGGTAATGGTTCCCCAGAAAAGACCGGGCAAATCCAGGATCGCAAAGGCGACCCCGCCCACGAGCCCCTGGCAGACCGCTGTAATAAATGTACCCAGGAGCACTGATTTGGTAACGACCCTGATGCCGTTGATAATCCGGTCTTCCTGCTCGGCCCTGAGAGGTATGTAATACCGGATGGTCTGCACCATCTCCCCGCCGTCGCGCACAAGGTAAAAGGCGATGAAAATCATTATGAAAAACTGCGCAACCAGGCTCGCCATATTCCCCAGTATGGCCGCGACCTTCCCAAGCAGGAACTGCCCCAAGTCCCTGCTAAGATAGAGAAGGTCGTTTGCGATGTCCACCTTGCTTATCTGAAGGAATGAAAACCGCTCCTGATACCTGGCCAGGTATTCGTTTATCCGGGGGTCCTGGACCAATTGCTGTAATTTGCCCGCCCGGATCCATTCGTTGGTCTTGTTTACCGTATCGAGTCCCTGCGCCACCATGGTGGACGTAAAAACAAAAACGGGGATCGCTATTACAAAGGTAATTATGAGAACGATTATCAGGGCCGCCAGGTTCTTTCGCCCTTTGAGCCGCCGCTCGAGGTAAATCTGCAGAGGATTGAAAAAAGAGGCCAGGATGATCGCCAGAATGACAGTATCGATGAACGGCAAAAGAATCAGATACGAAAGGTATAAGGAAACAGCGACAATTATGAGCAGAAATATCCTGTAGCTTTTAATCCGCCTGGCCCTGTCCTGCGCACTGTCAAAATCCGCCATTAATCGGCCCCTGTGTCACTCAGATGGTTTCTGTCGCACACCGGATGCCTTTTGACGCAACGCAGCGGCTTTGGCACTGTCGCCCAGTTCGCGGTAGAGGTCCGATTCGAGCAAAAAGACTTCCTTCAGCTTGGCAGGCTGTTTTTGATAGAGGAGTTCAGCCTTCTTTGCGAATTCCAGGGCCTTGCGTTTTTCTCCCTTTTGCTTCCATGCCTTTGCAAGCAGGATAAATGCCTCACCGTTGCGAGCGTCTATGCGGATAGCCCCTTCGAGGGTCCGGATTGCGGAGTCGGGCCTACCTCTTTCCAATTGTCCCCTGGCCTGATTAACCTTTTGCATGGAGGCTTGGCCCTGAGGCGATTTAGCCGGTTCCTGCTTTTTGGACCTTTCAGCCTGTTGCTCGTCTGCCGGCGTTGGCGCGCGTTTAGGCTCAACTTTCTTTTTCACCGGAGGCGCAGGAAGAGGAACTGGGGCAACCGCCGTCCCGGTCGTTATTTCGGGCGCTTTCGTGACCGGCTCGGCCTGCTGATGGGTGGATGCCGCGGGTTGCGGCCCCGAATAAGAGGGCGGAGCCGGAGGAGGCGAACTGTATTCCGGCGGGACTGAAACTTGCTTTCGTTCGCACGCCGAAAAAGCGATTGCGATTACAAGGACAAGCAGCATACCCTGAACGCAACGGCCCCGGCTTCCGGAAACGAGACCAGAGACGACGGGAACTTCCGGGACCCTGCTCTTCCCTGTGCTTTGCAAAAGGCGGCAAAATTCCTCAGCCATGGAACGAAACACTCGCGGATATCCCCTTTGGCCCCATCTCCACCTGGGCATTGTAAGCGTTCACTCTTCACTCTTCACTCTTCACTCTTCACTCTTCACTCTTCACTCATTTTATTATCTGCCGTGAATAGTGCAATAAACATTCGATCTGTTTTCCAACAAAAAATATTCCAGCTTATGGTCCTTGCAGCGGGCGGTAGCCAGTTGGCCGGAATCCGGGCAGATCATATCCTGGACCACGCCGGGCGGCGCATCGAACTCCTCAGGCCTAACCCAGGGCCGAACAAGGTTCATAAACCCTGCCCAGATGCTCGCCGCGCCCTGCGCCCCGATAAGACCCGTGGGGCTGTTGTCGTCATATCCCACCCAGACCAGGGTCAGCAGATCTGTCGTATATCCAATGAACCAGGAGTCCCTGAACTCGCTTGTCGTGCCGGTTTTTCCGGCACATTTGAAGTCGATGCCGAGCCGTCTCAACACCCTGCCGGTGCCCCTTTCCACCACACCATCAAGAAGACTGGTTATAAGAAAGGCTTTCGCAGGCGAGGTAACGGAAGAAAAGTCGATTGTCCGCCGCTCCCGGATGTCTCCGTCCTCGGCCACGATCTCCTTGAGACTGAGAAGAAACGGCATTTGCCCATCATTGGCAAGGACGGCGTAGGCCCTGGCGAGTTCTATGGGGCTCAGCCCGAACGACCCCATTGCGAGCGAAGGAACAGGTTCAGCCACAGACTCTATCCCGAAATTCCGGAGCGTGCCGAGTACTTCATTTAGACCTGTATCCACGGCCAAATTTACCGTGGCGGCATCGAGTGACTGCTCGAGGGCTTCACGGAAAAAAACTCTCCCTCGATACCTGCCGTCGATGTTCCTCGGGGTCCAGGCAGCACCGTTGAGATCGTAGGGTACCGGCAGGTCGGATAGCCAGTCGGAGAGTTTAAACCGGTCGAGGGCCGCCAGGTAGACGAAGGGTTGGATTGCTGAACCGGGCTCGCGACGGCCCTTGAGGGCCCTGTTAAAGCTGCTCTCGCCGTAGTCCCTTCCACCGACCAGCGCATAGATTTCCCCGGTTTTAGGCTGCAGGGCTATCAAAGCGGCCTGAAGACGATGAGAGGGTTTGGATTCACTTGAAACTGCGTCGACCCCGCTCTCTTTCTCGATTTCCGCAAGACCCTCCCGAACCGCTGTTTCGGCGGCGAAGGCCATCTCGGGCTGAAGGGTGGTATAGATGTTCAGTCCCTCGGATGCGAGCGCCTCAGGGACATAGAGTTCCTGTGCCTGCTTGCGGACATAGTCAAGAAAATATGGGGCTATACCTGAAGGGCTGGACGCCGAAGCTGCCTGGAGCACTTCGAGCCGCGCCGCGTAATATTCGGCAGGCGAAATTTTCCGAAGCGCGAGCATTCGCTTCAGTACCAGGTTTCTGCGGTCAAGGGCGGCCTGATGATTTACAAGCGGCGAATAATTCCCTGGCGCCCTTATCATTCCGGCAAGTGTGGCTGCCTCGGCAAGCGTCAAGTCCTCCACGTTGCGCCCGAAATAGTATGCGGAGGCTTCGCCTATTCCGTGGATAGCAACGTTGCCTCTCTGGCCCATATAGATTTCATTTAAATACATCTCCAGTATGTCATCTTTTTGGTATTGGGCCTCGAGTGTAAAGGACATGGAGAGTTCGAAAAATTTTCTTCGCAAACTGCGTTCGGATTCCAGGAAGTAGTTTTTTACGAGCTGTTGGGTAATCGTAGAGCCACCCTGAACCACCCTGCCCGCTCTGAAATCGGCAAGTATCGCGCGAAGCACCCCGAAAAGATCGATCCCGCCGTGTTCGTAAAAACGATGGTCCTCGATCGCCACTACGGCGTCTATTAAGTGCTGCGGGACCTGCCGGATATTGATGAGCATCCGGCTTTCCCGCTCCGGTCCGTACAGGCGCGCTATTTCCAGCGGTTCAAGCTCCAGAAAGTCAATCTCTTCCTTCGGGCTTCGTATGCCGGCTATCCTGTTTTGCTGAAAGCTGAATTCGACGACCTGTGAGGGCAGGAAGATACCTGGGAACTGAAAATCTCTCAGGTGCACAACCAGGGCGTTGCCCGACCACCTGAACTCACCGGCGAGCACCGGTTCTTTTAAAGCCTCCTTATAACGGCGCTCCTCGAGCATACGCCTGAGCTGGCCGGGCGATAGTGCCTGACCGCGATAGAGCGGGACCGTAGATGAGAAGACCCGCGCGGGAACGCTCCACCTTCTCGAGGTAAAGCGGTTCTTAACCTCGTTATAGAGATAATATGAAAAGCTTGCGGCAAAAAGGCCGGAAAGAAGAAAAAAAAGCGACATACCCCAGAGTATGTATCTGTGCCGCTTCGGTTTCCTATTGGAAGGACTCAACATATTATTCTTTTCTGTCGAACCTGACAACGCATTCCAGATGCGGCGTATGGGGGAAAAGATCGATCGGCTGTACCTCCTTTATCTCGTAGGCCCCGAGAAGAAGCGCGGCATCCCGGGCCAGGCTTGCTGGATTGCAGGAGACGGCGACAATTCGCGCGGGCGAAGCTTCCAGGAGAGCTTTCACCACTTTAGGATGCATTCCAGCCCTGGGAGGATCTACTAATACGACATCCGGACGCCCCGTCTGCGAAACCTTGCCGATTACGTCCTTCAAATCGCCGGACAGATAGGAACAGTTGCGGATGTTATTGATTCTGCAGTTCTCCCGTGCGTCATGTACGGCCTCTTCCACCAACTCGATTCCAACGACGCTTTGCACGCGGGAGGCGATATACAATCCGATGCTTCCCGTTCCGCAATAAAGGTCCCAGACTTTCTCCGCGCCATTGAAATCGGCGAACCTGCTTATCGTTTCGTAGAGCTTTTCCGCCCCCAGGGTATTGGTCTGGAAAAATGAGTGTGCGGATACCTGGAAACGAAGCTCCCCGAGCCTTTCTTCGATAAACCCCGGGCCGAACAGAACACGGCTCGAATCTCCGATGGCAACCTGAGATTTTTTATCATTTATGGAATGGATGAAAGTGGTGATCGAGGGGAATTCCGACCGGAGATGCTCTGAGAGTCTGTCGACAACGTGCAGGTCGCATGGGTCTCCGGAAGTGATAAGGTGGACGAGTGTCTGGCCGGTACGCTTGGCCTCCCTTACGACCAGAAAACGCCAAAAGCCCTGATGAGTGCGGATGCTGTAGGCCGAAAGACCGCTTTTAACAGCCCATTGACGTACCTCTCGCAGGATGGCGGAGGTCTGCGGCGATTGGATAAAACATTTGTCGATATTGAAGACCTTGTCGAAAAGCCCTCTTACATGGAGGCCGAGTGCAAACAGAGACTCCCGGCTCAGTTCCCGGTCGAGTTCCTCCGCAAGCAGCCAGCGCCTGTCGGAAAAGGTGAACTCCATTTTGTTCCTGTAATTCAGGATTTCGGGGGAGGCAATGATTGGCCCGACTTCGGTTTCGCCGGCCCCGGCAATATGCTCGAGGCACTCCACGACATGGGTCCTTTTCCAATAGAGCTGGGCATCATAGGAAATATCCTGCCAGAGGCATCCTCCGCAAATCCCAAAATGCGGACAAACAGGGGACCTGTAATCCGGCGACTGGGACAGGGTCTCAATTACCTTCGCCTCTGCGTAATTTCGCTTTTTCCTGGTAATTCGGGCTTTCACCGTCTGCCCGGGCACGGCACGGTCAAGAAAGATGACGAATCCGTCAACTTTGGCGACAGCTTTGCCTCCAAATGCCAGCTTTTCAATCAGAAGCTCAATCTCGGCTCCTTTGGCGATTTTTTCCACAATTCTCCTTAATCTCGCTGCCCAGGCGCGGCAAGCTCCCGGCCATCTATAAAATCGCAGTTATTTTATCTTTAAGTTGATCAAAATGGAAACTAATCACTGCGTGGGACCGCAGTTCTCCACATCTTGCAGGCCTCCACATTCTTTCACCCGAAGACGCGAATAGGACAACAGACAAGGAAATCGCCCGCCAAGCCCTCATCCGGACTTCGCGTCTTCGCGTGCACCAAACGCGTGGCCTATGATATTCAAGTGAACCATTACGTTCTTAATCCTTGCTTTTGGCAATTTCGGCGGCAGGTCTTGTATTGACCCCCGGCACAAATCTGCGATATTCTACTTTATTACTGGAATTTTTGTAAAAGGAGCGCAGAGGCGTGATCGCAATACTTGACTACAAAGCCGGGAACTTGACCAGTGTTAAGCGCGCATTGGACCATCTTGGGTTTGCATGCCTGATTACCAATTCCCATGATGAGGTCCGGAAAGCGGACAAGGTGGTCTTTCCCGGCGTGGGAGCGGCCGGAAAATCGATGGAGAGTTTGAGGGAACTTGGCCTTGATAAGCTCCTCAGGGAACTCTTCAATGCTGGAGTACCCATACTGGGCATTTGCGTAGGCCTTCAAGTGCTCTTTGACTCCAGCCAGGAAAATCAGACCCCCTGTCTTGGAATCCTTCCTGGTGAAGTCCGGAGGTTCCCCGATAAAATATGCTCCGACAGTGGGGATTTTCTCAAAATTCCGCATATGGGTTGGAATGCCGTGAGATTTAAGAACGATCACCCGGTTTTTCGGGACATTTCCGCCGGCAGCGAGTTTTATTTCGTTCACAGCTACTATCCTCAGCCTGCAAACGAGCAATTGACTGCGGGGACAACCGAATACGGGATGGTTTTCACATCAGCCGTGGCACTCCGAAACCTTGTCGCCGTTCAGTTCCATCCCGAAAAAAGCGGCAAGCCGGGGTTGCGGCTCCTTGACAATTTCTGCCGCTGGAACGGCATTTAGTAAAACGAGGGCTTACATGCTCAGCAAACGCATAATTCCCTGCCTCGACGTCCGCGACGGCAAGACTACCAAGGGGATCAAATTCAGGGACAACGTCGATTTAGGCGACCCGGTGGCGATGGCCCGTTTTTATTATGAACAGGGCGCCGATGAAATCGTTTTCTATGACATTACGGCTTCGAGCGACCGCCGCCCTATTATGCTCGATGTAGTCCGAAAGGTCGCGGAGACTATATTTATTCCGTTTTCGGTAGGGGGCGGGATTCGCACACTCGAGGACATGCGCGACGTTCTTCTTGCCGGGGCCGAGAAAGTAAGCGTAAACTCCTCAGCGGTGCTAAACCCTGACATCATCCGGCAGGGGGCCGAAGCCTTCGGCGCCCAGTGCGTCGTCCTCGGAATGGACGTAAAGAAAGTTCCGGTTTCAGATAAGATCGCCTCCGGCTACGAAATGGTCATAAACGGCGGCCGGACCAGCATGGGCATAGATGCACTCTGGTGGGCGCAGGAAGCCGAGAGGCTCGGCGCGGGTGAGATTTGCCTGAACTCTATAGATGCGGACGGCACCCAGATTGGTTATGAACTCGAACTGACAAGACTGATCTCGACCAACGTCCGCATTCCGGTAATCGCATCGGGCGGCGCAGGGACCCCCCAGCACCTCCTGGATGTACTGAACCGGGGTTGCGCGGATGCGGCATTGATTGCATCAATGGTCCATTACGGCACCTATACCATTGAAGGCATAAAGGCTTTTCTATCGGAAAACGGCGTAAAGGTGCGCCGTTTCTGGTAATCCTGACGCCGGTCTCCGAACCTTGAACAGAGACGTCCGCGCTCTGTCTCCTGTCATCCATAAATAAAACCGGGGAAACAGATCGAATCTGTTTCCCCGGTGAGGCTCTCGCACTAATCACGGAACGGCGCTGTATTTAACCCTTCCGCTATTTCTTGGCCTTGGAGGAAAGAACCGAGGCAAAAGCATCTTTAGCGATGGCGCCCATCTCTCCCAGGTTTTCCACAACTGTAATCCCGGCTGCGCGCATGGCCTTGATCTTGCCCTGAGCCGTTCCACTGGAACCGCTGATGATAGCGCCTGCATGGCCCATACGGCGTCCCGGAGGAGCTGTCAGTCCAGCTATGAAGCCGATCACCGGCTTGGTCACGTTTTCCTTGATGAAGTCTGCGGCATCTTCCTCAGCCGACCCGCCGATCTCGCCCACCATTATGATGGCGCGGGTTTCGGGGTCAGCCTGAAAGGCCGCGAGGCAGTCGATGAAGTTGGTGCCGTTTACCGGGTCTCCGCCGATGCCGATTACCGTGCTCTGGCCCATTCCAAACTGTTGAATCTGGTGTACCGCCTCATAGGTGAGGGTCCCGGAGCGGGATACGATACCTACGTGGCCGGGCGAATGGATATGGCCCGGCTGAATGCCGATCTTGCACTGGCCCGGTGTGATGATGCCGGGGCAGTTAGGGCCGATTAGCCGGCTGTTGCTCTTACCAAGGTAGTTCTTAACCTTCAGCATGTCCATGACGGGGATGCCTTCGGTAATGGCTACGATCAACGGCAGTCCGGAGTCGATGGATTCCAGTATTGCGTCGGCGCAAAAAGGAGGCGGCACAAAAACCATCGCGGCATTGGCGCCCGTTTCCTTGACGGCTTTCGCCACCGTGTTGAAAACCGGGATTCCGTCTACGTTCTGCCCGCCTTTGCCTGGAGTTACACCGGCGACTACGTTGGTGCCGTAGTTTTTGCAATTAAGCGTGTGGAACTGACCTTCTTTGCCGGTAATACCCTGAACTAAAAGCCTTGTATTCCGATCCACCCAAATGCTCATGATGTCCTCCTATGCCTTTGCAACCGACGCAATTTTTTGGGCGGCGTCCGAAACGTCTTTTGCCGTTATTAGATTGAGCCCGGATGCCTCAAGGATTCTCCGGCCCTCCTCAACATTGGTCCCTTCCATCCTGATGACGACGGGGATTTTGATTCCGACTTTCTTGGCCGCTTCGACAACACCGTTTGCCAGCCTGTCGCACCGGAGGATGCCGCCGAATATATTGATGAGCACGCCCTTTACTGTCGGGTCCGCCAGGATGATCTTGAATCCAGCTTCCACCTGCTCGGCGCTCGCACCGCCGCCGACGTCCAGGAAGTTGGCCGGGGTAGCACCTGCCTGCTGAATGAGGTCCATCGTTGCCATGGCAAGGCCTGCGCCGTTGACCATGTTGCCGATGTTGCCACTGGGCATCTTGATGTAATTGAGTTCGTACTTGGAGGCTTCGACTTCGGCGGGGTCTTCTTCATCCAGATCCCTGTATTCCTGGATGTCCTTGTGCCTGAAGATCGCGTTGTCGTCAAAATTGATCTTGCCGTCCAGGGCTATAACTTTTCCGTCCTTGGTCAGAATCAGCGGATTGATCTCCACGAGCGAACAGTCATAGTCCACGCAAAGTTTATAGAGCTTGAAAGCCATGGCGTTGAACTGTTTTGCCAGATCGCCCGACAGGTTCAGTCCGAACGACAATTCGTTTGCGTGATATCCCTTCATGCCAACAAGCGGATCTATGAAAACTTTGACGATCTTTTCGGGCGTTTCGGCGGCCACTTTCTCGATGTCCATACCGCCTGCTTCACTGGCCATGAAAACGATCTTCGCCGTCCCTCTGTCGGGGAGCACACTGAGGTAGAGTTCTTTTTCAATCGGAAGACCTTCTTCGACCAGGAGCTTCTTTACCAGCTTACCTTCCGGACCGGTCTGGTGGGTCACCAATGTCATCCCGAGAATGCTGGATGCATATTGGTCCACTTCAGCCGCGTTCTTGGCGAGCTTTACGCCGCCGCCTTTGCCGCGCCCGCCGGCATGGATCTGAGCTTTTACAACAACCGGAAAAACACCCAGTTCCGCCCCGATTTGCTTGGCTTCCTCGACGCTGAAGGCCGCTTTCCCTCGGGGGATAGGGACTCCATACTTTTGGAACAGTTGTTTGGCTTGATACTCATGAATTTTCATTTTTCTCCTCGCTATCCCGGAACAACTTCATCATGTGCAGACCGCATCTCACCAACGAGAGCCCTAGTCCAAAATCTGCTGTGAATTTAACTATTCCTAAATGAAACTTCTCACAATGTCAAACATTGTTTTATCGGTTGCTTAGCGGTTTTGAACCTGATTTGCTCCTTGCAGGCGAGCTTTATCCCCGCATATAAGCATACTCTGCTACGCTGCGAATTGGTCCGGTGATTTCGCTGGTACGAATAGCTTGCGCCCTTTTTTCAAAACCCGTTTGCTGCCGTGCTTTTTGCACAGCCGCCAACGTCCGCCTGTGTTTTTCGTAGCGATGGGCGCCAGGACCGATGAACCTCGGATTTTGGCACGGCGCAAACTCGGCCGTGCTCCGGCAATTTCATCTAAAACTTCTTTGTGGTTTTTTTCTCGCCGACCAGGTGCCCTGGGTGTATTCATGAGTGTTGGTATAAGGGCGCGCTATAAAAGAGTTCAAAAGGTGCGCTAAGAACAATGGAAATCGTACGGGTCATTGTGATAGAATTGAGTCCGAATCACGAATTTTTGATGCCGGTTTGACTGCTGCTCAACCTTGCCGATATACCCGGAGTGGTGATAGCTTTAAGACTTCAACACCACTCAACACATAATTGCGTCCTTTGATATTTGATAGAGGATAATATTTCAAATTCAAATCCTTTTGGTTTTTGGAGAGGAACCCGGCCGGAAATGGAATACGAACCGGTAATAGGACTCGAGATTCACGCTCAGCTCAAGACCCGGAGCAAGATTTTCTGCGGGTGTTCGACGAAATTCGGCGGCAGCCCCAACACACACGCATGCCCAATCTGCCTGGGGATGCCGGGAACGCTTCCCGTGCTCAACCGCGAAGTCGTCGAATACACTATCAGGATGGCGCTTGCCACGCACTGCACGATTGAGCCGCTGGGCCAGTTTGCCCGGAAAAACTACTTCTACCCGGACCTTCCCAAGGGCTATCAGATTTCACAGTACGAGCTTCCCCTGGCACGAAACGGCTGGGTGGAAATCGACACCCCGCGCGGCGCCAGGCGAATCAGGATACACCGGATTCACATGGAGGAAGACGCCGGCAAGCTCATTCACGATGAATACCAGCCGGTCAGCTATGTCGATTACAACAGGACCGGCGTACCCCTTATCGAAATCGTCAGCGAGCCGGATATAACTTCTTCCGAAGATGCTGCGGCTTATCTCAAAACCCTTCGGGAGGTTCTTCGCTACCTCGAGATTTGCGACGGCAACATGGAAGAAGGGAGCATGCGGTGTGACGCTAATATCTCGCTTCGTCCGGCCGGCACAAGCGGCCTTGGGACCAGGACCGAACTAAAAAACATGAACTCGTTCAGGAACGTTCAGAAGGCCCTGGAATTCGAAATGCGAAGACAAAAAGTGATGCTCGAGCGCTCAGAACCGGTCATCCAGGAAACAAGGCTCTGGGACTCTGCACGCAATGTGACCATCAGCATGCGCGACAAGGAGGAGTCTCACGACTATCGGTATTTTCCGGACCCCGACCTTGTCCCGGTTGTGGTGAGCGAGGATTGGGTACGGGAGATTCGCGCCAATCTGCCCGAGCTCCCTGAAGCAAAGCGGGAACGGTTCATAAAAGATTACGCGCTGCCGCCCTATGATGCGCAGGTGTTGACTTCCACAAAGTCCCTTGCAAACTACTTTGAGGCGGCGCTGAAACGATTTTCGCAGCCCAAGACGCTTAGCAACTGGATAATGTCCGAACTGCTGCGCGAGCTTAACCGCGATAACCGCCACATCGAAGATTGCCCCGTATCCGCTGAGAACCTTGCGGAGCTTTTGAACCTGCTCGACTCCGGTGTGATCAGCGGCAAAATAGCGAAATCGGTTTTCGAGCAGATGTACGCGAGCGGCAAATCCGCCAGACGGATAGTGGATGAAAACGGGCTGGTGCAGGTAAGTGACGAGTCTGCAATCGAGTCCGCAATCGACCAGACGCTGTCGGAAAACCCGAAGGAAGTGGAGCAGTTCAAAGCGGGTAAAGACAAGCTCTTCGGCTTTTTCGTCGGTCAGGTCATGAGAAAAACAAAGGGAAAAGCAAATCCTCAGCTCGTCAATGAGATTCTCAGGAAAAAACTCGCCGGGTAAGGTAGTGTCCGATAAGCCCGAAATCTGGAGGCGCCAGACCGGAGGCTGCCGAGAAGCTCTTGGCCCCTTCCGGCCGTTTGGCAGTCAATCTTTTAATGCGCGAGCAAAAGAAATCTTCAGGAGTTCTTAATGCCGGAACAATGGATGCCGCCGATCTTTTGGGATGGTGAGGCCGTGGCGATACTCGACCAAAGAATATTGCCGCACAAGGAAAAATTCCTTCGCTGCACCACCCCGGAACAGGTAGTAGCCGCGATAAAGTCAATGGCCATTCGCGGGGCCCCCGCCGTGGGTGTCGCCGGTGCGCTCGCCCTCGCCCTTGGTGCCGGATCTATCCGCACCAGCGATCCGAAAGAATTCAGGCGCAGGTTCTCCCGGCTTTGCAATAAGGTTCAGGAAGCCCGCCCGACAGGAGCGAACCTTGGCTGGGCTGTCGAAAGGGTCTATTCCATTGTGGTGGAAAACCCCGGAGCGGACATTGCCGAACTTCAGCGACTCATCAGGACCGAGGCCGACGCCATAATGGTCGAGGACGTCGCCGTAAATCGGCAGATCGGAAAATGGGGCCGCGAAATTGTACCCAAAGGGGCACGCATCCTCACATACTGCAACGCAGGGGCGCTTGCCACGGCTGATTACGGGACCGCCGTAGGAGTGATCCGGGCGGCTTTCGAGGTTGACCCCGCAATCAGCGTCTTTTCCAGTGAAACCCGGCCGTTTCTCCAGGGCGCAAGGCTCACCGTGTTTGAGTTGATGCGGGCCGGGATCCCTGTTACGCTCATTACGGACAATGCAGTCGGAAGCCTGATGACTCAGGGCAAAATCGATCTCGCGGTCGTTGGCGCGGACAGAATCGCGGCCAACGGCGATACTGCGAACAAGATCGGTACCTATATGGTCGCCGTACTCGCCAAAACCCACGACATCCCTTTCTACGTCGCCGCGCCGCGCTCGACCATAGACCCCGGACTGCCGGACGGAAGCGGAATCCCGATCGAGCACAGGGACCCCAGGGAAGTCACCCACCTCTGCGGAAAACAGGTGGCCCCCGATGGAGTAAACGCTCTGAACCCCGCATTCGACGTCACTCCGAACAAGTATATTACAGGTATAATCACTGAAGTCGGCATATTGAAAAAGCCTTTTGCCAAAGCGATACGGAAGGCCCTCCAGACCTGATCGTATATCGAGCCGCCATCAAATAGACCTATGCCCTGCCAGGTGGGGTTGAAGGACAAAAATGCGCCCTCCTTCCGTAAACGTGACTGGCAGGATATCTTTCTCGACAAGTTCAACCCGGCAGACAATCATGGGCAGGTTATCGATCTGAGCCTAAAGACTATGGCCTAGTTGTCGGATAATCTTTTCTCGGCGCCGATCACTCACCCCCTCCGCAAAGCCCGCAAAAGATCTTTCGAAGATCTCCGTCGGACAAATCGCGCAAAAGCTCAGGGTCGTAGTCAGCAACTTCCCTCTCACCCTCTTGTCCCTGCTCCTGGCGCGAGGGCTTCGCCACATTTTCTCCGCCGCACACCTGAAACACACCAACTGCCCTGCTGTCGCTCAAAGATTCAAGCCCGGCGTTGTTTTTTGCCCAGTGATCGCATTCATCGTGGCTTCCGACGAAAAGGAAACCGATTTCCCGTCTCCTTATGACGGCTATTAAGCGGTAACCCCGCACAAGGTCGAACTTGATGCAATTCGGTATGCGCGCTTCCCCATACCTGGTGAGTCTTCCTATCTGCTTTGGACTGCAAATACCCTGGAAGGTCTGATTGATTATCTTCCGAGCATGTTCGGCGGCCTGTGAAGCATTTCCCCCTCCTTTTTGGAGGACTTTGAGGCGCTTGATCACATTCGGACTGATATGGACGTTCAATTCCATCGGCCTAAGTTTCTCCCTGGATTAAATCCCAGAAGCAATAGCGGCCCCGAAGGCGCGTTCTATATCTCGAAACGAGGTCTGTAATCCACACTTGTGTTCCGCTTCGATACCAGCTCCGCGCGTATTCGTCTAATCGATTTTAATTGAATAAAACGATCTGATTCATCAAAAAAACCTATACTGTAAAACCGCAGCAGAAACTTCGCCTCTCCAACTCCGGATGCCAGCCGGCCTTTGGTTGGTCAGCGCCGGCTCCGAGAGTTTTTGTACAACGAGGCTTTAATTAGATTTTATCTACAAGAGGATTCAGGACTTAGTGTAGCGCATCTATCAACACTATGACTGATCGCGAAGTGGTCCTCGTCTGAAAAAGCCAGACAGCTTTCGGCAAGATAAAGGAAAGAATTCGAAGGGCCGTCGACTTAGTAATTCAAAGTCCATTTCGGCGTCCGGCCCCTTTTTAGTTGATCTTTCCGAAGACAGAACAGAAGAGAAACCACGCCTACATTAATTCATAGCCGGTATTGAGTTTGGGGATTCCGGCAATCTTGCAGGCAGTTACGGGATCGGGAAATTGGATGTATTCGCATTCCCTGGGTTGATGAACGTTAGTACAGACGGCCCTAACGACAGGGACAGAGCCAAATTTCTTGTAATATTCCCGGATAAATCTCAAAATTTCTATTTGCTGTTCACCTAAAGGGCACTCCTTTCCGACTCCCTCTTTTTCGGCCAGGGCACAAGCCACCCTCTCGTCCCAATCCTCGAAGTTTTCCAGATAACCTTCCTCATCCAGGTAAATTTTCTTATTATCGAATTCAAATACAGGCATGGCCCTTCTCCCAAGATTGCTATCCTGAAGAAGGATAGCCCTCAATCTAAAAAAGAATCCATTGAAAAAACCGGGCTGAGTTCCACCCGGTCCAGATCTACACGAAAAAAATATAAGGATTTCGCCGATTATGTTCAAGCCGTTGAGCACTCATATCCATGGGCGCGGCCACAAGGAGTTGGGGCAATCGTTCGTCCGAATTTTGCCAATGTTAGTGAAAACTTTTTATTTTACTCCGTTTACTGCGCTGTGTCTTTGCCCTGGCTGAAGAGAGCTTTGTCCGTTGCCCGTGCCCATGGCCCACCTTATAGTAGATTAGCGTAAAATAACGAACCATCTCCTGTCTGCGTAAATGTGACCTGAAAGAAGACTCCCCCCTGCCCTTTCAGGGAGGAACCGAGGAGTAAGTGAGTCCTGTATGGTCAAGGGCAGCCTTCCCGAGTATGCACGTCTGATAGAAGATCATCGGCGGGGAAAAAACTGGAAGAGGTGGGGTCCATACCTTTCGGAGCGGCAGTGGGGAACGGTGCGGGAGGATTACTCGGCACAGGGGGATGCCTGGGAATATTTCCCGCATAAACACGCCAGATTCCGAACCTACCGCTGGGGAGAGGACGGCCTGCTTGGCATAACCGACCGGGAAGGCAGACTTTGCTTTGCTTTGTCCCTGTGGAACGGCTGCGACCCTTTTCTCAAGGAGCGCTTGTTCGGTTTGAGCAACCGCGAGGGCAACCACGGCGAAGATGTGAAGGAGTATTATTTCTATCTCGATTCAACACCAACGCACTCTTACTTGAAGGCCCTCTATAAGTACCCCCAGAAGGAATTCCCCTATGAACGGCTCGTTTCCGAGAATCGTCTGCGCGCAAGGAACGAGCCCGAGTTCGAACTCCGCGATACGGGCGTATTCGGCGACGATCGCTACTTCGACGTTTTCGTCGAGTACTGCAAGGCATCTCCCAACGACATACTGGTTCGAATCACGGCGGCAAACCGGGGACCCGATGCTTGCCTGCTTCACGTAGCCCCAACCTTGTGGTTCCGGAACACATGGTCCTGGGGTCGAACGGGGGAGGGCTACTGGCCAAGGCCCGCCATCCGGCGGGAAGCTTCCAATATGCTCCTCGCCGAGCATGCATCCCTTGGTCGATTCCATTTGGCCGTCGCTGCCGGACCGGATGGGAAGCTGCCGCGCTTTCTGTTTACCGAAAACGAATCGAACCTTTCCAGGCTCTACGGCGTCGCAAATCCCGGTCCGTTTGTCAAGGACGCTTTTCACGACTACATCGTAGACAAACAGGAGCATGCGGCAAATCCGGCCGGAACCGGCACCAAGGCAGCCGCCCATTATCTCCTCCATGTCCCGCCATGCTCCGGCCAGACCATAAATCTGCGGATTTTTGCAGACGGGGAAGCTCCACTAACCCCTTTCGGAGATGAATTCGACCTCACCTTTGAGCAGCGCGCAAAAGAAGCCGACGAGTTCTACAATAGCGTTATTCCCGACGGCCTGTCTTCGGAAGAATATAGAATTCTGCGCCAGGCGTATGCCGGACTGCTCTGGACAAAGCAGTTTTATCACTACAGCATAGCGGACTGGCTCGAAGGAGACCCTGCCTACCCTCCCCCCCCGGCCCAGAGAAAACTCCGGCGCAACCACGACTGGATTCACCTCTATAATCGCGATGTCGTCTCCATGCCCGATAAGTGGGAATATCCCTGGTATGCCTCATGGGACCTCGCCTTTCACATGATCCCTTTTGCCGAAATCGACCCCTTTTTCACAAAAGAGCAGCTCATTTTGCTCCTTCGCGAATGGTACATGCATCCCAACGGGCAGCTTCCCGCCTTTGAATGGGACTTTTGCTCCGTGAATCCCCCCGTGCACGCATGGGCTGCCTGGCGGGTATACAAGATCACCCAACCGCGCGGGAAGCGTGACAGGGTCTTCCTCGCACGGGTATTCCACAAACTCCTTTTGAACTTCACATGGTGGGTGAATCGCAAAGACATGGATGGGCACCACCTCTTCTCGGGAGGTTTCCTGGGGTTGGACAACATAGGGATCTTCGATCGTTCGAGTCCATTGCCCGGCGGCGGACATCTCGAACAGGCCGATGGGACCGCCTGGATGGCGTTTTTCTGTTTAACCATGCTTTCCATGGCACTTGAGCTTGCCAAGTGGCATGCTTCATACGAAGACTTGGCATCGAAATTTTATGAGCACTTCATAGCCATCGCGGATTCCATCAACTATTTCAACGGATCCGGGCTCTGGGACGACGAAGACGGCTTCTACTACGACTTCGTCCACAGGGACGGCGAGTTTGCCGCTCTGCGAGTCCGGTCCATGGTAGGGCTCATACCGCTCATAGGAGTGGAGGTGATGGAAGATGAGGATATTCAGCGCCTGCCCGGCTTTATGAAACGAATGCAATGGTTTCTCGATAATCGCAGGGACCTTGCAAACCTCACCACTTGCATGGTGAAACAGGAATCGGAGCTGGGCCATCGCAGGCGGCTTCTTGCGGTTCCCTCCCGCAGGCGGCTTGTAAGGGCCCTGAGACATTTGCTCGATGAGAATGAATTCCTCTCGCCTTATGGGATTCGGTCCCTGTCTAAAATTCACGAGAAAACCCCATCGGGCTGCCGGATAGGCAAAGACCTGCTCGAAGTGCGGTATGTGCCTGGAGAATCGGATTCGGATGTGTTTGGCGGAAATTCAAACTGGCGGGGACCGGTCTGGTTTCCCGTCAACTACCTGCTCATCGAAGCGCTGGAGCGGTATCACTATTACTATGGTGATACCCTCAGGGTCGAGTGCCCAACGGGCTCCGGTAAATGGATGGACCTTGCGCAGGTTGCCAGGGAGCTTGCCGGGCGCATGGCTGCCATCTATCTGCCCGACCCGAACGGCCGGTCCCCGTGGTACGGAGAAGCCGGGGAATTTGCTCAAAATCCTTTCTGGAATAATCTCTTGCTCTTCTATGAGTATTTCCACGGCGAAACCGGCCAGGGCTTGGGGGCTAGCCACCAGACAGGTTGGACCGCGCTTATAGCGAGGCTGATCAAAGATCTGGGAAAGGCCCGAAATCGTTGAACCTGAAGTGCGTTTCCCGATATTTTCCGACCCCTTGTACATTCGCTCCAAAGTTGGCGGATTCTCCGCATAAAACGGGTGGATGTGCCGGGCTCGAACCAGTGTCGCACCCGCTTCCACAGGCCCTCGCCTTCCAGTGTCCCAACCCTGGATGCGCTCTTTACAAAAAATTTAAACACCCCTTAAGATATAGACACCCCCCTCTCCCCTCGATGGCAATCCGGGTATTAAATACGCCGGATTGGCAAACAGAAAGAGCACCATCAAAACCCTGTTATGCGAAGTTGCGTTCAAGATGGTAATCATTGAAAACCCTAAGCCGTCTAGGCCGTCATTCCGGCAAAAGCCGGAATCCAGTGTTTCAAAGCACTTCTGGACCCCGGCTTCCGCCGGGGTGACGTTCAGGACAACTCTTGTGGAAAGCCAGAGTTGGTACTTTCTTGAACGCAACTTACCGTGAAAATGCGATATTCTTGTTTATGCATTTGCGGTAATAGGTTAGCACGCATTCAGGAATCATTTTCATCACTGGGGGTGAACAAATGCCCCTTGTTCATGAATGTTGGTATTAAACACCCCTGTGCCCGGTAATATGAGAGTCAATGGAAACAGCCCGAAAGGAGACGGAAATCGTCTGATCCGCTACGGCAAAAGGCGCCGGACCCGGAGTTGGTCATCTCTTTTGATGATACGGAAATTTCACGGTTCTAATCCGGTGCCCATCCGGAAAGGGCCGCATCCGCCTCGAGAGCTCTCACCGGCAGGTCGGGCATCAGAGCACCGAAATCCGCTCGAAAGATCGCCGGCTCATGCCGGCAGGATTTGAAAAAGTCTGGATGGTGGAAGCAACTGTTACAGGTAGAAGGAAAACTCCAGCCCCTTGCGTTTTTTGATCGCTTGCAGCAATCCCGCTGTTCCGGTCATCATATTGTCTCCAAGGGGCGCCCCGAATGTGATCGGAAGCTTAGAATTTTCAACCAGCCGCCGCTTCGGCCCCGTTGCCACGATAAGCTCTACGGCCTCGAAACCGAAAGCCTTCCTGATGTATGCCCCGTGCCCCCCTTCGGCCAGGACCCGCCCATGGAGCAACTTACCCTCAGCCAGATCGACCAGAAGTGATTCGAGTTTTCCCAATCCAAGGTCCCGGGTATGATACTCCACAAAGCCGGCAATCTCGTCGCCTTCAAAAGCTGCGCACACAGTGTGTGAGGTGGCGATGTCCATGACGATGAATCTTTTCTTTCCCCTCAACTGAAAGTCCATGGATGCGCCCAGTATGGCCGCAATGCCGCTGTCCATGACGTAAACTTCCCTGGTGGGAAGACCCGAAGCTGTTTGTGCAATCGATCTTAGACGATTCAAAAAGGCAGGGACGCTTCCATTTTCGTAGAGCAGTGATTCCAGCGACGGCGCCCGGTCTATTGCCGCTTTAATTATTTCATGTCGAAAGTCCAAATGGGATTTCCCCGCCGGAGGCATGCCGTGGTCTTGAGCACACACGCCGACGATGTCAAATTCGAAAGGCACTCCAAAACCCGTTACTATTCTCTCCAAATGTTGACGAGGGAAATCACATAAACTCAAGGATGTATATCCCCCCGAACCGGCCAACGCGGCCATCTTGGAATCTTCGATAATTCTGATGCCCGATTCGCGAATCCGATCCGGGTTGTGACTCAGGGTGCGAGCAGCCGAGGCGCAAACCACAACTTCAGCTTCTTGAGCATGCCGTGAAAGGACATCCAGAAGCGCGCCTCCCCCCATTTCAACTCCGGTAACCAGCATGTTTCCGCTGATGCTCCCGGCCCGCTCGGCAATGTAGAGCACCGGGGACCTTACTACAGCCTTATAATGCTGACCCGATTGATCGTCCCAAAAAAGAACATCCAATGTCCCGGCACCCACATCCAGAAGCAAGAACCTGCTCATTTATCTGCTCCAACACTGATTTTTGATATCCGCGGCACAGCCATTGTCCCGGCACGGGACTGCGTTCGGCCTGAAGTGATTCGACATGACCTGGTAATTTCCTGATGAGAACGATACATATACTCGCGAGTCATCGGCAGCTTGTTGTTCAGACCATTTGAAAAAAGTATCTGATACAGCCGCGAACCGTCATATTTGAATACCGCGGATGAGACGTTGAGATAGAGCCTCCACATCCGGACGAACCGCTCGTTGAACATTTCCCGTATCTTGTCTGCATTTCTTTCGAAATTGGCTATCCAGCAATCGAGTGTCCTGCCGTAGTGCAGCCGCAGTCCCTCGATATCAAGGACACACAAACCTGCCCGCCCCATCTCGCGAACGGTCTCCGCCAGACTCGGAAGGTATCCGCCGGGAAAGATATAACGAAGCGTCCATGCGTCCGTGGCCGACTCGACATCTTTCGCAATCGTATGCAGCAGGCCTATGCCACCCTTCTTCAGCACCTCGGCCGTCTTTCTCATATAGACCGGAATAAATCCTTTCCCCACGTGCTCGAACATCCCTATGGACACAAACTTGTCGAACTTACCGGTAAGCTGCCGGTAGTCCTGCAACCTGGCCTCGATGCGGTCCCCAAGCCCCAGGTCCTGAATCCTCCGGCTCACATGCAGGCCCTGGTTTTTCGAAAGCGTGATGCCGACGCCTCTTGCCCCGTATTCGCGCGCGGAGTGCAGAAGCATACCGCCCCAACCGCATCCGATGTCAACCAGCGTCTCACCGGGGCTTAACATGAGTTTGCGCGCAATATGGTCGTACTTGTTGCGCTGGGCCTGGTCGAGCGAATCATTTTCGTCTTTGAAATAGCCGCAGGAATATGTGAGGCTCTCGTCCAGAAAAAGAGAATAGAATTCCGGTGTGAGATCATAGTGATGAGCTATATTGTCACTGGCCTTCCTTACCGTACCCATGGTCTTTAGGTAGAAGGGAAGAAGCCGGATCTTTTGATGCAGCAGGAGGTTCTTTTCGTCAAATTGAGTAATGAGGCCCAGCCGCAGCATCTCCTGGAGATCGCCCTCAACCTCCAAATCGCCCGCGACATATGCTTCGCCAAAACCGAGAAACCCTTTGCTGAACATCTGACTTAAGACCTTCTCAGACTTCACTAAAAGGGTCGCCTTCGGCTTGACGCCATATTCTATGATTTCTCCATCCCACAGTTCGAAAGAAAATGAGGCGGCAGGGTCTGTGCGATTGATTGCGGCGGCGAGTTCCCTGATCGCTCTTTTCATTTGCAAGCCTCCTTTCGTCATTCCATCGGAAACCGCAATGGAGCGGCCGCCGTCAGGAAAAACGGCGGGAAAGAAAAGACCGCTTAGAACGAGCTGAAATATTCTTCGCCCGGCTTTGACCTAAGTCAATGCCCAAATAAAAAATAGATATAAAATTCGGACCTGATCCGCAAAAGAGTGAAGCAAAAAAGGTGAACTCGAAGCAGCGAGGGTTAAACGCAATGATCTGGAACGAAGAAGCGGAAAAGGCATTGGCGAGGGTCCCTTTCTTTGTGCGCGGCAAAGTGCGGCGGGAGATCGAAAAAGAAGCCGCCGGGCAGGGATCGCACCATGTCCTGCCGGAGCATGTCCGGGACTGCCGTAAGAAGTGTTTGTCCCGAAAGTCTTTTGAGCCCGGGGGTTTTCAGATAGAGACCTGCTTTGGATCAAATGGCTGTGAAAATCGCGCGGTTCGAAGCGAGGCCCTGGTGGCGGAACTTGAACGAAACTTCGCCGGTTTTTTCAAAGAGCGGCTAAACGGCCCGCTAAAAATGCACCATGAATTTCGCATCTGCGTTTCGGACTGCCCTAACGCATGTTCTCGGCCTCAAATCGCCGATATAGGCATCATCGGCGCATTGCGCCCGAGAGTTTCGTGTCAACCCTGCAGCGGCTGCGGGGTTTGCATATCCGCCTGCATTGAAAACGCACTCGAGACTCAACGGGGGGCCTGTGCCCCTGGAATCGACAAAGATAAATGCCTGATGTGCGGAAAATGCGTCAGCGCCTGCCCTTCGGGCGTCCTTTGTGAAGACCGCAAGGGTTGGAGGATTCAGGTCGGCGGCAAGCTTGGACGCCATCCGCAATTGGGAAAGGAACTGGAAGAAACGCACTCCAAAGAGGAGGTCCTGGCAATAGCCCAGCGCTGTGTGGATGTCTATTGCACTCACAACATCGCAGGCGAGAGGCTCGGGGCGATTCTCAGCCGAATCGGATATGACCTGATCGAGAGATCGGAAAATTAAAGAGAATTCACCGCGGGATATCAGCCAATGCGGTAAAGAAATTCCGCGAGGCTGAGAGGCGGATATCCGATAAACGAATTCAAATGAAAGACTCTATATTACAGCTAAAACAGTTCCCGAGCTACAGTTCGAAGAAAAACATTGTGCCACTCGCCTTTTCGATATAAGCTTTTCTAATTCAAAGAAAATCCTCAAGCAATAGTTCTAATACAGGAGATCGATGCCCATGAGCGACCCTCATAAGGAAGTGAAGGCGGATACCGGGTCAGATTCTAAATTGAATTCCCTGGTGACTTCATTCAACACAATCTTCTTTCACTACGCCAAATGGGGTGCAATATTATTGATCGCGTTCCTTGTTCTAAGCGGAACATGGTACAAAGTTGACCAAACCGAGCGTGCAAACGTCAGGCGTTTCGGCGTGGCTCAGTACATCGCTCCGGTTCAGCCGGGATTTCACTTCAAAATGCCCTTCATCGATATAGTTGACAAACTGCAGGTCTCTTTGACAACCCTGCACATTCCTCCGTTCGAGGTGACAACGGTTGATAACCAGAAGGTTACAATAGATGAAAACTTCAATTACACGATCCCTGAGGACAAAGTTTATCATATCATGTACGAGATCGGACGCGCGGGGAATTCCGATATCGAGTCTCAAGTTGTGCCTGTAGCAAAGGATCGTACCGCTCGCATTTTCGCCGTCCAGAATATGGTCACGGTAAACGCAAGTCGTGCGGCAATTCAAGCCGAGATAGAAAAATCCGTATCGGAGTCTGTTGAAGCACTCTTCGGAATTCAACCTCACAGCCTGCAAATCGCCGGCATCATCCCATCCGCCGCTTTTATGGCCTCCAATGAAGCCGCCGTGAAGGCTAAGAATGACGCCGTAGCCGCTGAAAATACCAAGCGGATAAGGCAATTTGAAGCCGACCAGATCGTCATTAGAGCTAAAGGTGATGCCGATTCAGCAATTGAAGCAGCCAGAGGCCGCTCACAATCGATGTTGCTGGAAGCACAAGCCAACAAGACCAGGCAGGTCCTGGATGGTGAAGGGCTGGAAGCACGTCTCGCCGCTGAAATCAAGCCATTCGGCTCGCCCGATAAATATATCGAATATTTGAAGGCCAGGGCCACCCTGAACTGGAATGGTCAACAGCCTCAGATTGTTGCCGGTACCGGCAGTTCGGCGAACCTGATCATTCCTGTTCCCGGCACGGCAGGACCTGTTGCCGCAAAATAAGGCATTTGGTGATAGATAAATGGTGTTCTTATCAGCGTAGGTATGCAATCTCATCTTATTGCAAAGAAACCTGCCTGCATGCAGGAAAGCCAAAACATCCCGGCATCGTGAAAGCCCGTTGTCCTTAATAGATTTAGATGTTCGTCAATCGTGATTGGAAAATACCGGGTCTTGAACCGTTTTCTGTGCAATTCGACCGCCTCCTGCGCTCTCCCCTGTTCCGCCTGATGCTTGCACCAACGGTCCAGCGCTATCTCGTTAGAGGTTGGCAGCCCAAAATCGATATTCTCAAATGCGATAAAGAGCCCTCCATCCTCCATAACCTGGCGGCACGACCGGACTGCCCTCTCCCTTCCGGACGCACTGAGGTAATGGTGCGACAAAATGGCGGTAACAACCTCTGGTTTTGCACCCAGGTCTAAAGCGGTGAGATCCTCGGTACCGGCGGCTGGGAGCAGAGCTACCCGTTCGGAAGATGTGTTTCCAAATCGTCTTCCGGCCTCGCGGAGCATGACCTCCGACGGGTCTGTGAGCAGAAACCGTGTGGCCGGAAAAAGAGGCACTGCCAGCTCCACCAGATACCCTGTTCCGCATCCGGTATCCAACCAGCATGTGACATCGGGTTTAACCGTTCTTACCAGATCGATGGTTTCCCTTTGAATTGCATCGTAATAAGGGATCGTCTGTCTGATGGCTCGATTATAATCGGAAGCATCGTGAGGAGTGGCATTGTTCGTATCCATCATCTCATCTCAGCCTCAGATCGTTTCAGGTATTGGCATCTCTATGCACCTTCAATGTCTCACCTCACTTTACTTACCGGCCTGCCCATCTCCTCCGGTTCCATGTTCGCATGGGCCGTCGTCATCTCAGTGCTCACCGCGCCGGTCTGCAAGTGCCCCGGATCAACGGCATCCTTAGACACGACGGGAGCAAGTCCACGGATATGTTCGAACTCGTGTCGAACGAAGAGCACGAGCGGAATGGCCAAAATCAGGCCGGGGATCCCCAGCAACACATCCGAGAAAATCAGCGCACCCAGAGTAATAGCCATTGGCAGGTGGACGATTCCACCGATTATTTTCGAATTTAGAATGTACTCCAATTTGTGAACGCCGATCAGTAAAATCAGACAGATTATCGTTCCCCACATTCCAGTCGCTACGAACGCGTTGATCGTAAGAACGCTGTTCGACATCAGATTTCCCACCACTGGAAAAAGTCCGCAGAAAAAGACGATAAAAAGCATCAAAAACGGATGGCGGAGATCCAGCGCAAAAATCACGACCGATGAGATCAAAGTGTTGATAAGGGCGATAATGACCTGCCCCCCCATTACCCGTCTGAAAAAGACGTAGAATATCATCAGCCTGATCTGAATGAACTTGAATACAAAGGTCATAAGGCTGTTCGGATCTCGCGTAAATGCCTCTTCGACCTTGTCGGACTCAAAATAGAAAAACAGGTTGATCGCCAGTGCAAAGATGAACTGGACGACCCCCTTATATAGGGGGGTCAGGCTGTTCGCCAGGAATTGAAATATACCGGAGCTTGCCTTTAGAATTGATCCCTTCAATTCATCGACGTCGATATACGCCGCAAGGTCCCACTTGTGGCTGGCTTCCTTGAGTTCTTTTACGACCTGCACCTGAAGCTGGCTCGACAGTTCGGGGAGATTTTTCAGCATCATCGGCACCACTTTGTACGTCATCAATATGATGCCCGAAATGACCAGTATGTAGAGGAACGAAAAGAGCAAAGCCTTTGGCGCGAAGGGCACAATCCGGTGAACGTCTCTTGTCATGAAATCGGATATGAAGTAGAGGAAAAGGAACGATATGGCAAATACCATCAGGTGAGTGACCGAAAAGGTAACCGCAAGGCCGATCATGAAAGCATAGCCAACCAGGTAGGGATGGTTCTCGACTATCGCGTTGCCCTGATTTTTCCATTTTTCTTCAAGACCGGACCGATTGCGGATACACTCCACCATCTCGTCCAGCTTGTGCCTTCGGCACTCATATTTTTTCATTCTGAACGACCCCTTGTAACAGATGCCAGACAGGTTATCGAAAATATACCTTATCATACTCTGAATCGGCAATGCCTAAACTCGACCCGACGGTATACTCACTTTATCTTATCGGCATCTTCGGAAATATTTCTTACCTTATCGTCCCAAAACCGATTTTCATTGACAATCGAAATCTGATCGGATATTCGATAACAGATGATTTGCGTGAGATTTGAGGGGATTATGCCAAACTGCCTGTTTCGCTTCAGCCTCTTTTTTAGCGGGTTCTCATTTCAAGAGCCTGCCTGTGGGAGGGAAGCAGAACTGATCTGAACTGAACTCGAAATAAAGGCCATGGGCGGGCGAAAAGGCCTGGACCATGGCTTTCGTGTTTTAAGGGGCTGTGGATTCCGGCAATCTGCGGCCCTTTTTGTCACCGCTTGCAGGCATTCTCAGCAGCAGGAGGGATTCGGAGAATGATTTACAATATTGAAATCGAAACACTGCCAAGGGAAGCCTTGGAGGCCATGCAGCTCCGGCGCCTCAAGGAAACGGTCGAAAGGGTTTATGTCACGGTCCCCTTCTATCGCCGCAAGTTCGACGAAGCCGGCGTAACGCCGGCAGATATCAACAGCCTCAAGGACCTGGAACGGCTTCCCTTTACCACCAAAGAGGACCTGCGGGACAACTACCCTTACGGGATGTTCGCGGTCCCAATGGATAACGTGGTCCGAATTCATGCCTCTTCGGGGACAACCGGGAAATCGACTGTCGTGGGCTATACTGCCCGGGACATCCGGACATGGGCGGAACTGATGGCTCGAGCGCTTGCAGCGGGCGGCACGACGCGAGGCGACATAATTCATAACGCATACGGCTACGGCCTGTTCACAGGCGGACTCGGGGTGCACTACGGAGCTGAAAAGCTTGGCGCGTCCGTTATACCGATATCCGGGGGAAATACCAGGCGCCAGGTGCTCATTATGAAGGATTTCGGTCCGACAATCCTTACCTGCACACCCTCCTACGCCCTTCATCTGGGGGAAGTCGCGGCAGAAGCCGGAGTAGACTTCGGCAGCCTTAGATTCAAATCGGGCATCTTCGGCGCCGAACCCTGGTCGGAGAAGATGAGGGCCGAAATCGAGGCCAAACTCCATTTGAACGCTATAGATATATACGGTTTGAGTGAGGTAATCGGTCCGGGCGTTTCCGTCGAATGCCTGGAAGCCAAGAACGGGCTGCACATCTTTGAAGATCATTTCATCCCCGAGATAATCAATCCGCAGACTGGCGAAAGGCTCCCCAACGGCGCCCAGGGCGAACTCGTGTTTACCTCGATCACCAAAGAGGCTTTCCCCGTCATACGCTATCGCACCAGGGACGTCACCTCCCTTGACCGCGCACCCTGCATCTGCGGCCGCACCCTTGTGCGCATGCGAAAGGTAAGCGGCCGAACCGACGACATGCTCATTATCCGCGGGGTCAATGTTTTCCCCTCGCAGATCGAAAGCGTGATCATGGAAATCGAGGAGGTCGAACCTCATTATCAGCTGGTAGTCGACCGCATAGACAATCTCGACACCCTTACGGTCATGGTGGAGGTCGGCGAGTCGTTTTTCTCTGACGAAGTCCGTGTTCTCCAGGGCATAGAAAAAAAGCTCTCCAAAGACATAAAGGAGTTCCTTGGAGTAACGGCCAAGGTAAAACTTGTTGAACCCAAGACGATAGCCCGAAGTGAGGGCAAGGCCCAGCGGGTGATCGACAATCGGAAGATTTAGCTCTCGCTTTCAAAAAGGAGGATGTTCATGGACTACGTGGAACAGATTTCCGTTTTTCTGGAGAATAAGGCGGGACGGCTTGCGGATGTAACCAGGATCCTGGCCGAGGCCAATATCAACATTCGGGCGCTTTCTCTTGCCGATACATCCGACTTCGGAATCCTGCGCCTGATCGTAAACGACAACGACAAGGCAAAAGAGGAGCTTAAGAAGGCCGGCTTCACGGTGGGCAAGACCGACGTGGTCGCGGTGGAAGTTGAAGACCAGCCCGGCGGGCTCTCTTATATCCTGCGCATTCTGCATAAGGCCAATGTCAACGTCGAATACATGTACGCCTTCGTCCAACAAAGCGGCGCCAACGCCGTGCTCATATTCCGCTTCGACAACCTCGATGAAGCCATAAGGATCCTCAGGGACAATAAAGTACGGGTCATAAAGGGCGACAAGCTCTACGCGATGTAAACGCGGGTCCGGTACGCGGCCCCATCACGGATGTGCTTCAGGAGGAATAAATGAAACATACGAGGATTTCGGTGGTTGGCGCACTGGCGCTCTCAGTCATAATTGCGTCGCTGGTTTTGCCGGTCGGGAGTTGGGGCAAGCAACCCTATCGCATAGGCGCAATCTTCGCGATAACCGGTCCCAGCTCATTTCTAGGCGACCCGGAGAAAAAGAGCATCGAGATGGCCATCGAGCAGATAAACTCCACGGGCGGAATCGACGGGCATCCGCTCGAGGTGGTGATTCTCGATTCGGAAGGCGACCCTACCAAGGCGGTCCTCCACGCGAGCAAGCTGATCAGCAGGGACGAAGTGATAGCCATAATCGGCCCCAGCCTCACCCCTACCACCCTGGCCATTATCCCCGTGGTTGAAAAAGCCGGAGTACCGCTCATCAGCTGCGCCGCCGGAATAAAGATTACCGAACCCGTTAAGCCCCTTGTTTTCAAAACGGCTCAAAACGATGTCCTCGCGGTCCGGACCATCTACAGCAATATGCAGGGCAGGAATATAAGAAAGATAGCGATACTTACCGTTGAAAACGCCTACGGGGAAAGCGGAAAGGAACAGCTCACGGCCCAGGCGCCCAACTTCGGTATTGAGGTGGCGCAAGCCGACACTTTCGGGGCGAAGGATACGGACATGACCGCTCAACTCGCCAAAATTCGCGTAGCGCAACCCGATGCGATAGTCTGCTGGGGGACTAATCCGGGCCCCGCGGTCATTACGAAAAACCTCGTCCAGATGGGCATGAAAATTCCTCTTTACCAGAGCCACGGGGTAGCTTCGCCAAAGTATATCGAACTGGCTGAGTCCGCGGCAGAGGGCGTCTTTCTTCCCAGCGGGAAAATTCTGGTGGCAGACCAACTGTCGGACAGCGATCCCCAGAAACCCATTTTGAAAGATTATATCGCCGAATTCGAAAAGCGCTATTCCATGCCTGTTTCGGGTTTCGGCGGATACGCTTACGACGCACTTCATCTTCTTGCCGAGGCGCTCAAGGGCACTGAAGGGGACAGAAAAAAAATAGCCGAGAACCTCGAAAAAATCAAAGGCCACGTGGGAGTTACCGGCACATTCACTTTCTCGCCCAAGGACCACAACGGCCTCGGGGATGATGCCTTCGTAATGGTCGAGATAAAAAACGGGAAATGGCAGTTGCTTAAATAACGGGAGCAAGAAGCACAAGACTGGAAAACACCACCTGGGAACAGGAAGTAAGAAGCAAAAAGTTTTTCACTTCTCGCGTATTTCTAACCCCTGCCGTTTTACTTTCTGCTTACTCCTTGTTCCCTGCAACCCGCATCGGGAATATTCATGCAGGAATTTGTTCAATACCTTTTCTCGGGAGTGACTAACGGGGCCGTTTACGCGGTGATCGCCCTGGGATTCTCGATGCTCTACAGCAGCACGAGACTGATCAATTTCGCCCAGGGGGAATTCGTCATGATCGGGGCGCTCAGCGTTATTTCGTTTTGGAAAGGCTTGAAGCTCCCTCTTCCCCTTGCGTTCGCAGGGGCTGTTGGGGTTGCGGCGCTCGCCGGGTTGCTGCTCGATCGGCTTGCGATAAGAAAAGTCAAAAAGCCTCATCCGATTGTGCTCGTAATTATTACCGTAGGCGCCTCCATTCTATTGCGTGGAGTGGCCATGATCGTATGGGGCAAAGACGCCCATGGCTCGCCCTCCTTTTCGGACAGTCCGCCCTTTGAATTCCTGGGAGCTACTCTTTTGCCGCAGAGTCTCTGGATTCTTTTTATCACGCTGATGGTAGTGGCCGGGCTCCACATTTTTCACAGAAAATCTCTTACCGGAAGGGCCATGGTCGCCTGCGCAATCAGCAAAAAGGCCGCTGCAATCGTGGGAATTCCGACCGAGAGGATGGTACAGCTGGCGTTTGCCATGAGCGCGGCAATGGGCGGAATAGGCGGTGTTCTGATCGCCCCCATCAGCATGAGCAGCTACGATGTGGGAATGAACCTGGGGCTCAAGGGCTTTTGCGCGGCCATGATCGGCGGGCTTGGAAGTTCCTGGGGAGCCCTCCTTGGCGGGTTGCTCCTGGGAATTCTGGAAGCCCTGGGGGTTGGATTTCTGTCCTCCGGGCTCAAAGATGCGGTCGCATTCGTGCTTCTGCTTCTAATTCTTTATTTCCGGCCCTCCGGAATTCTGGGAAAGGCGGCGGTGGAGCGATTTTGATGTTGGCCCGCCGGCCGGAGTCATTGCGAAAAAATGCGATATCTCATCATCATAGCCGCGGCGACTGCGGCCGGATTCGGCCTGTCGAGCCCGTATCTGCTCCAACTGATCACTTTCATCGGCATAAATACACTTCTTGCTCTCGGGCTGAACATGCTGATGGGGTACGCGGGGCAGATATCCCTTGGCCATGCCGCCTTCTTCGGACTCGGGGCTTACACGACCGGTGTCCTGACCGTACATTATCACTGGTCGCCCTGGGCCGCCCTTGTCGCGGCAATTATTCTCACTGTAATCGTCGCCTTCCTTATCGCTCTTCCGCTTTTGCAACTTAGCGGCTTCTACCTGGGAATGGGCACACTGGGCTTCGGAATGATCGCAAATGTCGTTTTTCGCCAGTGGAGCGCGCTGACAGGGGGAGACTCCGGCCTGGTGGGTATCCCTTCGCTCGACCTGGGACCGGTTTCGTTAAGCTCTTCCCGCAATTACCTTTTGCTTGTCTGGGCTGTGGTCACCCTTTTTATCTTTCTTTGCGAGCGGCTGATCGACTCGAGGATCGGCCGGGCGCTCAAAGCTGTCCACGACAGTGAGCGGGCTGCATCATCCATGGGAATCGACACCGGCCGCCTTAAAGTTCAAATATTCGTCCTAAGCGCTCTGATGGCCGCCATTGCCGGCTTCCTTTATGCCCATTTCGTCAGCTTTATCAGCCCGGGCACATTTGACTTTATCTTCTCCGTTCGGCTGGTAACGATGGTGGTCATCGGCGGCATGGCGAGCATCTGGGGGTCTTTGCTGGGCGCGGCGGTCCTGACGTTACTCCCCGAGGCGCTCGGTTTTTTTGCCCAATACGAGATGATCGTCTACGGGCTGGTGCTGATCGTCATCATGATCGTTTTACCACAGGGATTGTTCAGAGGGATTCAGGATATTTATGGCCAAACGAAATTCAGTGGGCAAAGCCCTTCCGCCGGTTCTAAAAGTTGAATCGGTCTCGAAGTCGTTTGGGGGGATAAAAGCCCTCGGCGGCGTTTCGTTCGAGATGCCCTCGGGGGGCATTCACGCCCTGATCGGCCCAAACGGCGCGGGGAAAACGACCCTTCTGAACCTGGTAACCGGCGCCTTTTCAGCCGATTCGGGCCGCATTGTGTTCGGCGGCAGTGAACTGAGGGGCATGAAAGCCCACGAGCGCGTTGCCATCGGTATAGCGCGCACTTTTCAGAATATCGAGATGTTCGGGAGCATGAATGTTCTGGACAATGTCCTGGTAGGACGGCATGTAAAAACCCGTTGTGGCTTTCTGGGAGCCATGGCCCGATTTCCGGGGATTGCCAGAGAGGAAAAGCAGGCACGGGCAAGGGCCCTTGAACTGCTCGATTTCATGGGGATCCTGGATGCGGCCTACTGGCGGAGCTGCGACCTGCCTTTCGGATGGCAGCGGTTCCTTGAAATCGCGCGCGCGCTCGCTACAGGGCCGAAAATCCTGCTGCTCGATGAGCCTGCCTCCGGTCTCAATGCTGTGGAAACGGCTAAGCTTGCCGTGCTTTTACGCAGAATCCGACACAGCGGAATCTCTTTGCTTCTTATCGAACATGATATGAACCTCGTGATGGATATCGCGGACCGGATCCTCGTGCTCAACCACGGGGTGGCAATTGCAGAGGGGACCCCGCGCGAGATACAGGCCAACGAATCTGTAATTTGTGCCTACCTGGGCCGGGACCTGGTGGGAGCATAGATGCTCAGCGTACGCAAGCTCAAATGCCGCTACGGGAACGTTCCGGCAATAAATGGGATAAATCTGTCGGTAAAACCCGGCGAACTGGTCTCACTTGTGGGGGCCAACGGGGCCGGCAAAACCACCCTGCTTCAGGCGATCTGCGGGTTCGTTGACGACTGGGAGGGTGAAATCGTCTTCGACAATGCGCCTCTTCGTGGGCTCAAGCCTTCACAAATCGTCGAAAAAGGGATCAGCCTCGTCCCGGAGGGCCGGCTCCTTTTTCCGCCCCTGAGCGTCCGCGAAAACCTCAAACTTGGAGCTTACCTTCGGTATCGCAGGCACGAGGGCGATGCAGTTTCGGACGATCTGAAAAACATTCTCGAACTTTTCCCCATCCTGAGGCAGAGGGCAAAACAGCCTGCCGGGACCCTTTCGGGCGGCGAACAACAGATGCTGGCAATCGCGCGAGCGTTGATGGCGCGGCCCCGGCTCCTTGTACTGGATGAGCCTTGCATGGGGCTTGCTCCCCTTTTGGTCACCCTCATTCTGGATACCCTCGCTCAACTTAGACAAAGCGGAATAACCATTCTCCTGGTCGAACAAAACGCTCGAGCGGCGCTGGGCATCGCAGACAGGGGCTATGTGCTGGAAAACGGCCGCATCGCCATGGAAGGTCCGGCCTCCGATCTCATCTCTGACAGCACCGTAAGGCAGGCCTATCTCGGCAAGCAATGCAGCCGCAGTTGACGCCATAACAACCGATAAGCACGCGAAGGCGCAAATGGGATTGCTGATTTTTGCAGCCAGGTTTTTGAACCTGTGGTCCCTTCGTGGTAACGTGGGTTGGGGTCACGAAGAATACGAATATGATACGATCCTTCGCAGCCCAATCGGAGAGACCGGTTTTAATGGAGAGGTGATAGTCCAAAGGCCTCGGAGTCCAGGGGGCACCGTTTTCAACTACGGCAGCAAAAGGCCGCCCCTATCAGGCTGCCATGGGACATTGGCCTCCCTCACGCCTGCACTCGGTGCAAAGCTCCCTTTTTTCCCCTCTTGGGAGTGTTGCGCAAAGTTCGTCGGGGACCTCGATGCTAAACGAGGACATAAGCTTTTCCACCTCGCCGTCACACTTCGGACACCTGATCGCCTCACCTCCGCCTAAAACCAATTTCTCAAAGCTGTTCCCGCATTTCGTACATCTGTATTCATAGAGAGGCATTGTTTCTCATCCTTATCTTTCCTGCTTCGCAAAAAGCCGACAGACTCCGCAATTACAGCGGATATTCTTTTAATAAGTATTACCCCGCTAAAAGGCATCCGATCGCCATCAAAACAGTCGCCGGAATTTCGCGGTCAGTTTATCGAAAATAGAGATGGATCAGGCTTGGCCGCAACGTCTTGCGGACCACCCTCCTTGACATAGGTCGCTCCCGCTCACGGCGGACCCCGAACCCCGCGCGCCATTGTTCAGGAACCGGAAAGTGCTGGATATTCAATCGCTAAAATTTTCTTCGCTGCTTAATATCGTGAACCCCCAATCCGCCGTGAGCAAACTGATCGAGAATAATATCGAAGAACTTCTTTTGCTGTCGCGGGCTCAGCAGTTCTTTTTCCTCTATTATATGATCGATGACTTCCTGTTCGAGTTCCGACTGGGACTTCAAAATCTCCTGTGCGATGGAATGCACCTTGTCTCTGTCCGTTATCTCCGAAAACAGCGCCTTCGCCAGGACGATTCTGAGCCGGCAGAGGTCCTGTTTGATTCTTTCAACCCTGGGCAGGAAAGTCTGTCGAATGCCTTGAACCTTCAACCGTTGCTCATCTGAAAGATCGGGTATCAGATCCAGATAACCCTTTATATTCGAATTATTCCACCGCGTGTGCTTTAGATAGTAATAAAACACGAGGATAAAGACCGTAACGATGACCAGAGCTGTCGCAAAACCAAAAAGGAAATACCCTAAACTCATATCTGTCCTCACTTTTACCGACCGATAAGTTGGAAGTAAGCATGACTCAATGACAGGGGCGGAGAATCTCCAAACTCATCGAGCGAACCTCCTTGAAATTCATATCCGGGAAACAACTCGACGACCGAATCCGCCAGGAGCAAAAACCTGTCTAAAATTCTGCGGGGCACGCTCAATTTCCAATGGCGAGGGGCCTTTGCCGTTTGAGCCTTCGTAATGATTTCGGAGGTGAAATTTTCAGAGGCGCCGATCTGAGGTAATTCCCGGACTAAAGAATCAATCCGGTCCAACTCCCTCAATTCCTCACAGCAGGCATCACATACCTGAAGATGGCGCGTAATTTGGTCTCTCAAGCCCGCATTCAATTCGTCATCCTTGTAGGCCGATAAATTGGCACGAATCTTATCGTGATCCACTATTGTCCTCCTGTTTTCCCCCGATCATCTTTCTCAGATTCTCGCGGGCGCGAAATATCAGCGACTCCACACTCGAAACGGAGGTGGAAAGAATATTGCCGATTTCCGAATAGGAAAGTTCCTCATTTATCCTCAGAAGCAGGGCCGCTTTCTGCTTTTCCGGAAGGCGCTGAATATAATCCATCAATGTCTCCTTCAGCTCTTCGAATGCGAAAGAGTTTGACGCTCTGATTTCAATCTCTTTTTCTTCCTCGGTGTCGGCAAACAGGCAGAGCCTTTTCCTCCGCGAAATCTCATTTAGCGAGAGGTTGTAAGCGATCTTGAAAATCCAGGTGGAGACTTTGCCCCTGGGTTCAAACTCGGCGGCTGAGCTATAAACCCGCAAGAATACTTCCTGCGCCAGGTCCTCCGCGCTGTAGCGGTCACCCACGTATCTATAAATGAAATTCAAAACGGAGTTCCGGTACCTATTTATAAGCGTCTCGAATGCCGAAGTATCTCCAGTTCCGATAGCTTCGATCAGCTTGTATTCCATATCGATCGTTGGCTCGATTCCGCCGGAACTTTTCAGCTCTATTATCCTTTTTGCCATGGTTCATTGCGGCAGTGAGCGGTGATGAGTCAGCAGCGAGTAGGAAAAGCGTTTTTTCAGTTGACTATTCACTATTCACTATTTGAATTTCAGCCCTTTTTTTGCGTCGATCCTGTAAATCCTTGCTGTTAATCCTGTCTAAGGTTTTCGCTGCGCCCTCTGCGTCTTCGCGGTGAACGGTTACGTTTCAATGTTGTGACGATGGGCTCCCTGCGAGTCAAATCTTTATCCAGCCTCGTCTCAACGAATTATCCAGAATCACCCCTGCCAGAAATGCCACCCCCATGTTCCACATTGCGAAGGCGGCTACTATAATCATTACATAAAAGTCGGTTTTTTTGTCACCAATGTCTTTTACAACTATAGCCAGTTCCGATCCCGCGAAAAACAAAATCACGCCAAGAATGGCATTGGGAAAAATTCTGAAGATGATCGCGACGGAGTCGCTGAAAAACAGGGCGATGAAAACGAGGAGACATCCAAGTATAACCAGCGCTCCTCCCGTCCTTGCGCCGAACCGCACATGACCCGCCATCCCGCCTGCTCCATGACACATGGGAATACCGCCAAAAAGGGGCGAAACCAGGTTGATGATGCCCTGAGAAACAGCGATCTTTCTCTCGGTTACCTTCCTGTCGGGAAACAGTTCGTTATTCTCGGCAACGATTGCGATCACCGCGTTGCCAAGAGTCAATGGGATTTGGGGAATAGTGAACAGCAATGTTCCCACAACCAGATCATTCCAGGTAATGGTAGGAAGACTGAAGACCGGCAGCTTGAAACCGATATGGATTTTTGCAAGCTCCGGCAGTATTTCGGGGTTCATGATAACCGCTGAGCCCACCCCGACGATCAAAAGCACGAACATTGCGGGGACTTTGGGATTCGTCAGGAGAAGATAAGTAATTAAAAGAGCGATGCCGGCCAGGACGGGCGCTGTCCACATGCGGTGGATCCCATCCACCATAAAAGAAAGACCCAGACCCAGCATTATGCCGCGCACGACCGGTTTGGTTGCAAGCTTGGCTATTGGTCTGATTGCCCCCGTGGAGCCGGCAACCAGCCAAAAAAGTCCCGTGGTTAGCCCTGAGCCGAAAAGGGCCGCCGGGCTGATACCCCCGGCTATGGCTGCCGCGCCGATGGCTTTCATGGGCTGAACGGGAATCGGTGTCCTGTAGTAAAATCCCGCGACCAGCAGGCAAAGCCCAAACATAAAGAGAAGCCCTAGAGGCTCCACCTTCACAATCGTAATGTAAGCTACAACGAAAGGAATTAAAGTGCCGATGTCGCCGAACGCACCGGCCCACTCCATCATGTTGTAGAGGTTCTTTGCTTTCCCCCGGCTTGCATCCGGCGCGTGCGCTTGTTTTCCGCCTTCAAGTCCTTTCGCCTGGCCATCGGGCATCATGAATAGCTCCTCGTTTTTAAATTCGCATCATGCCGGCGCCCAAAGCCGCATGCTTTTCCGCTGCGTGTTCGACCGGCATTTACCGGACGTCCGACTCCGGAAACTCAGTGAAACCGCCGGGCCGTTTTCCCCGTCTACCTGTTAAACAATCCAAATCAGCAAAACTTGCGTTCCCCGGGAA
The DNA here is from genome assembly GCA_050008735.1 of Syntrophobacteraceae bacterium. Taxonomy (GTDB): domain Bacteria; phylum Desulfobacterota; class Syntrophobacteria; order Syntrophobacterales; family Syntrophobacteraceae; genus SbD1. The sequence continues at coordinate 86,675 of JBEKMB010000008.1, forward strand.
AAATTTTCGATTCCACCGCAATTTTTCAATTTTTTCGATCACTTCATGGGGCAAAAGAAGGCTCATGTATGGTGCGCGGGAAATGAGGAAGGCAGAGATGTCACGGATTGAATTAGTTCAATAACTGAGGTTCTATGTACAGGTCCTTTGACGATGAGAATGCTGAAGAGCTTGATTTTTGACACCTATCCAGGGCAGGGGCTGACAGGCAACGAGGCAGAACGCCACCAACGCATAGCCACTTACAATTTAAGTTCACAAACCGATCTCGCTGTGCGAGCCAAGGCGAACCAAATCGAGGTGTTCATCATCTGGTTTACGGTAGATCAGGATCAAATTAGGCTTTATGTGGCAGTCTCGATGATCCGACCATTCGCCGGAAAGCAAATGATCGAAGTGGCGGCGGGGCAAGGGCATATCGGAGGCAAGCAAACTCACGACTTCCATCAGGGCCGCATCAAGCTTTTTGCTGTGCCGCCCTGATTTTTCCCGTTTGTAATCGCGTTTGAATCGACTGGTGTACCTAATCTCCCGCATTCAACCCCGCAAGCAGCTTGTCGGCGGGGCCGACCGTGACGAGTTCGCCGCGCCGCGCGGCCTTCATTGCTTCAATGGTTTCATCATTGGGAATGAGCGGCTCAAAAGGCAGTGCCTTTTCTTTTGCTATACGCATCATCATCATACGAAAAGCATCGGAGACGGTAAGCCCGATAGAGGCAAGCACCGCCTCAGCTTCGGCTTTAATTCGCCCGTCAATCCTCGCACGAACAACAGAGTTCTGAGTTGTCATCATGGTATTTACCCCTTTGAGCCACATTGTAGCCCAGAGGGAGGCATAAGTCAAGGCCAACCCTATCGCCAAAGCCTTTCAAACCTCGCCGGATTCGCTGCTGTGTAAATGACAGTGTGCCGGTTGTCGCGGTGTCCGGATAGTCCTGAACTAACCTTGTAATCGCTCAAACTCTCGTGCCGCACGCCTTACAGGGCGTTAGCCTCGTCTTGATCCCCGTCGCGGCTTTATATTCACGAAACGTCAGGGATGCGGACTTTCTTCGGTCGCCCGCCGAGCTTACCATTAGCCCGCACGGCAGCGGATTTTGCGTCTGAGGTGGCCTTCCCGCCTGCCTTGCCCAGTTGTGCCGCCATCCAGCGACGGGAGCCGAGGAAGCCTTCCAAAAGGCTGGGCAGGTAAAGATCAGCATCAAGGGCTGGGAAGTACAGACCCAGCCCTGAGGGCGAAATCTGGATGTTATGCAACTGCTCCGGTTTGGCTTCTTCAAGCCCTTGGGCGTCATGCGGCTTGAATGAGATTGATAGGCCGCTGCTGAGGTCGATCACCAAACGCCCGATACGGCGGTCATAGCGTGCCGCCATCGCCGTCGGGGTCTTGGCTAAGCGCGAAGCCGCCCGCTCGTTGGCGGCGTCGATTTCGTCTTTAGGCTCAACCATGAATTCTACTCCATTCTAGTTGGCATTCTATCATAAACCTAAGCGTTTTGGTTGTTTTTTTTCTTAGTCTTCACTTAACTCATTGTCTCTTTTTCACCTATCAAAATGGATAACTTTCCGGCCGGCCCCGGCATTATTTTACCACGAAGGCCACCCTGGGGGTTTCGACCGGATCGTTCGGGGCGCCGCGCCACACCCTGGCCAGCAACGTGTATTCGCCGCGGGAAAGCGGCCACAAGAACTGGTGTTCGTCTTCCAGGGTTACCCCAACCGGCTTTCCGTTAAGGACCCACTCGACCCTGGCGGGCTTGATCTTTTTGGGAATTTTGAACGCAAAAGCCTGGAGTTCAGCGGGAATTCTCGGGTCCACAGCGATCTGAAGCCCAGGGGTGGGCTGGATTATCTGGATGTCGGACGCCGGCAGTTCGCCGCCGGAGACACCCAACCCCTTTTCGAAAGTGGTCCAGGTGGAATTTTCCTGATGCCGGGCGCCAGGCTCCGGGCACTGCATGCCGGGTTCGGTTGACATTGGCGCCTCAGCCAGGGCCGAGTGAAGCGTACATAGGTCGACGGGGACTTTGCCCGGTTCAAATTTTTCGTCTATCCGGGGGCAGCAGGGGCCCGCCAGCATTCCGCTCACGGCGCATATGCCCAGCGACCGCAGACCGGCCGTTTGTGGAAAGAGGCCTGCAGAAAAGGACCCCATTTCTCCGTCCCGGTTCAGCTCAGCGAAGATCGCCCGCAGAACGAGCGCAGGACCCATGGCGCCCGTTACCCCCCTGGTCGGGCGGCGGTCGAGGTTTCCCATCCACACGCCGGCGGCATAGCGTTCGGTAAAACCGACCGCCCAGCAGTCGCGATGGTCGGAGGAGGTCCCGGTCTTCACGGCCGTCTGGACCGGGAACCGCAGAAGGTGGCCCTGTCCGAATTCGAGGCGCCGTGCCTGGGGGTCCGACAGTATGTCGGCAATTATGGCCGCCGTGCCCGCACCGATTACCTGGCGGGGTTCTCCAGGGGGCTGGTGGCGCTCGGACAGTGTGCGCAGCGGCTTGAAGACCCCGCCGCGCGCAAGGGCGGAATAAGCCTGAACAAGCTCGAAGAGGCTCACCTCGCCGTCTCCCAGCACAAGGCCGTGTCCATAGAACTCAGCCGATTTGGTAAGACCTGATATCCCCAGAGAGTGCAGCAACTGGAGGAACCGCTCGGTGCCTGTGAACCGGATAGTTCTGATCGCCGGGGTGTTGAGGGAGTTCCCAAGCGCTATGCGCAGCCGTAACGGGCCGTAATAGGTCCTGCTATAGTTACGGAAGCTGTGCAAACCCGATCCGGCGGCTTCAGCCAGGGGAGAATCCTCTATAATGGTTGCCGCGGTCCATCCCATTTCCAACGCCAGGGCGTACAGAAACGGTTTCAGGGTGGAGCCCGGCTGCCTTCGCGCCGTAACGGCATCGATCCACCCCCCTGATTTTCCGGCTGAAAAGCTCTCGCTCGCCCATGCAAGCACCTCGCCGGTCCTGTTGTCGACTACGAGAGCGGCCCCCTCGCCTACCTCGCTCGAACTCAACCCTTTGAGGCGGCTTTGCACGATTCGCCGCACTTTTTGCTGAAGCCGCCCGTCAAGGCTGGTCGACAGGATGCCGCTCGAGTTCCCCGCCTCCGCCCAGGTATTATTGAACACGTACTGAACGAACTGCTGGGCTTCGATTACTCCCCTGGAATGAGTGAATTCAAAACCCGTGGAAAGAGCGATCCGGTATTCGGCTTCATTCAACAGGCCCCTGGCGCGCATATGTCCCGCGAGCTTCGCAAGACGCGATTCGAGGGACTTGGGGTTTTTTTTCAGATCAAGCCCGGAAGGCGCCCGCACAAGAATCGCCAGTGCAAGGCTTTCCTTTGCATTCAGGGTAACGGGATCACGGTCGAAATAGAACCGGGCCGCTTCAACGACTCCCCGCCTCTGATGCCCGTACGGGACCTGGTTCAGATAGAACTCAAGAATCTCGCTTTTGGAAAAACGCTTCTCGAGGCGCGCCGCCTCGATTCCTTCAAGCCATCTGGACCATACGGTTCGAGGCCGGGGGTGAAGCATGCGCACTACCTGCTCGGTAATAGTGCTTGCGCCCCGGACCCCTCTCATGGCCCGCAGGTTTTGCGCGAGTGCGTGGGCGCGGGCCTGCCAGTCAGGCCCGCCGTGGGTGTAAAAACGCCTGTCTTCAGATTCGACAAAGGCATTCCGGAGCAACGCAGGTATTTCGTGGAGGGCAACGCTTTGAACGCTCCACTTGTTTTGATAGCTTACCAGCAGCGGATTTCCGCTTCGGTCCAGGAGCTGCGGCTTCTTCACCTCCGAGTCGCCAAACAAAAGAGATGCCGGCAGCGCTTGAAGGTCCACTACCGTTTTCAGCGCAAGCACCGACAGGCCGGCAATGAGGCACAGGAGGCAACAGATCGCAGACCTTGACCTGCAAATCCGGCGTATCACGATCATTCGGAAAGTCCCACTTTGAACACTACGGGTGAGCTCTTACCGTAGACGTCAGGTTCATACATTTCCTCAGCCCTGGCGGGCTGCGCCGTGAATTCACCCGGAGCTATCGCCTGGGCCGTATAAGAAAGGTAATAGTGTCCGGCGCCGAGCCGCTCTGAGTAAAATCGAGCTGAATCATGCCGCAATTCCTTATGGTAGAAACTCCAGCGCGAAAGGCCGAAGCCACTCCAGTCGGAATACCTGTTCCGAAACGACTCCGGCGCGAAGGCGAATTCGCCTTTTTGCGCGTCGAGTTCCGAGGTAGTCGCCAGTTCCCTGTTAACCGGCTCCAGGCCACCCGGCACTGGATCATTCACCACGACGAAGTAACGCTCCGAGGGCAGAGACACAAACAGGTCAACCCTCACCAGATCACCGGTCTTTATCTCGAGAGGATTTGGCGCAAGCACCCACTTCCCGTCGCGCTCAACGCTGTACTCCCGGTGGATTTCAATCCCGGCATTGATCGAGTCGCTATTCATCCGGCCTGGTTCATAAGACAGCGTCGTATCGTAGTAAAGCCTGCCCTCACCCTCCTTTCGCAAAGTCACGGCCGCCTTCCGGCCGCTATCCGAATCCAGCGCCTTGTATTCCAGTTTCACGGGCTTGTCCGAAAAGCTCCCAAAGCTGCCCTGGCCGAAGGGTTGCTGGTCCAGAAGCGTCTGGAAGCCAAACTGAGGTTTTTGAGTTTCGAATGCTTTGCTGTAGCGAACGGCCGCCATAGCGGCAAAGAGGTTCTCCTGGGTCGAGGCCCAGTGATTCTGCCCCCTCCTGCTCGAAGCGATTGTTGCCATCAGTTTCAAGGTGATATCGCCCGGATCTTCAGAAGCACCCGCGGCCTGGTGAGACAAAAACGCCATCAGGATTGCCGCATTGTCCCTTATCGGCGAGGACAGGATCGAAAATAGCGCCGAGTCCTGTTGCTCGGTAAATCTGATCGTTCCACTGCTCCTGTCGGAGTGGGCTAAAATGCTTTCAACGACTTTCTTTCTCATTTCCAAGGTATCCGGCAGCTTGGCCAGGGCTTCCAGCAACATGGCCTTGCCGAAAAGGTTCATCTCCGGCAGGCGAACGTAAAGACGGTCGAGGTCGGCGCGGGTGATTTCGCCGTCATCGGCCAGGGCGGACAGGGCAAGCGCCCTTACGTTGGATAAAACGCTGCGGGAAACCGTGTCTTCGGCATCGTCGCGCTTCAGGAGATTGAGAAGATACTCAGTCAGTTTTTCCTTTACCGGTATCGGAGGAGCATGGCCTGTCTCCTCTAACCAGTTGAAAGCCTTGGCCGTAAAAGCGCTGAGGAATGGACTTACATAGTCGTCGCGAGGCTGGTAGAAGGCCATTCCGCCGTTGGGGGCCTGGAACTCGGAGGCTGCTGCAAGTATCGCTTCGGCTTCCCCCGGAGCGTTTTGCCATGAGAAAGAACTGGAAAAATAGGGTGCGAGGGTCGCAGCGGCGCCTGCCATTACCGCCCGGCTGATCTTCTGCTCCCAGCACTCGAAGGGGTAAACCTTCATAAAATGGAAAGGTCCCTCGAGCCCGGCAAGAATGGAAGGCGACAGACCTACACTCAACAGGCCCGAATCGGGACGCATGTCCTCCGGAAATTCGATCCGTTGGGAAGCCTCGCCAGTCAAAATGCTCCCATAAGCGGCGGCGACGTTTCGGTCGAGCCTGGGAAGGACTTTCAGTGTCTGCCTCAAGCCGTCGCGGTCCTGATCGTCGCCGGCCTGCACGGTAAAAACAATTTCGCCCTGGCCGGAGGCTTGCACGGGGAGCCGCACCGTATAGCGCTTATACGGCTCCGCCGTGATCGTTTGCACAGTCTCGGCAGCCTGGCCCTGTGCCTGGCCGGGACCGCCGGAAGCTACCCGGCCCTCTGCCTTTATCCTCACCTCGATTTTTCGACTATCGCCCGTTCGGTTCATCACCGAAAAGCCAGCCGAAAAACTGTCGCCGTCCAGAACCTGGTTGGGGAGCACAGGCCTGATTTCCGTGAGCTGATTCACTTTGAAGGTGGACTCTCCCAGACCCATGCGGTCGTCCGGGGTCACAGCCATCGCCAGCACCCGCCATCCTGTCAGGTTATCCGGCAATTGGAACTCAACTCTTGCCTTCCCTTCTCCATCGACTGGAATGGATGGGTTCCAGTAGCTCACAAATTTGAGGACTGAGCGCATGCCAAGGTCGAACCCGGCAGCGGCGGCAGGTGCCCCTCCTTTTCTCTCCAGTTTTTCTCTCCCCACCAGTTGCATTATCAGGTTGTAATTGGCGAGGTCCAGTTCTTCGAGCTTGTAAAAGCCACCATAGGGATCGAATGCGCCTCTTTTCTGCTTCAGAAGGTCGAAGACCGACTCGTCGAGCACCGTGACAGCGATTTCCATGGGGGGGATCGGCTCGCCGGGTGAAAGGTTTTTCGGACGGGCTTCGAATTCGAGCTTTACCGTCTCGCGCGGCTTATAGACTTCCTTGTCGGTCCTGCATTGTATTTCGACTTCCTTAAACTGGTCCTTCACTTCCAGTTTAGCGTAGCCCATTCGAAAGACCGGTTTGCCAAGATCTTCGCCTCCCGGCCCAAGAGGTTTTTCAACTCGTGGAGACATTACCATCACGGAGATGTAGAATCCCGGCAGATAGTCCGGCAGGACCGGGACCTCGATCAACTCGGCGCTGTTCGCAAGAGTTTTCACCCAGCGTTCGAGCACGCCGTATCGTTCCACGGTAATCAGTGCCTTTGCGCCGGGGAAAGGGTTCTGTACGAAAATCCGCGCTGTATCGCCCACGCGGTATGTTTCCTTATCAGGGTATATATTCAGCACGTTTCCTTCTTCTGTCTTCCAGAGAACGTTGCTTTTCCCCGAAATCCAGCGGCGCATCGTGGTTTTTTGGATGCGGCCCTTCGAATCGGAAACGCTCGCCACTATTCTCAGAGTTCCGGACTGTTTGGGTGTGAATTCGAAGGTCTGGGGCTCAGCACCCGACGTTACGGTCAAGGTCTCGACCGGCGCCCACTCCGTCTCGTATTGCGTCAGGTAAGCGTCTCCCGCCCCCTTGACTCGAGCAGCTTTGGTCTCAAGCTTCTCAATTTCGACTTGGACCGGCACGCCGGGGACGGCCTTTCCCGTCTGGTCGGTTACTATGAAGCCGGTCTTTGCGGGTGTTCCCTCTTCCAGGACCCAGTCCGCCTGATTCAGGCCAACAAAACGATCTCGCCCAAAATAGATCGCCGTCGCGCGGTTTGCGACGGATTTGCCGCGCTCGTCCGTGACCGAACTCTCGACTGTAAGCAGCCCGTAATAGACCGGCAGATCTGCAATCGTGAACTGTGACTCGAAATTGCCGTTATTGTCCAGTTTTCCTTTTGTCTGGAAAACGGTCTGCACCTCCGGCCGTGTTTCTCCTCGCCCTTCATTATCGGCTTTTTCGACAACGTCGACTTGAAAATCACGCGCAAAAAGGTTTTCGGGCCGAAAATCCTGGGCCTCGACGGAAGCCGTGATGCCAAGTCCGGCTCCTCCGTACGGTCCGCCGGCATGGAGTTTGGCCTGAGTTGAGACGGTAACGCTTTCACCGGTGCCGAACATCTTGCCGTTGAGTTCTGTAATGACCTGGAAAGGCGATGGCGTGAAATCGCTTACAAGCATCTGAAGAGGTTCGAGATTGAGCTTGGCAAAACTGGATTCGAGTTGAAAATCGTAGTACCCGACCGCACCGTTTTTTGGAATCACAAACTCGCCGTCCAAAGCGCCGAATCTGGAAAGCTTGATGTCATCGCGCTGGAAGATAACCCTTGAGGCCGGGTCCACGACCTTCAGCGTGTAGGTGCCTTCGGGCGGCGCGATAAAATGCCGGTTTTCCTGGTCCCTGACATAAAGTTTGTACTGAACGGTGTCCCCCACTTTGTAGATACCCTGAGCGGTTGCGCCCCAAGCTCTTATGTGCCCGTGCTGCGAGCGCATCCAGGAAGGGATGTACTGATAGTTGGATCCCTCGCTGTCAACACGGAAATGATACATTAGCGGGACCACGGCCATGTCGGCGCCTTTACGGCACATGACGAGAAACCTTTGATCGCTGTCGTGCGAGTAGCCCTCCGCAAGTTCGAGCGCCGGGTCGATTTCCGAAGTCCCGGCGAGTTCCGCTATCCCGTTGGCATCGGTTACCGCTTTGGTCAAGGCTTCCGGATTAGTCCCCAACTCTACGTACGAATCTTTCCGGACCTCTATGCTGACGCCCGGGACCGGCTCGCCGGTCTGGAGGTCGGTAATCCAGACTAACGTGTTGAAGTGTCCCATTTTTACGTGAACATCAAAGGGTGTGATTTGCGCAAAAAACCAGCTCGGCTCCTCTTCCTTCCGGTGAATTGGAGGACGGGCCGCAACGGTCCCGGTAAGGACCCCCGATTCAGCTGGAATAAGCTTTCTGATTCCCAGCGGCACGACGCTCGTGACATCGCGGGCCCTCGGGCCGGGAAGCGTGACCGATTTCGCGGCAGATTTTCCCGCCGTCGTAATGGTCTGATACTTGAGATCGATCCAGTCTATGTTGCCTGCGAATACAGGCAAATCGGTGTCGATTCCCTTCTCGAGGACTGACATGTGTTTGTAGAGGCTCAACTCAGGTCGCAAATGGTCCGTGGAAAAACGCATGTCGATGGGCTGGGTAAGCACCCTTCCGAATTCGTCCTTGAGGTCCCTGGCTTTGGCGTGGACCCTGTACTTGCTGAATGGTTTGATGGATTCACTTTCGATATCATAAGCGAAATAATGCCCTTTTTCGGGCAATTCCCGGACCATGGGAAAACCTTCGTATTCAGGCCAGATGCCGCTGACCGGCGCGCCTTGCCCGGCCAGGCTTAGTGATACCTTCTTCTTGATTTCAGATTGGGCCACCGGGGAGGTGAAGAGCAGCGAAACAGGACCCTCAGGATCGCATGCACTCCGAACTGAGCCCTGAGGCGCGCGGGCCCCTGGGCGAAGAGTTAACTCATTGCCTCTCAAATCCTGACACCGCACACCTTCGAAACGGAACTGCCCAAGTGTGCGAAAGCTTAATACAGAGCCGCTTTCGATGCCCGGTTCGGTCCCCCCGACAGATAACACTCCAGGTTCGACGACAAGTTCTGAGACGCGGTCCTCGGGAAGGTTTGCGGCCGGGCTCAACAGCCAATTTATGTTTGATTTCTCATACCGGTTGTCCTCGCTGACTTTGGTTGCGACCCTCGACCCTCCCACCGTCTTGAAGAAAAGGTGCGCTTCCAGAGAATCTTTGCGGACAGCCTGATCGAAGCGTACTCTGAGCTGCGGCTTTACGGGCGACAGCCACATGTCGAAAAGCGCCGACGATGTGTGTGGCCGCTGAGTTATGAAAGAATGAGTGACGGGTGCGGCGAGCCCGGCCCCGTCCTCTGATTTGATTTCGGGTCTGACAGATATATTGTAGCGGGTCGATGGCGCCATCGCATGTTGCTCGTCCAGTTGGCACGCCAGATTGGACGAATTCAACCATCGCCACTGGCAGGAAAGGGCCGGTTCGATGGAAACCGGCATTTCTGAAGGGCTCCGTTCCATCCTGCCCAGGGGTACAACGGGGTGGTCGAATTCAAATACGATCTGCCTTCCTGGTGGGACATCGGCGCCCGAAGGCGTAATGCGGGTTATCTTGAGCACTTCCCCCGGGGCGCCTTCGCCGGCTGAGAGCGGGTCGGACAGGATGATGAGGCTCAGTGCCACGAAAAACCCGATCAGCACCACACACGATGAAATCGCGCCAAAATTGAACTTCCCACTGCTCGACCCTCGCTGAGACATCTGCACCTCCACCGTTGATGAAATAAAACCCTTAAATTATTGCAATATACAATGGTTCCATTTGGAACAGTTATCGAAATTTGACGCCTCGGAATCCAGGCCGCATCGACATGTGAAGACAATCTTTCAAGCTGCCCCGATAGGATAGTGTCTTTGCGAAGAATCACAAGGTTCTGCTGAAACTGGATGAATTGGCCCAACGATCAGCCAAAGGGAGAATACCGTGAAATCATGGAAAACGCCGGAAACCCCTCGAAGGGACCGGCGCAAATACGGCAACCGGAAGGTGCCGAACTCGTAAAACGCGATGGATTCAGGAAGGCAGTTTCACAACGTTGGAAACATAGTCTTCCAGTTCTCTCAAAGCCGTTTGATCGTCATTGTCGTTGAATTTGATGCCGAACGAGATTTCCGCGCCATCCCGTCTTACACTTACAACCTCACCGAACACTCTTTTCCTGCCATTGCTGCCCGGCAATTCGAATTCCAGCAGCACCTTCTTTTCGGAATTGAATAAGATTTCCGCCCGACTGTGTGAAATGGACGACGGAATGCATCTGCAGCCGCCTGCATTGATGTCGACTATCAATCCGGGGTATTGATTTAAGTTAAACAAAGTCACCAGTGTACATGGGATACTGCATTCCGCCCTATACGCGCTCCGCAGATCCCGGACTTTTGAAAGGGAAGATGGATATTCTACAAACAGAAGCCACGCGGGTCTTTTCAGATAGGCTGAGATCGGGGACTCAAACCGGACCAGTGTCCCCGATACATAGAATGATCCAGTTACGGTCTGGCGCTCGGTAAGGGCGGCGTCACTTTCTGCCGATCGGGGGACTTCGATGATTAGATACTCACGAGGTTTGAAACCTACGAAACAGCCCTTGACAACTCGACCGCAAACAGTCAAGTGCAAAGATCTCCCCGGTTCCATCAACAACCTGTTAAAAAGATTTTCATTGTCCATGCGTCACTTTCAAATATTTGCGATTCAACGGCATTTATGTCAGGCATCCCGGCCGGCACAATCAGGATCAGGCCGGACCCAAGCGGCATCGGAATCCGGGATGAGATCGATTACATGTTCTATACTCCTGTTCCCTTGCAGTTTGAAGCAAACTCTCAACCTGCTCAGCCCCTTATCGCGGATAATCTTCCTGGACCTCGCCGGGCCCGCGATATGGAGAGAACAGGTACTGGGAATCCCACTTCCGGAAAGTGCTCCAAAAGCCGGGCTTGGGACCCCTCAATTCATGAGAACAAATTCAGCCTCAATTCAACCGCCTTTAGGCTTGTAGCCGTCAATGAACGCTCCAATTCCTCGGATATTATGTCTATGGGGATCTTTAAATCAACGAGGCACTTGAGCAACTCAAGTTCTTCCTCGGTCCAGCGTTCCGAGACCAAACCATCAGCAGTGACCTCTTCCATCTGGCGCCTCCTCATTCAGGGCGGCTTGAAGCTCGTTATTCGCGGCCGAGCGCTTTTCAAGGGCCCTCTGAAATTAGACATCGGGTTCTCTCCAACCGGTAATATCGGCAACACGCCATGGATACTTGAATTCAAGAGGCGGGGTGTGCTATGCCGCGCTCAAGGACTGAGGCATCCCGGGCTTAGAGCCACCACAAACGATTATGTCTTTGAATTTACGTTGATTTTGAAGTCTGACCGGATCATAACCGGCTGCAATTGATAAGGTCTGTTATTGAATTCCGTTATGTAGTGAAGAAAAGCTTCCGATGTATCCGTGAGAAACTCAAGTTTTCCCGGCCAGGTGCAAGGAAATGGAGGCGCAGTGGATAAGGAGCTACCTTTGGGCTTTTGGTCCATCGGCAGGAAAATGCTTTTGTTATTGCTGATCATATTCCTGCCGGCATCGGCTATCATTGTTATTTCAAGTCTGACACACGGCGGCAGAGCGATTCAGGACGAAGCCAACAAGGCCACGCTCCTTGTCCAGAGCCTGGCTGCCCGTCACGAGCAGATTACCGCCGGGACGAAACAGATGCTCGGCACACTGGCCCGGTTGCCTGAATTGCAAAAACGTGACGTTCCAGCCTGCAGTGAATTATTCCGTCAACTCCGTAAAAGCTTTCCATTTTATGCATTCCTGGGCGCCGTAACGCCCGATGGAGAAATATTTGCCAGTTCACCACCGATTAAGGACAAGGTCAGCCTGGGAGACCGAAAGTATGTAAAGGATGCCATCCGGACGCAAGGTCTATCCGTCGGTGAATACCATATCGGCAAAGTCAGCAGGGTATCGTGTTTGAGTTATGCCTATCCAGTCTTTGATGCAGAGGGGAGCCTTGCGGCAATCGTCATAGCCGGTTTCGATGTGGGCGAGTTTTCGCATTTTCTGACGGGGCTAAGTCTGCCCAACGGGTCCTCCTTTACCGTTACGGATAGAAAAGGGATACGTCTGTTCCGTTTTCCGGAAAATGACGCGGTTCTTCCCGGCGAACCTACCTCCGAAGGCGCATTCATGCGGATGAACGGCGGTCCTGAACTCGGGACCTTTCGACGAACCGGCGAGGATGGCGTCTACAGAACTTATGCCTTCAAGCAAGTGCGGCTCCAGGAAGGCTCTTCTCCATATCTTTACTTGAAAGTGGGCACCGCGAGCAACCGGATTCTTGAGGCCGCAGGCCTTGAGATGTTTGGCTACCTGTCTGTTTTGGGGATTCTGGGCCTCCTTGCCATGTATCTGGTATGGAGGCATGCGAACCACCTTTTAATCCAGCCGGTCAATCAACTGGTAAAGACAACGCAGCGATTCGGCAAGGGAGAAATGTGGGCGCGAACCGGCTTGCCGCATTCCACCAATGAAATTGGCCTGTTGGCAAAATCTTTCGACGATATGGCATCACTGCTCGAAATGCGGGATATCGAGCGCAAAAAAGCCGGCGAAGCGCTCCGGGCCAGTGAAGAAATGTTTCGCCTGCTTGTTGAAAACGCTCCCGATGCCATTTTCGTCCAAACCGAAGGTCTTTTCGCCTATGTTAATCCAGCGGCCGTTAAACTGCTTGGCGCCAAGTCCCCACACCAACTGATCAGAAGATCCAACATGGAAAGACTTCATCCGGATTACCGCGAGGAGGTCGGCAGACGCATCCATTTACTCAGTATCGAAAAAAAACCGGTGCCGAACATCGAACTGAAATTCATACGAATCGACGGGTCGGTCGTCGAAGTTGAGACCTCGGCGGTCCCGATTACTTATAACGGCCAAGACGGCGCCCTGGTCTTTGTCCGCGACATCAGCGAACGCAAACGGGCAAAAGAGGAACATGAGCATCTCAATCGCCTGAACCGATTGATTCTGCGTGCTGCAAGTGAAGGAATCATCGGGCTTGATGTCCAGGGGAAAGCCGTTTTTTCAAATCCGTCCTCCGCCGTGATGCTGGGATACGAAATAGAGCAAATGCTTGGCAAAGATATGCACGAACTTATTCATCACTCCAAACCGGACGGCTCTGTTTACCCCCGCAATGCGTGTCCCATGCATGCCACCCTCAGAACGGGAAATCCATGCCCGATGAGAGAGGAAGTCCTTTGGAGGAAAAATGGAGAAAAATTCCCGGCGCTCTATTCATGCACCCCGATAATCGAGGCAGGCAATATTATAGGAGCTGTTCTAACGATTCGAGATATAACCGAGCACAAGAAAGACGAAGAAATCAGGTCCATGCTCGAAGCCAAACTCAGTCAGGCGCAGAAGTTCGAAGCCATTGCGACGCTCGCGGGCGGCATAGCCCACGATTTCAACAATATCCTGGCGCCGATAATAGGCTTCACCGAAATGGCTTTAAACGACAGTTCGCTCCCCGGTCAAATCCGGAACGGGCTTGAGCAGGTATTCAATGCAGGTTTGCGTGCAAAGGACCTGGTCAGGCAAATTCTGACATTCAGCAGACCGGACGAAGAAACCGGAAGAAGACCGCTTGAGATCAGCCTTATCGTCAAAGAGGTTTTAAAACTCTTGAGGGCGTCGCTTCCGGCTGCAATTGAGATAAAGCAGAATTTGGAAAAAGGTCGCGTTTTGGCCGACGCCACTCAAATTCACCAGGTTTTGATGAACCTTTGTGTAAATGCCACTCATGCGATGGATGACAATGGGGTGCTGGAGGTCAATCTCTTTCGGGTCGATCTGAGCGAAGACGACCTGGAATCCTTATCGCTCATAGGCCTCAAGCCCGGCCCCTTTCTGAGACTAAGCGTTTCAGATACCGGATGTGGGATGGACACGGCAACCATGCCGCGAATCTTCGAACCCTATTTCACTACGAAAGATTTCGGGAAAGGCACCGGCCTTGGACTGGCGGTTGTGCACGGAATAGTCAAGAGGCACGATGGGGCTATTTCGGTCAAGAGCGCTCCCGGCAAGGGAACCACATTCACTATATACCTGCCCTGCCTGAAGGCGGCGGCTCTGACTGTTGACGGGCCGGTTCATGACCTTGAAAAGGGTAATGAGAATATATTGTTTATAGATGATGAACAGATTATGCTGGAAATCGGGACCCAAATTTTGAGCCGGTTGGGATATCAGGTTACTTCAGTCACGGATGGTTTAAAGGCCCTGGAGTTATTCCGCGCCGATGCCGATCATTTCGACCTCGTTATTACCGACTGCTCCATGTCCAAGCTGACCGGGACTGAATTCGCCAAGGAAATACACCGAATTCGACCTGGTATTCCGGTAATCATATGCACGGGGTTTTCTGAAAAAACTACCCTGAGCACCGCAGTGGACTTCGATGTGGAAATTATAGTCAAGCCCTTCGTTGCAAAAGATCTGGCGAACATGGTTCGAAAGGCCCTTGATAAGGACCGGTCGAAGCAGAGCTCTAAACCGGGCGATCCCGTCCCCGGCTGAGCGAAACATTGCAGGCATGCCTGATTTACAAAAACGAGCCGAATCCTTGATGATTGTTGCCCGTGGGCCGGCGGCCGGCGCTTTCGTTGCATGCGCCATGAGTTGAAGGCGCTTACGTCGCCGGTGAGAGGAACGCAATTTTGCTTGACCCGTTGGACCAGGCTCATGTACAATACATTCTTCTTGCTCGCTTGCGGGTGTAGCTCAGTTGGTAGAGCACAAGCTTCCCAAGCTTGGGGTCGCGGGTTCGAATCCCGTCGCCCGCTCCAGGTCGAGAAGTTCCCTTCTTTTCAAAGAAGGGTTTCCCTTTTTGAGGGGGCTTAAAGTCCAGGCCTGCTTCGATGAGTGGATGACAACTGTTCTGGATTCTGAGTTAAAGTTATTCCTAACTGGAATTTGAAAATTGTCTGTCTGCTTGACGAAGTGGGTTGTGTGACCCACTTTTTTTTTGCAGTCGGCAAGGCGCGGAAAAGGGCGTGAATTGGCTCAACAGCTCAATAGAGAAGAAAACGAACTGATCGCTGAGATATGGGATCTTCTTGAGCCGGTGATCGCCGCCCAGGGTATGGAGATACTCGAAATTGAATATCGCCGCGAACCTGTCGGATGGGTGCTGCGTGTATTTCTTGATATAGACCGCGGAATATCGGTTGAAGATTGCGCCGAAATAAGCCGCATCGCGAGCGATTTGCTGGATATGGCCGATTTGATCCATACCCCTTTCAACCTGGAGGTTTCCTCGCCGGGCATCGACCGGCCGCTGCGAAAACTCGAACACTTTCAAAAGCAGATCGGCAATATGATCGAAGTCCGCACCATAACTCCGATACAGAATCGTCGGAATTTCAAAGGTGAATTGAAAGAGGCCGCCGTTGACGGGATAGTAATGGAATGCGAGGCAAGGAGCTATTCGATACCCTTACCCTTTATCGAGCGCGCCCGGTTGCTATATTTCGAATCAGTGGAGCGGAAATCACACTGATCTATTGTATGAAAAAGGAATTATCTTAATAATGGAGGTAATCTCTACTTATGGCCAGTGAACTCAAGCGGTTGATTGAGCAGGTCAGCAGAGAAAAGGGCATTGACCGCCAGACCCTGATTCACACTCTTGAAGAGGCCATCAAATCGGCCATCAGGAAAAAATACGGCTCCAAACTGGATCTGGACGTCACCTTTAATGAGGAGTACGGGGAGATCGAAGCCTTTCAGTTCAAGGAAGTCGTTGAAGAGGTGAGCGATCCGGACAAACAGGTGCTTCTTTCGGAGGCGTTGAGGCTGGACAGCGAGAGCGAGATCGGAGACGAACTCGGCATCAGGATGGATACGGAGACCTTGGGCCGGATTGCGGCGCAATCCGCCAAGCAGGTCATTATTCAGAAGATGAAGGATGCCGAACGGGAGGTTGTCTACGATGAGTTCAAGAGCCGCAAGGGTGAGATTGTAAACGGCATTGTCCAGAGAGTGGACAAAGGCGCCATACTGGTAAATATCGGTCAGGCTGAAGCTATCCTGCCTCAAAAGGAACAGATTCCACGAGAGGTGTTTCGGCAGGGCGACCGGATAAGGTCGTATGTTCTGGACGTGAAAAAGATCAGCAAGGGCCCTCAGATTGTCCTCAGCCGCACCCATCCGCACTTTTTGATCCAGCTTTTCCATTCGGAAGTGCCCGAGATCAGCGAAGGGATTGTAAGCATAATCAGTGCGGCGCGCGAGCCCGGGTCCAGGGCAAAAATCGCGGTCATCTCCAAAGATTCCGATGTCGACCCGGTCGGCGCATGCGTCGGGATGAAGGGGACACGGGTTCAGAACGTGGTTCAGGAACTCAGGGGAGAAAAGATAGACATTATTCCCTGGAACATGGATCCCGCCAAATTTGTGGTCAATGGGCTCGCTCCGGCCATTATATCAAAGGTTATAATTGACCAGGCCAACCGGAGTATGGAGGTCATTGTGCCCGACGATCAGCTCTCACTTGCCATTGGCAAAAGAGGACAGAACGTGCGCCTTGCCTCCAAGCTCACCAACTGGCGAATCGACGTGAAGAGCGAGAGCCGGTATGAGCGGCAAAAGCAGGTGGGCTACCAGTCGCTCCTGCGAATTCCCGGCCTTGCCTCTGAGATCGCCGACAAGCTGTATGAATCGGGAATCGGTTCGCTTGAAGAGTTTCTCGAAACCTCGCTGGTCGAATTAGAGGATACTACCCGTCTGTCGGCATCGACCCTCGAAGCGATGCTGGCCGAAGCCCGGAAGTTGCTCCAAAAAGACGAGGAACAGGTAGTTAAGGAGGACCGGCAGGAAGAGATTGAAGAGCGCGACGAGCTGCAAAAAGACGAGGAACAGGTAGTTCAAGAGGGCCTGCAGGAAAAGATGGAAGAGCGCGACGAACTGCAGGAAGACGAGGAACAGGTAGTTCAGGAAGGCCGGCAGGAAAAGATTGAAGACCCGGAGGAACTGCACACCGATTCCGACCAGGTCAGGGAAGGATAAATCAGACTGCCGAAACGCTGCCACATACCAGTTCGCACCTGTCTTGCGTGCATGCGCAAAAAGCCCAAAGGGGAATTGATTCGCCTGTACCTGGACCCTGAGAGCGGGCGGGTTTTGCCGGACATCCCCGCACGGGAGAAAGGCCGCGGCGGCTATGCTTGCCCGGAGTGTCTTCCTGGTTTGCGCCTCAACCGGCGAATCCAGCGGGCCTTCCGCAACGGCGCCAGGCAGCTCAGTCTGACGGAAGACGTATTTTTGGACAAATGAATTTTAAATCCTTACCGATCCGTATCGGATGGAATGCAAAATGGGTAGTGAAGAGAGTGTTTCCAAGGGGGAAGTTTTCATGACGAGACTAAGGGTGCATGAACTCGCAAAAGAATTGAACATGGAGAACAAAGACCTGATTGAGCGAATCGAGAAATTGGGCTTCCAGGTCAAAAACCATATGAGCACGCTGTCCGACAGTGCTGTGCTCAAGCTGAGGCAGCAGCTTGCGGAATCAAGACCCGGTTCCGAAAAAGTGGAAGAAAAACGCATCGGGCGGGAAGTAATCCGAAGGCGCAAAAGGTTCGAACTGCAGCCTGAGCCTGAAGCACCCCAGGCCCCAGCCGCTGAAGAACAGCCGGTTCAAACTGTTGTCGAAGTTCTGGAAAAACCAGCGGTCGAGGTCCCAGTTGAGACAAAGTCCGTTTCGGAATCCCCCGCCGAGACAGGTCCGCGCGAAACTGCCCCGCCGGAGCCCCCGGAGCTCCCCGAGAGATTGGAGCCGGTTACTCCCCCTGCACCCAGACACGAGGCCGCAAGGATCATCAAACCGGCGCCTTTGATTGAGGAGCCCAAAGCCCCTGAGCCGCCGCCGAAGGTAAAGTCCAAACCAGCCGAACCCGTCGAACCGGTCAGCCCGGTGGTTACACCGGTCATTGAACCGCCGGTAATACAACCGCCTGCCGTTGAGGCCGCGGCCCTGACGCCCAAACCGGCCGACGTGCTCCCGGGCTCTGAGATCGCCGAAGATGAGGAAGAAGAGGGCAAGGGCAGAAAAAAAGGCAAGAAGAGAAGACGCAAGAAAGTAAAGAAAGAGGAGCCGGCCAGGATCATCAAGCTTCCCGAAATCATGGCGGAAGAAACCGAGGAGGAACCGGACCTCACCGAACTGGCCGCCCGTTTCATGGCCAGAGGCACGGAAATTATCGAACCTGCCTTAAAGGAACAAAAGCGGCGCAAACCCGAAGAGGGTGAAAGGGCCAAACCCGGCCGGCGCAAAGAAGTCTTCCAGAAAGAAGACCTCTATACGAAAAAGGAGCTTGCGGCCCAGGGTGACCGGGGCCGTGCCAGGGCGGCCAGGCAATCTTTCAAAGAGCCGCCCAGACCCGAGCCCGTTGCCCAAAAAGTCGGCAGGAAGCGAATCAAGATAGACGAGGCCATAACAGTGGCAAATCTTGCCAGGCAGATGGGGATAAAAGCAGGCGAGGTTATAAAGAAATTGCTGCTCCTCGGGCTTCAGGTCAACATAAACCAGGCCTTGGATTTCGATACGGCGGCGCTGGTGGCCTCAGATTTCGAATTTGAAGTCGAAAAAACCGCTTTCGAAGAAGAAGAAGTGCTCCAGATAAAAGAGGACAGCGCTGCAGAACTGGCTCCACGGCCACCCGTTGTAACGGTCATGGGCCATGTCGACCACGGCAAGACCTCACTGCTCGACGCCATTCGAGATACCAAGGTAATCGAAGGTGAAGCTGGAGGAATTACCCAGCACATAGGGGCCTACCATGTCAAGCTCGATAGGGGCGACATCGTATTCCTGGATACCCCGGGCCATGAAGCTTTTACATCCATGCGCGCAAGGGGCGCCAAAGTCACCGATATCGTCATCCTGGTGGTTGCGGCCGATGACGGCGTTATGCAGCAGACGGTCGAGGCCATAAATCACGCCAAGGCCGCCGAGGTCCCGATCATTGTCGCCATAAACAAAATCGACAAACCAAACGCCAATATCGAAAGAGTCAGGCGCGAACTCTCCGAGCACGGACTCATCGCGGAACAATGGGGCGGCAACACCACAATGGTGGAAATATCGGCTAAAAAACGCGTCGGGATCGAGGAATTGCTCGAAATGGTGATCCTGCAGGCCGAATTGCTTGAACTCAAGGCCAACCCAAACAAGATGGCCAGGGGCAGAGTCATCGAGGCCAAGCTGGACAAAGGCCGTGGGCCGGTGGCCACAGTCCTGGTTCAGGAAGGTACGCTCAGGGCCGGCGACGTCTATGTTTGCGGAATCTATTCGGGGCGCGTCCGCAATATGTTCGATGGGCGGGGGCAGAAAATAGATGCCGCTCAACCGTCTATCCCGATCGAAGTCCTCGGTTTTTCAGGCGTACCCAACGCCGGTGACGATTTTATCATCCTGGCCGATGAAAAACAGGCCAGAACAGTCGCCGAACACAGGCTCCTCAAGTTGAGGGAAAAGGAGCTTTCGCGCTCGAGCAAGATTACGCTCGAAAACCTGTTCGATCAGATTCAGGAAGGCGAGGTCAAGGAACTCAAACTCATTCTCAAAACTGACGTCCATGGTTCCATGGAAGCAATCGCCGATTCGCTGCTCAAGCTCTCGACCTCCGAGGTAAAGGTAAATATCATCCACAGCGGCACCGGCGCGATCACGGAAACCGATGTTATGCTTGCTTCCGCCTCGAACGCCATCGTGATCGGCTTCAATGTCCGCTCGGATTCGAAGGTGGTGGACCTGTCCGAGCAGGAATCGGTGGACGTCCGCTACTATGATGTCATCTATCAGCTCCTCGATGACATCCGAAGCGCCATAGTCGGCATGCTCAAGCCCATTTACAAAGAAAATGTGATCGGCCGGGCCGAAGTGAGACAGACTTTTCACGTTCCAAAAATCGGGATGATTGCAGGTTGCTCGGTACTCGACGGCCGTGTGGAAAGAAACGCCAGGGCGCGGGTGCTTCGTGACAATGTAATAGTGTACGACGGAAAGATCAGTTCCCTCAGAAGGTTCAAGGATGACGTCAAGGAAGTAAAGGCCGGATTCGAATGCGGCATCGGGATCGAGAATTTCAACGACCTCAAGGATAAGGACATCCTTGAAGCCTATGAGATCCAGGAAATAAAGCAGGTCTTTGAACCCGAGCAGGAACGCAGGGCCGGCTCGTGAGGCGATCATGACCGTAGGTGTGGCCCTTGTCAGCTTCAGGCTCTACGAGATCCATTCTCTCAAAGAGAAGCGGCGGATTGTGAAAGGCCTGGTGGAAAAAAGTCGCAGCCGATTCAATGTGGCTGTTGCGGAAGTGGCGGATCAGGACGTCTATCAGAAGACCTCCATAGGCATCGCCGTGATCGGCAACGACGGGCGCGTGTTGAATTCGCTTTTGGACCGGATAATCGATTTCATGGATGCGCTGGGTCTGGCGGAACTGATCAGCCGTGAGATAGAGTTGATACCCGTCTAAGGGCCGTGAATTTTGGGCAGGGAGCGCCGGGAAGCCAATCCAACGAGCTCTGTGCCAGGGCGGATAAATGAGGAAATGGAATATAAACGATCCGACAGAGTTGCGGACCTGCTCAAAAAGGAAATCGCGGACCTCGTTTTCCGCCGCGTGAAAGACCCGCGCGTGGCCGGCGTTACGATCAGCGGTGTTGAAGTTTCGGACGATCTCAAGCATGCCAGGGTTTTTTACTGTGTTATGGGCCAGAGCGCGAACGAAGATGCGAAAAAGAACGCAGCATCGGGGCTTGACAAAGCAAGGGGCTTCGTGCGCCAGGAGCTTGGCCGGAGGTTGAGCCTGAGGTACATTCCCCAGCTTCAGTTCCAATACGATAATTCTTTCGAGTATGGCGACAAAATAGAAAAGCTGTTGAAAGAGCTGCACAAGGATGAGTAAACAAAAAAACTTGAAAATCCGGGAGGTCATCTCAGCCATTCGGAAAAACGAACGGTTCATGATTGCCACTCACGTTCGTCCGGACGGAGATGCAATCGGCTCCCTTCTTGCCATGAAGCTCATCCTCCAGCGCCTGGGGAAAAAAGTCGATGCATATGCCCAGGACCGGTTTCCTCCGGAATTCGACTTCCTGCCGGGGGCTCAGGAAGTCAGTAACAAACCGTTTGACTCCGCCGAATATGAAGTCGCTATTCTTGTCGACTGCGGCGATTTCGATCGAGTGGGCAACGATCTTGCCGAGTTCATCAGCGCACGCGTGCCTTTCGTTATAAATATCGATCATCATATCCCGGGCAAGCCTTTCGGAAACGTCTACTGGGCAGAGCCTTCCGCAAGCAGCACCTGCGAGATGCTCTTCGATCTTTGCATGAGTCTTTCTCTTGCCCCTGACGCTGCACTGTCATTGCTGCTCTACACGGGGATTGTGACCGACACGGGCTCTTTCAGGTTCTCGAACACGAACCAGCGCGTTTTCGAGATGATTTGCATTCTGGTCGGAGCGGGGGCCAATCCCGCGTTTATAGCGACACATATCTATGATTCAACTACCCCCGAAAAACTTGAATTGCTTTCACAGGTGCTCGGGACCGTGGAGTTTCATGCCGGCTCCAGGATAGCCACCGCGCAGCTTACGCGTGCCATGCTTTTAAACTCGTCGGCCTCCTACATGGATAGCGAAGGGTTCATAAATCACCTTCGCTCGGTCAAATCCGTCGATCTCGCAATCCTGTTTCGGGAAGGCGGCGACGGAGTGATTCATGTCAGCATGCGGTCCAGGCAAGGCATAGACGTAGCCAAGCTTGCGCAGCGGCACGGCGGAGGTGGACACAGGCAGGCTGCGGCGTGCCGGATTCCCGGAAGTCTCCAGTCAGTCCGGTCGATGTTTATCGGAGAGGCCGTGAGCTTCATTAACTGAGCTTTGGAAATATGGGAAACGTAGCGCAAAGGCAAGCAACGTGTTTGGGTCGTGATTTGACCGCAGGGGACGAAGCGGGGGGCATTCTTGTTTTGGACAAGCCGGAGGGATTTACTTCGGCAAAGGCTGCCGCCAAAATAAAGAAGCTGCTCTCACCCCGCAAGATCGGCCATACGGGGACCCTCGATCCTTTTGCAACGGGCGTCCTGGTGCTCTGTCTCAATGAGGCCACTCGAGTCGCCGACCAGATCACCAACCTCAACAAGGTCTACGATGCGACCCTGCGTTTTGGGGTTGAAACGGACACCCTGGACAGGACCGGCAAGGTGATCAGGCAAAGCGACCGCGTTTTTAGCGAAAAGGATCTGATCGATGTTCTGAATTCGTTTGCAGGCACGTGCGTGCAAACCGTACCGAGGTATTCGGCCGTCAGAGTGGGTGGACGAAGGCTCTATGAACTCAGCCGAAAGGGAATCGAGGTGGAACGGCCCGAACGAGAGGTATGCATCCACTCGATTGTGCTGAGCTATTTCGGATGGCCCGAAGCGGTAATCGAGGTCTGCTGTTCGAAGGGTACTTACATCAGGCAGCTTGCTTCCGACATAGGAGACAAACTGGGAAGCGGAGCTCACCTGTCGGCCTTAAGACGATTGCGCGTCGGGCCTTTTACCCTTGAACGGGCAATTCGAATGGATGAGGAGATTTCCGCTGCATCGGCCGCCGCGGAGATTATCCCGCTCAATGAAGCTCTTTCCCATTTGCCGGTCGCTTTGATGAGCGAGCAGCAGTGTCTGGCCAGGTTGAAAAACGGACAGCTTGATCCGGGGTGGGAAAAAGAACATAGAAAGAGCTTTGAGGCCTGTGCGGACGCCGTGCGGATCGTAACGGTCACGAACAGACTGGCTGCATTATGGTGGCCGAACTCCGCTCCGAGCGGATCACGCCGCCTGCGTGTATTCCCGTTCTGAGGTTGTATCAGGATCGGAAAATTTAGAGGTTGATAATCTATGAATGGCAATGGTGAAACGGAAAATATGCGTATGGAAACCGCAAAATCGGACCGCGGACTACCCGAGTTTAGAAAAACTGCAACCGCAGCACCGGATCTCAAAGACTTACCATCTTTTAAGTTCCGGTCGTGGTATCCGCATTAGAATTATCCAAATCAAGGAGGAAACAGCCGTGGTAATGACACCGGAGAAGAAGAAGGAGATTATTGATGGTTTCAGAGTGCACCCAGCCGACACGGGCTCTCCCGAGGTGCAGATCGCTCTTCTCAGTGAAAGAATTACTTATTTGACCGAGCATTTCAAAAGTCATAAAAAGGATCACCATTCGCGCAGAGGGCTCCTGAAGCTGGTCGGCCAGCGCAGGCAGCTTCTCAATTATCTGAAAAGGAAAAGCATCGATCGCTACAATACCGTAATCGAACGGCTTGGATTGCGTCGATAAAACTCCGGGAACGACCGCCATGCGAGCCCGCATCTCAATCGAGCTCGGAGCAAATATCTCTTTGGAAGAAGGAAAATAAATGAAATATACAGTACAGGTTGAGGTTGGCGGAAGGCCCCTCATATTTGAGACCGGAGAGGTCGCCAGGCAGGCGGGCGGCTCCGTTATGATGAGATACGGCGATACAGTTGTAATCGTCGCCGCGACAAAGGAAGATCGGGTCAGGGAAGGAATTGATTTCCTTCCGCTCTCGGTGGACTATCACGAGATGAGCTACGCGGCAGGACGCATTCCGGGGGGATTTTTCCGGCGCGAGATAGGCCGCCCAAGTGAAAAGGAGACTTTGACCTCGCGCCTGATCGACCGCCCCATTCGCCCGCTTTTTCCCAAAAAATGGGCCTTTGAGACGCAGGTGATCGCCACCGTCATGTCCGTGGACATGGAAAATGAACCTGACGTGGTAGCCCTTATCGGTGCTTCGGCCGCTTTGCACGTATCTTCCATCCCTTTTAACGGGCCTGTGGCCGCGGTGCGTGTGGGTCGAGTGGGCGGTGAGTTCATTGTAAATCCTTCGGCCGACCAGCTGGCGCAAAGCGATATGAACATCGTTGTCGCCGGAAGCCGCGAGGCCGTCGTAATGGTTGAAGGCGCGGCGCAATTCTTGCCCGAAGAAGACATAGCCGATGCGATCATGTTCGCTCATCAGGCGATAGCGCCCATTATTGACGTTCAGGATGAACTGCAGAAGCTGGTGGGCAATGCCAAGATGGCTCCCCCAGAGGTAGTGGACGACCAGGCCCTCATTGCCAAGGTCTCTGAACTGGCCCGGGATCGTATGCGGGAAGTAATGGTCATTGCGGAAAAACACCCCAGAAGGGACAGCAGAAAAGAACTCAAAAAATGGGTCAAGGAAGAACTTGCCGCGGATTACGAGGGCAGGGAAAAAGAAATTGAGGCGGCTCTCGATGACCTCGAGAAAAAAGTGGTTCGCACCATGATGGTCGAGCAGCGCCGCAGGATCGACGGGCGCGCCTTCGATGAGATCCGCCCGATTTCGATCGAGGTGGGAAAACTGCCTCGCACCCATGGCTCGGCACTGTTTACCAGGGGCGAGACCCAGGTGATTGCCGTTGTCACTCTTGGCTCATCTTCGGACGAGCAGAAAATCGAAGCCCTTGCCGGCGAGACTTTCAAGTCGTTTATGCTTCACTATAATTTCCCCCCGTTTTCGGTCGGCGAGGTAAGACCTCTAAGAGGCCCCGGGCGCCGGGAAATCGGCCATGGAGCACTCGCCGAGCGCGCTATAAAACCTTCTTTGCCTAAAAACGGCGAATTCCCCTACACCATCCGGGTGGTCTCCGAGGTGCTGGAATCCAACGGGTCCAGCTCGATGGCTACGGTATGCGGCGCTTCTCTTGCCCTTTTGGACGCAGGTGTGCTTGTTTCGGATACCGTGGCTGGCATAGCCATGGGGCTGGTCAAAGAAGGCGATGAATTCATCGTTCTTTCGGACATTCTGGGAGACGAGGACCATCTGGGGGACATGGATTTCAAAGTGACGGGGAGCGACAAGGGAATAACCGCGTTCCAGATGGACGTAAAAATATCGGGAGTCAACCGGGAGATATTGAAAAAAGCCCTCGACCAGGCCAGGTCCGGACGGCTCCACATCCTTGGAAAAATGAAAGGAGCCATTGCTGAACCCAGGGCTCAACTTTCACCCTATGCCCCAAGAGTTGTGACGATCCAGATCAATCCCGATAAAATACGCGAGGTTATAGGCCCGGGAGGCAAGGTCATCCGCGCCATCGTCGCAGAGACGGGAGCGAAAATCGACATTGACGACAGTGGCCGAGTCGTTGTAATGAGCCCTGATGCCGAGGCATGTGACAAAGCCATTCAGAAGATCCGCAGTATTGCCGCCGAGCCGGAAATCGGCCAGCTTTACATGTCGAGAATAGTCCGGGTCACCGACTTTGGCGCGTTTGCTGAAATTCTGCCTAATACCGAGGGCCTGATACACATCTCGCAGCTCGAAAACAGGCGGGTTCGCAAGGTGACAGACGTTGTAAACGAAGGGGACGAAGTCCTGGTAAAGGTAATCGACATCGACAAGGACGGCCGGATTCGGCTCAGCCGGAAAGCCGCCCTGCCTCCGGAGCAAAACGAATCAAATTGATTTCGGGGCGTGTTTGAGATTTTTTGCGATGAGAGGGAGCATTCCGCCACCCGGGAGCGAGGCTCCTGTCTCATCCGTTAATTTTCATTCATATCGGGAGCAGGGGCGGGTTGAGCCCCCGGTTCTATACGAGGGGGGAAATTGTACCAGAAAACGGTTCTCCGCAATGGGATCAGGGTGGTAACGGAAAAAATTCCTTTTGCCCATTCGGTTTCCACCGGAATCTGGGTAAATATCGGCTCCCGCGATGAAGGTCCTGTTGAAAGGGGCATCACTCATTTTATCGAACACATGCTCTTTAAGGGCACAAAGCGCCGCAGCGCCCTCGACATAGCCAAGGAATTCGATGCGGTCGGCGGTTTTGCCAACGCCTTCACCTCCAAGGAGCATGTCTGTTTTCACGCCAAAGTCCTGGCCGCGCACCTCCCACTGCTGACCGATCTTTTGACCGATATCTTTCTCCGGTCGGTTTTTGACCCCATAGAGATCGAACGCGAACAAAACGTTATCCTTCAGGAAATCCGTATGGTCGAGGATACTCCTGACGAATTCATCCATGTTCTTTTCCAGGAAGACTTCTGGCGGCAAAACCCGCTGGGACTCCCGATATATGGAACGGCTGAAATCGTTGAGAAAACCGGCCGCCAGGAAATGCTCGATTTTATGACGGGCCGTTTCGGCCCGGAAAGAATCATAATATCTGCCGCCGGAAACCTCGAACATCAGAGTTTTCTCGATCTGATCGCGCCATCGATGGAAACGCTCGACCATTCCGGCTATGCACCTCAGCGGCCAACTCCGGTTCACCATTTTTTCTCCAAAGTTATAAGAAAAGACCTGGAACAGGTACACCTTGCCATGGGGATGCAGGGGACCTCACAGACCAATGAGGAACGTTTCGCCTCACATCTGCTCAACGTCATACTGGGGAGCAGTATGAGCAGCCGCCTTTTCCAGGAAATCAGGGAAAAGCGCGGTCTGGCGTACTCCGTATACTCCTTTTCCCACAGCCATGAAGATACCGGGATGCTCGGCCTTTACGCAGGCATCTCCCCGGAAAATGTGCAGCAAGTCGTGCAACTCATCAACGACCAGCTCGCGCTACTTGCCAGTGAGCCCATTCCCGAGCCCGAACTGAAATCGGCCAAGGAATATATCAAGGGCAACATGTACATTAACGCGGAGAGCAATGATTCACGCATGAACCGGCTTGCCAAGAATGAATTCCTGTTCGGCCGCTACGTTGCTTTCGAAGAAATTGAAGAAAAAATAAACAGGGTTACCTCCGAAGATATACAAAAATGGTTCTGCGGCATCTACAGCCCCGATAAAATGGCGACGATGCTCTATGGGCCCGTGGAGATCGAATCACAAAAACTGGAAGACTCTCTGACTCAAGGATAACGCCCGATGTCTCTGTTTTTCCAGGTGCTCGCAAGCGGTTCCAGGGGAAATGCGACCCTGGTGTGCAGCGATAAAACACGGGTCCTCGTCGATGCAGGCACCACCTGCAAAGAGCTGAAGCGCCGGCTGGACATGACCCCCGTTCCGGCCAAAAGTCTCGATGCCGTCCTTATAACCCATGAGCACAATGATCACGTCAGCGCCGCGGGAACATTGAGCAGGAAATTCAACCTGCCGGCCTACATGAGCAGGGGGACTTTGGAAAACATGCCCCCGGGCGTCGGCCGGTGCGCTTCGGTCACCGTCTTTGCTACCGGAAGGTCCTTTGAAATCGGCGATCTGCAAATCCATCCATTCGCAACATCTCATGACGCGGGCGAACCGGCCGGCTTCATTATCGAAAACAACGGACTGCGCATGGGCATATGCACGGACCTTGGAGTTGCCACCAACCTGGTCAAGGTCAGGCTGAAGGGCTGTCATGGGCTGGTCCTTGAGGCAAACCATGACGTGGACAGGCTCCTCGAAGGCCCATACCCCTGGTTTCTCAAGCAGCGGATAAGAAGCGCCCACGGACACCTGTCAAACGAGGACGCCTGCAATCTGCTCGAAGTCGTGCACCATGAAGAGTTGCGCTGCGTAGTCTTCGCTCACCTCAGTGAGACTAATAATCACCCGGACCTTGTGCTGGAAAGCTGCCGCAAGCTCCGCCGGTCCACGCAATGGGAATGCGTCCGTTTCGAACTGGGAAAACAGAATGATGTAGCCGCCGCCATTGAATTGGGATAGCCTGGCCTCAGTCCGAAGTTTCCGGATGGACACCGGCTCGAATCGAAGTCCGTCCCGGGGGCAATGTGGCAGGAAGTTAACACTGAGCCTTGCAAATGGATCTAAAAGGCAAAATACAAGAGCCGGTGGAAATCCCGGCTCTCCTGTTGGCTGAATGGAATGAGAGTAAGGTTAAATAAGTTTCTTGACGTTAACCGCCTGCGGTCCCTTTGGTCCACGTTCCACGTCGAAACTCACGTGATCTCCCTCGCTCAAAGAGCGAAATCCTTCAGACGCAATGGCACTGTAGTGGACGAAAACGTCACCCTGGTCCTTCGTCTCAATGAAGCCATAGCCCTTCTTGTCGTTGAACCATTTCACGCGGCCTTCCGACATTTCTCAAATTCCTTTCATTCTCTGGTACTGTTCCCATTTCTTGCAATTTCGCTGCTCTGAGCAATCCTTGCAAAACTCCGCCGCCTGCCGATTCGACCCCCTTCGCTTCGTGCAAGGGCCGGACCAAACACCCCTCAATGATAAATTATGCTCCTACAACTGAAAATGGGAAATGTCAAGCGTATAATAGCTGCCGCGACGCCTTATGTTAAACAAAAGTCTCTGTGCTTATTTCCACTGGTTGCAGTGTTCCTGTCCACTGTGCGAACCTGTCCTGAAGATGAACTATTGAATGCGAAACTTCTTATTCTCTTGACCGGTTTTGTTCGAAGTTGGTCTGCGCAGAACAGTTGAAGCTGATGTATATATGAGAAAGTTTAGGTACTTCTAGATAAGTGGAGATCAAGTATTGGAAAAGTTTACTTCAATCAGGTCTTCAAGGGCCTGTTGTAGAGTGGGAAACCTGAACGAAAAGCCTGCTTCCATCAATCTTTTTGGAATGACCCTTTGGCCCTTCAGCACCACGTTTGCAAATTCACCGAGCAGCGTGCGCAGCAAAAAAGCCGGCACCCCTGGAAGCACAAGCGGCCGGCCAAGCGTTCTTGCCACGATTTTCGCAAACTCCGAATTCCTGACAGGGTTTGGGGCCGCACAATTTACCGGACCTGAAATTTCTCTGCTATTCAACAGGAATGAAAAAACGTTGGCGAGATCTTCCTGGTGAACCCATGACATCCACTGCCTGCCGCTGCCCATCGAGCTTCCGAGCAGGTGGCGAAAGGCGGGCAGCATCATGGAAAGAGCGCCTCCTCCCCTTCCAAGAACGATCCCAAACCGCAGAAGCGCTACTCTGGCTCCTGACCGGGCCGCTTTTTCCGCCTCATCTTCCCATTTCATGCAAACCTCGGACATGAATTCGGCGCCTGGAGGGGAGTCTTCGGCCAAAATCTCGTCGTCCATGCGGCTTCCGTAGTAGCCTACGGCCGAGGCATTGAGCAAAATCTTCTTTTTGCCGGAAGCGCAAAGCCCGTCGACAAGATTTCGGGTGGTAAGGACCCGGCTGTCCAGAATTTTCTTTCGCGCCGCATCGGTCCAGAGGGTGAAAATAGATGCTCCAGCGAGGTTAATCGCCGCATCGCTCTCAGCGGCCCGTTGCTGCCACTCTCCCGGTTTTCGAGGATCACCCTCGATCATGGTCGCCCAGGAAATCGATTTCTTCGCCTTACCTGCCGAACGGGTAAGAATGGAGATCTCATGGCCCAAGTCGGCAAGTCTTCCGCTCAGGTATCTTCCGACAAAACCCGTTCCGCCGGTTACGAATATCTTCATGGCGCTTTTCCTTAAGCTCTATGATGAATCGTTCCATTACAGACGGCTTTTATTCGTTGGGCTTCTTGGTTTCCATGTTTCCGAAGACAAATCTCGAGATCAGGTTCTCGATGTCGAGCGGAGGCTGTGTCTCTCTTATTATCCCGCCGTTTTGGATGTAAGCGTCGGAAGCGCCCGGGGCGATCGTGACATATTTATCACCGATGATGCCCATTGTTTTTATGCTGGCGATCGAGTCTTCCTCGAGTTTAACGTTCTTGTTTATGCCCATGGAGATTTGCGCGTGACCGTCCCTGAGCTGGATCCGCTGAACTTCGCCTATAGCGACTCCGGCCATCATTACCTGGGACTTGGGCTTCAGTCCGGAGACCGTGGAAAATGACGCTAATACCTCATAGCGGTCTCTGCCGAAGCCGAAGTTGCCCAGAGTCAGGGAAAGATACCCCAGGCACAACACGCCGATTATCAGGAAAATTCCAACACTGAACTCCAGGCGTTTTCGTTCCGGTCCCATTTTCAAATTTCCTCTTTTTTCGTCTATCAGAGCATAATCGAAGTAATTACATAATCACTGATAAGCACCGCGATTGATGAAATCACCACCGCTTCCGTAGTCGCCCGTCCTACCTGTTCCGGCCCGAAGTGGCCTTCATCCACCCCGGCATAGAAACCCTTATAGGTGCACACCAACGCGATGAGGACCGAAAAGCAGGCGGATTTTACAAGCCCCATATATAGATCGCTCCAGTCCACACTTGAGGTAAGTCCATCCCAAAAAGCTCCCCCGCTGACTCCCAGTAAGCCGACCCCTATAACATAGCCGCCAAGGATGCCGATCACGTCATTAAACGCGGTTAGGAGTGGAAGCGCGATTATGCTTGCGATGAATCTGGGCGAGATAAGATAAGAGAAAGGGTCTATCGCCATGCACTCCAGCGCGTCTATCTGTTCCTCGATCCTCATGATCCCGATTTCGGCAGCCATTGCCGATCCCGCTCTACCCGTTACCATGAGTGCCGAAAGAACGGGCCCGAGTTCGCGGATCAACGACAGCCCGATCGCCGATCCAAGCCAGCCTTCAGAGCCGAACTTGCTCAGTGTATGATAGCCCTGCAAGGCAAGCACCATCCCGGTGAAGGCCGCCGTAAAGCCTATCACCACGAGCGACTTGGCGCCTATGAACTGGATC
Source organism: Syntrophobacteraceae bacterium (assembly GCA_050008735.1). Lineage (GTDB taxonomy): Bacteria > Desulfobacterota > Syntrophobacteria > Syntrophobacterales > Syntrophobacteraceae > SbD1. The sequence goes on from JBEKMB010000008.1 coordinate 117,428, forward strand.
TGCTTAACCGTGGACCAGAATTTTCGCGGCGGCAGGAAAATCCCGCGAATCGCATAGACAAAAAATAATCCCAGCCGGCCCGCCGAAAAAACCCGGCTAAATGCGTAAGCGCCTAAGGACTCGATGAGATTTACCATTCGAGGGCTCCAGCAGGATTTCTTCTAAATAAAAGTTGATCCGGGCGCAGTGTCAATGTCCCTTCCCTTCGAACAGGCGCTCGTAATAGGAGTCCAAACCTGTTCTATAAGGGTCGGCCTCCCGGTTCAAAAACTGCCGAACTCGCCCATCCGTGCTGTTCCGGATCTCTTCGGGACTGCCGGCCGCCATAATCCTGCCCTGATCCATCACCACCATACGATCGGCTATCTGAAAGGCGCTCTCGAGTTCATGCGTTACGACTACTGCTGTCATTCCCAGGGTTTTGCGCAAGTCCAGAATCAAGCGATCCAAGCCGGCCGCCGTAATAGGGTCGAGGCCGGAAGAAGGCTCATCGACAAACAATATCTCGGGGTCCATGATAAGCGCCCTTGCAAGCCCTGCCCTTTTTTTCATCCCACCGCTGATCTGAGAAGGCATATAGTCGCAAAAATCGGCCAGCCCGACCAGGTTGAGCTTCATGACAGTCATGATACGGATCGTTTCCTCGGCCAGACGTGTATGAACCTTAAGAGGTATGGCTATATTTTCGGCAAGGGACATCGAATTGAAAAGAGCGCCGCTCTGAAACAGGACGCCGATCCTGCGCCTGTATTGCATGAGCCTGGTCTCCGAAAATGCGCCCAAATCCTCGCCATCTATAATGATCTGCTTGGGGCCTGTTCTTTTCAGGCCGGTAAGGTGACGGAAAAGCGTCGTCTTACCGGAGCCGCTCACCCCCATAATTACGGTGACCTGGTGTTTCGGTATTGCAAAATCAATATCGAACAACACCTGCCGGCTTTGATAAAAACTGTCGAGGCCCCGTATTTCGATTAAATTCCCCGTAGACATGCTCTATCCAAATCGTGATCTTTAACTTAGCCGGTTTCGTCCGGAAACCCTGATGAGTTTTCAGGCCCCCTTTTCGGAGGGTGACTCAGCGATGATTTAAGAGTGGATTCAAAGTATTACGAACCACAATCCCCCTGCTCACCCTGAGGAATGGAAAAGCCTCGCAGTTTCCGGATAAAAAATGGATTAAGGTCAGGCATTATATAGGACAATCAATCAAATACAAATCCAATTCGCGATGCCGCGCCAACCCGGTTGATAACAGCCACGGCAACAGGGAACGGCCGGAAATTATTTGTTTTCTACTGAGCGGATTGTGTGGGATAATTTAATTAAAAGGAGTTCCGGAGCCGAATCAATGAAAACGCCTGAATCTCCCATAATCAAGGCCATTTTTGAACGGCGCAGCGTTCGGCGATTTATGAATGCGCCGGTGTCCCGGGACCTGGTCATGGCTGCCCTTGAAGCTGCTTCCTGGGCGCCTTCGGGGTTGAATAACCAACCCTGGCGCTTCGCGCTTATATGGGACAGGGAGTCCAGGGAGGCCCTCGCCGCTCTCACGAGATACTCCTCAACTATTGAATCGGCAGCAGTGCTGATTGCGGTTTTCCTCGACAGCGAGGCCTCCTACGACCACACAAAAGATTGTCAGGCGGTTGGAGCGTGCCTGCAGAACCTTCTTCTGGCACTCCATTCATTCGATCTTGGAGCAGTTTGGATCGGTGAGATCCTCAGGAACGGCGCCCGTGTAATAGAGGTCTTGAAGCTCCCGGAAAGACTCGAGCTTATGGCCGTCGTGGCGGTTGGGCACCCGGCGCACCGAGACCAGGGTTCAGACAGGCGGCCGTTAGAGGAACTGATTTTGCTGGAAAAATAGTCGGCCGTACACGCTTCAGGGAAAAATGCCGCGTTGGCGGGCACAAAAGGCAGCCCGAAGATGCGGCGAACAGGAAACCAAACCTGGGGCCGCCGATGATTGCCTGCCGGCCTGATCCTCGTCATGCCCCGAGGCCTGCCATGGACGAAGGCACGGAGAAGAAGCACAACCGGTTTTATTGTGCCAATCAGATCAACAGATAAAGAGCGGAGGGTCTGCTCAAAAAGGAGCGAGGCAGTGGGGACTCAGAAGTGCGGTGAAATATACCGGATACTGGTTTTGTGTGCTTGTCTGATGACCGCTTTCGGCTGCAGCCAGTCGAACGCGCCGCCCCCAAACCCTGTCAACCAGCCCCAGCCGGTCTCCGGACCTGCCACTGGGACCGCTCCAAGCTACGGACCCACTGCCGGCCCCTCATCCAGTCCCACTCCTGCCGCTCCCATGGCGTTCAAGGCCAAATTTCTCGATTTCCAGGATATCCCCATTCCTCCCGAACTCAGTGTGCAACCAAAAAGTTCCAACGTTTTCCAGTCAGGTCCGATAAAGATGGGGTTCCTGACATTGCGCGGGAGAGTCGATTCAAATTCGGTTATGAGTTTTTTTGTGGCGGCGCTGCCTCACGAAGGCTGGAGATTGAGAGGTCAGTTCAGGTACAATCGGGCGCTTCTGATCTTCGATAAGCCGGACAAGATATGCGTGATACTGATGAAGGAAGAGACGTATTATAATTACGTTGAAATCTATGTTTCCCCTGTTGCGGGAAGTTAGTTCCCGATCCTTCGTCCCGGCGCCGGGGGGATCGATCCACTCCCCTGCATGGGTTTGCATGGATGGCCTCTTTTATGGGGGCGTATGTCAAGTGTATCGGTGTAGAGCATTATGTTAAATGGGAAAACGGTCCTTCTGGGTGTTAGCGGCGGCATCGCCGCCTATAAGTCGGCGGAGCTTGTACGTCTTCTGGTCAGGCAAGGCGCTTCGGTTCACGTTGTGATGACTGCAAACGCACAACGGTTCGTCACCCCTCTTAGTTTTCAGGCGCTTTCAAACAATGCGGTCGGAACCGATATTTTCAGCCTGGAATCCGAATCGCGGATAAGCCACATACAAAAGGCGAGGCTTCCGGACCTCGTTATAGTTGCCCCGGCCACGGCAAATCTGATGGCAAAGATGGCCGCGGGAATAGCTGACGATTACCTGACGACCATATTGCTCGCTACTACCGCTCCGGTGCTGGTATGCCCGGCGATGAACGTGAGGATGTGGGAGCACCCTGCCACACAGCGAAATCTGAAGGTCCTGGCCGAACTTGGGTACGAAATCGAGCAGCCGGGTGTAGGTTCTCTTGCCTGTCAGGAGGAGGGAGCCGGCCGTCTGGCGGAGATCGACGACATTGTCGAGAGGGCGCTCCGAATGCTGACCCCTCCAACGCTTGCGGGCATGCGCGTCCTGGTCAGCGCGGGGCCAACCTGGGAGCATTTCGATCCCGTCCGGTTCATCGGCAATCCATCCAGCGGCAAAATGGGCTATGCGCTGGCGAAAATTGCAGTGCGCAGGTCGGCACGGGTCCACCTTGTTTCCGGACCCTGTTGCCTCGACGCTCCGGCCGGGGTGGAACGAATCAGCGTTACGAACGCACAGGAGATGAGGGACGTCATTTTCGATCTTTCCCCTAACCTCGACGCCATAGTGATGGCAGCCGCCGTGAGCGACTACAGGCCGGCCGAAAGGGCCCCTCAGAAGCTCAAGAAAAAGGAGGCTGAAGCACACACGGTCCTCCTTGAGCCCAACGCGGACATCCTCGCCGGCCTGGGAAAGGTTAAGCCGCCGAATCAGGTGCTGGTCGGATTCGCAGCTGAAACCGAAAATATCGTTGAAAATGCAAAAGGCAAGCTGGTTCGAAAGAACCTTGATTTCATCGTGGCCAATGATCTTGCCCAAAAAGGCTGTGGGTTCGGCCATGACACCAACGAGGTCAGGATAATCGAACGAAACGGCGCCGTAACTAACCTGCCCCCCATGACAAAAGAACAGGTCGCCTCGGAAATATGGGACAGGATCGAACGGCTCCTTGCAGGCGGCAAAAATTGACTCGGAATAAGACGGCCAATGAGATCGCTGATTGTCTGGAGCAGCTGCGGTGGATCCTTGGGAGCTACAGGACCGCGGGTTTTTTGGACTGGCAATACAGGCCTCGAAAATCTCACGATGAGGTCCAACCGGCAGCAGTGAGCCAGGCCGACGAAAAACTTTCCCTGATAAACAGTGAACTTACCGGCTGCACCAGGTGCAGGCTTCATTCCGGGCGCAACAAACTGGTATTTGGGGAAGGCTCCGCGGAAAGCGGCCTGGTTTTCGTCGGTGAAGGGCCGGGCTTCGATGAGGACCGGCAGGGACGTCCCTTTGTGGGCCGGGCCGGAAAGCTGCTCGATAAGATGATTCTCGCAATCGGTCTGGAGCGGCGGCAGGTCTATATCTGCAATGTAGTAAAGTGCCGTCCGCCGGACAACAGGGCCCCCCAGCCGGATGAAACAGCCGCGTGTTCTCCTTTCCTGTTCAGGCAGATCGAGGCCCTTAGCCCCAAGGTCATTTGCGTGCTGGGTTTGAGCGCGGCTCAGGCCCTGTTGGGGAACTCGGGCCCGATTTCCAAGCTTCGCGGCAAGGTCCTGAAATGGCGGGGGATACCTCTGATATGCACATACCATCCGGCTTACCTGTTGAGAAGCCCTTCCCAAAAAGCGGCCGCGTGGCAGGACCTCAAACAGGTGATAAAGCTCCTCATGGCCTAAGCTCGAGCGAATCTCACGCGTCACGGCCGCAAAAGCGGGTAGACGTTTTATTGAAAAGGCGATCTTTCGACATGAATATCAGGCAATTTTTTTTGATCACGCCACTTTTCCTTACCGCTCTGATTTTTTGCGCGACGGGGTCGGTCGAACCTCAACAGGCGCACGTCAATATCATTCAGATTCAGGACTCGATAAACCCGGGGGTCGAGGATTTCATGGAATACGCGCTCAAACGCTCGGTCGACGACAAGGCCGAATGCCTCATTATTCTGCTTGATACGCCGGGCGGGCTGATGACGACGATGCGCGGGACCACCCAGGCAATCCTGAATTCCCAGATCCCGGTTATTGTCTATGTATATCCGAGCGGGGCTCAAGCCGCCTCCGCCGGGGTATTCTTAACCGTCGCGGCCGATATCGCGGCAATGGCGCCCGGCACCAATATAGGGGCCGCGCACCCGGTTACGGGAGGCGGGGGCGATTTGCCTGCTTCGATAAGCGAAAAAGTCCTGAACGACACGCTCGCATTTGCCAGAAGCATTGCCGCTCAACGCGGCAGAAACGCCGAATGGATGGAGGACTCCGTCAGGAAGAGCGTATCCGCGACAGCCGAAGAAGCGTTTAAGTTAAATGTCATCGACCTGGTCGCCGACAGTCTGCCCGATCTGATCAAGAAGCTTGACGGCTGGCATCTTCAGCGCGGGGGGGCAACGGTGGTTCTAAAAACCCAGGGGGCCGAGCAGCGCACCATTGCCCCGGGCCTGCAGCACAGCATCCTGCGAATCATAAGCAATCCGAATCTCGCTTACATTCTTCTAATGATTGGACTTGCGGGACTCTATTTCGAGTTGTCCAGCCCGGGGGCGATTGTACCCGGAGTCATCGGCGGGATCTCCCTCATCCTGGCGCTATACGCTCTCCAGACCCTTCCGGTGAACTACGCGGGGTTTCTGATAATCCTTCTGGCGATAGTCTTTTTCATCCTGGAGATGAAAATCGCCTCACACGGCCTGCTAAGCCTCTCCGGGGTCCTGTGCCTGGTGCTTGGCACGCTCATGCTCTTCCGGTATCCCGAGCAGCCCATGCAGATCGCGTTGTCGGTTTTTCTGCCCACAACGGTGGCAGTCTCCCTATTTTTTGCCGCTGTCGCAAGGCTTGCCTTCACGGCTCAGAAAGGACTGGCGCAGACCGGCCCGGATGCCATGGTGGGAAAGATCGGCGAAGTGCGCAGTGCAATAGACCCCGAGGGCAAGGTATTTGTGAGCGGCGAGTTGTGGAATGCTCTGGCCGAACAGCGAATCGAGGTCGGGGAAAAGGTCGAAGTGTTGGAAGTGCATAATTTAAAGTTGAAAGTAAAAAAGATCGGTGGTAGATAGTGAAAATTAGCTCTAGCATATTTTATGCGAATGGAAGGCTTAAAGGAGAGTGAATGTTTTTTAACCTGAGTGCCTCACTCGTAGCCATAATTGTTTTTGCGATTCTTTTTCTCGCGAATGCAATACGTATCCTCAACGAGTATGAACGGGGCGTGATCTTCCGTCTGGGCCGGGTTATCCTCGCAAAGGGGCCTGGGCTTATCCTGCTTATCCCGGTGATCGACCGGATGCAGAGGGTGAGCCTTCGCGTAATTGCCCAGGAGGTACCCACGCAGGACGTTATCACGCGCGATAATGTCTCAGTAAAGGTGAGCGCCGTAATTTATTTCCGGGTAATCGATCCGGTCAAGGCCGTCATTTCGGTCGAAAATTATCTTTACGCTACAAGTCAGCTTGCCCAGACGACGTTGCGCACGGTTTGCGGCCACGGCGAACTCGACACCCTGCTTTCGGAAAAAGACAAAATAAATGCGCATATTCAGGAAATTCTCGACGCCCATGCCGATCCATGGGGAATAAAAGTTTCACTGGTCGAACTCAAGCAGATCGACCTGCCCCAGGAGATGCAGAGGGCAATGGCAAAGCAGGCCGAAGCCGAACGTGAGCGGCGGGCCAAGGTGATCTCGGCCGAGGGAGAGTTCCAGGCAGCCGCCCGCCTCTCCGATGCAGCCGAAATTATCGAGAAAAGACCCGTTGCGCTTCAGCTTCGTTATCTACAGACATTACGCGAAATAGCCACAGAGCGAAACTCTACTACGCTCTTTCCAATCCCGATCGATTTATTCAAGCCTTTTCTCAAGATTGCTGAGATGCTCGATAAGGAACGGCCAAAGGAATAGAGATAATGGGCAAAAAAGAAAAAGTAACGAAAGCAAAACCTCTAGACAAGATGACAGCGAAAGAACTCCGGGACTTGGCCCTGTCCACAGGTGACATCGTTGGGGTCCATGCGATGAACAAGGCCGAGTTGATCTCTGCGATAAAGGAAGTACGCGGCATCGTAGATGAGAAGAAAAGAAAAAAAGACGTGGATGTCCGCGGCCTGAAGGTCAAGATCAGGGAGCTCAAAGACAAGTGGGGAAAGGCCGTAGAGGCCGGCAGCAAAAAGCTGGCCGATTCTTTCCGCCGCAGGATCAGCAACCTGAAGAAGAAGACCCGCCGGGCCGCATGATCTAAAGAGGACATCTAGCTCATACCGGGCTGATTTCTCATATGTTTGATGTGTGTTGGAGCCGAACCTTGTTGTTCTCGATGATGGAGGTTACTGATGAGTGTTGATCCAAAGGTGATTGCGGCAATCTCGTCCGCTATCGGGTTTTACCTTCAGGCCGAGCAGGAGGCGTTGCTTGCGCAGCAAATGAGTCGGCCCGCACAGCCGCCGCTGATCATGAGCAGCCCGTTTGCGATAGCCGGAAGACAGGCTGCCATGGACGTCAGGTGGACTTGGCAGATGCGCTTGCCCCGTTAGGTGATCGATCTTTGACCTCGGGCTTCGCTTCGTCGGCATGTCGAAACTTGAGGGTCAAATTAAGATACCGGCAGTTTTTCGGGCATGTTTCCTTGCGAATTGACTTCTGGTGTTCAAAGTCTGGTTCTGAAGTGAGCTGAGGCTAAACTAGTATTCTCTCGAATGGAAAAAAGGAGACAGTAGGATGGAGAATTCGAACTTGCATGGCACTTCATTAATTGCAAAACTGCTTGATGAGCCACAAGTAAAGGTGGACAACCCTATCAAGATAGGAGATTTGACTTTCCGCGATGGTCATCAGTCGCTTTTCGCCACCCGTGGAAGAACCGAAGACCTTTTACCTATCGCTGAAGAAATGGAAAAGGTCGGATACTGGTCAATGGAAGTATGGGGCGGCGCAACATTTGATACAATGCACCGGTTTCTCAACGAAGATCCATGGGAAAGACCCCGCCAGCTGAAGAAATACCTCAAGAAGACCAAGCTCATGATGCTGCTTCGTGGCCAGAACCTCGTCGGCTACCGCAACTATGCGGATGATATGGCCGAGGCCTTCGTCGATCGCGCATGCGCAAACGGCATTGAAATTTTCCGGACCTTTGACGCACTCAATGACTTCCGTAACTTCGAAACGGTCATCAAGCCGATAAAGAAGAACGGAATGCATTTCCAGGGCACAATCTCCTACTCGCTGACCGAACCCCGTATGGGCGGCGCGGTTTATAACCTCGACTATTGGGTAAAGTGCGCCAAACAGCTCGAGGACATGGGCTCCGACTCGTTCTGTATCAAGGACATGGCCGGCCTCATTGCTCCCTATGACGCCTACTACCTGGTCAAGGCCCTCAAACAGGCCGTAAAGATCCCTATCCATCTCCACAGCCATTTCACCTCCGGTATGGCCGACCTCGCGTTGCTCAAGGCAATCGAAGCGGGCGTGGACATTGTCGACACATGTCTGTCCCCGTGGGCCTACCGCAGTTCGCACCCGGCCATCGAGCCTCTGGTCATGACCCTGAGACATACGAACAGAGACACCGGTTTCGACCTGCATCAGCTTGCAAAGTGCAGCGCATGGTTCGAGAAGATTTCGCCCAAGTATCGCCACCTTCTCGATGACCGCATGTCCACGATAGACATCGGTGTTCTGCTCCATCAGACGCCGGGCGGCATGCTCTCCAACCTTATCAACCAGCTCCGTGAAATGGGCGCATCTGAAAAGCTCGACGATGTTTTCAAGGCACTGCCCCAGGTCCGCAAAGACATGGGCCAGGTTCCTCTGGTTACGCCTACCAGCCAGATCGTTGGCATTCAGGCTGTTAACAACGTTCTCTTCGACACGCCCGAAGAGCGCTATAAGATGATTTCCGCCCAGAGCAAGGACCTTTTCTTCGGCCTCTATGGTCATACCCCGGTCCCCGTCAGCACGGAAATCCAGAAGAAGGCGCTCAAAGGCTATCCGAGAGGCGAAGTTCCCTTCGCCGGTCGTCCGGCTGAGATCCTCGAACCGGAGATGGCCAAGAACTGGGAAGATACCAAGGGATTGGCAAAGGACATCGACGATGTGCTTATCTACGGCATGTACCCGATGACCGGAAAGCGCTTCCTCAAATGGAAATACGGCGTTGAGCCCGTTCCCCCTGAGGTTATTGGCAAGACCCTCGAGGATTGCGCCAAAGAAGCCGAACTGGTCAAGAAAGCCAAGGCCGGATTGCTGGTCGAAAAGCCCAAGAAAGAAGTTCCTGAGAAGAGCGATGCAGCCCGTCAGTTCAACGTGTTTGTCGACGGCGATTTCTTCTCGGTGGAAGTAGAGTCAATCGGCGGCACCCCGATGATCACCGGAATCGCGCCTGCGGCTGCTCCAAGACCCGCTCCCGCGGCCGCACCCAGACCTGCGGCTGCAGCTGCAGCCCCTGCAGCGGCGGCGCCCAAGCCGGCCGCTCCTGTTGAAGGCGGCACGAAGCTCGAGGCTCCTATGCCGGGTATGATCATTCGTTATGAGAGAAAAGAAGGCGAATCGGTAAAAGAGGGTGACGTTTTAATGATCCTCGAGGCCATGAAGATGGAAAACTCTATACTGGCCCCTGCGACTGGAACAGTAAAGCAGATATGCTGCAAAGAAGGCCAGAGCGTTCAGAAAGGCGACATACTCGCGGTAATCGGCTAAGTTAATCGCATCCTAACTCTAGCACAGAGGAGTAATAGAATGGCAAAAGCCCCCGTTCGTGTAACAGTAACCGGCGCAGCAGGGCAGATAGGCTACGCCATATTGTTTCGTATTGCCAGCGGAGAAATGCTTGGGAAGGACCAGCCTGTCATACTGCAAATGCTGGAACTCCCGATAGATAAGGTCCAACAGGCGCTCAAAGGCGTCATGATGGAACTCGAGGACTGCGCCTTCCCGCTGCTGGCTGGTATGGTCGGCACGGGCGACCCCAAGGTCGCTTTCAAGGACGCGGACTACGCGATGCTGGTTGGCGCAAGACCGCGCGGCCCCGGCATGGAGCGCAAGGACCTGCTGCTCGCGAATGCAAAGATATTCACCGAGCAGGGCAAGGCGATGAATGAAGTGGCCTCCCGCGACATCCGCGTGATCGTGGTCGGCAACCCCGCCAACACCAATGCCTGGATTGCCATGAAGTCGGCCCCGAGCCTTCCGCAGGGTAATTTCACGGCGATGCTGCGCCTCGACCACAACCGCGCCAAGTCCATGCTCGCCAATAAAGCTGGCAAGCCGGTTGATTCGATCGAGAAGATGATAGTGTGGGGCAACCATTCACCCACCATGTATCCTGACCTTCGGTGGACCTCCGTCGCCGGGCAGCCTGCATTCAAGATCATAGACGAAAGCTGGTACAAAACCGAATATATTCCCAAGGTCGGCAAGCGCGGTGCTGTGATCATCGAAGCCCGCGGCCTGTCCTCCGCCGCTTCGGCCGCCAACGCCGCAATTACCCACATGCACGACTGGGCGCTCGGCACCGACGGCAAATGGGTAACCATGGGAATCCCCTCTGACGGCTCCTACGGGATCCCTGAGGGCGTCATGTACGGCGTGCCGGTCACCTGTACGCCTGGTGTGTACAAAAGGGTAACGGGCCTGGAAATCGACGCGTTCTCGCGCGAAAAGATGGACTTCACCCTGAAGGAACTGCTTGAAGAACAGGCAGGCGTCAAGGACATGCTTGCATAGTTTGCTGAAACTCAGGCCGGCTGGGGTCCCTCGAAATCAATCAGGGGCCTGAAGGCCTGAATTAGAAGACTAAAAGAGGCGGCAAGCAATTGCCGCCTCTTCCGTTATGGACGAAATCCCCGCGCACACGCGGGGATTTCGTATTTTGGGGGATTCGAGGTTTGAACCCCTGAACCTTTCGCATCCTTTTCAGTTGAAAAGCGGTGAAAATGCCTTGAATAGATATTTCGATTATCCTCCGGATGATTAAACTTGTTCAAACGGTTGCCCCGCAATCCCGCAATTGAGGAGGAAATGATGGTTCACTGGAAAAGATTGCTGGTAGGCTTCATCGTGTCGGTTGCCGCACTTGTAGCTATAATATTCGCGCTCAGCTTCTTTTTCTCACATTTTCTGGTTGAGATCTGGTGGTTCGATTCCGTCGGCTACGAAGCCTATTTCTGGCAGCGGGCGCTTTACAAGTATGCTGTTCTCGGGGCTGTCTCCGTATTTTTCTTTCTGATATTCTTTTTGAATTTCTGGGTGGCATCCCGCTTTCTTGGCGCCACTTTGCCTTCTAAAACCCCAACGGCCGCCTCGCTCAAGTCATATCGGCATCTGCTCAGAGGGTTCCGCACCGGTTCGATGTGGGTCTACACACCTCTTTCCATCATTCTTTCCGTGGTGATCGCCTTGCCCCTCTATGAGCGATGGGAGGCTTTTCTGCTCTACCTTTTCTCGCCCAGGGCCGGGGTGGCCGACCCGGTTTATGGGAAGGACATTGCGTATTATCTTTTCGCCTATCCCATATATACGCTCATTCAGCACCGCCTGCTCCTGGCCTCCGGTGTTCTTCTGGCCTCGATCCTGCTCCTCTATCTTATCGAAAGGCGGGTCCTGGCCAGGGAGGACAAACGGCTCCCCGCCGGGGCCAGGGTTCACCTGAACATACTGGTCATCCTGGTGTTCCTGATCGAAATATGGGATTTCGTTCTTCAGCGCTATGGCCTTCTGTACTCCACGAATCACCTGCCGCTTTTCTACGGCCCGGGCTACGTCGAAATGAACATCATAGGGAGCCTGATCTGGATTTGTCTCATCGGGCTGGCCGCGATCACTCTTTCGTTAATTTATCTCATCAACACACGCAAAGGCTTTTTGACTTTTGCAGGGTTCGCGGTCCTGTTCGTCCTCGCGCTCGGCGCACGGTACCTGGATTTTCTTCCCCAGACGGTCGAAAAATACATTGTCAAGCCAAACGAGAGTTCAAAAGAGCGACCCTACATTCAGAACAATATCAAAGCGACCCTTTCGGCCTACGGGCTCGACGATGTGGAAACCCGCGACTTCACACCCGAACGTGTTCCCACCGAGGTACCGATACCCGATATCCAGACGGTCCTGAGGAATATTCCGGTCTGGGACGGCGAAATGCTCGACGATGTCTATAAACAGATACAGCAACTCCGGACCTACTACGATTTCCCGAATGTAAATGTTGACAGGTATACGGTAAACGGCGCTTATCAGCAGGTTTTCCTTTCCGCGCGCGAGCTGAATCAGGCTCAGTTTCCGGCGGGAACTCGAAACTGGATAAACGAACACCTATCCTACACTCATGGGTATGGGGTTGTCATGACCCCGGCGGGCCAGGGCGGTGACGAACCGATGGTTTGGTTCCTTCGCGGAATTCCTCCTGAGTCGCAGTACGGATTCAAGATCGAGCAGCCCGGTATCTATTTCGGGCAAACTGCGAACGAATATGTGATCGCCCCCAACAGCTCCGGCGAGATTGACTACCCAAAGGGGTCGAGTAACGTCATGACCTCGTACGGGGGCAAGGGTGGAGTGCCGCTCCACTCTGTCTTCAAACGCTTCGTTTTTTCGGTCTACTTCAAGGACAGGAATATCTTCTTCACGTCCAAGCTGGTTCCGGGGTCCAGAATAATCTTTCGTCATGCTATGACGGAGCGGATTCGAGCCCTGACGCCCTACCTGATTCTTGATCGCGATCCATACCTGGTGGTCACTCAGAAAAAACTCTTCTGGATTCAGGACGCCTACACGACCTCCGATAAGTACCCCATATCCATGCCCTTCGCGGGGCAAACCCGGGAAGGCAATTACATACGGAATTCGGTCAAGATTGTAATGGATGCCTATGACGGCAGCATCGACTTCTATGTTTTCGATAAGCAGGACCCCATTATCGGGGCCTATAGCCGGATCTACCCCGGCCTGTTCAGGGTCGCCGAGCAGATGCCCGAAGAATTGAAAGGGCACGTCCGCTACCCGGCGGCGATTTTTGAAATCCAGATGGCGATCTATGCCAAATATCACCAGACTGACCCAGAGGTTTTCTATCAGCAAGAGGACGTTTGGCAATTCGCAAAGACATACAAAGGCAAAGAGTCCTCTGAAATCAAGCCCTATTACCTGACACTGGACCTGGTAAAACCCGGCAGGTTTGATTTCTTGCTCCTCCTGCCCATGAGCCCGAGCGGGCGGGATAATCTACGATCCTTGACGCTGGTCAGCTGCGACCGTCCCTATTATGGAAAGATCATCGTTTACAATTTCCCGAAGGGAGAACTCGTATACGGCCCTTCGCAGATTTACGCCCTCATGAACCAGGACACCAGGATATCCCAGCAGTTTACGCTCTGGGACCAGGCAGGATCGGAGGTGGACAGGGGCAAGATGATAATTCTGCCCATCGGCAAGGTAATACTCTACATTCAGCCCGTTTATCTCAAGTCCTCTACACAGCTCAAAATTCCGGAATTAAAGCGCCTGATCATGAGCCATGGGCAAATAGTAGTCATGGCAAGTTCGCTTGAAGAGGCCTATGCCCAACTCCAGGAGAGAATAAAGACGGAGGTCGAACGGGTGGACAAAAGGTTCGCCCCTCTGATGCAGCCTGCGCCGCCGGGAACGCAACCTTCACCGGCGCCGTCGGCAGCCCCCGTTGAAGACGCTCAAAAGCCTGAATGAGTTTCCGGCGAACCTGCCTGGCCTCAATCTGCGCCGGCCCCGGGAAGATGAACGCTCATTAAAGTCTATGTTATTTGCTGCCGATGGTGTACAATATATTAGTTCGAGGCTTTGACCTGAAGTTGCTGTCAGGCCGCTCAGCACGGATGGGCGCTGTTTATGCTTTATTTGAGACTTCCTGCCGAACCGTAATGCAATTTACTCCACGTTTTTTCCTATATCGCCTGCTTATTCACTCATCGCTTTCCGGAACGAGATTAACTCTTTGCAAATATCGCGTCTGATGATAAAATTACTGTGCTTCGCTTTCTTGGCCTTTTTCTCCGGAGTATGGAGGTGCTATGTTCAAAATAGGCGATCTGGCTGTGTACCCGGCTCACGGCGTAGGAAAAATCGAGTCCATCGAATCGAAAAGCATCGGTGGAAAACGCCAGGATTTCTATATCATGCGTATTCTTGACAATGATATGAAAATCATGATTCCGGTGCCCAACGCTCAATCGGTTGGCTTGAGAGGCTTGATCACTCAGACCGACATACCAAGGGTCTTCGATATCCTTCTGAGGAGGGAAGTCTCAGTTAACGGAGGTACATGGAACAGGCGCTATCGAGAATACATGGAGAAGATCAAGACCGGGTCCATTTACGAACTTGCAGAGGTGCTCCGTGATCTGACGGTCCTCAAAGGGGACAAAGAACTCTCTTTCGGCGAAAGGAAAATGCTTGATACCGCAAGAACGCTGCTTCTCAAAGAACTCTCGATTGTGCAGGAAGTCACGGAAGACGAAATCGAACAATCTATTTTCGAGTTGTTGAGATAGCCCGGTCAGGCTTAATTTCCTTAGTCCATCCTAGTCCTTATCATCAAAGATTCCTTCCTGGAACTGGCATTTTTTGCTTTTACCCGCATATTATTATCAGAAAGGGGGTGAATAAGTGTGAAATGGGGTTGGCTCATTTTGAAACTACTCCTGGTCGTCATTTGCACCTTTGGAGGCTACCTTATAGCAATAAATCTGAATGATGAAAGCATAGCCAGCTATAGTTGGGTGCCTTGGGCCGGATTGCTGGCCGGCTTGATTGTCGGTTTAGCGGGCCTCGGTGTCGAAAAGGTGGTTAAGCATATCCCTCTTAAGGTTTTGGCGGGCGGGACTATCGGTCTGGTCCTCGGGCTTTTCATTGCCAAGCTCATCGGCGTGGGATTCGCCTCCATCCAAAACACCACGGTAAACGTTGTCATCTATATAATTTTATCCTGTTTTTTTGGATACACCGGGATGGTGCTAGGCAGTATTAAGATCGAGGAACTCAAGGTACCCAACTGGCCCTGGTTTGTTCGGGGCATGCGCGGACATCCATTGACCAAAATTCTCGACACAAGCGTAATCATAGACGGACGAATCGCGGACATCGTCGAAACCGGGTTTCTTGGCGGTGTGCTGGTGATTCCCGAGTTTGTTCTGCAAGAGCTTCAACACATTGCCGACAGTCCGGATCCCACGAGAAGAGTGCGCGGACGGCGCGGCCTCGACATCATCAAGCGCCTTCAGCAGGAAAAACTCATTGAGGTTCGCATCGACAGGCAGGATTTCGACAACCTCAACGAGGTCGATGCCAAGCTGGTGTCCCTTGCGTTGAGCTTGAACGCCAAGATAGTCACCAACGACTACAACCTCTCGAAGGTGGCTGAAGTGCAGGGAATTCGCGTGCTGAACATAAACCAGCTTGCTAATGCCCTCAAACCGGTGGTCCTGCCGGGAGAGGTACTACGGCTCCACATCCTTAAAGAAGGCAAAGAACAGGGACAAGGGATAGCCTACCTGGAAGACGGCACAATGGTCGTCGTGGAAAATGCGAGCAGACTTCTGGGAAAGGAAGTCGAGGTCTCGGTGACCAGCATACTGCAAACCACGGCAGGCAGGCTGATTTTCACGACTCTGAAGGATTCGGAAGTTTCCAGGCAGCATTAAACCAGTGAGCAGTGAAAAGAATGAAAACCTCGGTCTTCACTCTTTTTCTGCTCACTGTTCACTCATTACCGCTCACCCATCACTGTTCACCGTTGTCACCCGGCTCCCAGAGATTTCAGGACTCCGATGAATTCCCCGCTATCGATGTCGGTGAACTCAATGACTTTGCCTATACGGACCGGCATTATGAAATGGAGCTTTTGGCCGATTCGCTTCTTGTCGGTCTGGATCGTATCGATAATGGCCTGGGATTCAATTGAAGCCGGAATGCGCACAGGCATTTCCCACATTTTGCAAATCTCTTCCAGCCGCTCCAGGTCCCCATCCTGCATCTTTCCCAACCGGTGCGAAAGGCTTGCGGCCACCACCATGCCGGTCGCGACACAGTCTCCGTGCCTCAAACTGAAACCGGTAAGTTTCTCCAACGCATGACCGACAGTGTGACCAAGGTTCAACACACGCCTTCCGCCGGATTCTCTTTCGTCTTCCTGCACTATTCGCGATTTAAACAGGCAACTTGCGCAAATGATTCTGAGCAGCGCCTCGGGGTCTCGCTTCTTAATGGCATCGGAGCTGTTTTCCACAAATTTCCATAACACTTCGTCTCCGATCATCGCCGACTTGATCACTTCGGCCATTCCCTGCCTTAATTCATCATCGGGCAAAGTGGTGAGAAACCGGGGATCTATGTAAATCTGCCTGGGCTGCTGGAAAGTTCCGAGCAGGTTCTTGCCTTCCGGCAGATCGACTCCGGTCTTGCCGCCGATGCTGCTGTCCACTTGCGCAAGAAGAGACGTCGGTATCTGAAAACACGGAATGCCGCGCATGTAAATAGAGGCGACAAAGCCGGTGATGTCTCCGGTTACTCCGCCGCCGACCGCAATCAACGCGCTGTCGCGATTGGCCCCGGCATTTACGAGCCGCCTTGCGAGAAACTCGACCGAAGTGAGCCGCTTATCGTGTTCCGAGGCTGTAAACAGGATGACCCGGGGGTCCCGTTGAGTGGGCCATCCAAGTTCGAGCGCCTTGCGTCCCCAAAGCGTCCACACGGTTTCGTCCCATATCCAGTAGGCGGAACGCCCTCCGAGGGCCGTTTCAAGGCCCCCCGCGATGCGTCCCATCATGTCTTCTCCAATAAAGATTTCCGAAGTATGCGGAGGGGTTCCCGCGGCGGCTATAACGATCTTCATTGCTGATCGAACCTCCCGTCTTTAGAGGTTTGCTCGTTAAAAGGGGCCGGACATCCCTCTCCGGTTACAGCTTCACCATTGCCGCGCCGGGAACAATCGGCCGGGCACGATGAGCATGCGCAAGACCCCGACCGGTAGGCCCTTGACAGATACCTTATCAGGTACACCAGGACACCGGCAACGATCAGAAGTGTAATAGCGCTCTGCCACATCCGAGATCTCCAGCGCACTCCGCGTCTTAACGGCAACGTTTATCCCAGTCCCAGCAACAACCCGCCCCGGTAGACGAGCGCAGACAGGAGGAACGCTATCGCGGTGTTAAATGTCAGCGAAAACAACCCCCATTGCCATGACGATTCATGTATGATGCAGGTTATCGTTGCAAGACATGGCGCATACAACATAATAAAAATAATCACTGAAAAGGCCTTTAGCGGTGTCCATGAAGCATCCGCCGCCAGACGCCTGCTAAGAGGTATCTTTTCTCCTCTTCTGGACTGTCCGAGCGAGTAAGCCGTACCCATCGTCGATATGATGACCTCTTTGGCCGCGAACCCCGAGAGCAGCGCCACGTTGGTGCGCCAGTCGAATCCATTTACAGTGGTTATAGCGGTTAAGCTTGTGCCTATTCGGCCTGCAATCGAGTTTTTCAGGGCCGCCTGCGCCTCCCTGTAGTCAACCTCCCGGAGGCGGGCTTGGGAACCGGGACCCTCGGCCGGGTTTGCCGCCGCCTCTGCCTGCGGCGCTTCAGCCAGGATGGACGCTCGCTCCTCATCATAAATCTTCTTCTCGGCTTCCGGAAGTCCCGGAAAAGACATTAGAGCCCAGAATACGATGGAAATGGCGAGGATGATTGTACCGGCCTTGCGGATATACTGCCACGCCCTCTCGCAGGTGTGGATGAGCAGCCCTTTGAAAGTCGGCAGCCGATATGGAGGCAGCTCAAGCAGGAAAGGCGTGCTCGGGCCACGCAGAAGCGTCAGGCGGATCAGCTTTGCGACCAGCAGAGCGAACGTCCATGACAAAATGGTCAAAAGAAACATCACCTGCGCCTCTTTGGCCGAAAAAAACGCAGCAATCAGCATCGCAAAGACTGGCAGTTTTGCGCCGCAGTTCATGAAGGGCGCGGTGACGATCGTGGCAATACGCTCTCGCGGGCTTCTGAGGGTCCTCGTCGCAAGCACTCCCGGTACGGCACAGCCACCCGCGATCCCACCCGATATAATGTAGGCCATGACTGAGCTGCCGTGCAGGCCGAAGGTGCGAAAAACGCGGTCGAGCATGTAGGCTACCCTGGCCAGGTATCCCGTGTCTTCAAGGAACGCAATAGCAAGAAACATGAAGACGATCACAGGGATAAAGCCCATGACACCGCCCACTCCGTCGATTACGCCCGAGACGACCAGCGACTTGAGAGGTCCAGGCGGCAAAAAGGAGTCCGCAAATCCGCCAAGGGCGGAAAAGCCTGCTTCGAGCCACTGCACCGGTACCTTGCTGTATGTGAATGTGAACTTATAGGCTGCAAAGATTATCAGCATCATGAAAAGGGGGCCGAAAAAACGATGAGTGAGCACCCGGTCGATTTGATCCGAAAGATAGAGCCGGTCGGCTTTGTTGCTCTGTTTGACGACCCCCTGCTTTAGCAGGGCGGAGATGAAACCGTAGCGGTAATCGGCTATAATGGCCTCAGGGTAGCTGTCCAGGGTTTTCTGGAGGTGCTCGGAGACCTGCTCGGCCAGTTCCTCGAGTTTGCCGGAGAGGGCCGCATTCTTTCCCCTGCCCTTCCGAATAACCTCATCGTCGGCTTCAAGATATTTGAGCGCTGTCCATCGCGCCGGCTGATACCCCGTCAGGAAAGCAGCGGCACTGATTTGTGCCTCCATCTCGTCGAGAACCGGGTCGACGTCGGGCCCGTAAGAAATATGGAGGGGCTCCCAGACGACATCCTTTTTCGCCAGTTGCACGGCGGCCTCGAGTAATTCGTCCTTACCCTTGCCCGTGCGAGCAACCGTAGGGATAACCGGCACCCGCAACCTGCGCCCAAGCTCTTCGCAATTTATCGCGACGCCCCTCGCGGTGGCCATATCAACCATGTTCAAGGCCACCAGCACCGGAATGCCGAGTTCGAGAAGCTGGACCGTGAGGTAAAGATTCCGCTCGAGGTTGGATGCATCGACAATGTTTATAACCGCGCTGGGACGGTCCTCGATGAGATAGTTGCGAGCTACCAGTTCTTCCAGGGAATAGGCGGTAAGCGAATATGTGCCGGGCAGGTCAACCAACTTGAGTTGGCTGTCGTTTAGACGGCAGTATCCTTCCTTTTTTTCGACTGTTATTCCAGGATAGTTACCAACATGCTGCCGCCCGCCGGTGATTGCGTTGAAAAGGGTCGACTTCCCGCAATTGGGATTTCCGGCCAGCGCGATCAGGTTTTCCCGCCGGGGATTCATAAGACTTGTTCCACCTCGACCTCGATGAAATCGGATTCGTTATTGCGAAGGGTCAGGGTGAAATTTCTTACCCGGATTGCCACCGGGTCCCTCAGAGGAGCGCGGCCCTGCACCCAAAGCGGAGTTCCCGCGACCAGTCCCATGTCCCGGATGCGCCGCCCGAGTTCACCGGATGCGTTAATGCGGTGTATTATTCCTTTCTGCCCCTTTGCCATTTTGCGTAAAGGAACAATGGGCATAAGCAAATCCTCATGGCGGCTCACCGCAAAGATACAGAAAAAAACAAACCCATGCCGAATGTATTCTACTGAGAAAATCCACACGCAATTAAAAAATGCATGCCGGTCGCGGCTCGTTCGCCATGGTCTTTGACAAACGAAGAAATGAACCCCGGCCCCCAGACACCCAAGGCCCACCAGCTACCGTCGTATGTCATCTAAGCCCCCCCGGTGGTGGGCGCAGATGGAATTAGGCTTGCCTAACATTATTTGGAAAAATAAACGCCGCGAAACGGCGTCTCCTTCTGACAACTTAAGGAGTTACATAAATCTTGTCCGAAATATCTGTTCCCAAACTGAGCGTCCCCCCGTTCACCCGCACGCATCCGCTGCGAAGCAACTCCACCTCCACCCCCGGATAAATTCCAAGCGCCGCCATTCTGGCACACAGCCTCCGTTCCACATTTACACAGGCCACTTTGACCTTCTTGCCGGATCCGACTTTGCAAAGAGGCATCAGGGCACATTCATCATTTGACGGCCTGTCGCAGAGTGTGCAAGTTTTCCTGCCTGTGGAGCCGAAACGCATGGGTTCACCTCTCGATGTGTGGAACTGATAATTAGGTACACTTAACTTTATACAGTGTCAACACCTTTTTTCGAATAGGCACATAGAATTAAGATACTCCAACTCAAACCAGATCGAAATAATCGCTCGACTTAAGAATTCATTTTTTTGTGTGGATATCCTTTTCAGGCTTTGGCATGTTGGGAACCGAAGACCTCAGGCGAAAAACCAAACCGATTACAGGAGAATACTTCAGGCATGGATTTGAAACGACTGTCCCGGCAAATCGAATTTCTGGTCGAAATAGACAGGCTCAAGACCATAGCGCGTCAGACCCTTTTGGTGGATGGGTCCAGGCAGGAAGATTCCGCGGAGCATTCATGGCACTTGGCCCTTTTGGCGATGGTGCTGGCGGAGCACGCCAAAGCGCCGGTCGACCTTTTCCGGGTCCTTAAAATGATCATGGTCCACGATATCGTGGAAATCGATGCAGGCGACACCTACTGCTACGATGAAAAGGGTAACAGGGGAAAGGCCGAGCGGGAAAACAGGGCGGCAGACAGGATTTTCAGTCTTTTGCCTGAAGACCAGGCAATCGAGTTCCGCTCGCTCTGGGAGGAATTCGAATCCAGACAGACCGGCGATGCCGTTTTCGCCGCCGCCCTGGACAGGCTCCAGCCGCTTTTGAACAATTTCAGGTCCGGTGGGATCATGTGGCTAAAGCACGGGATTAGACAAGAGCAGGTTTACTCGAGAAACAGTCCCATGCAGGATGGGTCGCCGGTCCTGTGGGACTATGCCCAAAGAATGATAAAAGATGCAATCGCAAAAGGCTGGATCGCCCAATAGCCCTGTTCGCATGGCAACGGTAATCTCCTGGATGCTCTATGATTTCGGCATGGCATGGTTTTCCATGGTCGTGCTCACCGCCTATTTCATTCTCTATTTCGAGGAGGTCATAGTCGGAGATAAAGGCTACGCGGACTTCCTCTGGGGTGGGACCGTGTCTGCGGCCATGGCGGTTTCCGTCCTCCTTTCGCCGCTCCTGGGAGCAGTCGCCGACGCAAACGGAAAGAAAAAGAGCTTCCTCGTGGCGTTCGCCGGCTTATCCATACTGAGCCTTTTTTCTCTCTATTTTACCGGACCCGGACAAACGGCTTTGGCCGTATTTCTCGTCAGCACCGGATATGTCGGATATACCGTGGCGATGACTTTCTACAATGCCTTCCTCCCTGAAATAGCCACCCCGGGTTCAATCGAAAAGCTATCGGGAATCGGCTGGGCACTGGGCTACATCGGGGGGCTTGCGGCTTTGGTCTGCATGGCCTTCATGGTTTCGAGCGTGGCCGCGGGAAAATCGATTCTTCTGATTGCCGGGGCTGCTTACGCGCTTTTCGCGCTGCCCTCGTTCATTGTTTTCAAAGACTCGCCTAAAGCAAGCACAACTCGCGGCACGGCCATACGTGAAGGCTTCTCCAGGCTCATGGCGACTTTCAGGGAAATTCGCTCACTAAAAAACATTTTCATATTTCTTATCGCCTATTTCTTCGTGAGCGACGCCATATCGACTGTAATCGTCTTTTTTTCCTCCTACACCGTGTTCACTTTGCATTTCACCGTAAAGCAGAATTTTGCGCTCCTCATGCTGATCCAGCTGGCCGCGGCACTCGGGGCGGCAGCCGCTGGAGTGTTCGCGAATCGAATCGGTATACTTCGCACAATCATCATCACGATCATAATCTGGATACTGGCCCTGCTCGGAATAATCGCGGTTTCTAACCTGGGCGCCTTCTACGCCCTTTCGATTTGTGCCGGACTGGTTTTGGGAGGGACCCAGGCCACGGCCAGGAGCTACATGGCAATCGAAGCCCCGGAAGGAAAGAAGGCGGAGTTTTTCGGCTTTATGACCTTCAGCACCAAGATAGCCGCGATCTTAGGCCCCCTGCTCTACGGGATCGTATCCAGCCGGACCGGTAACCCTCGAATAGCTATATTGTCTCTTGAGGCTTTCTTCGTCATCGGACTGTTTTTCATGCTCCTGATCCCCCGCACCGATCACCGCGGAGGCGTAGAGAGCGTAGAGAAAAACCCTGGATAGAACTCTTCGGACTAAACGATGCAAACACCTAACCGGAGACACACGATGAGCTTCTGGAAGAAAATATTAGGCTCTAAGGAATCACCAACACAGGCGCACTCGGCTCCAGCGGGCAAACGCAAACACTCAGGTTCTATTTATGAGGCGGCCGAGGATGGCGACTTGGAAAAGGTCAGGGCGCTGCTGAAAGACAATCCCGATTTGGTTTTCAGGAAAGACAATGAAGGCCGGACGCCTTTGCACGTGGCAGCGTCGAAGGGTCATAATGACGTGGCAAAATTGCTGATGGACTACAAAGCCGACATCAATGCGACGAAGGACTACGGCTTTACGCCTTTGCACTATGCGGCCCATGGACACAAGGACGTGGTGGAATTGCTGCTGGCCCGAAAAGCCGACGTCAATGCCAGGGACAACATCGGCTATACACCTTTGCACGAGGCGGCGAGGAGTGGCTACAAGGACGTGGTGGGATTGCTGCTGGCTAACGAAGCGGACGTCAATGCCAAGTACAACATAGGCGAGACGCCTTTGTACCTGGCGGCGGAGAACGGCCACAAGGACGTGGTGGAATTGCTGCTGGCCTACAAAGCCGACGTCAATGCCAAGGACGACAGAGGCTGGACGTCTTTGCACAAGGCGGCGACAGCAGGCCACAAGGAGTTGGCGGAATTGCTGCTGGCCTACAGGGCCGACGTCAATGCCAGGTACGACAGAGGGGAGACGCCTTTGCACCTGGCAGCGGGGAATGGCTACAAGGACGTGGCGGAATTGCTGCTGGCCAACAAGGTCGAGGTCAATGCCAGGGACAACAGAGGCCAGACGCCTTTGCACAAGGCGGCGGAGAATGGCCGCAAGGACGTGGTGGAATTGCTGCTGGCCGGCAAGGCCGATGTCAATGCTGAGTACATCGACGGCTCTACGCCTTTGCACCTGGCAGCGGGGAATGGCTACAGGGACGTGGCGGAATTGCTGCTGGTCAACAAAGCCGAGGTTAATGCCAGGGACAACAGAGGCCGGACGCCTTTGCACGAGGCGGCGGAGAATGGCCGCAAGGATGTGGTGGAATTGCTGCTGGCCAACAAGGTCGAGGTCAATCCCAAGTCCAACGACGGCTCTACGCCTTTGCACGAGGCGGCGCTGGCAGGCCACAAGGACGTGGTGGAATTGCTTGCCGCGCACCACGGCAGCCACGAATAGACTGTATGGAAAAGAAAATTAAGTCTGCCGAGAATATACAAACCGGAATAATGCGCCAATTTGATTAAAAGCGGATTCCCCGTTGAAACGCTCTTGCCCCAAGCTCACCGCGGGGCAGTTTCTCCGGGGTCGAAGAGAGAGGGATGATGCAGCAACCGCAGGTTGCGCCAGCCGACGTCGCGCGGGGCCGGACCACCCTGGGGCATCCGGCCGGCTTGTTCGTGCTCTTCTTCACCGAAATGTGGGAACGCTTCTCCTACTATGGGATGAGATCGCTTCTCGTCCTCTATATGGTCGACCACCTGTTCCTGCATCCCGATGTGGGGCAGAGAGTGCTCGGGTTTGGCTTCGTTAAAGGAGGGCTCGAAGCGATATTCGGGCCGCTCGCCCCACAACCGCTCTCCTCGCAGATCTATGGGCTCTACACCGCGTTCGTCTACCTGACCCCGTTCTTCGGGGGGATGCTCGCGGACAGGGTAATCGGCCAGCGCCGCGCGGTGATTCTCGGCGCCGTTTTGATGGCGATCGGCCATTTCCTAATGGCCGTAGAATCGCTTTTCTTCCCGGCTCTCCTGTTCCTGATCCTCGGCAACGGCGCCTTCAAGCCTAACATCTCGACACAGGTCGGAAGCCTCTACCCTCCAGGTGATCCTCGACGGGACCGCGCCTTCACGATCTTTTACATGGGGATCAATCTCGGCGCTTTTTTCTCTCCGCTCGTCTGCGGCACACTCGGGCAGCGGTTCGGCTGGCACTACGGCTTCGGCGCAGCCGGGATCGGCATGGTCGCGGGTCTCTGCTTCTACCTCCTCGGGCAGCGCACCCTCGCCCCCGACCTCGCGACAAGAGCGGCGGGACGGCCGCGACAGAAAAAGCCCCTCACGCACGACGAGTGGAGGCGGGTCTGGGGCTTGGTAGTGCTTTGCGCGCTCAATATCATCTTCTGGGGGATCTACGAGCAGCAGGGCAACACATTGCAACTCTGGGCCGACCGGAACACGAACTGGAACTTCTTTGGCCTGGATATCCCCTCGACATGGTTTCAGGCGCTAAATCCTTTGCTTATTTTCATGCTGGCGCCGCTCCTTAACATGTTCTGGTCCTGGCAGTCCCGCCGGCGCTCGGAGCCGTCGAGCATCATGAAGATGGCCCTGGGATGCTTCCTGGCGGGCGCTTCCTACCTGGTCATGATCCTCGCGGCCCATAGCACGGGCCCGGGGGAGCGCGGCAGCGTAGCCTGGCTCCTCGGGACGGTCTTAATTCTTACTATTGGCGAGCTCTATCTCTCGCCAATCGGCCTGTCGTTGGTGACGAAGGTGGCTCCAGCAAGAATCGTTTCGATGATGATGGGTGTGTGGTTCCTGTCGAGCTTTTTCGGGAACTACTTTTCCGGGTTCCTCGGCGCCTTTTGGGAGCGGATGCCCAGGGAAGGTTTTTTCCTGATGCTTGTGGGACTCGGCCTTGGCGGAGGGATTGCGATCTGGCTGCTCGGCCGTCCGCTGGAGAGGGTGGTCGCAGAAAATGACAAAACTGCCTCGAAAGCGGGGGATTGATGCCATTCCTTCTGTCCGAATAAACTAAGTAGCTGTTATTGCACAATTTTACAGATTGGCATGTGGTAAACTGCGCATTTCAAAATTAATGCGAAAATTGTAAGCGGCAT
Source organism: Syntrophobacteraceae bacterium (assembly GCA_050008735.1). GTDB lineage: Bacteria > Desulfobacterota > Syntrophobacteria > Syntrophobacterales > Syntrophobacteraceae > SbD1. The sequence continues at coordinate 142,448 of JBEKMB010000008.1, forward strand.
TAACAGGAAGCGCGGCATCTTACTGTTCTTGCAGCAATCGCGAGTTA
>JBEKMB010000080.1:0-19641 GCA_050008735.1 Syntrophobacteraceae bacterium
ATCCCGTTGAAATCGGGAGCGGTCCCGCCGCTGTAACGGGGACGAAATCCACCATGAGCCACTGGGAAACCGGGAAGGGGTGGAGAGTAGGAGGAACCGGAGCCAGAACACCAGCCTGATGCCCGCAATGGGAAAACGGTACGAGATATACCGTTTTGCCTGGGTAAGGATTAATTAAACAGGGTGCAATCCTTGGGGCTGAGGCTTCAGGGATTTTTTTATTTTGGGCCGGAAAAAGCGCCAATCAGTTTACATCCGGGAACCACGGACAAGCACCATCAGGTTTTGGTTCGATTGATTTTTTCGACGCCGAAGAACCCGGGCGCAAACCGATACCTCGGCCCTGCAGCAGAGTCATGAGATTTTTTCTTCTCAACGCATCACACCACACCGCAACCACCCCGGGAGGCCGCAACTCACGGGGTGGTCCTCCCCACCGCCGGCAGCGTGCTTGACATATCCGCCGCGATTTCCTAAACTTACAGGCTTGTTTAAAATTCTACGCAGCCTCAGTTCCGAATCCGCCCAGGAAAAGTGGAATTTATGTCCGACCCAAGGAATGTGAATCTTTACAGAAATATCGGGATAATAGCACACATAGACGCGGGGAAGACCACGGTAACCGAGCGCATCCTTTTCTATACCGGCCGGTCCCACAGGATGGGCGAGGTACACAACGGGACCGCCGTAATGGACTGGATGGAACAGGAGCAGGAGCGCGGGATCACCATCACGTCCGCCGTTACGACCTGCGAATGGCGCGGCCATGAAATCCACCTGATAGACACGCCGGGCCACGTTGATTTCACCATAGAAGTCGAACGCTCGCTCAGGGTCCTCGACGGTGCGATAGCGGTTTTTTCGGGGGTGGACGGGGTCGAGCCGCAGTCCGAGACCGTCTGGCACCAGGCCGACCGGCATCATGTTCCCAAAATAGCTTTCGTGAACAAAATGGACCGGATAGGGGCGGATTTCGATAGCACGGTGCGCCAGATCGCGGAGAAGTTCAAAACCATTCCGCTGCCCATCCAGTTGCCGCTCGGGACCGAATCGGAATTCAGGGGCATAATCGACCTGCTTTCCATGAAACAGATATTCTGGCTCGATGAGACTTTAGGCGCCGAATTCAGCGTTGGGGAGATCGACCCCGATCTGCTGCCGGCGGCAAGCGTTGCCCGGGAAAATCTGGTAGCCAAGCTCGGCGAATACGACGATGAGTTGATGGAGCGCTATCTTGGGGCCGAAGAGATTACCGAGTTCCATCTGGTTCCGGTACTGAGGCGTCTGACGCTGGAACTCAAGGTGGTCCCGGTGCTTTGCGGAAGCGCCCTGAAAAACAAAGGCGTGCAGCCGCTTCTAGACGCGGTCGTCGATTTCCTGCCCTCCCCGCTCGATGTGCCTCCGATCGAAGGCTCGCACCCGCGGACAGGCGCCGCCGAACGGCGCAGGGCCAGCGAACAGGAACCTCTGGCGGCGCTGGCGTTCAAGATAGTCATGGATCAGGGGCGAAAGCTTACCTACATGAGGATTTACTCGGGAGTCCTCGAGGTCGGCTCAGACGTATTGAACGTTTCGAAAGGCTCCCGCGAGAAAGTGTCCCGCATATTTCAGATGCACGCGAACAAGCGGGACCGGCTCGAAAGATCGGGTGCCGGCAATCTGGTCGCGGTCCTCGGGCTCAAATCGGCGACAACCGGCGACTCCATCTGCGACCCCGGCCGCCCTTTGCTGCTCGAACCAGTGGAAGTTTACGAGCCGGTGATATCGATATCGGTCGAAGCCCAGACAAGGGCAGACCAGGAAAAACTATTCGACAGCCTTTCAAAGCTTTCCGAAGAGGACCCCACCTTCAGGTTTGCGGAAAATCCCGATACGGGTCAAATAATTGTCAGCGGAATGGGCGAGCTTCATCTGGAAATCGTCCTGAACAGGCTCGAACGCGACTACCACGTAATTGTGAACGCCGGAAAGCCGCAGGTGGTCTATCGCGAAACCATCAGCCGCGAATCGGACGGGGTCGCGATATTTGACCGTGACATAGCGGGCACAAGGCATTTTGCGCAGGTGCAGCTGCATCTTTCCCCGAGGCAAAGAGGGCTTGGCGACACGGTTGTAAACAGAGTGCGCGACGAATCAATCCCGGAGATATTCTTTCCGGCAATCCGGCAGGGGATCGAGGATGCTCTCACCAGTGGGACTATTGCCGGCTATCCTGTCGTAGACGTCGAGACGACCGTTTACGGAGGCATTTTTCAGGAAGGAGTTTCGAGCGAACTTGCTTTTCGGGTGGCCGCGGCGATGGCTTTCAGAAACGGATTCGAGCAAGGCCCCCCCATGCTGCTCGAACCCTACATGTCGGTTGAAATTCTCGTGCCCGAAGAATTTCTGGGCGAAGTGCTGGGTGACGTCAATATGAGAAAGGGAAGGATCGAAAGCATAACGGCCAGAAAGGCAATCCAGGTGATTGCCGCGGTCGTGCCGCTCTCGAAAATGTTCGGCTACTCCACGTCTTTGAGATCGTCGACCCAGGGGCGGGCAACCTTCACGATGCGCTTTTCGCACTACGATCTTGCATCCAACTAGAAAGCCGCCTTTGAAAGCTATTTTTCTTGATTTAACATGGGTATTGTTGTAGGGTTAGTTGTTTTGGACCGGGCGAAGCTATGCCTTGGGCCGGACTATTTTATAGCCTCCCAGACCGGAGGCCGTTTCGAAAGGCAGGTGAAATTTATTGGTGAGCACGGAGGCCGAACCGAAGGAAAACATAGAAAAAAAGATCCGTAAGCTCCGCAAAGATTTTCAGAAAAACGTACAGCCCGTCCTACGCCGCCACAATTACTACCTTTCCAAGGGAGAGCGCAGGCGAATCAAGAAGAAAAAGGCCATAAAACGCATCCAGCGCCGAGAGCGCCGCATGATGCGTTCGGCATGATCCGCAAGGGCGCCGATCTGAGCTGCCTCAAATTTGTGTTACAGGGTGGCGCTTTGGGCTGTAGTTTGATCCTGCCTTGAATGTCGGAATGCAAAATCCCGGGTTTTGGCCCGGGATTTTTTTTCGTATCGAAGGGACGCCCGTCATTCCTTAGCCGCGACAGGGTTCATGTTGCCGGGCCTTGGGCCTTCCAGCAAATCCTTTATCCCGCCAATGGAACTCAGTATTGCAGTGGCCTCGAACGGCAGGTAGACGACCTTGTTGTTTTGGCCCGAAACCATCTCCTTCAAGGTTTCAATATATCTTACGGCAATAAGATAATTGGTGGGGTCTCCCCTGCCTGCCGATACGGCCTGGGTAATCACTTTTATTGCTTCAGCCTCCGCCTGGGCAACCCTGATCCTGGCTTGAGCTTCGCCTTCGGCAATCAGAATTTTTGCCTGTCTGTTTCCTTCAGCCCTGTTGATTTCAGCGGCCTTAAGACCTTCGGCCTTCAGGATAGCCGCCTGCTTCAAACCTTCGGCTTCAAGAATGTTAGCTCTCCTGTCGCGCTCGGCACGCATCTGTTTTTCCATCGCATCCCGGATTTCGGAAGGGGGATTGATGTCCAGAAGCTCGACACGGTTGACTTTGATGCCCCATTTGTCCGTGGCGTCGTCGAGTATTGCGCGAAGCTTACTGTTGATAGTGTCTCTTGAAGACAGGGTCGCATCCAGGTCCAGTTCCCCGATGACGTTTCTCAGGGTGGTCTGGGTCAGTTTTTCGATAGCATCAGGCAGGTTGGCGATTTCATAGACAGATTTTACCGGTTCGGTGATCTGATAATAGATGAGGGCATTCAACTCGATGACGACATTATCCCTGGTGATTACGCTCTGATTTGGAAAGTCGTAGACCGTTTCACGAAGGTCGATTCGCGATCTGTTCTGCTTGCGGTATATCTTCTTTCCGGCCGGGTCGATCAGGATAAAGCTCTTCTCGACCAGCCTTGGTTTGTCGAAAAGGGGCCAGACGATGTTTACGCCGGATAAAAGCGTGCGATGATACCGCCCGAGCCTCTCTATCACCATAGTTTCACTTTGCTGTATGATCACGAAACCCTTTACCGCAAAGATGACAATGAACACCGCAAGAATCGCGAGGATAATCACCACGCCCATGACGGCTCCTTTTCAGTTTTGAATGGATTTGACGTACACTTTTGCGCCTTCAACCCTGATTATCTCGACTTTTGAATTCTTCTCGATAATTTTTCCATCCAGCGCGACTGCTTTCCAGTCGTCTCCTCCCACAAGAACCCGGCCGGAATCGAGCTGATCATCGATGTCTTCGATTACCCGGCCGGTTTTTCCGATCAAAGCATCGACATTGGTTTTGACCCCTGGTGAGGCTTTGTAACAATACCTCGTGAAAAACGGGCGAACACCGAAAAAAGCGGCCAGAGTACCGCCGATAAAACCCGCGATCTGCATTTTGACCCCAAGATCCAATGCCGCTGCTATCGCTGATACAAGACAGCCGAATCCAAAAGAAGCCAGGACGAAGGCAGGAATGAGTAATTCGAGTATGAAAAGGATGATGCCCAGAATTATCCAGACATGCCAGTGTGTAACCACTTTTTGCCCCTCGGGTGTAATGTTGACGGAGTTTAGCAGATAACCGGATAATCGTTAAATCGCATACCGCCCCCGGTTCGTGTCTAACCGAAAAACCGGCGGTTTCCGATACCGAAACTCTAGGCTTCTCCCAACTCCTTATGCTCCAGGAGCGGGCGGGCCTTTTCCATTACCAGTTCGTACTGAGTTTTGGTGAAATCGTTCCATACGGCGTCGTTCGATGCCTGAATCCGCTTTACTTCCTCGATCATGTTCGGATCGACGAAATCCATTTTACCCAGTGCCACGGCCCGTTCGGTCATAACCGTCATGCCGTAGGCGCACATCTTGATCGTTTCATTCATCGTCCGGCTCAGAGCGGCGAGAAGCTCAGCGCCCCTGAGCCCGCCGGCCTGGGAGTTGATGATGATGATGGCTCGCTGCTGGATCGGCCGCGTCACTTTTAAAAACGCATCGAGCATAATACTGATGGCGTTTATAGCCTTATAGGTCACGGCCAGCTCACCGATCTGGACTTCGGTCAGCTTATAGCCGTCCCTGGTGGCCCGCAATTCCTGGGTAGTGGTCTGCAGTGTGACTTCTCTTTCGTCATCGGTGGCCATGAGTTCGGTCCTCCTCTGCAGGAGTTTCGAGTATTCCTCGGAACCGAGCACGGATTGTCCTTCAGGTAAAGATTTGCCCTCCTCCAGGAGTTTTTCCGCCTCTTCGTTTTGCTTGAGTTTTTGTTCGATCCCGGCCAGCTCTTTGCGGCACGCATCGAAGTCTTCTTTCGCCTTTTGTGCCTGTTCCCGATAGCGAATGCTATCATCTCCGAGCCGGCGAAAATGCTGGTCGGCTTCCTCTTTGGACTCAGCCAGCAAGGTTTTCTGCACTTGTACCCGGTCAGCAGCTTTCTGGGTGACATCCCACTGCTGGCGCAGAAGATCGGGCAGGATCTCAAGGATATTTACTTCAATGTCGTGCTCGATTGATTTTTTAGCTCTGTCGCTAAAAAAGGGAATATGAGCCGAAGCCAGTTTTTGCTTGAAGTCAGCCCCACTGCCGTCCTGGCTCGAGGCCAGAGCGGCCAGGACCTGCGACCATTTCTTCTGCAGATCGTCATTTTCCGCCAGCAGTTCGTGAATGGCGATTCCCAGGCCCCGCGATACTTTCAGATAGCTCTGGCCGGCCTCGGTCATCTGGGCCGTGGCTTTTCGCGATTCAACGTCAGCCGCGCTATCCTGGCGGAAAACAGACTTAATTTCATCCACCGACATTTCTTTGGCCCTCTCCAACCGGCCAATAGAAAGCGGCACGAGTGCCAGGTCCCTGCTTTCCGCATGCTGGGTTTGCTGTTCCATTTTTCAAAACCTCCTTTTATTTGAGGCTCATTTGAGGCAAGCGCTCACCGCAAAGGCGCGGAGAACGCGGAGACAGGAGACAACTTCTAGACAGGATTTACAGGATTGCCGACTGGAATCACAATCCACCGAAAATGGACAAAAATACCTTAGACAGGATTAACAGGATTAACAGGATTTCAATGAAACTTCCATATTCAGCGCCTTTCAGTTACCCCGGTTAGAAGGGCAAAAATACCTTAGACAGGATTAACAAGATTAACAGGATTAACAGGATTTAAACGAAACTTCCATATTCAGCGTCGCTTTTCCATCCTATTCATTCTGTCTGAAGTGTGGTTGCGAAGACTTATTTTTTGGACAGAATTTACAGGATTTGCCGCCCGAAATCACAATCCGTCACTGAATTTATGAGCTCAATCCTGTTAATCCTGTTAATCCTGTCAAGTCTTTTCGTGTTTAACCCTGTTTGATTACCTGGTCGTTGCTGCTCACCGCCACCAAGGTTTTCTCGATAGCAGTTGCCGTCGACGACAAAGTGAGCTGAATCTGATCGATGATGTCTTTCTGGCGGCCCGGATCGGCTTCGGCTTCGGCAATGGAGGCATCCAGCGATTCCAGCGTTGCCTGGATGGTCTCTATGCCGTTGCGGATGATGGGTTGATTGGCCACCATTCCTTCCAGCCGGTGAAGGGTGGACTTTTTTTCGGCCAGCATTTTCTCCAGCCCTTTTTCTCCGTCCGCCATGCGCTTTTCCAAAGTCCGGACCTCGAGCGCCAGGTAATTGGGGTCCTTGGATTTAATAAAGGTCTTTGCCCTGCGATATTTTTTGGCGAAATCGGCAGCCCCTTCCAGGTAATCCCGGACAAACCCGCTGTAGGCTTTGAGAATCTCGGCCACCACCGGACTGTTTTCAGCATCATAATGGACGAGGCGGTCGCCCGTATCCAAAATCGAGCGCAGTTGCATCGTTAACTCATCGGCCATGCCTGTCTCGGCCTTGAGTTTCTTTAGCGGCACATCTTTAACCGCCTCAGCTCCCGCATTTGTTTCGGCCTCTGTTGTGGCCTCTTTTTGCATTGCGTTTTTCAAGCCGATGCGCGCGACCCAGAAAGCCAAAGCTGCTCCAGCGATCAAAACGATCAGGCTCAATCCCGGTTTTTCCAACTCTATGGCAATAATCACCGTCGCAACCACGATAACGGCCGGCACCAGGTACATATCTTTGGGCATTTTCTTCCAATCCATATTCCACCCCCCTCATTCAGATTCTGGAAAGAAGAATTTGCCGCAGGACGTCGAGCGATTCCCGTATGCCCTGATCGTTCCAGTTTCGACTGTGCATGGTCTGGAAATACTCCGCGGTGAAATCTTCAGACATAATGACGGCCTTGAGCTCTTCGCGGCTGGTTGCGTCCCCGCTGAACCATTCGCCCACAATGCGCTGTGCCTTTCGAGACGCTTCATCGAGCGATGGTCCGATGTTGCTCAAAACGTCCTGGAACTTTTTCCGGGCATCCGTTGTATGCTGTTTCACTTTCTCCATGATATCTTCCATCCGAACATCTTCCATGCGCTGGAGCAGTTCGATGACCCTTTCTCTAAGCTCCTCTATCTCGTTGCGCAACGCGGAGCCCGGCTCGCCGCTTTCCAAACGGGCGATCACGCACTCCACGAGTTCCCGGAGTTTTTTCGCTTCTTCCAGCAAAATGGATTTCTCTTCCTTCGGCTCAGACATTTCGGTTTCCTCTTGATGCATTTGAGACAATGCCCTGGGTTGTTCAGGCTACATGGAGTTGGCAATAAAAAGAGCCACACTGATTTGAATGCAGGCCGCAAGAATTGCTACGGCCTCATTGTGCCGCTTGTCCATTTCTTCCGCATAAGAAACCCTTGGGACAAATATCCTTCGGGCCAGGGCCTTAAAAACGAACAGGGCCGCAAGACCCAGTACCAGATCAATTCCAAATCCCTCAAGTCCGGGTATCCATCCTGTAAACGGTCCGATAATGCCGGCCCTCAAAATAATAGAGATGGCGATCAGTATCCCGGCCATATCAAATCCTTCAGCAAGGTTGCCTTTTACCTCGATCTCTTCCTGAATGTTGCGTCTCGAAATGGCCACATCCAAATAGAAGGCAACTACCAGGGCCGCTTGACCGAGAATAAAAAACACTGCCGCCGCCCAAAGGCCCCCGCCCTCTCCGCTGAAGGCGCCATTCATTATTATGCCGGTACCGACAAAAGTGGAAAACTCCACGACCCCCACGGCCAGATTACCATTGGCCACCGCCGTGTCGTTGTTGACTTTGCGAAGGATTATCCTGTCGTTTATTTCAAAAGTTATGAAAAGGAAAATCACGATCATGATCGTCGCTTGTAAAAAATTCAGCAAATCAGCCTGGATGCTCTGCGATCTGCCTGAAAGAACGCCGGCAAGAGCCAGAAACAGACCGAGACATGTCCCGGACTTTCTCAGCCCGAGAGCCACATTGCCTTCCAGCAGCATTGCCTTATTATCATCGAAGGGCGAGCGCCAGTCGTCGGCCAGTTTGACGAGCCATACCACCAGTATGCCCAATAATGGATAAACGGTCATCTGAAGTGCCGTGTTCCAGAAATCCACTGAGATCTCCTTTCATTCGCCGGTTTGCCTATTCGAATCTGTGCGGCACAAACGGGCTCAGGTTATCGGTAACAACAGTCTGCGATTCCCGGATGCCCATGCCGGCGCTATGACCGCCTATCACCCAACAGCCAAGTATAGGATAGTTTCCATCCAGGCAGGGAATAGGGGTCAGGGCCTGATAAATATAGCCTTCTTCGCCATAAGTGCCTGAGGTATGAAATCCTTCCCTGCCCTCGTGATATACCGTAACATTGGCACCCTCCCTGGAGAGCAGCGGTTTTCTCACGAATTCTTTCATCCCCCGGGGCCCGTCGAAATAGGCCTCGAGAAGATTGGGATGCCCCGGATTAAGTTCCCAGAGAACAGGCAGTATGCCTTTGCTGGATAGAACGAGCTTCCATATGGGCTCGATCCAGTTCATCCTGTCGAATGTTTCCACGAGATTTTGCCCGTATTTGTCGGCCAGGAGCCACTCCCAGGGATAGAGTTTGAAAATGTTTTCAATGGTGATGTCATCCAAGGTCGTGAATCGAGTAAATGGTTGGAGCCCAAGGCCAATATCGCTGATGAAGATCATCTCCGCCTTGATTCCGGCATCGATGGCCGTATCCATGAGATAAGTGGTGGTGACCAGGTCTTCCATACTATCCGTGGCACAGGTCAGGTAGAGAGCAGCGCCCTGCTGCCATTGCCGGGATATTTTCGGCCAGGTTTCCAGCAGTTTTTCATGGATGGAATTAAACTGATCTGATTCGGCGCCAAAGACCTCCTGAAGCCAGTACCACTGAATGACGCTGGCTTCAAGCAAGGCCGTGGGGGTATCGGCGTTGTATTCCAGCATTCTGGGCGGGTTGACCCCATCATAAGCCAAGTCGAAGCGGCCATAGAGCGTGAGTTCTTTTTTGGCCCAGGATTTCTCTATCAGGGGGATGGCTTCCCGCGGAATGCCAAGTTCGGCGAAACGGTCATTATCGATGACATGCTGGACAGCTTTGAGTGAAAGTTGATGAAGTTCATTGGCTGCATCATCGAGAAGATCAATTTGTTCGGAACTGAACAGGTAATAGGCGCTTTCGTTCCAGTAAGCGCCGTCAGGATTATGATGATAAAGCAATCCCGAGGCTTCCACCCTGGTCTGCCAGTTTTCGCGGGGCTGGATTTTTATTCGCTTCATATTATTATCCTATCCTCCAATCCCACCACCACCGTGAGCGGCGGCACTGCCGCCAAAACCGCCTCTACCCACGGAGCCGCCAAGCGCTCCCGAACCGCCGGAAGGACTTGCGCCGGAATGGCCGACCCCGGGGGAAGTCGAAAACCGGCCCCCTCCGGAACTTCCGGAGCTATAGCCGCGGGGCGGGGTATAACTGCCGCCACCGACATAACTTCCCGGAGCATATCCGCCTCCGCCGCCGTAGTACCAGAAGAACACAGAGGGACCGCCGCCATAGTAGCGTCTGGTTTCATCGTCCCTGCATTGTCCTTCACTAACCACCTTCCCGCTACTGTCTACACATCGCCTTGGCTGAGCCGAATTATCACAACCGGTCATAGTTGCCACGAGGCTTAACATGGCCACGCCCAGCACAATTTCATGTGACTTCCTTATTTTTCTCCTTTTTTTCCGGGGCACAGTTTACCTCCCTGCCATGGGAAAGGATTGCGTAGATAGGCCCTTCAGTCTTAAAGCATTCCAAGCGATTGGTATTGTTGATAATTTCAGCGCACCATATTCTGATCATGCGACTTTGTCAAACAATATTGTATTGTAATTCATTGAGTTCATGCTTATAGTGCGGTGAACGTCAGTGGATTAATAATTCGATTTACATTCCGTATACATAATCGATCTTTAATTAATTTCGGTAAAGTTCAATTGTGTTCCATGCCTGCAAAGACCGCCAATAGGAATTCTGTTCACGCAACAGCCTGCACATCTAATGTCTTAATGCAAAACTGGGCGGTGGGACCGCCTGCCGAGGGCGGTGGGACCGCCTGCCGAGACAGCCGCTGGCTTCGCCGGCGGGGCGGTGGGACCGCCTGCCGGAGGCGCCGCTGGCTTCGCCGGCGGCCAAAGAGGGGCGGTGGGTCCGCCTGCCAGGGGCGCCGCTGGCTTCGCTGGCGGCCAAAACAAGGGCGGTGGGACCGCCTGCCAGGGTTGCCGCTGGCTTCGCCGGCGGCCAAAACAAGGGCGGTGGGACCGCCTGCCAGGGTTGCCGCTGGCTTCGCTGGCGGCCAAAACAAGGGCGGTGGGACCGCCTGCCGGGATTGCCGCTGGCTTCGCTGGCGGCTAAAACAAGGGCGGTGGGACCGCCTGCCGAGATCGCCGCTGGCTTCGCCGGCGGCCAAGGCCGGGGGGGGGCTATCGGGAATTTAAGGCCAAAGGAGGCAGGTGGGGTCCATGCAGTATAGCCAGGGAACTATCGGGCGCATTTTTGCCCTGAAGCTTGAGACCGGAGATCGTCTTCCGGATGCGGTCGAGGATTTTGCCCTCGACCATGAGGTCCGGAGCGCAATGGCCATATATGTCGGAGGGGCTGGGGGGGCCAGCCGCCTTGTCGTCGGCCCGGAAGAAAACAGGGGAGATGATATCGTTCCCATGCTTCACACACTGGGCGGTATTCAGGAGGTCCTGGCCGCAGGGACGCTCTTTGTCGATGAGACCGGGCATCCCAGGCTCCACATGCATGCGGCAACGGGTAGAGAAGGCGGGGCCACCGTTGGCTGCACGAGGGCCGGGGTTGAGGTATGGCTGGTTGGAGAAGTTATTCTGCTGGAGATCTCCGGAATTGGAGGGGTGCGCAAGAAAGACCCGAAAACCGGTTTTCAGATACTTCAGTTCACCGATCCTGCACCAAAATGAACAGAAAAGAGACGATACTGGAGGGCACACGAATGGCGGAGATTTCCGATTTTTTCGCTGAATGGCCGGAAAAATACGATGAGTGGTTCGAAACCCCGATCGGCAGGCTGGTCAGGGAGTATGAGGGCCGGGTTCTGCGCGAAATGGTTTGCCCCGGGCCGGACGAAGAGATCCTGGACGTGGGATGCGGGACCGGCGTTTTCACCTCCGACCTGCTGGACGCCGGATCAAGGGTCACGGGACTCGAGATCTGTTTGCCGATGCTGCTCAGGGCCGGGAAAAAGGCGGCCGGCCGGCCGTTGCTCATGGTCCGGGGCGATATGCGCAGGCTCCCGTTCGCCGAGAACTCATTCGATAAAACCGTGTCGGTGACCGCGATCGAGTTTCTCGCTGAAGATGCCCGAGGCGCGGTAGCCGATATGTTCAGGGTTACCCGGCCAGGCGGTCTGATCGTGGTCGCCTCACTCAACAGTCTCAGTCCATGGGCGACCCGGAGAAAGGCCGCAAAGGACCACCCCATTTTCACTCACACCCGCTTCAGGTCGCCGGCTGAGATGAAGGAGCTTGCGCCTTTTCCGGCCTCGATTAAAACGGCCGTTCACTTTCAAAAGCACGAAGACCCCGAGCGGGCAAAACAGATAGAAGGCGACGGAAATGCCCGAGGGCTGGATACGGGGGCCTTTCTGGCAGTGCGCTGGAAAAAGCCTGCGGCCTGATCGGCGAAAAATCTTTCACGGTCGTCTGGACGTGGCGAAGCGACCGCCGCCGGATCATATCTTTCAGGAGGGCGCGCGATGGCGAAGAAAGAGCATATCGTCAAATACACGGATGAGGAGCTTGCCGAGTTGGTAAAACGCGAAGGCACAAGTTCCGAGCGGGACAAAGCGGCCCACATGACAAAGGCCGAGATCGAGGCGCGTGTAGCGTCTGATCCCGATGAGGCCGATACGGTCATGGATTGGGACAAGGCAACGACCGAGATGCCTCAGCCTAAAGCCGTGCTGAACATACGGATCGACAAGGACGTACTGGAATACTTTCGCAAGAAGGGCAAAGGCTATCAAACTCTGATTAACGCCGTTCTGCGATCATACGTGCAACAAAAACAACACCATCGCTAAATGCATGCCCTCACAGCGATTTTTTCTGTTAAGGTTTTGTCTCCTATCCTTTCCCCATCCTGGCTGGCTGCGGGAAATTCTCTATTTGCCTGATTGTTACTCCAAAGGTTTATTATTCGGTTTGAATCGGCTAAACTTATTGAACCAGAGATACAATCACGGCCGTTTCCGGCCGCAATCATTCCGGATCTTCAGGTGCAGATTCGTATGGCAAAAGAGTACGAGCCTATGGGCGATCTTTTTCTGAACCACCCTTCAGCCTGGGACGTCGAGCAGTTTCGGGCCAACTGGTCCATTTTTCTTGAAGCACTGCTGAAAGAAGAAGCCAGTTCACTCATCCCTTCCCGGCGCATCTGCTGCCAGATAGAGCAGACTTCGGCTTTTCAGGAAGCGTTTTCCGGTTGGGAGCAGATGAGCGGACCGCATCGGCTCGATGCCTGGAAACGCCTGCTGCTCGCCTCCGAGGAGGCATGCCGGACTATCCTGCCGGCCTGCGTCCAGTGCGGCGAATGTTGCCGGCTGGGAAGTCCGGTCCTTCACCTCGAGGACCTGCCGCTGCTTCAGTCCGGCAAAATTGCCTGGGACCGGCTCATAACCCTGAGGAGGGGTGAGCCTGCACGTTCGCCCTTCGATGGCAGGCCCTTCGTTCTCACCGAAGAAAGAATCAAGGTGCGGGAAAAGGCCGGCGGGCGGGAGTGCGTATTTTTCGACGGCGAGGCCCACCGGTGTTCCATCTACCGTGAGCGGCCCCTTCAGTGCCGGGCGCAGGCATGCTGGGACCCAATGCCCGCTCGAGACGCCGCCGAGATGCCTTTTCTACTCAGGAAGCATATTTTTGAAGGCGTCGACCTGCTTCTGGAGGTCATGGCCGAACATGAGAGCCGATGCGGATTTGAGGGCTTCTCGGACGCATTTGAAAAATTGACCGGTGGAGGGATCGTTCAGGAGGTACTGGGATTGCTTTCATACGAGGAGCATTTCAGGGTCTTCGTGAGTGATGCGTTTAAAATTCCGGCCCAGAACATGGAGTTGCTTTTCGGCAGGAGCTTCATCCAGATGACCCCCCTTTTTGGATTCAAAGTTCTGGAGGAACCTGACGGGTCCCGGCGACTCATTGCCGACGAACCCGGCGGGCAGGCTTAGAACACATAGATTCCTACCACGGCGGGATTTAATCCCCCGTAGATCACACATACCGAAAATTCGCGCGCAAGCTGCGCCTGCCAGAGCCGGAATTCCGGACTATTTCCCCGGATGTTGTCGTACGGCCCCTGGGGCTAAGCTTTTGATGCCCCGCGAACTTATGTGAAGCACGACCGGGTTTCAAATTAAGAGTGGAAAAAGAGCTTAAGCCTCCTTATATCTTCACAAATGAAGGCAAAGGAGATATTATTAATAGTTTAAGGGGAAGCCTTGGAGCAATATTTCCGATGAAGCCAGCCTGGAAAGCTCTTCTTCCACGACTTCACAGGGAACATGCCGAGCGGGATCTCTTTAGCGCGTAGCCACAATGATACGGGTTTATCAGACAAGATCGGAGTCTTGGGGCCATAACATTCGAACGGTAGACAAAACAAGTGTCCACGGCGAGGTCGGCGCGGGCAACGGTCTCTGTGCGAGAGTGGCGAAAATGGCAGACGCACTGGACTTAGGATCCAGCGGGGCAACCCTTGGGGGTTCAAATCCCCCCTCTCGCACCAGGAATGCGCGCCTTTGGCAAACCTCAGATACTCATTTCATCAGAAAGGTAGAAGAAGAGTGGAAATGAACGTTTCCTTAACCGAAGTCAGCCCAAGTCAAAAGAAGATACAAGTGCAAATTCCAGTGTCAAAAGTTACCGAAGAGCTGGAGAAAAAGTATCGCGATCTGGCAAAAAATACAAAGGTCAAAGGCTTCCGGCCGGGGAAAGTGCCCCTCAGCATAATCAAATCCTACTATGGGAAAGCCGTCGAGCATGAATTGTCAGCCCAGTTCATCCAGGATACCTTTGAGGATGCGCTCAAGGAAACCGATGTCAAACCTCTCACCCAGGCTGACGTGAGCGAATCGCATTTTGAAGAAGACGGCGGTTTTACGTACACGGCGCTCGTGGATATCTGTCCGCCCTTCGAGTTGCCCGGCTACAAAGGGTTGGAAGTCCATAAGCCCGCGGTCGAAATAACCGATGAACAGATACAGCAGGAGATGGACGGGCTTGCCCAGAGCCATGCTCAACTTCACACGGTCGAAAGCCCCCGGCCCATTCATGAAGGAGACGTAGCGATTGTCGATTTCACACCGATCGTAGGGGGCAAGGTATTCGAGAAGGGCAAGACCCAGGACTTGATGGTCGAGGTCGGTAAAGGGAGCCTCCACCCCGATTTCGACGGACACCTCGTGGGACGGGAGTCCGGAGAGAGTTTCTCATTTGAACTGGACTATCCCGAAGACGCTCGAACTCCGGAACTGGCCGGCAAGAAGGTTCGCTTCGATCTGACCATAAAGGACCTCAAAGAAAAGGAAGTCCCGGAACTCAATGATGAGTTTGCTCAATCTCTCGGTTCGGGCCAGTTCGAGACCATCGAGGCCCTGAAAGACGAATTCCGAAGCAAACTCCGGGAGCGCGAAGAGCAGAGGGTATCCCAGATCGTACACACTCAGATCCTGCGAAAAATCCTCGACCAGGTTCAGTTTGAAGTTTCGCCCAGGGTGATCGACCGCGAAGCCGAAAGGATGATCAATAACCTGAAGCGCCAGTTCGAGAGCCAGGGACTCCAGTTTGACACCGCTACCCTGGATTCGGAGCATTACAAGAACATCTCCAGGCTGCAGGCCGAAAAGGACATACGAGCCAGGCTCGTGCTGGACAAAATAGCCGAAGCCGAGGGAATCGCGCTCGATCCCGAAGAGGTGGAGGAGGTTTTCAGGGATATCGCCGCCTCCTACCGGATGGATGTGAAGAAGTTCAAGAGCCAATTCGGGGACAGCGCCCTTATGGAAAAGGAACAAGAAAAAAAACTCGAAGACAAGGTGCTTAAGTTCATAGAAAGCGAAGCCGTCTTTGTGGACGCACCGGAAGAGACGACGGAGCCCGAGGCCGAACCTGAACCCGAGGCACCCGAGCAGGTCTGAACAATCACAGGAGCATACCTTAATGGGACTCATTCCAATTGTAATCGAGCAGAGCAGCCGCGGTGAGCGGGCATGGGACATCTATTCCAGACTGCTGAGGGACCGGATCGTCTTTCTCGGGACAGTGGTTTCCGACGAGATCGCAAACGTAATCATCGCCCAGATGCTGTTTTTAGAATCCGAAGATCCAGACAAGGATATCCACTTCTATATCAACTCTCCTGGGGGCCTGGTTACAGCCGGGCTGGCGATTTACGACACAATGCAGTACATAAAGCCCAAGGTTGAGACCCTTTGCATGGGACAGGCGGCCAGCATGGCGGCAATTTTGCTGGCAGCGGGGCAAAAAGGCAAAAGGTTCGCTCTGCCACATGCCCGCATAATGCTGCACCAGCCGATGGGCGGGTTTCAGGGCCAGGCCGCCGATGTTGACATCCAGGCCAGGGAAATTCTGAGGATGCGCGAAGAGCTGAACAAGATCCTGGTGAGTCACACGGGTAAGGAGTTCGATCAGATACAGCGCGACACGGACAGGGATTTCTTTATGTCCGGGGCCCAGGCAAAGGAATACGGGCTTGTCGACGAAGTAATCTCGGAAAGAGGCTCCGAGCGGCCCTTGAAGCCGGTTTGATATTCAGGCGGCATGAAGCGGGAGCCGGCGCCTAGGATTCAGCGATTGCGGGAGTCTTTGGTCCTGCTTCCTGCTCCCTGCTTATGTCCCAATAATTCCTCCCGGCTTCCGAAATCAATTCGAAAATCCTGCCGTCATCCCCCTCCGCAGTCCTGCCAGGGAGTCCAGAGACAAAGCGCCGAGGCAACTTGCGCTTTCCGTGCAGGGCCCCGACAGCCGCGCCCACGATTGCAGCAATAGTATCATTGTCCACGGTGTCATTTGCCGCTCGAACTATTGCCTCTTCGGGGTCGGCCCCGTGCTTCATGAGAATGAAGAGCACGCATGGGACGGTCTCAAGAAGAAAGGCGCCGGAACACCATTTGTTGCATGCATCCAGCGTTGAGAGCCCGCTTTCGAACGCCCTTGCCAGGTGGGCTTCAACGAAATCGGAAATCGAGCCTTTGAAATCCTTGAAAGTTGAGCATCTGGGGACATAGCTCCGGTCGATTTCAAGCTCGCGGGCCGTCTCGAGGTAAGTTTTCAGCCACCATTCGGGACCAGGCGGCTGCTCGAGCCTCAAAGATTCCCAAATCATTCGGATGAAGGCAATACAGGCGGCAATCGATCCGGAGTCGTTGTGGGTCAGCATTGCCGAGAGCGCCGCATCAGCCCACATAGCCGATGTCGCCGATCTCAGATGGGGGACCACCATTGGAGCTATGCGCATAAGAGCGCCATTGCCGGCCGATTTTGGGCCGCACCGGTACCAGGGCTTGCCGGATTTGTAGTTTCGGATGAAGTTTTTGACCGTGGAGCCAAGCCCAAAGATTTTTCTGGATGTGATTTTTGCGGCAAGGACCTCAGGATTGAATCCGCCATTTTCAATTATCTGTTCTAGGGTCCAGAATGCAAGCTGAGTATCGTCGGATGGAAGACCAACAGGTTTGTTACCTGCAAACCGGTTGGGGAGATAATCCCGAATTTCTCCATACAGACCCTTGCGCCTCCCGGGCGCCATGCCTTCGCTTGTATTGCCCATGGAGTCCCCTATTGCCAGCCCGAGCAGCATTCCCTCGATTCGATCGAAATCGAAGTTGTGCGGCAGCGCCCCGGGTGAGGTCTTGAAGATCCGACCGGGGTTTAGGTCGATCAGTCCGTTTTCGAACAAAGATCCGAGAATTTCTTCATTAGTCATGTCTATTTTTGTATTCGGTCCCATATTTTTTTCCTCAACTCCTCCCTGTTCCGCTTTATTAACTCAATTTATCATCCGTTAGAATCTGAATCAGGAGTCGGGCTCGATTGGAACCATGCCGGCTATACTGAGTTGCGTGCAAGATAGTATTTCTCAAGCTTGAAAAGAGTGGGGGAATGATTCCCGGCCTGTTGCCCAAACCAGATGAAGACATAAAGAGTCCGGTTTTGCCTGGAACGTCACCCCCGGCGGAAACGGGGTCCAGTGTCTTAAACTATAATTATCCAACAATTTCAAAGGCCTGGATTCCGGCTTGCGCCGGAATGACGGACCTCCTTTTCGCTCTGCTTTTGGGTACCGGGTTTGGGCAACAGGCCGTTCCCCCGCACCCCTCTGGATTCGCACAGCGGCGATGGGGGTGTGGGGGGCACAGCTCCCCACGTCTTTAAAGAAGCTTTTCGGTATTATCTTGAACGCAACCTGGTATTAGAGGCGTTTTGGCCGATTTTTTTGGAATTCAAAGCGCCGCCGATCATGTAAAATCCGCGGAGACTTCGATCGGATTATTTCCGGTCTTTTACCCTATCCTGTTCCAACAGGAGAAAACGCGATGCGAACCATAGATCTGCGGTCCGACACTATTACACGGCCGACCCCGTCCATGCGCCGCGCCATGGCGGAAGCCGAGGTCGGAGACGATGTCTTCGGAGAAGACCCCACGGTCAACAGGCTCGAGAAGACGGCGGCCGAGCGGCTTGGAAAGCAGGCCGCTTTGTTCGTGCCAAGCGGGACGATGGGCAACCTGGCAAGTGTTCTGAGCCACTGCGGCCGGGGTGACGAGGCGATCCTGGGCGATCTTTCCCACATGCACCTTTTCGAACAGGGGGGAATGGCCGCTCTGGGAGGGGTCCATCCGCGCACGGTCCGAAACGAGCCGGACGGCACAATGAATCTCGACGCAGTCGAAGCAGCGGTCAGGCCGGACGACGTACACCATCCCAGGACGCGCCTCATAGTGGTGGAGAACACTCACAACCGATGCCACGGCAGCCCGCTCAGCCCGGCTTACATGCGGGGCCTCAGGGGACTTGCCGACAGGCATCAGCTTAAGATCCATGTAGACGGCGCGCGGATTTTCAACTCCGCCGCGGCCCAGGGACTAGACGTCCGGGAGCTTGCGTCAGATGCCGATTCGGTTTCGTTTTGCCTGAGCAAGGCACTGGCCGCGCCGGTCGGGTCGGTTGTGTGCGGACCCACTGAGTTCATAGCAAGGGCGAGGCGGGCCCGTAAGATGCTTGGCGGCGGAATGCGGCAGGCAGGCGTGATTGCGGCGGCGGGCATCGTGGCCCTCGATGAGATGGTTGACAGGCTGGCCGAAGACCATGCGAACGCCCGAAGGCTTGCTGAAGGACTGTGCCGGTTTGACGGGCTCTCGGTGACGCTGGAGCTGGTTAAGACAAACATCTTTTTTATTGAAGTGGAGCGTGCGGGCATGACCCCTCAGGTCCTTTCGGAAAGGCTGAAGGCCCAGGGCATTTTGATTTTACCGGCCGGGCCGAACCGGCTGAGGGCCGTGACCAATTATCAGGTGACAGCGGAGGACATTGATTATATATTCGAGGCATTTAGAAAAGCGTTAAACTGATCCGCCAATGGAACGTTAATGGAGGGTGGCAATGCGAGCGTTTCTCCGGGCTGTGGTTCTTGCCCTCTTGATGGCTATGACGGCGGGTTGCGCCTACACCTGGTTTGACCACGACGTTAGTTCCCCGGACCCCCAGCTTACCTACGGCGGCTCATACCGGGCGCGGATCACGGCGAGCAAAGGCGCAAGTCAATAAATCAAACCCAACTCAAGCCTTGAATATTTTAGTTCCCACCATACGGCCAGGGCCATCCTGAGCGCAAAGCCTACATTTTTGTGAGTTCACCTTACCTTTTTGTCTGACTTCAAATCTTCGCAAGCGGCATCTTAGAACATTTTATTGCAACAATAACATATAGTTAATATGGATTAGGCCCTGCTGGCACACCTCCTGCTCTATAGAGGCTCATCTCTATTCGAGAGGAGACTTCAAATGAGAAAAATCGCTATTTACGGAAAAGGCGGCATCGGCAAGTCCACCACGACGCAGAACACGGTGGCAGGTCTTGCGGAAATGGGCCGCAAGGTAATGGTTGTTGGTTGCGACCCCAAGTCGGATTCCACCAGGTTACTGCT
>JBEKMB010000081.1:0-19132 GCA_050008735.1 Syntrophobacteraceae bacterium
GTCGAGCGCGGAATAGTCAAAATCAGTGACGAAGTTGAAATTGTGGGATTTCGTCCCACTTTCAAAACAGTTTGCACGGGCGTTGAAATGTTTCGCAAGACCCTGGATTCGGGTCAGGCGGGAGACAACGTAGGCGTGCTTCTGCGCGGGACCAAACGGGACGAGGTCGAGCGCGGCCAGGTAGTCGCAAAGCCCGGTTCGATTACGCCCCACACAAAGTTCAAGGCCGAGGTCTATGTTCTGAAAAAGGAAGAAGGCGGACGGCACACTCCTTTTTTCCCCGGCTACAGGCCGCAGTTCTATTTCAGGACCACTGACGTTACAGGTGTCATGACCCTGCCCGAAGGGGTTGAAATGGTCATGCCCGGCGACAATATCAGCTGCGAAGTGCAGCTTATAACTCCGGTCGCTCTCGAGAAGGAAATCGATTAGTTAATTTCCAGACAGGAAAACCGGGGCCATGCTCCGGTTGTCTATTTGATGGGAAAAGAAATGGTTACGAATCAAAGAATTCGCATCCGGCTGAAAGCTTACGATCACAAGCTGCTCGATCAATCCACAAACGAGATCGTAATGACGGCGAAAAAGACCGGGGCTCGAGTGGCGGGACCGATTCCGCTTCCAACCAAGATCAACCGGTACACCGTTTTGCGCTCGCCTCATGTCGACAAAAAGTCGCGCGAGCAGTTCGAAATACGTGTCCACAAGCGTCTGATCGACATCCTGGACCCGACTCAACAGACGGTGGATTCGCTTATGAAACTGGACCTTTCCGCCGGGGTCGATGTCGAAATCAAGCTCTAGGGTTTTCGGGCGGCAGTCTCGGTGAAAGAGAGTAACGGATCATGATTACGGCAATTATTGGACGCAAACTCGACATGACCCAGGTCTTTGCAGACGACGGTACGGTCTATCCGGTAACCATCGTACAGGCAGGTCCTTGTACCATAACCCAGGTGAAGACCCCTGAAAAGGACGGCTACTCGGCCTTTCAGGTAGGTTTTGGGACGAAGAAGCCAAAGAGCGTGAACCGTCCGGCAAAGGGCCATCTGGATAAGGTAGGAAAAGGCTATTTCGAGGTTCTGCGAGAGATACCGGCTGAAAATCCCTCGGAATACAACCCGGGTGATCAGGTGCTTGCCGAAATATTCGAGATCGGTGATCGGGTCGATATAATCGGCAAGAGCAAGGGTAAGGGATTTGCCGGCACGATAAAACGTTGGAGATTTCAACGGGGGCCGGCCGGCCATGGTTCCAAAAACGTGCGCGAGCCGGGTTCAACCGGTATGGCGACCTACCCCGGCCGTGTCATCAGGGGCAAGAAGATGCCCGGACAGATGGGCAACAGGCGCAAGACCATTTTGAATCTGAGGGTTGTGGACGTTCGTGCGGAAGACAACCTCCTGTTGATCCACGGCGCGGTTCCAGGCGCAAAAAATGGGATTGTAATTATCCGCAAGACAAACCGGGTAAAATAAAGGCGCTTCCAGAGGCGAAACAGATTTTTGATTTTCGGGGATCACCATGCCAACTGTGGATGTTTTTAACATGAACAGCGAAATCACGGGCAAACTCGAGCTGAGTGACACCATATTCGGCGTGCCCGTGAAAACTCACGTGCTCCATGAGGTCGTGGTCTATCAACTGGCCAAACGCCGGGCTGGGACCGCGAAGACCAAGGGGCGCAGCGAAGTCAGGGGCGGTGGCAAAAAGCCCTGGAGGCAAAAGGGTACGGGGCGCGCTCGAGCGGGAACCAGCCGTTCTCCGATCTGGCGGGGCGGTGGGACTATTCACGGTCCCCAGCCCAGAGACTACGAAATGCGCGTACCCAAAAAGGTAAGGCGTCTCGCGCTCAAGATGGCCCTCAGCCAGAAAGTGCTCGAAGAGTCCTTCAAGGTGATCGACCTGTTTAAGCTCGACAGGATCAAGACTAAAGACTTCGTGGAGTTGCTCGGCCGCTTCGAGCTTGGCAAGACACTGGTTGTACTGCCCGAGCACGACGAGATGATTGAAAAATCCGCCCGCAATATTCCCAGCGTTAAAGTCCTGCGCTCGGAAGGCCTCAACGTCTATGATCTGCTGAACCACAGTGTGGTAATCCTCAGCAGGGATTGCGTAAGCAGGATCGAGGAGGCTCTGGCATGAACGATAAGACGTACCGGACATTGAGACGGCCACTGATAACTGAGAAGAGCACCGTCGAAAAAGACAAGAATAACAAGCTTTTTTTCGAAGTGGACCGAAGGGCGAACAAAATCGAAATCAAGGAAGCGGTGGAAAAGATTTTCAAGGTCGACGTTCTCAATGTGGCCACAATGAGCATGAAGGGTAAATTGAAAAGGGTCGGCCGCCATTTTTCGCAATCGCCTGATTGGAAAAAAGCTGTCGTGACCATAAAGCCCGGGCAGCGGGTCGAGTTTTTTGAGGGCGTCTAGCTGGAAGGGGAAAAGGCGAAATGGGAATCAGGACAGTGAAGCCGACGTCCGCTGGCCGGAGGTTTCAAACATATGCCACCTTTGAGGAATTAACGGTCGACAGGCCGGAAAAGAGCTTGGTGGAGCCTCTGCGCAAATCGGGCGGCCGCAACAATGTGGGGCGCATCACCATACGGCATCGCGGAGGCGGCCATAAGCGGCGCTTTCGTATAATCGACTTCAAGCGCGACAAGGAAAACATCCCGGCCAGGGTGGCCACCGTGGAGTATGACCCCAACCGCTCGGCGCACATTGCCCTGCTCCAGTACAGCGATGGCGAAAAGCGCTATATTCTTGCCCCTGTCGGGATCAAGGTCGGGGACCAGGTAATGACCGGTCCGCAATCCGATATCAAGCCGGGCAATTGCCTGAAGCTCGCAAACCTGCCGCTTGGTACGGTCCTGCACAACATAGAGATGCGTCCGGGGAAGGGCGGCCAATTGGCCCGTTCCGCCGGCTCGAGCGCTCAACTTATCGCGCGCGAAGGCAAGTACGCCACGCTTCGCATGCCCTCGGGCGAGATGCGCATGATCTCGGTTATGTGCAAGGCCACCGTCGGCCAGGTCGGCAATATCGATCACGAGAACATCTCGCTCGGCAAGGCCGGGCGTACCCGCTGGAGCGGTAAAAGACCTCACGTGCGCGGGGTTGCCATGAACCCTGTGGACCACCCGATGGGCGGAGGCGAAGGCAGGAGTTCCGGAGGACGCCATCCATGTACTCCATGGGGTGTTCCCACCAAGGGATACCGGACGCGCAAGGCAAAACAGAGCGACAAGCTCATTCTTCATCGCCGGAAATAGGGCCTCTAAAACTCGACGGCCACCGGAACTTTGAGTGGGCAACCTGGCTGCGGCGCCCCCGCCGCCGAACAGAAGTGATACAGGAGGAAAAAGTGCCTCGGTCTTTAAAAAAAGGACCATTTGTCGACGATCACCTGATGGAAAAAGTGACGAGGGCCAAGGATGCCGGTGACCGCAAGGTTATCAAGACCTGGTCTCGAAGGTCCACCATCTTGCCCGAATTCGTCGGGGTCACCCTTGCGGTGCACAACGGCAAGAAGTTCATTCCGGTTTTCGTAAGCGAGAACATGGTCGGCCACAAACTCGGTGAGTTCTCTCCGACCAGGACCTTTTATGGCCATGCTGGAGATAAGAAGTCCAAGGTAAAAGGGAAAAAATGATGGAAGTGAGAGCCGTTAGCAAATACCAGCGCGTTTCTCCGCAGAAGACTCGCCTGGTCGCCGATATGGTTCGGGGCAAGAAGGTCGACGAGGCCCTCATTATGCTCAGGTTTACGCCGAAAAAGAGCGGGCGGTTCATAACAAAGGTGCTCCGCTCGGCTATGGCAAACGCCGAAAATACCAATGCGGGTGATCTGGAAAAGCTCTACATTAAGACCATAAAGATCGACCAGGGACCGCGGCTCAAAAGGTTTCGTCCGAGGGCGATGGGTAGAGCGACCAGGATAATCAAGCCCTCGAGCCATATAACTGTGATTTTGGATGAGATGAAATAAATCCCACCGTAACGCGCGGGACTTGCGCGCCTGCGGGCCGGCCCATCTAGCGGGGTGTGGATTAAGTCGGGTTATGATTGGTTTTTGAAATCGCCCATATGGAGGTGAAGTTTGGGACAAAAAGTTCATCCAACAGGGTTCCGGCTCGGGATCATTAAGACCTGGGATTCGAAATGGTTTGCAACCAAGGGCTATGCCAAGCTCGTATTTGAGGACCGGCAGATCCGTGATTATATAAAGCAGAGGCTGTTTCACGCAGGTATTTCCAAAATTGAGATCGAGCGCGCCGCCAACAAGGTCAAGATCCGCATACACACGGCGCGACCGGGGATCGTGATCGGTAAGAAGGGCGCTGAAATCGAGGTGCTCAGGCGCGATCTCGAACGCCGGTTCAAACGCGAAGTCCTGATCGACATCCAGGAAATACGCCGTCCCGAACTCGATGCCACCCTGGTTGCTGAGAATATAGCCTTGCAACTCGTAAGGCGCGTCGCTTTTCGCCGCGCGATGAAGCGTGCCGTCAGCTCGGCGCTCAAGTTCGGCGCCAAGGGCGTAAGGGTTGCCTCGGCCGGCCGGCTGGGTGGAGCGGAAATGGCCCGGCGCGAATGGTATCGCGAAGGCAGGGTCCCTCTGCATACTCTACGGGCCGACATAGATTACGGAACGGCCCTCGCCAGGACCACCTACGGCATCATCGGTGTGAAGGTCTGGATATTCAAGGGCGAAGTGTTGCCCTAAAGATTTGGTCGGTTCCCCGCCACGGTGCTTGGCGGTTTTGAATGATTGGCGGATCGGGATGCCCCCTGGGCGTCTTCGGGGTTGTATTGCGGGAGAAATGAGATGTTAGCTCCAAAAAGGGTCAAGTTCAGAAAAGTGCAGAAGGGGCGCATGAGGGGCACCGCATTCCGCGGAAGCACGATCAGCTTCGGCGATTTCGGGCTCAAGGCGCTTGGGCCGGGCTACGTTACCGCCAGGCAGATCGAGGCCGCCCGTGTCGCCATTACGCGCCACGTAAAGCGCGGGGGCAAGGTCTGGATTCGCATCTTCCCGGATAAGCCCTTCACGAAGAAGCCCGCCGAAACTCGAATGGGAAAAGGCAAGGGCTCTCCCGAAGGCTGGATGGCCGTTGTCAGGCCGGGCCGGATTTTATACGAAATAAAGGGCGTGACCGAAGCCGTTGCGCGCGATGCGCTCAATCTTGCCTCCCATAAGCTTCCGGTGCCCACACGTATCGTTTCGAGGCAGGACATACTATGAAAACGAAAGCTCTGCGGGAAATGACTAGAGACGAGCTGGTTCAAAAGCTCAACGAGATCCGGGAAGCGCAGTTTAATCTCAAGTTTCAGCATGCGACGGGTCAACTGGAAAACACCGCTCAGCTTCCCAAAAATAAAGGGGACGTAGCGCGGATTCTTACGATTTTGTCCGAAATGGACCGAAAAGCCGGGGCATAGGGGCAGAGGGTATCATGGAAGAACGCAAATCAACGAGGAAAACTCGAGTCGGCACGGTCATGAGCAACAAAATGGACAAAACCGTCGTGGTCATGGTCGAACGCCTGATTCAGAATACCAAATACCGTAAGTACGTCCGGCGCCGCAACACCTTCAAAGCCCACGACGCTCAGAACGCCTGCTCCATTGGAGACCGTGTGCTTATAGAGGAAAGCAGGCCTCTTAGCAAACAGAAGCGCTGGCTGGTTGTCAAGGTCCTTGAGAAAGCGGCGGTCTAGACTCGCCGCGGCTCGAGTCCGAAAAGATATGGAGTAGGAAATGATTCAGACGGAAACCCAGTTGAACGCCGCAGATAATTCCGGGGCCAAGCGGCTCTATTGCATAAAGGTGCTTGGCGGGACTCGCAGGCGTTACGCTTCGGTGGGCGACATCATCGTGGTGTCTGTGCAGGAAGCCATTCCTAACGCGAAAGTAAAAAAGGGCGACGTACTCAGGGCGGTTGTCGTGCGTACAAAAAAAGAAGTCCGGCGTCCGGATGGCTCCTATATCAAATTTGACGATAACTCAGCGGTCCTTATCTCGGCTGCTAAGGAACCGATCGGCACCCGCATTTTCGGACCGGTGGCCCGGGAGCTGCGCGCCAAACAGTTCATGAAGATCATTTCGCTTGCTCCGGAAGTTCTTTAGCGAAAAGGGACTTGTGCCATGAAACATCAGGATTTTCATATCAAGAAAAACGATACGGTGAAGGTAATCGCCGGCAAGGATAAGGGAAAGAGCGGCAAAGTCCTGCGGGTCATTCCCAAAAAAGAGCGGGCGATCGTGGAAAAACTCAACATGGTCAAGCGTCATCTCAAGCCCAATCAGCAGACCAGGCAGGGGGGCATCCTGGAAAGGGAAGCACCCATACAGATTTCGAATCTCATGTTGATTTGTACGAAGTGCACAGACCCGACCCGGGTGGGCTATAGAGTGCTCGATGACGACCGCAAGGTCAGGTTTTGTAAGAAATGCAGGGAAGTCATCGACTAGGGACGTCCACCGGAAGGGCGGCAGTGGAGGCAAAATGGCGGTACTGCGCGACAGGTTTTATGCGGAAATTGCTCCCCAGCTCAGGGAGCAGTACAAGTACAAAAGCCCGATGCAAATTCCCAGGCTTTCCAAGGTAATACTTAATATGGGCCTCGGGGAGGCTATCCAGAACATTAAAATCCTGGACTCCGCGACGGCCGAGCTTTCCCAGATAAGCGGGCAAAAGCCGGTCATCACCCGGGCGCGCCAGAGTATCGCTGCCTTCAAGCTTAGGAAGGGCATGCCGATCGGGTGTATGGTTACTTTGAGAGGCGACCGGATGTACGAGTTTTTCGATAAGCTCGTTAACGTCGCCCTGCCCCGTGTCCGCGACTTTCGCGGCATTTCTCCAAAGGCCCTGGACGGCAGGGGCAATTACACCCTGGGAATAAAAGAACATATCATTTTCCCCGAGATCGACTACGACAAGATCGATAAAATCAAGGGGATGAATATCACTGTAGTTACGACGGCCAAGACGGACGAGGAGGCAAGAACGCTTCTCGCACTGATGGGCATGCCGTTCAAGCACTGAGAAGGAGGCCTCATTTGGCTAAGAAGTCTCTCATAGCAAAAGCAAAACGCACTCCCAAATTCAAGGCCCGGTCCTACAATCGGTGCCCGGTGTGCGGTCGGCCTCGCGCCTACATCCGCAAGTTCGGAATCTGCCGTATATGCTTCCGCAATATGGCACTCAAGGGCGAGCTTCCCGGCGTAGTCAAGGCAAGCTGGTAGGACCGGAGGAGATCATAACATGATGGTGTCGGATTCAGTAGGCGACTTCCTGAACCGTATTCGCAACGCGCAGAAAGCACGGTTTGACAAGTTGGATATCCCGGCCTCCCGTATGAAGGCGAACCTGTGCCGCATCCTGAAGGACGAGGGATATATAAAGAACTATAAATTTATCAGGGACGACAAACAGGGAATGCTTCGAGTTCATGTCAAATACGGCGAGGGCCGGGAAGGCGCTCTGGTTGGCGCCAAGAGAATCAGCAGGCCGGGCCGCCGTATTTATGTGGGCCATGAAGACATCCCCAAAGTGATGAACGGAATGGGGATCGCCATCGTCTCCACCTCTAAGGGCGTAATGACCGACAGGCAGGCCCGGAAGGAAGGCGTGGGCGGCGAAGTGCTCTGCGCCGTCTGGTAGGCGTTGATAAAAGAGTTGTTAGTTGCTGGTTTTGGGTTGGCTGCTAAAAACTCAAAACTAACAACTCAAAACTCAATAGAGGAGTAATGGCATGTCGCGGGTGGGTAAATTGCCCATACCCTTACCTAAAGGGGTAGAGGTTGCTCTTAGTGGGGCGGTGCTGACGGTCAAAGGTCCCAAGGGAACGCTGGAGAGGTCTGTTCCGGCAATCCTGGACCTGGAGATCGGAAAGGAAGCCATCGCGTTCAAGCGCAGGGACGATTCAATCGAGGCCCGTTCCACGCATGGGCTCGTCCGCGCATTGGTCAATAACATGGTGCGGGGCGTAAGCGAAGGTTTCACCAAGGGACTGGAGATTCAGGGGACCGGCTATCGGGCTGAGGTGCAGGGAAACAATCTCAACTTGAGCCTGGGGTATTCGCACCCCATTCATTTTCCGTTGCCCGAAGGGATAAAAGCCACCGTTGAAAGGGCTAACATCGTCCGGCTCGAGGGGATCGATATCGAGGTGCTGGGCGAAATAGCTGCCCGTATTCGTGCTCTTAGGCCGGTGGAGCCCTACAAGGGCAAGGGCATTCGATACGCCGGCGAGCGGGTCCGCCGCAAGGCCGGCAAGACCGGTTCCAAGAAGTAGATTCGGAGGGAGCTAAAATGGCTTCAGGCAGTACAAATCCGCGCGATACCGCAAGGCTCAAGCGCAAAAAACGTATAAGAAGGAAGATCGAAGGTAGCCAGTTGCGTCCCAGGCTGACGGTCTTTCGAAGCGACAAGCATATATACGCTCAGATAATCAACGACGAAACCGGGGCGACCCTGGTGTCCGCATCCACCCTTTCCCCTGAGTACAGGGAAATGGAGGCGGTCAAGGGAAAAATCTCCGCCGCCAAACGCGTGGGGGAACTCGTTGCCGGCAAAGCCATCGAGAAAGGCATTGCCAAGGTCGTTTTCGACCGCAACGGTTTTATCTACCACGGACGCATTAAGGCCCTTGCGGACGCGGCCCGCCAGAAGGGGCTCGATTTTTAACTCCTTTCAAAATCGGAGGCACTTACATTGATAGCTGTGGAATCAAGCCAGCTCCAGCTAATTGACAAGGTAGTCCATATAAGCCGGGTGGCAAAAGTTGTCAAAGGCGGCCGCCGTTTTTCGTTCAGTGCGATAGTCGTGGTCGGGGACGGCAATGGTAAGGTGGGATACAGCCTTGGCAAGGCGAACGAAGTTCCCGAGGCCATACGCAAGGGAATGGAATCGGCTAAACGAACGATGATTGAAGTGCCCTTGAAGGAAAATACGATCCCTCACGAGGTGCTCGGCCGGTTCGGGGCTTCCTCGGTTGTTTTGAAGCCCGCCTCCCCGGGTACCGGCGTTATCGCCGGCGGCGCTGTGCGCGCCATCATGGAGGCAGCGGGCATTCACGATATTTTGACAAAATGCATCGGATCGAGAAATCCCCACAATGTTGTCAAAGCGACGATCGAGGGTCTAAAAAGGCTGCGCAGCTTTGAGCAGGTTTCCAAAATAAGGGGCAAAACTATTCTGGAAGGGGCCTAGAGCTCTGCAAACCGGTTTCGGGCTGCTAGAGAGGGTTTATCGTTATCTCTTTGGCCGGGGACCGGGCGGAAAACGGCCCGTTCGTCCTGAGGCAGGGGCTCGCGGGTAAGTTGTCAATATTCCGGCGAGTGATCCCGGGCCATCCATTAAAAAGGTTTTTAAGGTGCAGGTATGGTAAAGCCAATTCAGGTCAGACTGATTCGAAGCTCGATAGGGCGTCCCGAAAAGCATCGCAGGATTTTGCAGGCGCTTGGGCTAACTAGGATGCACAGGCCCGTGAATCTCTACAGCTCGCCGCAGGTGCTCGGTGCTCTCAGGAAGGTGATTCACCTCGTTAAGATCGAGGAAAGATAGGGGTTTTTGATGAGAATCGGAGAACTGGCTCCGCCTCCCGGAGCGAAAAAGAATACGAAGCGTCTCGGCCGGGGTTCGGGTTCCGGCCAGGGCATGACCGCCGGAAAGGGAACCAAGGGACAGAAATCGCGCTCCGGCGGCGGTACGCCTCCCTGGTTCGAAGGCGGCCAGATGCCCCTTCAGCGTAGAATCCCGAAGCGGGGCTTCACCAATATATTCAAGAAAGAATTTTCAATAATAAACCTCGTCGATTTGAGTGGATTTCCTGCCGGAAGCGAAATAGGCCCGCCCGATTTCATCGGCACCGGCCTGATCAGGAAAGTTCGCTATGGAGTCAAGCTCCTGGCTAACGGCGAGATTACTCAGTCTATTACGGTTCACGTGCACAAGGCAAGCGCTTCAGCCATTCAGAAAGTTGAAGCTGCAGGCGGTAAGGTTGAGTTGATACCGCTCAAAAAAGGAAAATAACAAGTGCTTGCAGGCTTTGCGAATATAGGAAGAATTCCCGAGCTCAAACGCCGCATCGGAACGACTTTGCTGCTCCTGGGGGTCTACCGCATCGGATGCCATATTCCGACGCCCTATATCAATACGAGGGCCCTGGAAGCATACTTCAACGCGGCCAAGGGGACGCTCCTGGGCCTGTTCGACATGTTTTCCGGGGGGGCGCTGAGCCACTTTTCCGTTTTTGCCCTCGGCATTATGCCCTATATCAGTTCGTCCATTATCCTGCAGCTCCTTACGGTGGTCATTCCAGCCCTCGAAAGGCTCAGCAAGGAAGGTGAAGCCGGGCGCCGTCAAATTACCCAGTACACCCGTTACGGGACTGTGGTGCTCAGCGTCATTCAGGGCTTAGGAATTGCGGTCGGACTCGAAAGCCAGCACGCCCCCGGTGATATTCCGCTTGTCCTCATGTCCGGATGGGGGTTCCGCCTGATAACGGTGCTGACTTTGACTGCCGGCACCGCCTTCATCATGTGGCTCGGCGAACAGATAACCGAGCGCGGCATCGGAAACGGGATATCGCTCATCATTTTCGCGGGCATCGTCGCCGGGATCCCCAACGCCCTTATCAGTACGACGAGGCTCGTTGAGGCGGGCGAAATGAGCATCTTCATTCTCATTGGTCTGGCCTTGATGATGCTGGGCGTAGTTGCTTTCATTATTTTCATGGAACGGGGGCAGAGGCGAATACCGGTCCAGTACGCCAAGCGAGTGGTCGGAAGGCGGGTCTACGGGGGGCAAAACACCCACATACCGCTCAAGATAAACGCTTCGGGCGTTATTCCACCGATTTTCGCATCGTCGATAATCATGTTTCCGGCCACTGTGGCCAATTTCATTAAGATCTCATGGGTTCAGTCGATTTCGCAGGCCCTTGCTCCGGGTCACTGGGCCTATGCTGTGCTCTATGTGGGGTTCATCATCTTTTTCTGTTTCTTTTACACGGCTATTGTTTTCAACCCGGTGGATGTATCGGAAAATATGAAAAAATACGGGGGGTTCATTCCCGGCATACGCCCGGGGAAGCCCACCGCGGAGTATATTGACAAGGTCTTGAGCCGCATTACGCTCGGTGGCGCACTCTACATTTCGGCGGTTTGCGTTCTGCCTACCCTGCTTATTCAGAGATTCGGCGTGCCTTTCTATTTCGGCGGTACAGCCCTGCTGATCGTTATCGGTGTCGCCTTGGATACCCTGGCCCAGATTGAAGCCCACATGTTGTCGCGTCATTACGAGGGCTTTCTCAAAAAGGGCCGCCTAAAGGGACGCCGCTAGCCTCCACCCCCCAAGTGGAGTAGCGGTGTGATAGATAAAGTTTTGTTTGCAATCTCTACGGGAGGTGGACGATGAACATCATTTTGCTTGGGCCTCCGGGGGCCGGCAAGGGCACCCAGGCCAAACGTCTTGTGGAAAAATACCATATTCCACAGATTTCCACTGGTGATATGCTGCGCGAGGCCCTGAAGGAAGGAACTCCCCTGGGGCTCGAGGCAAAAAAATACATGGATGCCGGTGGGCTCGTTCCCGACAATGTGGTGATCGGGTTGGTGAAGGAGCGTATCGGAAAACCTGACGCCAAGGGCGGCTTCATGCTGGATGGATTTCCCCGTACTGTAGCCCAGGCCCGCGAACTTGACAAGATACTCGAGGCAATGAGCCTGACGATCGATCATGTGGTCAGCGTCGAAGTCCCTGAGTCCGAGTTGCTTGGGCGACTTACCGGCCGGCGGACCTGTAGGGCTTGCGGGGCCGGGTTCCACGTGATTTTCGATCCTCCCGGCAAAGAAGGCGTCTGCGACAAATGCGGTGGCGTGCTTTACCAGAGATCCGACGATAACGAGGTGACGGTAAAGTCCAGGCTTGCAACTTACGATGCTCAGACCATGCCCCTGATAGACTACTATGAAAAACTGGGCAAGCTCCGTCGCATAGACGGCGTGGGCAAGATGGATGATATCCTGCAGCGCATCCAGAGGGTCCTTGGCTAGAGGGCTGTTACATTGATCATCCTTAGGTCTCGAACTGAAATAGAAAAGGTGAAAGCCGCCTGCCTGATAGTCGCCGAGATTTTGAACCGTTTGCTCGAGCATATCAAGCCGGGGATTAGTACATTGGAACTCGATGCGATCAGCGAGGAACTTGCCTCGAAGAAGCATGCGAAACCTGCGTTCAAGGGTTATCATGGGTACCCGTTTTCCCTATGCACCTCGGTCAATGAGGAAGTAGTCCACGGAATGCCCTCCAAGCGCCGCCGGTTGAAGGATGGGGACATCATAAGCCTGGATTTTGGCGTTGTTTTCGATGGCTATTACGGGGATGCGGCCCTGACAGTGCCGGTGGGAAAGATCAGCGAGGAAGCCAACCGGTTGTGCACGGCGACTGAAGAGTCGCTCTACGAGGGGATTTCGCAGGCGATTGCCGGAAACCGTCTTTCCGACATCTCGCATGCGATCCAGGAATACGTGGAAAAGCGGGGTTTTTCAGTGGTGAGGGAATTTGTGGGGCATGGAATCGGGCAGCATCTGCACGAAAGTCCTCAGATTCCCAATTACGGGCCGCCCGGCAAGGGCGTGAGGCTGAAGCCGGGGATGGTGCTGGCTGTGGAGCCGATGATAAACGCGGGGACCCCGGACATTGAGGTGCTCGAAGACCGGTGGACGGCGGTAACGCGGGACGGCAAGCTTTCGGCTCACTTCGAGCACACGATAGCTATAGGCGAGGATGGTCCTCAGGTTCTGACTAAGCTCGAAACAGCTTTACAATAGTGCCTGAATGAAATATAATAAAAAGTTCTCGGCAAACTAATTTAAGGAGAACCAGCGAGCATGGCCAAAGAGGACGCTATAGAAGTCGAAGGAACGGTCGTGGAGACCCTCCCGAATGCCATGTTTCGTGTGGAACTGCCTAACGGCCATCGCATCCTCGCCCATATCTCCGGAAAAATGCGCATGCATTTTATCCGTATTTTGCCCGGCGATAAAGTTACAGTGGAGCTTTCTCCATACGATCTGACTCGGGGCCGGATCACCTACAGGTCCAAGCTGTGAGGCGTTGAGGCTGGCTCGAGAAGGGATATCCTACGATGAAAGTGCGAGCATCTGTTAAGCGAATTTGCAGAAAGTGCAAAATCATCCGCCGTCACGGAAATGTGCGCGTGATTTGTGAAAACCCCAGGCACAAGCAGCGCCAGGGCTAATGGAGGGCTAAACATTGGCACGAATTGCAGGCATAGATTTACCAAAGAACAAGCGTATTGAAATCGCGCTGACATATATTTACGGCATCGGCAGGCCCACCTCCCAGAAAGTTCTCGAGATGGCCGGCATCAACAAGGATACCAAGAGCGACGATCTGAGCGATGTCCAGATAAATGCGATCAGGCAGGTCATCGACACCCATTTGAAGGTGGAAGGCGATCTTAGGTCCGAGGTCTCCATGAGCATCAAGCGGCTCATGGACCTTGGCTGCTATAGAGGGTTGAGACACCGCCGGGGGCTTCCGGTTCGCGGGCAGCGCACGCACACCAACGCACGCACTCGTAAAGGTCCGCGCCGCTCCGTAATGGGCAAGCGCAAGAAAGCATAGGACGGAGGAAACATGGCAAAGGAGAAAGCCACAGTCAGAACCAAGAAAAAAGAGCGGAAGAATATTCTTAATGGAATAGCTCATATCCGGTCGACTTTCAATAACACCATCATCACGATTACGGATTTGAGCGGTAACGCTCTTTCATGGTCCAGCGCCGGAAGCCAGGGGTTCAAAGGGTCCCGGAAAAGCACTCCGTTTGCTGCGCAGGTAGCCGCGGAAATCGCCTCTAAAAAGGCTCAGGAGCATGGGGTCCAGAATATCGAAGTTTTCGTAAAAGGCCCAGGGTCCGGTCGCGAGGCTGCCCTGCGGGCGCTTCAGGCCGCGGGCTTCAATATCACTTTTATTAAAGACGTCACGCCCATACCGCACAACGGCTGCAGACCCCCCAAAAGGCGGCGGGTATAAAGCAATCATTCTCTGGTGCCCGCGGCCGATGGCAGCGGGCAACTCGGCAGGCGGTCCTACCGCCTCAGGAGGAACATTTTGGCTCGCTACACCGAATCTCAATGCAGGCTTTGCCGCCGCGAAACAATGAAGCTCTACCTTAAGGGCGACCGCTGCTATTCGGACAAATGCGCAATCGAGCGCCGCAACTATCCGCCGGGGCAGCATGGGCAGAGCCGAGGCAAGCTTTCCGACTATGGGCTTCAGCTTCGGGAAAAACAGAAAATCAAAAGAATTTATGGTCTGCTCGAAAAACAGTTCGAAAGCTATTTTGAAGAGGCGGAGCGCCAGAGAGGCGTTACCGGCACGAATTTCCTGGTTTTGCTCGAACGCAGGCTCGACAATACGGTCTATCGCTTCGGGTTCGCCAATTCCCGCAGCCAGGCAAGACAGCTCGTCAGGCATAATCATTTTGTGGTCAACGGCAGGAAGGTAAACATCCCTTCGTTTCTCCTGAGGCCGGGCGACGCGGTGGCCGTGGTGGAGGGAAGCCGCAATCTGCAGACCATAAGCGAGTCCATGGGGGCCATGCCTCGTAGAGGCCTTCCTGCGTGGCTCGAGCTCGACGCCTCGAAGTTCGAGGGTACATTCAAGACGTTCCCCGCCAGAGACGAGATGAACCTGCCGGTGCAGGAGCAACTGGTGGTCGAATTCTACTCGAAGTAGGGAAGAGCAGCACTTTGCAGGATTTCAGGCGGCAAAGGGCCTTTGGACTTCACATACCCAATGGCCCCGCTTGAGTTTGCAGAGCGGGAGACCCTGTGCTGATGTCTCTTTGATGAGGATAAACCATGCAAAAAAACTGGCGCGAACTAATAAAACCGAAGCGCTTGGAAACCGAAACAACAGAGCTGAACACTTACGGGAAATTTGAATGCGAGCCCCTGGAGCGGGGGTTCGGCATTACACTGGGAAATGCATTGAGGAGAGTGTTGCTTTCCTCCCTTCAGGGATCGGCCATAACCAGTGTGAAAGTGGACGGAGTTCTGCACGAATTCTCCACGATCCCCGGTGTGGTTGAAGACGTCACGGACGTGATTCTCAATCTGAAAGAGGTTCGCTTTAGGGTAAGCGGGGATGGTAATGTCCGCCGGCTCCACATAGAAAAACAAGGTGAAGGCCGGGTCACGGCCCGCGACATTTTGGCCGGTGCCATGGTCGAGGTGCTCAACCCCGACCATCACATATGTACCCTGGCCAAAGACGCGAAGCTTAGAATGGAACTCACCATAAAGCAGGGCAAAGGATACGTTCCGGCTGAAAAGAATATAGAGGAAAACCAGCCGATCGGAACGATCCCGATCGACGCCATCTTTTCGCCGGTGCGTAAGGTCAGCTATACGGTTTCCCAGGCTCGAGTGGGGCAGATTACGGACTACGACAAGCTGACCCTCGAGATCTGGTGTGACGGAAGCGTTAAGCCGGAAGACGCCCTCGCCTACGCTGCCAAGATTCTCAAGGACCAGCTCACTGTATTTATCAATTTTGAAGAGGAAGCCGAGACCCAGGAGGAGGAAATCCGTACGGAGCCTGCCTTCAACGAGAACCTCTTCCGCAATGTCGATGAACTGGAACTCTCGGTTCGTTCGGCAAACTGTCTGAAGAATGCCGATATCCGCCATATAGGCGAGCTTGTTCAGAAAACCGAGCAGGAAATGCTCAAAACAAAGAATTTCGGCCGCAAGTCGCTCAACGAGATAAAGGAGATCCTCAGCGAAATGGGACTGTCCCTGGGAATGAAGCTTGAAAACTTTCCCAGTCGCGAGGAGATCGAAATGAGAAAAAAGGAACAGGAGTAATCCATGCGCCACGGAGTTTCCGGCAGAAAACTCAACCGGACGACGAGCCACCGTCTCGCCATGTTCAGGAATATGGTTACCTCGCTGCTCAATTGCGAACGCATCTACACAACCGTGCCCAAAGCAAAGGAAATGCGCCGGTGGGCCGAGTGGATGATTACCTTGGGCAAACATGGCGACCTGCATTCCAGGAGGCAGGCCCTTTCGGTTATTCGCGAAAAAAGCGTCGTCTACAAGGTCTTTGATGAGCTTGCCAAACGGTACCAGAACCGGGCCGGCGGGTACACCCGCATCGTAAAAGTGGGGTTTAGGCGAGGTGATGCCGCTCCCATGTGCATGCTCGAGTTGATAACCGAGGCTGGTGAAACGGCGAAAAAGAAGGTCAAAAAATCCCGCAAGAAGGCCGAAGCCGCTCCGGCAAAGGCAGAAAACCCGTCAAGCTGAAAATGTCAAACATGGAAATATTCGCTGGTTAACCTAAATAAACAACCCGCTTCGGCGGGTTGTTTATTTAGGGCGCTCAGAGATGATATAAGTTGCGCCCTCCCTCAGCTCTGAGGCTCTTCCTCTTTTTGGACGTAAGAGCAGCATTCCCTGCACGTGAAGCCGCTCCACATCCCTTTGGCGGCCCTGTCCAGGCAGCCGTCGTAATTCGGGCAGGCGAAATTGCGGACCCCCTTGCCCTCCTTGCACATCATAGGATAGGGGCCGTCCTTGTCCACTCTTTCGGGTTGAACCGGTTGCCCCCTGGTACCTTTTTCCTTCGCCATGAGCAAAAACTCCTGATTTACATTTGCCTGCCGTAAATGGTTCGGTGCTCGGTGCATAAAAAATGTAAAATCCTGCCGCGCAAGGTCCCGAACCTCAATATTATACTGCAAACCTATTATAATCTTTCTATATTCAGAATTTAACCGACTCACTTTTATTTAAACAATGGGAGCCGAGGAATCAAATATTTATTGTCTGTCCTCGAAAAATTCAAACAACTTGCAGTCGCCAAACAGCGGCGAAAAGAGGCCCGGATGAACCGGGAAAACAAAAGGACTCTAGCCTGCATCCTCATTGCCGCGAGTTGCCTGGTCTTTGGAATTTCCACCCTCGCCATGCTGTTCAGGTTCGAGCCTTTTTATTCCGGCTATTATTCGTTTGCCTGGTGGAGCTATATCATTTTTATCGAGTCTTTCCTCTATTGCCGGAGAGCCGAATCGCTCCTTTTCGACAATCCCCGGAAATTCCTCGTCCTTCTTCCCCTGTCCGCAACCGTGTGGCTCGTCTTCGAAGCTCTGAATTTCCGGCTCTCGGACTGGCACTACGTCAACATACCTTCTCAAACAGCGCTCAGATGGATCGGATATCCTGTTGCCTATTCGACGGTTTTACCGGGAATTTTTTCGACAACGGCGCTGCTGGAATTTCTTGGGGTGCTGAAAAATTCGAAAACCGCCCCTCTCACCGCCCCACAAAAGCTCTATAAGCCCTTTATGATAACGGGAACACTTTTTCTTGCATTGCCCCTCATCTGGCCGCAGTACTTTTTCCCCCTTATCTGGGGCGCTTTCATATTCCTCCTGGAACCGCTCAATCACAAGGCGGGCGGCCCATCTCTTTTGCGGGAATGGGAAAAGGGGTCCCTTAGAAAGTTCTATCTTCTGCTCCTGGCCGGATTCATTTGCGGTCTTTTCTGGGAGCTGTGGAACTTCCGGGCCGGGGCGAAATGGATATACACCGTGCCGCATGCTGCCTGGCTCAAGGTCTTTGAAATGCCCCTGCTCGGATTTTTGGGATTTCCGCCCTTTGCCGTCGAGTGCTATGCAATAACGGCAAGCTTTTTCCTCCTGCTCTCCAAAATCAGGGACAAATGCACCCCGGGCCGCGCGCTCGGCCTATATGCGGCCATGGCCCTTTTGATCCTGTTCTTCGGCCTCCTCGTTTTCGCCGGCATAGACCGCTTCACCGTCATATCCTTTCAGAATTTCGATTTTACCTATTTCGGCGTGCGGCCGTGAGCCTTTCGTCCGGCCACGAAAAGCGGGGAGCGTTAAGCGAGGAGCGGAGCACCGAACAACCCGAAACTGAGCGGGGGAAAGTTTCCCCCGCACCCCCCCAGGAGTTTCGTCCACACGCGCAGGCGCGTGAGGCCGAGCGCTCGGCGCTTGCGGCGGTGACCCTGCCGGCCAGCGCCAAACTGAGCCGCGCAACGGCGATGAGGGGCCACAGGGATGTTGGAGGGCCGGTTTGTGGCCGTCGTTTACACCACTCGAAGCGAGGTCTTGAGGATTATTTCCTTTAGAAGGGCGCGTTATGAGGAAAGACAAAAATATCAAGAGCTATACGGCGGCAGAGCTTAAGGCCATGCGTGCGCAAAGCCGCACCGACTTGCGCCGGGTTGACGCTCAAACGGATGAGGAACTGGAACGGCTTATTTCCGAAGACGAGGATGAGCGTGGCGTTCAGGCCGACTGGACACAGGCGAAACTGGTTTTGTTGCAAGCTAAGAAGTCTGTTCACCTGCGCCTTGCCCCGGAGATCATCGCCTACTTTAAATCGCAGGGAAAAGGGCATATCTCACGGATGCAGGCGGTCCTCAAGGCTTATGTGGACGCTCACAGGCCCCATAGCAAATAGAAGTCCCGAAACCATTGAGCTGGAAGCTCTTCAGAATGGGAACATTTTGGTTTGGGAATGAAAATCTGCCGGTGTATCTATTGCGGCGTGCGGCCATGAGCGTTTCGTCCGGCCACGAAAAGCGGGGAGCGTTAAACGAGGAGCGGAGCACCGAACAACCCCAAACTGAGCGGGGGAAAGTTTCCCCCGCGCCCCCCAGGAGTTTCGGCCACACGCGCAAGCGCGTGAGGCCGACCGCTCGGCGCTCGCGGCGGTGACCCTGCCGCCAGCGCCAATCTCCAGGCCCGCCAGGCGGTAGTGGGAGTGTGGGCACAGCTTCACACCGGATCAATATCCACAGATTTGGGAGAACCAAGGGGGAACCTGAGATTTTGGGTTCTCTCTTTTCATTTTTATTCTGGCCACGATGGCTTTCAAGCCCTCAATGAGGGGGGGCAGGAAGAAGGTGGCAAAAAATTCAGGTTAATTTAGAGTAACCGTTCACCACACTTGAGCACTGACGTTTTTAGCTTGCGTTCGGAAGCATGATGGGCTATTCCATCGTGCATGGAAAACGCATTCACCTTCAGAAACCGAACCTTTTCATCTGCTGAC
>JBEKMB010000082.1:0-18353 GCA_050008735.1 Syntrophobacteraceae bacterium
CCATGCAACGGGTTGCGCCCCGTCGAATGAAAGTATTACTTAATAGTCATTCGTTACTGTAATATGCGTTTCCGTAACCTACTGAGAGTATTCGCTAAA
Organism: Syntrophobacteraceae bacterium; assembly: GCA_050008735.1. Lineage (GTDB taxonomy): Bacteria > Desulfobacterota > Syntrophobacteria > Syntrophobacterales > Syntrophobacteraceae > SbD1. The sequence goes on from JBEKMB010000082.1 coordinate 100, forward strand.
CTCCTACTTTCGTAGGAATGACGATGGACTTTGGCGTTATGGCGCATACTTACAAAATCAAGGACTAGGCGCACCTGGAAAAACCGCACGAACGGCAGACGATGCATCCGCCCTCATGCTCCACCGCGCCGCCGCAGTCCGGGCATGCGCCCATCTCGTCGGCGAAGCCGGCGCTGATATTGGCGTTTGCATTGTGGTTGAGGACTTTGGCTATGCCGTCCGAGCACGAAACGACCTGCTCGCCGTTTCCCCAGGTCGGCGAGGGGCAGCGGATACCGACAAGCTGCTTTATTATCGCCTCGACCTTAACGCCGGAGCGAAGGGCAAGCGATATGAGCCTGCTGGTCGCCTCGATCTGCGAATAGGCGCAGCCCCCCGCTTTGCCCATCTGGGCAAAAACCTCGCAAAACCCGTACTCGTCGGAGTTGATGGTCACGTAGAGCTTGCCGCATCCGGTGTTTACGCGCTCCGTAATGCCCCGGGTCATATCCGGGCGCGGGCGCGGCTCAACCTGCGGATACTGAATCTTGCGCTGGATGTTGAGCACCTGCACGTCGCGGCTGCCGTCGCGGTAAATTGTCAGTCCCTTGCAGCCGAGTTTGTACGCCGAGATGTAGGCTTCATGAACATCCACGGGAGTGGCGGAAAACGGAAAATTGATGGTCTTGCTCACCGCGTTGTCGGTATGTTTCTGGAATGCCGCCTGGATGCGGATATGCCATGAGGGGTCAATGTCGTGGGAGATCACGAATACGCGCCGCACATCCTCGGGAATTTCGTCAGAATTCTTGATGCTCCCTTTTTCGGCTATCTTTTTCATCAGCTCGTTGGAATAAAATCCGCGTTGCTGCGCGATTTTCCGGAAATGAGGATGAGCCTCGACCAGCTCTTCGCCGTCCAGCACCTTGCGAACGAAACTGATTGCAAAAATCGGCTCGATCCCGCTCGAGCAGCCGGCGATAATGCTGATGGTGCCGGTGGGGGCGATTGTCGTCGTGGTCGCGTGCCTCATGAAGGGGGTCTCGGGCGAATCGTAGACGGAGCCGGGATAGTTCGGAAAATTACCCCTTGTTTTCCCCATGTGAGCGGATGCGGCTTTGGATTGTTTCTGTATAAAGCCCATCACCTCTTCGGCAGTCTCAACCGCCTGCTCGGAGTCGTAGGGGATGCCCAGGGAGATAAGCAGGTCGGCAAACCCCATCACGCCGAGCCCGATTTTACGGTTTGCCCTTGTCAGCTCCTTGATTTTTTCAAGCGGGTATTTGTTGGCCTCAATGACGTTATCCAGAAAATGGACTACGTCCCACACAACGCGCTTGAGATGTTCGTAGTCAATATGACCGTCGGCGCTCATATTGGCCAGGTTTATCGAGCCGAGGTTACAGGACTCATAAGGAAGCAGAGGCTGCTCGCCGCATGGATTGGTGCTCTCTATGGAGCCCAACTGAGGCGTTGGGTTGTCCCGGTTCATGGCGTCAATGAAGATGACGCCCGGTTCGCCGTTTTTCCAGGCGGATTTGACTATTTTATCGAAAACGTCGCGCGCGGACACCTTATCGACTTCTTGTTCCGTGCGGGGGTTTATCAGTGAGTAATCCGTCCCGTTTTCGACAGCGTGCATGAAAGTATCGGTAACCGCGACCGATAAGTTAAAATTGGTCATGCGGTCATTATCGGTCTTACAGGTTATGAACCTGAGGATGTCGGGATGATCTACCCGCAGGATGCCCATGTTCGCGCCCCGGCGAGTCCCGCCCTGTTTTATGGTCTCGGTCGCCACGTCAAAAACCGACATGAAGGAAACCGGACCGCTGGCAACGCCCTGGGTTGAAAGCACCTTATCGCTTTCAGGGCGGATCCTGGAGAAGGAAAATCCCGTCCCGCCGCCGCTTTTGTGAATCATAGCGGCGTGTTTTATAGCTTCGAAAATGCTGTCGATGGAGTCCTCGACCGGAAGCACAAAGCAGGCGGACAGCTGCCCCAGTTGGCGTCCCGCGTTCATGAGGGTCGGAGAATTGGGCATGAAATCCAGGGAAATCATAAGCTCGTAAAACTTGCGCGCCGTCTCCTGGACTTTATCGGTTCCATCGAAGAGGGCGTCGGGCTGCGCTATGGCCAGCGCCACTCTCTGGAAAAGCTGCTCCGCATTTTCGACCGGCTCGCCGGAGTCGTCCTTTACCAGATAACGTTTGTTTAGAACGATTTGTGCGTTCGGTGTAATCTTCAGAGTCATTTGCCCCGCCATCGCAGATTTTTTGCCGCGTTCCCCGCAGTAATCTTCGTTCATGTAGGAGGATACTGGGAAAGCCTCCAGGTTCTCCATCATTTTATCCTTTTTTAATTGTTTAAGGTATTCTTCAAAGGAAGGAATTTTTAGCCCCTGTACGTTGTCTTCATACCGAAAAAGGATGCCGCCCGTCAAAGAGGCAGGTAAAATGAAAATGATCGGATTGCAGGGGATTCAAAGGAAAATGAGGAGATTCACGTCCACAACCCGATTATCTCTGAAAATAGGAAGATATCTTTGATTAGCTTTTTGTGAGAAGTGTGGCGTGATAACAATAACAATATTATCGGGTACTTGCAATGCCGCAAACAGTTTCAGCTAAATTAAGGCGGACAAGAGGAGAGCGGGAGCATCCGCCGGCGGTGTTCAATTCCCTAATCCGATTGACACCCTATCCCGCTTGCTATTACAATAATTAATTCATTGCGGGGCAGCACACGAAATATCGGTTGTTTCCGGCCCGATTTTGCAGGCCTCCCGCAGGTGTATACCGCTTCGATGCCAAGCAGGCTAATTTAGGGGCGTTATGAAAGTCACAGGCGCGCAGATACTTTTCGAGAGTTTGAAAAAAGAGGGGGTAGATGTCATATTCGGGTTTCCGGGCGGCGCTGTTCTGGACATCTACCACGAGATGTCGAAACACAACATAAGGCATATTCTTGTTCGTCACGAGCAGGGCGCCGCGCACATGGCCGACGGATACGCCAGGGCATCGGGCCGGGTGGGGGTCTGTCTGGTTACCTCCGGTCCAGGGGCCACAAACACGGTAACGGGCATAGCAACCGCCAATATGGACTCTGTTCCCATGGTCGTGTTCACGGGTCAGGTGCCGACGCCGCTCATCGGGGACGATGCCTTTCAGGAAGTCGATATTATCGGTATCACCCGGCCCTGCACGAAACACAGTTACCTGGTGCGGGACGTGAACAGCCTGGCCACGGTGATAAAGGAAGCTTTTTACCTGGCGCGCACCGGGCGTCCCGGGCCCGTGGTTGTCGATCTGCCCAAAGACGTGATACAGGCATCCGCCGATTTTAGATACCCGAAAAAAGTGGACCTGCCGGGTTACCGGCCGACACTGGAGGCGCATGCAGGGCAGGTCAAGAAGGCTTACCAGCTAATCAGAAAGGCAAAATCGCCCGTTATTTTCGCCGGCGGTGGAATCATAATTTCGGAGTCTTCGGAGGAACTCGCCAGGCTGGTTAAGCTCATACAGGCGCCGGTGACCTGTTCACTGATGGGACTGGGCAGCTTTCCGGCAACCGCGGCCGGCGGGGAGGGGGGCGTGAAGGCCAACCCGTTCTGGCTCGGAATGCTCGGCATGCACGGCACCTATCAGGCCAACATGGCGATATCTCATGCGGACGTTATTCTTGCGGTCGGCGTTCGTTTTGACGATCGAGTGACCGGGCAGCTCAGCACATTTGCGCCGAAGGCCAAGATCATCCACGTGGACGTTGACCCGACGAGTATAAGCAAGAACGTGGAGGTCGATGTTCCAATCGTGGGGGACTGTAAGAGTGCGCTCCGGCAGATGATACAGCTTGCCGAAAACGAACCGATTGAAGGCCTTGGCGAGTCGCGCGCTACATGGTTTGAACAAATAGCACGATGGGAGCAGGAGCACCCGCTTTCCTACTGCATGGAAGGCGATGTGATAAAGCCTCAGTACGTCATCGAACAAATCTATGAAATTTCAGGGGGCGATGCCATAATCACCACTGAGGTGGGCCAGCACCAGATGTGGACGGCTCAGTTTTTCAAATTCAACCGCCCGCGCACACTACTGACTTCCGGGGGCCTCGGCACGATGGGCTACGGTTTTCCAGCGGCCATAGGGGCCCAGGTCGCTTTTCCGGACAAACTGGTCGTAGACATTGCGGGTGACGGCAGTATCCAGATGAACATTCAGGAACTAAGCACGGCGGTTTGCAACAACATTCCGGTAAAAGTGGCCATCATAAACAACACTTATCTGGGTCTGCCGCGCCAATGGCAGGAACTCTTCTACGAGAAGAACTATTCGGGGTCCTGCCTGGAAGGGTCTCCTGATTTTGTCAAGCTGGCGGAAGCCTATGGGGCCGTTGGACTGAGGGCCGTGCGTCCCGAAGAGGTGGTACCGGTGCTCCGGAAGGCCTTTTCTATAAAGGGCCCCGTTTTTATGGATTTCCAGGTGGTAACGGAAGAAAATGTCTATCCGATCGTTCCGCCCGGAAAGAGCATTACTGAAATGCTTCTTGCATAGCTCTAAATTCTACGGTTGCGACGCCTCAGCGCCCGCCGCCTAAGGTCGCGGGCAAATTGGCCGCGGCGCCTCGCCGCTTCTCCTCCGCCGGCGGCGGCAGATTTCGAGGGGAGATTTTGGGATGATAGTCACAGGCGACAAACGTCATACTATAGGCATTCTGGTCCAGAATGTTCCAGGCGTTCTGGCGAGAATAGTAGGGCTTCTCAGCGGCCGGGGGTATAACATTGAAACGGTCACGGCGGCCGAAACCCACGAAAAGGGGCTGACTCGGATTACTCTTGTCACCACGGGTGACGACCGGGTGCTCTCTCAGATAGTCAAGCAGTTGAACAAACTGGTTAACATAATCAAGGTGTACGATTTTGCGGAAACAGAGTTCGTAGACCGCGAAATGGCCCTCATCAAGGTTCGGGCCGAGCAGGCGACCCGGGCCGAGGTGCTTCGAATCGTCGATATCTTTCGGGCCAAGGTGGTGGACGTAAGTCCGCATTTTTATACGCTCGAGGTTACCGGAAACGAGGGGAAGATAACTGCCATAATGGAACTTTTGGACCAGATCGGAATAGTGGAAATTGCCCGTACCGGGAAAGCTGCTCTAGCACGCAGCAAGAAACACTAGTGTAGCGTCAACTAAGTTGTGGGGGGTGCAGACGCACAATCCGTCATTCCGGCGCAAGCCGGAATCTAGTGTCTTTTCGGCCAGTTAAGATCACTGGACCCCGGCTTTCGCCTGGGTGACGATCACTTGCCGACACGTTGAAACTTTGTTGACAATGCACTAGAACCAGTTTTTAGTTTTTAGTTGTTAGTTTTGAGTTAACCAAAAACTCAAAACTAAAACTCAAAACTCGCGGGTTTTGAATGACTAAGAACTCAAAACTCAAAACTAAAGACTCTCCGAGGAGGTAATTGATGCGAATTTTTTATGACACTGACGCTAGTCTGGATTTCTTGCGCGGCAAGAAAATTGGTATCATCGGTTACGGGAGCCAGGGACATGCGCAGGCTCAAAACCTGCGGGATTCCGGCCTTCAGGTGACAGTGGCGGACCGGCCGGGTTCGGCCAATTACGACAAGGCGATCGAAGACGGGTTTAGTCCGGTTTCAGCCCGCGAAATTGCCGATAATGCCGATCTGGTCCAAATTCTTATCGAGGATGACGCGCAGGCCGCACTTTATCGAAATGACATTGCTCAGTCGATGAAGGTCGGCAAGACGCTCCTTTTTTCTCACGGTTTCAATATCCACTACGGTCAGATCAGGCCGCCCAAGGAAGTGGACGTCGTGATGATCGCCCCCAAGGGCCCAGGGCACCTTGTCAGGAGCGAATACGTGCGGGGGGCGGGCGTGCCCGCTCTGGTGGCCATTCAACAGGATGCATCGGGCCAGGCCCTTCAGACAGCCCTGGCTTATGCGTCGGGGATCGGCGCAACGCGGGCCGGTGTAATGGAAACCACTTTTAAGGAAGAGACCGAAACGGACCTTTTCGGCGAACAGGCCGTCCTTTGCGGTGGGGTATCCGAACTGATAAAAGCGGGGTTCGACACGCTTGTCGAGGCAGGCTACCAGCCGGAAATCGCTTTTTTCGAGTGCATGCACGAACTGAAGCTGATCGTGGATCTCATTTACCGGGGCGGACTTGCCTATATGAGGTACTCGGTCAGCGACACGGCGGAATATGGCGATTTGTCCCGCGGCAAACGAATCATCAACAATGAGACCCGAGCCGAGATGAAAAGGATTCTGGAAGAAATCCAGTCCGGGGAGTTTGCACGCGAATGGATTCTGGAAAATCAGGCCGGACGGCCTATGTTCCAGACAACCAGAAACCGGGAAAAGGCGCTGCTCGTCGAGCAGATCGGCGCGAAGCTGCGCGCGATGATGCCTTTTCTCGATGCTATAAAGATGATCTGAAAACCCGGAGTTTGCCGGACAGGTTTCTGATGCAGGGCGGACCTCATGTCCGCCCTGCATAATATCGGTGAATCGGTGAGTCGGTGAATGGGTGAATGGGTGAGTGGGTGAGTCGGTGAATCGGTGAATCGGTGAATCGGTGAATCGGTGAATGGGTGAATCGGTGAATCGGTGAATGGGTGAATGGGTGAATCGGTGAGTGGGTGAGTGGGTGAGTGGGTGAATCGGTGAATCGGTGAGTCGGTGAATCGGTGAGTGGGTGAGTGGGTGAATCGGTGAATCGGTGAATGGGTGAATCGGTGAATGGGTGAATCGGTGAGTCGGTGAGTGGGTGAATATTTACAAGGAAAAGCCCGTCGCTGCGGCGCAAGCGGAATCCAGTCCTTTGAATTTACCCGCTTACTTAAGCGCTTGGGGGGCCATACCACAAAGGGGCTAAGAGCTCGAAACACGCAGTTTCCGCACCCCGCGAGACACCGCTTTGGGCAGGCGCCGCGTCTGTCCAGGGGGATTGATTAACGAGGAGCATCTGTTGTCCGCCAGGGATTTCAGGAAGAAACAGGCCAATATTCCAATCGCAAGCGAGGGAATACCCTTCATCCTTGCCGCAATGTTTGCCACCCTGATTACGGCGGTGCTTGGCTGGGCGGCCGTTGCTATTTTTCTTTTGGCGCTCACTCTGCTCATAGTCCATTTTTTCCGGGACCCGGAAAGGGTTTCGATTGCAGGCGAAAACGATATTCTATCTCCCGCGGACGGCCGGATAATCGAAATAAAAAAAGTACGATCCGTGCGGTTTACAGACAAGCCGGCCATGAAGATCAGCATCTTCATGTCGATTTTTGACGTACATGTTAACCGGATACCCATCTCGGGCACAATCGAGGGCATATATTACAAGAAGGGCCGGTTCATGGCCGCCAACCTTGGGCAGGCGAGCGAGGAAAACGAGCAGAACTGGCTCTGGATCAGGTCCGACTCCAGCGCGGACATAGTTATCACCCAGGTAGCCGGTTTAATTGCCCGCCGCATAGTTTGCTGGCCCGAAACCGGAGATCGGGTTGTTCAGGCTGAGCGTTTCGGTATGATCCGGTTCGGCTCGCGGATGGACGTCTATGTGCCGGAAAACAGCGAAATCCTGGTGTCCCCAGGCAGGCATGTCTATGCGGGAGAAACGGTTTTATGCCGAATGAACCCATAAAGAAACGGCGCTCGCGCCGGAAAAGGTGGCGTAAGGACAGTGAAGTGCGCCGCCAAACATATATCTGGCCGAATCTGTTTACCACGGCAAACCTTTTCAGCGGATTTTTCGGGATCGTCAATTCGATCAACGGAAATTTCGAACTGGCGGCCATTGCTGTTTTTGCGTCCTGCGTTTTCGACATCCTGGACGGCAAGGTTGCAAGACTGACTGGAGGGACGAGCCGTTTCGGGGTGGAATACGATTCTCTTGCCGACCTGGTGGCATTCGGGGTTGGGCCCGGTTTGCTGATGTACCTGATGGCCCTCAAACCTTATGGGCGGATCGGCTGGCTCGCTGCCTTCGTATTCATGGCATGCGGCGCCCTGAGGCTCGCACGCTTCAACGTACAGGTCGAAACGACCAGTAAGAAGTATTTCGTGGGCCTGCCAATACCGGGCGGGGCGAGCATGATAGCCGCATCAGTCCTGTTTATCAGCCACTGGAACGTGGCGGTCGCCGGGTCGCTGATAAGCCCTGCCCTGCTGGTGATGACTTTCGTGCTGGGGTTTTGTATGATCAGCACGATGCCCTACAATAGTTTCAAAGACGTCGAATTCATAATGGCAAGACCGTCTTTTGTCATGTTCGGTGTAGTGGTTCTCGTGGCCATCATCGCGGTGGACCCCGCGTTTATGCTCTTTTTCCTCCTGGCGCTCTACACGGTTTCAGGTCCAGTAAGATGGATCGTCTGGAAGCTCAAGGGAAAAAAAGGCTTCCAGGAAGGCATCCCCTCCCCGCAAAAACCAGCAGCACCCACCCCGGAGGATATTGCGGCCGAAGGGAAACCTGTGTCCGAGATCAAAATGCCCGGGGAAAATACACAGAATTGAAGGTTGAGTTCAATGCCGAAGACTATGAGTGAAAAGATTTTGGCGGACCATGCCGGGAAGCCCGAAGTTTTCCCGCAGGACCTCGTGGAGGTAAGGGTCGATTTCGCGTTTGGAAACGATATAACGGCCCCGCTTGCAATTGAGGCTTTCAGGCGCGCTGGGGCTAAAAAGGTGTTCGACCGCGAGCGCATAAGTCTCGTTCCCGACCATTTTGTCCCGAACAAAGATATAGCTTCGGCTATCCAGGTGCAAAAACTTCGCGAATTCGCAAAAGAGTTCGACCTCCCCTACTATTTCGAACTGGGGCGCATGGGCGTCGAACACGCACTTTTGCCCGAGCAGGGACTTGTGCTGCCCGGAGATGTCGTAGCAGGGGCCGACAGCCACACCTGCACTTACGGCGCGCTTGGCGCGTTTGCAACCGGCGTGGGGAGCACCGATCTTGCGGCGGCCATGATAACGGGCCGAATCTGGTTCAAGGTGCCGCCGTCCATGAAGTTTGTATTCAGTGGAAAACTGCGGCCCTGGGTTGGAGGAAAAGACCTGATACTCTACACTATCGGACAAATCGGAGTTGACGGTGCAAGGTACCGAGCAATGGAGTTCTGCGGCGGGGTAATCGATTCCCTTCCCATGGCAGATCGGTTTTCGATGTGCAACATGGCCGTCGAAGCGGGGGCCAAGGTCGGAATCATAGCTCCCGACTCAATCACGGAAGAATATGTAAGAAGCCGCGCAAAACGGCCCTACAAATTCTACAGCAGTGATCCTGATGCGGCTTACGAGGCCGTATATGAATGGGACCTGTCCAACCTGGAGCCGGTTGTTGCGCTTCCGCATTCGCCTCAAAACGTAAAGCAGGTTACCGAGATGCCGCTGACCCCCATCGACCAGGTGGTGATAGGATCCTGCACGAACGGGCGCCTGGAGGATTTGAGGGTGGCCGCGCAGGTGCTGAAGGGCAGAAAGGTTGCTCGAGGGGTCCGATGCATAGTGATTCCCGCCACCCAGCAGATATACATGGAGGCGATGGAAGAGGGGCTGCTCGAAATCTTCATAGAGGCGCAAGCCGCCGTGAGCACTCCGACCTGCGGCCCCTGCCTTGGCGGGCACATGGGAATTCTCGCACCTGGTGAATCGGCGGTGGCGACGACCAACCGTAACTTCGTCGGTCGGATGGGGCACGTGGAGAGCAAGGTCTACCTCAGCAATCCGGCTGTTGCCGCCGCCTCGGCCGTTCTCGGGCGTATCGCCCATCCTGAGGAGGTGTTGAGCTGATGAGACTCAAGGGAAATGCATGGAAGTTCGGAAATGACGTCGATACGGACGCGATTATTCCGGCGCGCTACCTGAATACGACCGACGCAAAGGAGCTTGCCTCCCACTGCATGGAAGACGCGGACCCTGAGTTTGCCTCCAGGGTCAGGCCGGGAGATATTATCGCAGCAGGGAAAAATTTTGGCTGCGGATCCTCCAGGGAGCACGCTCCGGTCGCCATAAAGGCCGCCGAGGTCAGCTGCGTTGTCGCACACAGCTTTGCTCGAATCTTCTATCGCAACGCCTTCAACATGGGGCTGCCGATCCTCGAATGCGCCGAAGGCGCCGAACGCATCCAAACGGGAGATGAGCTGGAAATCGACCTCGATTCGGGTACCATAGAGAATCATACGAGGAAGGAAACATACCGGGCAGAGGCTGTCCCGCCTTTCATGCAGAGGCTCCTGGCAGCCGGTGGCCTCATGGAATATGTGCGGGATCAGATAGCGGAAGAAAAGAGCCGGTAGTTTGTTGCCGTAATTGCTTGCCGGGACGAAAAATGCATGTTTTGGGTCGAAGAATTTGACGCCGAAAAATGCGATTTAGAGTCGAGTGGCCCATGGCGCGCGGCCAATGTGATTTTTGGTTCGTGAGACTTTAGACCTGAAACTGAAACAGCAGGTGCAGAAATGGCAAAAAAATTCCGCATAGCGGTAATTCCGGGAGATGGGACAGGCCCCGAGGTGATAGGTGAAGCGCTCAAGGCGCTGGACGCCGCAGCGCAAAAAGCCGGGTTTTCAACCGAGAAGGAGCACTTCGACCTTGGGGGCCAGCGTTACCTGCGTACCGGCGAGGTTTTACCCGAAGGGACGATCGACGAGCTGAGCAAACACGACGCCATTCTTCTTGGGGCCATAGGGCATCCGGATGTAAAACCGGGGATACTGGAAAAGGGCCTTCTGCTCGAACTTCGCTTCAAGCTCGACCAGTACATAAATTTGAGGCCTGTTATTCTCTACCCCGGTGTAGAAACGCCACTCAGGGACAAGGGGCCCGAGGACATAAATTTCGTTGTGGTCAGGGAAAATACTGAAGGCCTTTACACTGGAACCGGCGGGTTTCTTCGCAAGGGGACCCCTCAGGAGGTCGCCGTACAGGAATCGGTGAACACCCGGTTTGGCGTCGAGCGCTGTATAAGGTTTGCCTTCGATTTATGCCGAAAGCGCAATTACCACAAAAAACTGACCCTGTGCGGAAAGACCAACGTGCTCACTTATGCTTTTGACCTGTGGCAGCGCGCATTCGATGAGGTGGCCAAAGAATATCCGGATGTCAAGGTAGACTATGCCCATGTTGACGCTACCTGCATGTGGATGATCAAAAACCCTGAAAGCTTCGATGTGATCGTAACCGACAATATGTTCGGGGATATCATAACCGACATCGGCGCGATGATTCAGGGCGGATTGGGAATCGCAGCCGGTGGCAACATAAACCCGAATGGGGTTTCCATGTTCGAGCCGATAGGTGGATCGGCCCCAAAATATGCCGGTCTCAATATCATAAATCCTGTCGCGGCAATTGCGGCGGTGCAGATGATGCTGGAGCACCTTGGAGAGACCGGGGCTGCCGGGTTTATCGAAAACGCGATAAAAAAGGTTGTGTCGAGTGATCTGAAGAGTCTTTCAGCGGGCCGGATGGGCCATTCGACAACAGGGGTGGGCGACTTGGTAGTGAAGTATATCGGTGAAGGGTGAAGAGTGAAGGGTGAGGGGTGAAGAGTGAAGAGGAACCGCTCACTCAAGCGCAATGCTTTACATAAGGGTCAAATCGTGCGATATGGCTCAAGATTTGAGCATATGCACTTTTCGCGTAGATTTTTTCAGGCAAAAAGAGGTACCAGGCTCCATGGGACACAATGGATTCAAAGTAGCGGTTGTAGGGGCAACCGGGGCAGTTGGGAACCTGATGGTCAAAGTCCTCGAGGAGAGGGCTTTTCCGGTAAGCGATCTTAAACTTCTGGCGTCTGCGCGTTCGATTGGTAAAACGCTGCCTTTTCGTGGTTCTGATATCGCGGTTGAAGAGCTTACGGAAAATTCATTTGAGGGCGTTGAGTTGGCGCTCTTTTCAGCGGGAAGCAGCGTAAGCAGGAAATTTGCGCCAATAGCGGTCCGGGCCGGCACGGTCGTCATCGACAACTCGAATGCATGGCGCATGGATCCGCAGGTCCCGCTGGTCGTACCTGAAGTGAATCCCGAAGCCGCACTGACGCATTCAGGCATCATTGCCAACCCTAACTGTTCCACAATCCAGATGGTGGTGGCGCTAAAACCAATATACGATGCGGCAGGAATCAGACGGATCGTCGTAACCACTTTTCAGGCCGTCTCGGGCACCGGGAAAAGGGCGATTGAGGAGCTCCGCGCCCAGGTCGAAGATATCGTGGGGGGCCGCGAGGTGGTTAGGCAGGTATATCCTCACCAGATCGCATTTAACTGTTTTCCGCATATCGGCCCTTTTCTCGACAACGGCTTCAGCGAAGAAGAGATGAAAATGGTGAGCGAGACACGGAAGATATTTGACGATCCCGAAATCCGGGTTTGCGCGACCACGGTTCGGGTCCCAGTCATTTATTCTCATTCCGAGTCGATAAATATAGAAACCGAAAAACCAATCTCGCCCGAAGAAGCGCGCGGGCTGCTGGAGAAAGCTCGGGGCGTAAGAGTGCTGGACGATCCTTCAAACGGGGTCTATCCTGTCCCCCTGATCGCCGCGGGCACGGACGACACCTTTGTCGGGAGGATTCGCACAGACTTTTCGGTTGAAAACGGTTTGGCCATGTGGGTGGTCGCGGACAACATCCGCAAAGGCGCAGCAACCAACGCCGTCCAAATTGCGGAAATCCTTTTGAGCCGCGGCCGGCTGTAGCTGAAGATGCGAATTATTGCAGGCGCTTTTCGGGGACGGCGTCTGCAGCCCCCGAAGGACAACAGGATTCGCCCGACTATCGACAGGGTTCGGGAAGCGGTTTTTAACATAATTGCCGCTCAAGTTTCGGGGGCTAAAGTGCTGGACCTGTTTGCCGGAACTGGAGCGATGGGGTTGGAGGCGCTGAGCCGCGGGGCGCAGTTTTGCCTTTTTGTGGACCAGGGCGGCCAAGCCCTGCGTCTCATCAGTGTAAATATTGAGTTGTGCGGGGTGCAGGAGAGGTCGCGAATGATTCAGGGAGCGGTCAATTCGGTTGTACGCCGCCTGGGCTCTGAAAATGAGTTGTTCGACCTGATTTTCATGGACCCTCCATACGGCAAAGGCTACATCAAAAAATCCCTCGAACTGGTTGGAGAAATTGCCGCCTACAACGCACTGGCGGTCGCCGAGCATCACATAAAAGATGAATCGCCCAAGGTTGCCGGCATATGGCAAAAAGACCGTGAGCGCAGATACGGTGACACTCTTATCTCGGTTTACTCCAGGCTGTAATACACTACCGGCAAGCCGACAGGAGGAAAGATGTACAACATTGCGGTATACCCTGGTTCATTCGACCCTATTACGAACGGACACATCGACCTGCTGGAGCGCGCACTCAAAATCTTTGACAAGATCATCATCGCTATCGCCGCAAACCCCGGGAAGGACCCCCTGTTTTCTCCTGAAGAGCGCCTGGAGATGATAAAGGTTTCCCTGGCCGACCACCCTTTGAAAGACCATGTTAAGCTGGACCTTTTCCATGGACTCCTCGTCGACTACGTGCAATCGATTCCGGCCAGGGCCATCATCAGAGGCCTTCGGGCAATAAGCGACTTTGAATACGAATTTCAGATGGCGCTCATGAACCGTAAGTTGAATGCCGATATCGAGACCGCTTTCATAATGACGGGAATGCGTTGGATTTTCATCAGCTCCAGGATCATCAAGGAGGTTGTCATGTCCGGCGGAGATGTATCAGGCCTGGTCCCGGTGAACGTCCAAAAGAAGTTGATAGAACGATTGGGGGGCAGGAGCAAAAATAGCCTCTATTAGTTCTTTACTGCTCATATCAGTGAAAAGGCTTTTCCATTCCTGTCATTTGATCTAATAGATGTCCGGCCCGGATCGTGTTTTACATCAATGATCAAGGCCGCGGAGCACATTTTGACCATCTGTCAGGCCAGGCTTTGCAATCCCAGGCATCAAACCTCGGCATGTCCGGGTGTTTTGGCCTCCCTCTTTCCCCGTATCCAGTCTTTTTCCCGTCCGCGCAATCATTGACCCCAAACCCTGTCCAGGGCCGCCCGGAGATCTTCAAGATCATAGGGTTTTATCAAGACATCGCAAAAGCCGTAACGGGCATGATCGAACATTATCGGGTCACTGGAGTGTCCACTGGACACAATTGCCTTGATTGACGGATTCAGGTAGTGGAGCTTCTGGATAGCTTCCCTTCCGTCCATCCCGACCTTTACCGTAAGGTCGAGAATAACGGCATCATAATTACGGTTAGCTTCAAGTGATTCGGAGTAGAGTTCGATGGCCCTTCCACCGTCGAGCGCAAGGTCCACGTCATAGCCGAGGTGTTGAAGCATCGTTTGAATCAGATCGCTCAGCATCTCTTCGTCTTCCATCACCAGTATCCGTTTTCTGGGCGTATGCACATAGACCGCGGTTGCAGGGGGCGCACCGGTTGTTTCCGAAGACGCCGGAATGAGAAGGGTGACGGTTGTCCCTTTGCCAAAAAGGGACTCCACTTTAATGTGGCCATTGTGCTTATTTATGACCGAGCGCGCGATGGCCAGCCCGAACCCCATTCCCTTCTGGCTGCCGCGATATTTGGTGGAAAAGTAGGGGTCGAATATGTTCGGCATGTTTTCTTCGGGAATTCCAGTCCCTTCGTCAGAGATAACGATCTTTATGTAACGTCCACTCGTCGGATCGATCCTTTCCCTGCCGTTTTCGGTCAATTCGACGTTTTCGGCCCTGATCGAAATTACGCCGCCTCGGACCATTGCTTCCTTGGCGTTTTCCATGAGACTGGTGAGGACCTGTCGCATCTGGTTCTCATCTACTTCCATTTCCCACAGGCCGGCCGGCGCATCAATCCGGCTGCTTGTGATCGAGCCGCTGAGCACCAGGCTGGCAACACTGGAAACGAGGTCCCGTACTGAAACCCGCCGTTTGACCGGACCACCGCCCGAAGAAAATGTTATAAATTTCTGAGTGAGGTCTTTGGCGCGCATGCAGGCTTTTTCGGCTTCCATGAGATGTCTGTGGGCCTGATGGTCCTCTTCGATCTTCAATTGCGCCATGTTGATATTGCCCATTATTACAAAGAGCAGATTGTTGAAATCATGAGCGATACCACCTGCCAGGACCCCTATGGCCTCGAGCTTTTTTACATTGAGCAGCTCCTCATCGATCTTTTTTCGATCCTCGTTCTTTGTAGCGCCCCGTCCAGGGCTTATATCCCGTTCCACTTCAATACCTCCACTAACTAGCGCCGGACATAGGCGCAGGCATTTTTAAGACATCGGTTTCAGCCCTTGATAAATAAAGCTCCCGAGGGTTTCAGCCGCGCCTGCGCGTTCGAATTTCAAAAACTCCTTTTGCGGCTACCCGTCACCAAAAAACCGGTCTTGGGGTCAACGGATATTTTCGAGGGCAGGTCCGCAGAGAAATCGACGAGTTTTTGCCTGCTCCGTTGCCGCTTCTTCTATAACAAATCGGTCAAACTTTTGCTAACTGCATAGTCGGCGTGAAGATTTTTCAAAAAAGGATGGAGAGAGCAGGAGAGACCCCTCTTAGGGGACGGGGGCCCGGCCTTGTGATTGCGGGAAAATCATGGATGTCCCTGCGGGTTAAATCATATCAGTGCCTGGCCGGAGTGGTTTTGCAAAGCGCCCTGTGGATTGCATTAAGACAATGAATATTCTCCCTTTATCCGTTCGATCACAGACTCGATCAGGTCCCTTATTTCATCGAGCCTGCCCGGGGTTGCGGCTTCATAGCGCAAAACGAGAACCGGCTGCGTATTAGAAGCCCGCACAAGACCCCAGCCGTCGGGGAAAGTGATCCGCACGCCGTCGATATCGATGATCCGCAGATTTTTCTGATTGAACTCCCGCTTCGCTCTTTCGACGACTTCAAACTTGATCTCATCCGGACAATCGATCCGTATCTCGGGAGTCGTATAGGTGATGGGGACCCCATCGAGGAGTTCGGGTATTTTTTTGCCAGTTTGGGAGAGTATTTCAAGGAGCCTGCACGATGCGTATATGGCATCGTCAAACCCGAAATAGCGGTCCTTGAAAAAAAAGTGGCCGCTCATCTCACCGGCGAATTGAGCTCCAACGTCTTTCATTTTGGATTTAATGAGGGAATGTCCGGCTTTCCACATGACGGCCACGCCCCCCTGCCGCTCGATATCGTCATAGAGGGTCTTCGAGCACTTGACCTCGGAGATGAAAAGCGACTTGGGCCGCCTTGATAAAATCTCCCTTGCGAAGATAATCATGAGCTTGTCGCCGAAGACCACCTCGCCGCTGTGATCGAGCACCCCGAGCCTGTCGGAGTCCCCGTCGTAGGCGAAACCGACGTCCAGTCGTTCACGCAGGACCAGGTTGCGAAGGTCCACTAGATTTTCCATTACTGTCGGGTCCGGCTCGTGATTGGGAAAAGCGCCGTCCATGTCGCAGTATATAGGGTATATTTCGCAGCCCAGCTTCTCCAGAACTGCCGTGGCGACCGGGCCGCCGGTTGCGTTGCCGCCGTCGATGCCGACCCGGAGTTTCCTTTCGAGCCGGATATTTCCGGTAACGAAATCGACATATGGAGTAAGCATGTCGAAGTGAGCGATGCGTCCTTCCGCAACGGTAAAGTCCAGGGAGTCCACGATACGGCGCAGCTTTTGAATCTCTTCTCCGAAGATCGTGTCGAACCCGTTGCAGACTTTGAAACCATTATACTCCGGAGGATTATGGCTGGCGGTGATCATCACTCCCCCTTCACGACCAAGGTGTCTGATCGCGAAGTAGAGGAGCGGGACCGGGCAGACGCCGATATCGATTACATCCATGCCGGTCCTCAGCAGCCCGCTCAGGAGCAGATCTCGATACCGGTCAGATGAAAGACGGCAATCTCTGCCTAACACGATCCGCGTTTTGCCCTGTCGGGCCATGTATGTTCCGAATGCCATGCCAAGGGCAGATACATCCGCCTCGGTAATCTCGGTCCCCGTAATCCCACGTATATCGTATTCTCTAAAGACCTTTGGAAGCATGAGTTCTAACCCGATAAAATCGAATTTTGCTTAAAAGCAGGACGGAAGCTACTAAACAGACATTGGCGGAAGAAAACGGAAAACGAGGGTCCGGACGCTTCATCCGAAAAAACCCTCGCTCAAGGAAGCGGAAACGGGATTTAAGTGCGCCGGATCAATGGTGCGAGCCGTCTTCCTTAGATTTCATGCGCTTGAGGCTCAGAACAACAGCGGAAAGCAAGCCGATCCCGATTACGCCCAGTGCACCGTAAAGGGCGGCAAAGAATACAAAGTGGCTCGGATCATACCAGGGTATATCCCATGGCAGCATGCTGCTTACACTTCGCTTAAGGCCTTCACATAAGAATTCGCCAACTCCTAACATGGACTCGCCTCCGCAATTTGACAGTATGAATGAGTTGATTTCTTAGCGTGAGGGAATTTACCAGACAACTGAAAGGGGGTCAATTGCAAATTGTTCTTCATTGTAACCGAATATCCTGTCGATGGCTTCACAAACCGGGTTTTTGCAGTGAAGCTGGATCAGGCAAAATGTTTTTCACCTGATCGATATCCTCCCGGCTAAAACATATCCTGCAGGTTCATGGGGTCTTTAATCTCTATGGCAGGCTCACCCTTGAGCTTTTTGCCGCCCCGGTCATCCAGATATTTGGCCATATCCAACTCCACCTTCATAGCGGTGTCAGCGCCCACTTTGGCGAGAATTTGTCTTAGAAAGCCCTCGGATTTGACGGCAAAAGCGATGGAGTCGGCGGCAGACAAACTCATGTCCATCCGGAAACACCGGATGACACACAAGTCGTTTCCGAGTCAGAAAGAATGGTTTTCCGTCCCCGGATCATCAGGTCCACGGAAGGTTCTGGCAAGGAAATGAGGATTGCCAGGAGGCCAGTTGTGAGTTGTGAGTTTTTAGACTCAATACCAAAAACCAGAAACGAAAAACTGCTCTTGGGTCGGGAGAAGGATTAATTCCCAACCCTCCTGCCGGGCTAGTGTAGCGTCAACTAAGTTGTGAGGGGTGCAGACGCACAATCCGTCATTCCGGCGCAGGCCGAATCTAGTGTCTTTTCGGCCAGTTAAGATCACTGGACCCCGGCTTTCGAGACTGTGTCGCAAAGGGACTATTTTCCATATTTGCCCTCTTTTCTTAAAAGGGGCAGGGGAGATTTTGAGTCTCCAATGCTATGTAAGCCTTTAAAATCCCCCTCGATCCCCCTTTA
>JBEKMB010000083.1:0-18253 GCA_050008735.1 Syntrophobacteraceae bacterium
ATTTTTGTTTTTCTCTTGACAAAAACAGGTGGATAGAAGAAAAGGGAGACAGAGGCGCTTAGTCGCCATAACAACCTAAACTCACTCAGAAAAACAGCTTTTGCTACGTACAGCTTGCCAACGTCCTAATTTTTCGATTTTTCAAGATATGATTTGCTTTTAGAAGCCCACCTTAGATTTCTCTTTCCGCGCTACCAAAATGGCGGAGGAATCTCCAGTGCGGCAGGTTCGCTCACCGGCTTTAAGTTCGGAAGCAGGCATTCCAAGCCTCCAAAGGTTGTTGTTGATTTTCAGTTGTGATTCTTTCTATCTTTCTCGGTTCTTTTGGGCATTGATGTTCCTGTCCGATTCTGTGGTAATTGTCCATTTGAGCCCGTCGGATACGGCGTGTACCGCCCCCTGCAAATCGGTCCTGTATATGGGGATATTGCGCTCAACGCAGCGCTCGATTGCGGCGGGCGCCGGGAATCCGAACTGGTTGTCATAGCCGCAGCTGAAAGCAATGGCCCGGGGGCGGAGTGCATCCAGAAACTCCTCGCTGTTCGAGTTATGGCTGCCGTGGTGGGCTGCCACCAAAAGAGTTTGCATCGATCCTTCGAGGGCGGGAATAATCGAGAGTTCGATGTTGCGGCCGATATCGCCAGGCAGGATTACCCTTGTTTCACCCCAGGATATCTCCAGGACGAGCGAGTCGTCATTAAGGTCTTTTTTCGACCCGTGTGCCAGGAAGTCAGGGGTTGGATGGAGCAGCCGTATTCGAACCCGGCCGATTTGCACGTCCGAGAACAGATCGGGGAAGCTCCTTATTTTAATTTTCCGCTTTAAAGCTATTTCATCCAGGCCGCAAAGAGAAGCCTTTGTATTTTTCTCGATGATTCCGCTCGTCCAGAACGAACCCACGTCGAAATGGGCAAGGATAAAGCGAAGGCCCAGCCCGTGATCGGGGTGATCGTGCGACACGACCACGTAATCGAGCCTGCGGATTCCCTCATGCCACAGAAACGGAGCGAGCACCCCGCGGCCTACATCATATGAATCGTCCGGGATCCCTCCGCCGTCAACCAGCATGGTCTCACCAGAGGGCAGTCTGACAAGGGCCGACGATCCCTGCCCAACGTCTATAACGTCCACTGTTAATGCCCCCGTGTTCGAGGCGGCATGGTGACTAAGAACAAGCCCGACGCAAGCGAGCGCGGCCAGGGCGCTCAAACCGGCAATCTTCAGTTTTCGGGAAAATGGGACAAAGAAAAGGCCCAGTGCGGCGTAAATTACGAAAAGCCAGGCGGGCGACATGCTGCCGGTCCAGAAATAGCTCCATGTAAAACCGGTAAACCATTCTATGAACCGCAGAGCGCCCCAAAGGAGGTAGTTTAGGACAAAGAGGACCGGATAGGCCAGGGTTTCGCTCAAAGCGAATATCAGCACGCTAAAAAGCCCCAGGGGCAAAATCACAAACCCGGTGTAGGGAATCAGCAGGATGTTGGCGGCCACTCCCGCCAGCGCAAACCCGTCGAAGTAGAAAATAATGAGCGGAAGAAGCAGGATATTGACTGCTATCGAAACCCAGAAAGCATCTTCGAACTGGGATATTATCCTGCCGAGCGTCCTGTTGGGTTCGAGGGCGGGAAATATCCTGTGGAGCCGGATTTTGCGAAACCCGGGGTAGATGACAATGATCGCAAGAACGCAACCAAAAGTCAGTTGGAAGGGGATCTGCCAGAGGTTGTCAGGGTCCAGGATCAGTATGAGAAGGGCTGCGAGGGCCAGGACTGTAAGCGAATCCGCCCTCCGGTACCAGAAAGCGGCCCCGAAGAAGACCGCAAGCGTAAGAATCGATCTCCAGATCGTGGGCGCCCCAAATCCCGCCAGGAAAGCATAAAGAACAGCGGTGGCAAGGGCCGGCCAAAGGGCTATCTGTTTGTCGCTCATCCTGTTAAGAATTGACGGACGCAAAGAGCGAACCGCGAGGCGAACGAGCGAAAAGACGAACATGCTGACCATGCCGATATGCAGGCCCGAAACCGAGAGCAGATGGTTAAGGCCCGTTTGGTGTACGTGGTCCTGCCAGTTCCTGTCGAGCAATGTTTTGTAGCCGAGTATCATAGCCGCGTAAAAAGCCGCCGGCGCCGGGTCCAGTGATTTTTGAGCCCAAATGAGGGTCTTCTGCCGGAAAAGCTCGATTCGGCCTCTTAGCGCATTCAGTATTGAAACGGGGGAGGTCCCCGGTGGGGGTGAAAGCTTTATTACAAACCGTTCGTCTTTTAGAAAACACTGAGCATTGAGCCCTCTTTCAGCCTGGTAGAGCACGTAATCGAAGCCGCCGGGATTTTTATAGCTGCGGAAGCGCTTGAGAACGCCCCGGAAAAGCACTCGGTCCCCAGGTTCAAGAAAGAGACTGGGATTAGTGGGATTTTTTCTTGGAAGACCCAGGAGTACTCCCGAGTTCAGAGCAATTTCCCTGTCGCCTTTTATTGCCCATAGGAGGCGGAGTGAGGTCCGGGTCCTTTCCGGGAAATATTCGGTGCCACCAGAGACTTCGGCGGTATAAGACACTGATTGGCCGTTCAGGAAAGGCTCGAGATCCTGCTGAATCTGCGGGGCAGCCGATTTTGCCGCCCAGATCCCAAAGACGGCGAACAAAAGCGCGGGGATGACAAATTGAGCGGTCCGGACGCGAAACCACAGCGTCAGGGCCATTGCAGAGGTGAGGATGAGGGCCGCAATCGCGAAGCAATGGGGTTGGACAGGCAGGCTTGCCCCAACGAGGCGATACGCTGCAATCCCCAGCATGAAAAAAATCGTCAGCCAAAAAAGGGGGCGTGCGGGCATTGATTTTACCCGGCAATTTTCGTTAAAAACGGTACCCGTTCACCACAGAGGCACAGAGAGCACAGAGAAAACCAAGAATTAGCAAGACCAACAGGATTCTCAGAACTTAGAAATAGCCTTTTCTGCTAATCCTCCAAATCATGCAAATTCTGTCTTTCCGCCCGGATCGAGTCCGGGACTCCGCGGTGGATGCCTGGAAGAAAGGGCCGGTCTGGTCCAAAACCTCCAGTATGTTCGTCTACATTTAGTTCCGAATAGAGTAAACAGTTTTTTCGGGTTTTGTCCGGATTGCCTGCCGCCCCTGTCAGGTTTTCGAGTGCCGTCAAGACTCGGGTCGGGCATTCATTTCCCCAGTGATATGAAATGGTCCATTTTGGCAGGCTCTCGCGGAGCGTCGAGTTTTGGAGCAACGTTTATTCAGTTTTCAAAGGGCCAAAAGGACCCAGCACAACCCCTCGATTTTCTTGCCGGTCAGAATTTGTTCCCTGTAAATACAGGGCAAATACAGTGACTAATCATCAGTGCGGAGGGGTCGGGCTGCCAATTCGTTTCAATCCAACAATAGTATACCACGCAGTGTTTCTGCCTTGCAAAACGGCAACCAGAAGCGGCAATAGAAACGGCAATAGAAGCGGCAAAATGCAGTGAACTGAGGAGAGTGAAAGACGCGGATTTCACAATGAATATTGGTGCCCATTCACCACAGAGGCACAGAGAGCGCAGAGAAAACCACAAATTAACAGATCAACAGGATTCTAGGGACTTATACTATCTTGCGTTAAAGGTGATACCAACAATCCAGTGAAAACCGGTCATACTTGCCACTGATGCGGGGTCCTTCTCCAGGGTTGCCAGGGAGAGCATCAGTTGATTTTCTACCGCCTCAATGCTGTTGAATACTTCATTGCGGAAATCGTTTTCCCGGATGCTATCCCAAATGTGCTCCACTGGGTTGAGCTCAGGACTGTAAGGGGGAAGGAAGATCAGTGCCACGTTGCGGGGCACACTGAGCGCCTTTGCCTTATGCCATCCAGCGCCGTCCATGATCATCAGAATGAACTCATCTGGATGCCGGTCGCTCACTTCCCGCAAGAAAATGGACATGGCCTTCTCGCTGACCTCGGGCATGATCAAGGAATCCATTGCGCCGTCATGGGGGGATGCCGCAACGTACGCGTATGTGTACTCGCGTACGATCTGATTGGGCACATGGGGCCGCATTCCGCGAGGCGCCCAGCAGCGTCGAGGATTGCTGATTCTTCCAAAACGGCCTTCGTCTTGAAACATCAATCGCAGGCGCACTCCAACTGCAGCAAGTTCTTTGGCGCATTTAGCCACTGTTTTCGGGAGTTTTTTTAAAGCCCTCCTGGGCTTCGGTGCTGCTCTTGGGATGACGGGGTCTTGGGATTATTGTACGCCAGTCATGCCGGTCCAGCATCCGGTAGATGGTGGTTTGGGCAACCTTGCGTCCTACCATGGCTTCAAAGGCGCGCTGTATCTGGCTCACGACCAAAATACCTCCGCTTGAGGCCTGATCAATGAACTGCGAAAGAAATTGACGTTCTTGCTCGATAGTCATGTAGCCATACCGGCGACCACCCCAGTTTCGCTCTTGAGGTTCCCGCCCCGAGCAAAGTTCGCGAAACTTCTTCCGCAATCGGACGACTGTTGCACGGGAACGGCCAATGATCTGCCCTGTTATGCGGTCGGAAACATCAAAAATGGTTGGGACTATTACTGTTTGCGCCATTCGAAGCAAATCCGGCTCCTTGGCTTTCTGAGCCGTCTCCAGAGCCAATTGAACTACTGTCGTTGACAAATGCGCTTTCCTTGGCATGAAGTACCCTCCCCTGAGTAGAGGGCCTCATCTTACATTAGTCTTATCTTGAACGCAAGTTAGTATTAGAAACAGCCTTTTCTGTTAATCCTGCAAAACCTGTCTCAAAAAGCTTTTCTCCGCGTCCGCTGCGCCTCTGCGGTGAACGCTTGCCTTTTTCTTTGATTGAACTCCTGGGCTGTCCGGCCTGCGATCAGTTGAATCGATCTTGGGATGGTTTCGCGTTCGCCGCTGTCGAGTACGAGCAAGTGGATGTGGTTCGAAGTGGCCATATAGTTGAGGACCCGCAGTCTGTAGCGTTTCTTGGCTTCAAAGAGCCACACTCCAAGGACCTGCGGTCTCTCTGGAATTTGAAAAGAAATTCTCTCTTGTGGCACCGGTGGGTAATGTGCCACGCGTATCCGGGCATGAAATATCGTTTGGCTCTTAGCATAGCTGATGCGCCTCGTCTGTGCTTAAACGGTCATTTTTGATATCAAAAAGGTACTTTTAAGGCCTGAAAAAGTCATATTATTGCATCATTGTCAAATAATGTTGGCCAGTTGTCTTGGTCCGACCCAATGCCATCTCAATGCCATCTGCAATGCCATACTGGACCCAATGCCATACTGACAGTTGTCTTGGTCCGACCCAATGCCATACTGACTCAAGACAATAAAGGAGAGTTCAGTTGAATTGTGAGCGGACGAATTGTACCTTCTGAACCACCTCACAGGTTACCTTGGTTCCTGTTCATAATGCAACGTCGTGACCTCGTATTGTGTCAGCTCCTCTGCACGTATCTTCAAATCGTTAAAAAGTGCAACGTTGGCACCGCTGCTGATTGAGCTCTTAAAGACAACTCCATCATATTCACAATTCTTTATAAACTCGCATAGATATTGAGTCGGGAGATATTCCAGATCAGCGACGCGGGGTAGAATTGGTTTTGACAAATCATTCTCTAGATGACAAAGAAATGCGAGCTCCTGCCTCAAAGCGGGCAAATCACTCTCATCCTCAATGTCAAATGGAGAGATTGTTTTGCGCGGGTTAAGTAGGTTCAGAAGCCGGAGGGGGGAAGTGACTCTGAGTTTAGCGACTGATAAAAGGTCGCCTGGATGGGGCCGTGTTTCAGCAATGGCAGTTTCTGGAGTTGAAGCAGCATAGAGATAGGGAATCCCCACCGGATTAGCTCTGCCGTTTTTGGCAGATGCTGCAGACGGACGCCCCATCTCATTTAAAGGTATGGCTGAGTCGTCCGGTTGAATTCTAGCTCGATAAAGTAGATTATCGAATTCAGAAGCATCGGTCTCCAGATATCTGTCGAACAACGCTTTCAGCCTATCGAGATCTAATTCGTGCCTGAAAAAAAAGCGGTTCTTCCACATAATCTCGTCACGGAAAGTTGCCCATCTCTCAACGGCAGCCAAAGCTGGAACATTTCGCGGGACATATTTTTTTCGAACGATCTCGCCGTCGTCAAGTATCTCTCCCAAAAGAGCCTGCGCCTTGACTAAATCAAGCAAGGAAAAAATCTGCCAATCTTCTTGAAACCATGTCACTAAGGGTTTCGCATCATCTTCGATGCTTTCGGTGTAGATCGAGCATACCAATTGAAAGTAATCAATCAGCGCTGTCGGCTTGATCAACACTGTATTAGTGGTGTGACAAAAAGTGCACGATCCAGTTTGTGCTGACTCTTTTGGGATGTGTTTGTCAAGAAATGAATCCCCGAAACAATTGGCGCAGCAATGCATTCTTATGCTCCCTTTAAAAGATGCGCCATTAGTTCGATATGATGCTGCATTGAGAGCTTTTTGACGTATCCCAAACCTGGGAAATGTTTATCGTTATAAAGTTGCAAATACTCCTTTACGGCTGTTGTCTTCAGAATAGGCGACCTATGTTTTTCCACATCATTAACAAGCTTTCTGAGCGCTTCCAGAAATTTTCCTGCTGGGTCTTTGGGGGTATCGACTTGGTCAGATATATAATGCTTGATTGCGATAGCATCATCGGCTTTAGGATCAGTATACGTTAGATGAATAGCTATCGCATATGCAGGGCCACCACCGTCCCTATACTCATTTCCTACAATAAGAAAGTCGCCAAAACCGTCACAGTTCATTTCATTGTAGGTTAGATAAAGTTCCGAAAACTGTTCCTCATTGGGATAGTCTCTATTGTTATAAATCTTGAACCCATCCTGAATAAGGACTCTTTTTACTCCTTTTACTTTTGGGAAGTGCCTGCGATAAAGGCGCTTTCCCTCGATAAAAATATGCTCCGTAATGGTAGGTTTGGTCTCTTTGATTAATTCAGCCAACCATTTACCGTCGGAAAACCCGTTGTGAATAAGCGCTATGCGTTTATTATGTTCCGCCAAATAGCTCTTCACTTTTCCCTTTGTATCATTTCCAGTCAAATTGATCCCAACCGAATATTTGGCATAAAGCTGCAGAATATCACTATCAAGGATTTCGCTACAAAGAGAAGAATCGTTGTCCTTCAGCTCTCCCACACAAGGGTTCGCAATCAGGATGAATCGACAATTGTTATCAACAAGCTCCTTGATTGCTCGTTTCAGTGCCGGAAAGTTTTCCCTTACAGGCTCAATAATCGGCACAAAACCCCATTGGGCAATCCTCGGAGCCATCTCGCGAAGCATTACGAGCTCGAACTGTTTTCCGCGAATAAACGGATAGTACATGTGCTCTCCAGTCCCTGGGAGGTTATGCAAATGCCGAGGCAATGTCCTTTTGAAGCAGGTTTACAAAGCGGGTGCAGTCTACTCGTGTCAGCCGAATTGACAGAGAGGCGGCTTTTAGGCTGCGGGGAACATCGGTCACAAAATCTGCTACACGCCGGGTATCACGACGCTGCTTAAGTGCCTCGACCATGGCACCATGGGCTACTTCGGGGGTTAGTTTTTCAAAACATTTCTTTGCCTCACCGTAAATCTGTGTGTTAGGAAGGTGAGCTAGCGATATCCCAAGGGCATCTTTGATGATCTTCAAATATTCCTGCCGCTGCAACGACTTGAAAATGACAACAGGGAGGACATTACTCCGATTGCTGACCGCCTCACGCCAAGGTTTTCTCCTGAACTGATAACCACCATCAGCAAGGACCATGATACCAACTTCTCTCGGTATCCGCTGATCAACAGCTTGGTAGAGTCGTTCGGTGGTAATGAGTGTTATATAATCGAACATCTTTCGATACGCGGCAAGCTGGCGATCAAGCCGGTCAAAACTGTCCATCTCTGATTTGATTTCATAGACATGAGAAGTTCCATTCAGCACAACTGCATCGGCTTTGCAGTCGTCGACATGAAACTCGGTCAGCATGAAAGCTGTATTAAGACTGTGCCTGCCCAAAAGGATTTTCTCGGCAATGGCATTTTTATAGATGTACTCGTGCCGGTATTCGCGGATCAACCGACTGAAAATTGCATTGTAAAACTCCCCAACCGACATGTTGGGGCCAAACTGTTCAATGAGGTGATGTTGCCTCGCCAACCGGGCTGCTATTGCAGAGCGGCCCTTATGCGCCAATTCCCGAAGTACCCCGGATGAAAAGAAACGCGCATACACAGGACCAATAAGCGGCGCAGAGGTACCGAGTGATGTTTTCCTCACTTTTGTCTTCATGGATTAAGCCACCTGCTAGACGGTATGGTGTTTATTCCGCCCACCGCATGGGCATGACAGTCCTCCCACGCTGGTTCGAAAATTGTCAGATAGCTTCTGGTGTTTATAAGCATGAATTAGCACCATGAGAATACGTCTGTATCCTAATTGCGTCAATGAATAGATGCCTGATTTGGAACATTTTTCTTATTATGGCAAGGATCTCGGGATACTTTGAAGGAAAGAAGAAAAAAGCTGGAGATTTTATCGACTGATCCTGCCACTGTGCGTAACCAAAGCTTTGAAATCAGCTCGGAATGTGTCAACAACTTTGAGACACCCTTTCGGTGAATTTAGTGTAGCCTGATTACTTTAAAACACTCCGATTATGGCCAGGCAGCCGCTACGCTCCGCCATGTGGGGGCTGCGCTCCGCGGCTGCCTGGTTTGTTGCCACTTTCCCGGCACTCTCTAACAACGTCTCACTTTCCTGGACGGCAGCATGGAAACCGTCCTTGGGATGGTTGATCCATACGGCTCCGGGCAGCTGTTTGACTGATGGCGCCCCGTTAACGAATCGCTCGGAATGGGCCTCATAGGCTGAGTTCAAGACATTGCCCCTGGCTGCCAGGATTTGTGCCCAAAGCCCATGATGAACGGCTTCAGGAGTAAGAAGGTTGATGCCGGTATGTCTATGCTCTTCGTTGTACCAGCGAAAGAAACCTTGGCAAAATCGCCTTGCATCTTCAATGCAACCAAAACGCTCAGGAAAATCAGGCCTGTACTTGAGCGTCTTGAACTGAGATTCGGAAAAAGGGTTATCATCACTTGTGTAGGGCCTGCTGTGGGTCTTGGTGATGCCAAGATCGGAGAGCAGTAACGCAACGGGCCTTGATTTCATCGATGATCCCCGGTCTGCATGGATGGTCAGCTGCCCCGGCTCGATGAGCTGCTTATCACAGGTTTCCTTTATCAGACGCTGGGCCAGGGTTGCCGCCTCACAGCTTGCCACCATCCATCCGACCGCATAGCGGCTAAAGATATCGAGAATCACATAGAGGTAGAAATAGGTCCATTTCCTTGGCCCGAGGAGCTTTGTTATATCCCATGACCAGACTTCATTTGGCCGGGTGGCCAAAAGCTCTGGCTTTTGATAGATGGGATGGCGAAGCTGGTCCCGTCTCTCCCTCACCTCCTCATTTCCTCTTAGGATTCTATACATGGAGCTGATGGAGCACAGGTATTTTTCCTCATCAAGCAAAGTGGCATAGACCTCTTGAGGGACCTTGTCCACAAATTGCTCGGAGTGAGGGTATCGAGCACCAGCTGCCTTTCCTCAGGATTAAGAGCCCGGGCAGAGGCAGAGCGGTCCCGTGGGAAGAGAAAAGAAAAGGGTCGAGGGGTGGGTCGGGAGTCCCAGGATCAAAAAGTGCATTTCACTGGTTTCACATCTTCACAAACATTACACGCACATAATGGTATTTTTCCTATTCACCTATTCACCATTCACCTATTCACCCGACCTTACGGGCGTAAGCATCTTCGGGTTTTTTGACTGGTCTTCGGCCAGGAGTTCCAGAAGGCGCCTGAAAACGGGCCCGGGCCGGCCGTCCCCGATCCTGTTTCCATCATATTCCACCACTGGAAGGATGTTGAAAAAAGTCCCGAAGACCAGGATTTCAGCGGCATCGTAAGCCTGTTCAGGCGTAATGTCCGCTTCCGATGCGGCAATGAGTTCGGCGCCTATTATCCCTCGTGAAAGCTCCATGGCGCGCGTAACCGTGATCCCCCTCAAGACGTGCGAAAACCGGGGAATGAGCAGCTCGCCTTTTTTCGATACTATGCCGATATTTTCGGTCGGCCCCTCGGCAAGAAACCCTTTTTCATCCCGAGAAACCGCAAAACCGGCGCCGAGGTCCGCCGCCTCTTTTTTCATGAGCACGTTCGGCAGGTAGTTGCAGTTTTTCATGGTTGCAAAGTAGTCGAGCTTAACCGGAATGCCGCTGGTTATAAGTTTGACGCCATTTTCATATTTTTCGGGGGCGACCGGTTCCTGGGCGATTGCGATCAGATAGAGCTGAGTTCCAACAGTCTCATAGGGACTGGCGGAAAAGCTTCCGGGTCCTCTCGATACGAAAAGCCTGATCAGACACGTCCCATGGTTTCCAGCCCGCACTGTGGCACGAATTATCTCGAGGAGGCGTTTTTCGTCGACCGGCAGTGCGAGATAAAAAGTCTCCATCGAGCGCTTCATCCTGTCAAGATGCCTGTCGAGTGCATAGATATTCCAGTCCCTGCACATAAAAACTTCGAATATGCCGTCACCCCGGTGGACGATATGGTCATCGAGGGGCACCATCATGAGGGCGGGATCGGTAATGATGCCGCCGTACCAACTCGAATACATGGCAAGATAATTTGACAGATGGGGCTTTCGCATGGCAATGAGACCATCGACCACCTGGTCGAAACTCAAAACGGGTATAGACATATTTTCACCTCAGGTTGGAAAAACCCGCGCAAATAAAATCAGGGCCCGTCCATTTTGCCGGCAGCAAAGCTTAGTGTGACAGCCCGGGACAACTTGCTCCGTTCAAGTTATAATATTATCTTTGCTTCGTCTATATTTACGGCGTCGTTTCCGATATCCGGGGGCATACAACAAATTCTATCGAGTTGCAGGTGAAAATAAAGACTTTCGTATTCGACTTTGACGGCACCCTTGCCGAACTGAGGCTTGATTTCGCTGAAATGAAACGGCGGCTGAGTTCGCTTGCTCAAAGCTGCTTTGCTCCGGCCCCTCCACCGCCTTTTCTGCCCGCACTGGAATGGCTTACATGGCTGGAGGAAAGCATTCGGCAATCTCATGGAGGAAGCGACAACGGGTTCCGGCGCCAAGCCATGGCCCTGATTTGCGAAATGGAATCCAAGGCCGCGGGAAGTGGGTCGCTTTTTTCATTCACCAGGCCGCTGTTGAAGACCCTGCTGAACAAAGGCATCAAAACCGCGATCATAACCCGGAACTGCGACTCCGCCGTACGGATCGTCTTTCCTGATATCTCCGAGTATTGCTGCGCTTTTTTTTCCCGCGACCATGTATTATCTCCCAAGCCCGATCCGGCCCATCTCCTTTATGCGCTTGAATCCATCGGCGCGGATATTCGGAGCGCCATAATGATTGGCGACCATCCTTTGGACATCGAGACCGGCAAGACCGCCGGAGTAATGACTGCCGGTGTATGCAGCGGGAGCAGCCGCGCGGAAGAACTTTTGAGCGCCGGGGCAGATCGTGTCGCCGATAACTGCCAGGGGCTGATCGAACTTCTCTCTAAAGAGGGTCTCATTTGAGCGATTGGGGAATCGGAGCACGATTCCCGAACAGTTTCGGAGGACGTCCAGATGGGAATTCGCCCCAAGTGCCTGCTGCTGCCCATTGATGGAACAAATGAATCGCTTCGGCCGATTACGTTTATCAGCCGTCTCTATCCGGTTTCAGAAGTCAGTTTGATCCTGTGTTACTTCTCGCCGCCGCCGCCGCCGGTCTATTTTGGTGCCGCGGCTGAGACCCTCGAACTGCGGAAGAAAAAATGGGATTTGGCTCTGAGTCGTCAGCAGGATGCGCGGCGCATCTTCGTCAATGCCAAAGAGGTCCTTTTAAAGGCGGGTTTTTCCGAGGAACTGATACAGGAGCACATTCAGCAACGGGAAATGAGCGTTGCAAAGCATGCCTGCCTGCTTGCCGATATCAGGAAAGTCGATGCCGTCGTCATCCAAAAGCGGGTTTCGAGCAGCCTGGAAGGTTTTATAATGGGAGATACCGCATCCGCGCTTCTTCAGTACTGCCTGACAAGTCCGGTTTGGTTCGTCGAAGGCGAAATCAACCCGAAAAGCGCGGCAATATGCATAGTAGATGAGGATGCCTCATTGCGGATAGCAGACCATGCAGGCTACATGCTTCCGGGGTCGGTAGCGGAAATTACCCTTCTTCAGGCGGTCAGGAAACTTTCGGCCCCAATTTCATTCCGCCCCTCCGATGGGCTTAAAGAGCCGGCGGGTCATGCCGGCATGAGCGTAAGTCCCGGGAGATATGCATATCTTTTAAGGGCAGCGGACATATTAAAGGATTACGGAATCGATGAGAGCCGGATTCAGATCACGCTGATTCCCGACAGGGGGGATATTGCAGGCGAAATCCTTTCCTGGTGCTCCTCTAATGGAATAGGGATAGTAGGGCTCGGGCATTCCGAGCCGGAGGGAATCTGGAGCGCCCTGAAGACTTCGGTCACCAGGAAAATACTTTCCGATTTCAAGAATATGGCGGTCTGGGTAGCGCAATGACGCGAATCGGATAGCGGAAATTGGGCCCCGATATCGTCTCCGCCACTTTTATTATCCGCGTGCCTTCTTCCCCGAATCTCCCTGTCCGGCGGTTGGTTTCCTGGATTTTTTCGCACCCCGCGCGGGTCGAGCGTTGCCGGCGGCAGTCTTGCGTTTGTCCGGGGCCATGTCATCAGCCTGAGCTGTGCGCTCGTCCGGCGTCGCCTCTTCGGGCTGAGCCTTGCGCCTGGCGGGGTTCCCGGCTTCGGTTTGAGCCCTGCGTTTGGCCGGCGCCCCGGTATCGGTTTGAGCCGCGCGTTTGGCGATCTGCCTGGGCTTTCTTTTCCACTTGAGTTCTTCGTAGGCAATTAGAATAGGACTTGCCACAAACACTGAAGAGTAACTTCCGGTCACAACCCCTATAAGCATCGCGAAACTGAAGTCGTGAATAACGCTGCCGCCAAACAGAAAGAGGCACAGGATCACGAAAAACACGGTCATCGACGTGAGGATCGTCCGGCTTAGGGTCTGGTTTATCGCGCCGTTTATCATGTCACCGAATTTTAGTTTTTTGTCCTTATTGCGGTTTTCGCGGATTCGGTCGTAGACGATGATCGTGTCATTTAGCGAGTAGCCGGAAAGGGTCAACAGGGCCGCAAAGACCTCGAGGCTGAACTCCTTGTTGAAAAGCGCGAAAATTCCAATCGTTATCAGAATATCGTGGACCAGCGAGAGCACCGCGCCCAGGGCATACGGGAGCTGAAGAAACCAGCAAAGCACAAGGGTGATTATGAGTGCTCCTCCTATCAAAACCATCGCGTTGAGCCCGATAGCCTCGAGCAGGTAGATGCCGACTATCAGGACGCCACCCATGATGAGGCTGCTCGTCCATTTGAATTCGAATCGTCCGGATATATAGATGGCGATGAACAGCAAAGCGTAAAAGATAGCATAGAGCGCCTTTTGGCGAAGATCCTGGCCAACTTTGGGCCCCACCATTTCAACGCGCCGTACCTGCTGCCCCGGGCCATAGGTTTTGCTGAGTTCCTCTTCGATCTGGTTCGAAAGACTGCCCAGTTCCTCGTGAATGGCATCCGTGCGGATCAGGTATTCATTATCGCCCACGGTGCCTATCTGCTGAACGAAGGCGTGGGAGACAATCCCCTGGAGAGCGTTGCGGATTTCGTCCGGGTTGGTTGGCTTGTCGAACTTCACCTGGATCAGTGTGCCGCCGGCAAAATCCACGCCCATTTTGAGTCCGCCGCGCGCGAACAGGGTAATCAGTCCCAGAAGGATGATCGCGCCGGAAAGCATGAAAGCCTTGTAGCGCATTCCGACGAAGTTGATATTGGTATCCGGTCTTATGAATTGCATGCTCTTTCCTTATGGTTTGGAGCTAAATGCTTAGCTCTTTTACCCGCCGTTCAGTCAGGAGGTAGTCAAAAATGACCCTGGTTACGATGATCGCGGTGAACAGGTTTGCAACCAGACCTACGCTGAGTGTGACAGCGAATCCTTTGACGGGGCCGGTGCCAAACTGGTATAGAACCAGCGCGGCGATCAGGCTCGTGACGTTGGCATCCATGATCGTGATGGTTGCACGGCTGTACCCCGTATCGACCGCCGCACGCGGCGTTTTACCCAGGCGCAGTTCTTCGCGTATTCGTTCATATATAAGAACGTTGGCGTCAACAGCGATCCCGATTGTCAGGGCTATACCGGCGATGCCAGGCAGTGTGAGGGTCGCTCCGAAAAGCGCCATCAGGGCCAGAATGAGTACAATGTTCATGGCCAGCGCAATGTCTGCTATCACTCCCGAAAACCTGTAGTAAACCAGCATGAAGATGATAATGCCCAACCCCCCGATAGCCGAGGCCAGGATTCCCTTTCTGATGGAGTCAAGGCCCAGGGCCGGACCTACGGTGCGCTGCTCGAGAATCTTGACTGGAGCGGGCAGCCTGCCGGTGCGCAGGGCGATAGCCAGCACTTTGGCTTCTTCATCGGTATAGGAGCCTTCGATGACCGCAGTCCCGTTCGGAATGCGCTCCTTGATGACGGGGTCGGAATAAACCACACCGTCAAGGACTATTGCAAGCTTGCGTCCGACGTTCTCGGAGGTGAGGCGCTCGAATATCTTGGCGCCCTGCGGATCGAAATTCACAGAGATATGTGCCTCACCAAAGGATCGTCCGCCTATTTCAACCCTCGCGTTCGTAATATACTGCCCGGTAAAGACGGTCTTATCATCCAGGGCTATCTTGGTTTCCCTTGAGTTTCGGTCCGAGGGCCTCATAGGGTAAAGCTTTACGCCAGGTGGGAGTTTGTTGTCCTGGGTCTCCTGATCCGTAACGTTTTGAGCTACCAGCTTGAACTCGAGGACCGCTGTTTTCCCGATGAGGTTAATAGCCTCCTGGGGGTTCTTTATTCCAGGGAGTTGAATAAGTATCCGGTCGCCGGCCTCAGGCCTTATATCAGGTTCTCTGACTCCGAACTGGTCGATCCTGTTCCGGATAGTCTCGAGCCCCTGGCCTACAGCCATGTTACGAAGCTCAGTGACTTCCTTTTGGTCCATGGTGAGAAGGACCCTTGTCCCATCAGCCGCGGCCTCGGCGGAGGCGGGTTTGAGCCTTGGGAAATCGCTTTTTACGGCTTCATTGAATTCATTGAGCTGATCGTTCGAGGGCAGGATTACCTCGATATCCCATGCGCCGGTTCTGGAGACCTTGGTAAATCCGATTTTCTTCGTGCGCAGAGTGTCCTTGATCTCTTCGGCAAACCTTTCAGCCGCGTTTTCGACCGCCTTGTCCGCCTCGACCTCGAGCACCAGGTGGATACCGCCCTGCAGGTCCAGGCCGAGATGTATCTTATCCGGCAGGATATTAGACAACCCCGGCAAGTGCGAAGAACTGAAAGTCGGCACAAGGCAAAAAATACCGATGACGAGAACTGCCACAATTATGAGCACACGAATTCCTATGCTTTTCAATTACGCCTCCACCTAGCTGGGACCGAGTTCATAAGAAGCCATATCCGGAGCCTCCGGTAAAAAGAAGTCCTGTTCCCGCGGATCTTTTGTCCGACTATCTCCGGTATCAGCCTTCTTTGCTCAATTCAGGGGCCGCATCTCCCTTGGAGACCAGCCCGCCGACCGCGCTCCGATTGACTTTTACGCGAACTCTGTCGGCGATTTCAAGTGTTATGACCGCGTCGTCAATGCCGGTTATCTTTCCGCGAAGTCCGCCGGCCGTGAAAATAGTATCGCCCTTCTGAAGGTTGGCCAGCATCTGTTTATGTTCCTTCTGCCGCTTCTGCTGGGGGCGAATCAGCAGAAAGTAAAAAATCGCAAGCATTGCGATCATAAGATACATGGGATTGCCAAGGTTGAGAAATCCGGTGGCACCGCCTGCGCCCGCGGAGTCCTGTGCGAAGGCTTGGGTGGCAAATGCCAATCCAGCGAAATTCATCAGTTTCCTCCAGGATTTTAATATTTTGAAGTTGTTGTGCCCAACTCCGAGCACTCAAAGCCGCGTTCATTGCTTTGTGTACAAATCGCAAAATTTAACGATATTCCCGGCAAAAAGTCAATCCATAACGGAAAAAATCTATCACGGCGAAAAGCCCCCGGTAAGGGCCGTTATCATGAGAATAAAAACTCGGTTTTTCAGCCGGGCCGCAAAAAATTTCCACAAGAAAATCAAACTCAATTGACGATGCATAAAAATAGTTTAATTTTAATACACTGGTGACAAGTCCCTGAGCCTTACATAATAAGGAGATCAATATGTTTGAAGTTATGGTGATGATGCACGCCGTGCTCGGATTGCTGGTCCTTTTGGCCGGCATCTGGGTATTCGTCGAGGCACTGAACGTGAGCCAGTCCAATGTGGCAAGAATACGGCTGGCGAGTCTTATTGTGGCGGTTGCCATGTGGGTGACCTTTGCTGTCGCCGGGTACTGGTACGTGGCCTATTACGCCGCCGACAAGGCACTTATTCTCAAAGGCCCCTGGCCTTTCGCGCACAACTTTTTCATGGAAACGAAGGAACATGTCGTCCTCATGCTTCTTTTGCTGACCACCTTTCTCCCTATTGCCTCACAAAATGACCTGGTCGGAAACAAGGGCGCCCGGAGTTTATTCCTATGTGTTGCCGGCCTTATCGTTCTCATCGGAGTTGCCGTGGAGGGGAGCGGCGGAATTATTTCGATGGGTGCAAAGCTGGGCGCGGCGCTTCGATAAAGGAGAATGTGAGATGGAAAAGCCATTAGGCAAATACACGGTTTCCTTTGGTCTTGCGCTGGCCATAACGGCTATATTCAGCGCGTTGCTCGTGGTTATCAAAGAGTTGAGTGAAAATACGGTTTTGGCTCTAATGAAGCGGGCAACAGGCCACCACTGGATAACTCATACGATTATAGATTTGATTGTTTTCGTGGCGCTGGGATTTTTGCTGACAAAAGTGGAAATTTCACCTGAACGCCTCAGCCGGATAATAATTGGCGCAACTGTCGCCGGGGGAGTCATTATTGCCGGCTTCTATTTGCTGGCAGACTGAAACAGCACTGACAAGAGACAGGATAGTATAGCTTTTTCTTTTAAAATATTTTATCTTCGGGCGAAATTATGCTCATTTTTCAGCATCGGAGGCAGGTTATGTGCCGCACGGCCATGGTACTGCTGGTCCTATGTTTCGCTTTGCTAGCTGTCCCGTTTTCCGCTCTAGCTGGTCCTCCGTTCAAGACTGACGACCCCGAACCCGTCGAATTCAAAAACTGGGAAATATATCTTGCATCCCAGTACAGCAACGACAGGAGCGGGGTCAGCGCAACGGCGCCGCACGTCGAAATAAACTACGGGATCATCCCCAACGTTCAGCTTCACATAATTGCGCCCATGGAATACGTCAAACCCGCCGGCGCACCTTCCCATTACGGCTATGGGGACACCGAACTGGGCCTTAAGTACCGCTTTTTTGAAAACGAAGAGGCCAAGTTTATGATCGGCACCTTTCCACTTGTCGAGATACCGACGGGCGATCAGTCCAGAGGCCTGGGTAACGGTGATGCTCAGTTGTTTTTACCGATCTGGCTTCAGAAAGGTTGGGGACCGTGGCAGTCATACGGCGGAGGCGGTTATTGGATAAACCCCGGTGACGGGCATCAGGATTTCTGGTTCTTAGGGTGGCAAATTCAACGTGAAATAAATAAGAACCTGACCCTCGGGGGTGAAATTTTCCATCAAAGTCCCGGTGACATCGGGGGGGAGTCCCATACCGGATTTAATATCGGCGCCATAATCAACATAACCGACAATCACCACATATTGATGTCCGCGGGCCGGGACATTGACGGCCCGAATCTTTTTTCCTCCTACATCGCCTACCAGCTCACCTTCGGCCCTGAAAAGGAAAAGGGACCGGCAGAGACTGAGACCAGGTTGCGTTCAAGATAATACCGAAAAGCTTTTTTAAAAACGTGGGGAGCTGCGCCCCCCACACCCCCATCGCCGCTGTGCGGCTCAGTGTGGCGCTGCTGCGCCGCCCCGCAAGGCGGGGCAATCGCAGCAAGCGCCGAGCGCTCGGCCTCACGCGCTTGCGCGTGTGGCCAATCGACAACCCGCACAATCCTGGGATGTGCATGTGGGGTTGCAGTTGATCCTT
>JBEKMB010000084.1:0-18630 GCA_050008735.1 Syntrophobacteraceae bacterium
ACCGGTAGTGGCACCAGCGAAGCTACCCCAATAGCAACCGGTTTGGCTGCTTTAATGCTAGAGGAAATGCCAGATCTCAATTCTCATACACTCATGCAAAAATTGCTTGATTCATGCGTGGACTTGGCGGCGCCACCAATTCGTGAAGGGAAAGGACTCCCTGACGGTTTGCATTGTCGCTGAAGGCAATGACAGCTGACGGTCAGGGCTAGGCCTGTGTGCCCGTCGTCCTGCTTGCCTCTCGGCTCTGAAAAAAGGGTCGGACCAAGCTAATAACTCGGTTTCTATTCGTAAATGTTAAAATCACACGCCTTATTAGCGCTTAAAAGCTCATTTTCGGCCCAAAAATGATAGCTCTAAGCGGACTTGGGGCTCGCGTAGCGCGGATTCGTCATCCTTTCCATAAATCCGGCGCCCCTTTGCCTTCACGCCGACTCCGCGCTTTATAACGTCAACAAAGTCCCTGCTCCCGGGGGCGATGTTGGATGAGTAGTTCCATATCATGTTTAAAGTTTTCGACATCGCTGACATGGGGATTAATTCGCTGGTACAGGCTTAGATATTCCTCTAAGCGGGTGGGTCTCTCCCGTTCATCAAGGATCGTTCCATGCTGTACAAGCCGAATTCAAATAGCTCTGCCTCTTCTCCATCGTCTCGCCCATGTTGATGTAGTCGGCAGCAAACAGCACGACCATTTCAGGAATCTTCGACGGGGATTCGACTTTGCGCAGCTTTTTGCTTCTTGATTTCTTTCCCACAACCTATTCCATCCCCTGTTGATGCGGTCATAAGCCCAAAATCTCAGGACAGCTTCAATTGGAAAGAGTATAGAAGCAGATCCATAAAAGTGAAAGGGGGTTCCCGAACGGAAGCTAACGAAAAAAAAGCCCGCTGGTCCATCTTCTCATAGCCCAGAGTGGCTCAATTTTCCGTCCCCATCAAATACTGTTGACGGTCCAGGATACACTCAGACAAGCAAGACTCCCAGGAGCCTCGCTTGGGTAAATCATCCATCGATTTTCCAGTCACTCGACAGATTGCTCCATCCTTGCTTCCTGACAGCCTCTGCGGTATCATCCCTCATCCCCCAAACTACCCATTGTTCAATCTCTGGAGCAATCCATGACTCTCACCAAAGCCCAAATCGTGGAAGCACTCTTCGCCCAGAACCTTTTCACGAAGATCGAGTCAGCTCAGATAATCGACACCCTTTTCGAGTTGATGAAACAGTCTCTGCAAAACGGTGAAGACGTTCTCATCAGCGGATTTGGGAAATTTTCAGTCAAAGACAAGCATGGACGTAAAGGCAGGAATCCCCAGACGGACGAGCCGATGGAACTGCCGCCGAGGAAGGTAGTGACTTTTAAGTGCTCTGACGTTTTGAGGGCTGCAATGAATGGAAAAGGTCGGTGAGGGATGAAGAATTTCAATCCCATCCCTCAGCCCCTCCTTCATTACGACCTGGCGTAGATTCCGATGGCCGGCTCAGAAAGAAATCGGTCCGGAATCAATGCTCGTGACCTTTAACCGTCAATTTAAAGTATGGGTTTTGAGGATCGTTACAAAAAACGAGCACTGTCTTCTTGACCTCCCCATGACACGCGTACGGTAAGAGCTGAATCGATATTTTCCCCTCCCCTCCGGGGGGGATAAGCCGATCAAAACCGGCCACAGCAGTGCCTCAGCAAGGTACGACTTTCTTTATTTCCAAAACCCCAGTCCCTGTATTCCTGATGTTGAAAGCATGAAGGTACTCGGGTCCTTCACCTACTCTCCCAAAATCGAAGGTTGGCTCTACAGCTTCAACTGCCGGAGGACCGGCGGGTTGTGCCGCAGCGGTCTGGTGCGGCGTTCCATTTGTTTGTACCGCGGTACTCTCCTGTTGTTTAGGCATGCTACCCGTACTATCGGGAGCATGCGCACAACCTAGGAGAATGAGAAGAAACCAACCGGCAAGCCCAAAAGTCAACAAATTCTTCATCATCAGCTCCAGTTTGCCAAAAAGGTATCGAGCGGGCAGAGCTATTCAAATAGGCTCAACCTGAAACACCAGGAGAGTGTACCACAGCTTAGTGTGCTTGCCACTATTCAGTCAAGGTAAAGAGTATACGGATGACTAAAGCCGATGAGGGAATCCCCAGAATGGAAAGCAATTCCAGCATGCGCCTTAAACGGCATCGGGTCGGACCTAATGCCGCTAACTTAAGAGAAATACCTGTCCTTTCAAGCCCTTAAGCGTTTCAGGTTGGTAACGCGGATTCGTCATCCATTCCATAAATCCGGCGCCCCTTTGCCTTCACGCCGACTCCGCGCTTTATAACGTCAACAAGGTCCCTGCTCCCGGCGGCCATGCTCTATCCAGCAAGATTGATGCTTGTCGGCGCGATGAACCCGTGCCCGTGCGCTATGCAGGCGAGCCGACAAAGCCATGCACCTGTCATCCAAGGGCAATTCAAAGATACAGCAGAAGGATTTCCGGACCGATCCTCGATCGCGTCCAGCTGCACATGGCATTTTTCTGCTTTTTGCCGCTTCTCGTTGCCGCTTCTATTGCCGCTTCTCGTTGCCGCTTCTATTGCCGTTTTGCAGGCCAAAACTATTCATGCTATCCCGTTGTTGGATTGAAATGAATTCCCCGTAATTGAGGAATTCAGGAATCTATCGGATTTTCTGCTCACTGCTCACTTTTCACTGTATTCGGCCTGTATTTACAATGCCGGACACCCAGCTTAAGGCTAAGAGCTTGCGCTGAACGAAGTGAAGTCCTGGCAAATGCAACGAACCGATTAGGCTAAGAGGCGAAGAAGAGGAAGCAGGTCAAATAAGTTACCGGGAAGTTGCGTCGCCAGTAGCTGCTCCCTGCCGCTGTTCTTCAGCTTCTCTTTCTTCGCGGCTTCGCGGCTTCGCGTGAAAAATATTGGACGTACTCGTTGCCGGCGCTCACTCTTTTTGCGCAGCACTGGCTCACTTCTTTGAAAACGGAATATTGGTTATCACGCTCCCGGTCTTTGAGAAGTTAGTAGGATTGGGGGCGAGAACACGGCTGGTTCTTGCCCCTCCACCTTCTCTTTCTTCTTCGTGCTGCTATCCGGCAAAACCTGGTTTTTAAAGCAATATTTTATACTTGAGTTATCGATAACGACTGCAGCTCTTCGTGTCCTTCGCGCCCTTCGTGGTGAGAGCAGTTTCTTGCTTTTTTTCAATACTACTAACGTGCAGTTTCTTCACATTTTGGCAGGCATATGAGGCTTAGCTATTGTTTTCTCTGCGTTCTCAGTGTCTCTGCGGTGATTGCTCTTACCCGAAAAATCTCGGAAACCATGCCAAATCGTGTCATTTCGTATCATCTTCTCGATAAGAGCAATGAATTCAGACGCTTGTCCTTCAGTGTCCAATGTTTATCCGTGTCCGTGCAGTGTTCGATGCACCTCCATCGCCGCACCGACGGCTCCCTGGTCAGGTCATTGATTTCCGTCTTCTCTGCCTTCTCTATCTCAAAAAGGCCGCCCACAAGGGGCCGGACTACGCGGTTCGTTCAGGCAACTTTTCGTGATTTTGGCTGTCCCGGCGGGACATCAGATACTGCGGTGAACGGTTACCACAAATTCACACACAACAAAAAAGGTTACAGCGCCAAAGCCGTAACCCCCCGATTTTACTGGTGCCCCCGGCGTGACTCGAACACGCGGCACCGAGATTAGGAATCTCGTGCTCTATCCACCTGAGCTACGGGGGCGAGAGGTTGGAATCTACTAAATTTAACACATTCTGGCAAGTCCCCATTCTCCCGTCCACATTCTCCATCCAGCGGCCAGGCCATCGGTGAGAACACTAAACACTCCCATGTCAAAAACCCCATCGGTTCCCCGGTTTATGGTTGTGTGTGTCAAGCCGGCATTACTGCAGGGCCGCAATTCATTGCCGCTCAAGTTTCTTGATTGGAGTACCGTATGATCTATAGACATGGGACTTTCCAAAAGCTTTTGAAATCAGATTCCGGGGGATTGCCCGGGGGCTCCCGGTCAAATTTGCGCTAATTCAACCTGGGACCGTTTATCCCTGAAGGAGGGTTACGGATGCACCTCGGCAAATTAATGAAATATACCGTGGGCCTGAGTTTCTTTTTTATTTTCGTGTTTACGGCTCAGGCCGGATTTTGCGGCTATACGGCCGATTGCACCCAAGCCCCAACGTGGGAAACGGGTTCCTGGACAAAAAATGATTGTTTGAAATTTGAAAACGCGCTCGACGATGCCGCGCAGCCTGCAACGCCCCGCAAAACCTCCAACAGCCTGCTTGCGATTTTGCCACCCCGCCAATACGCCGGGCCTTGGCCCGTAGACCGTATCAACAAGGCAAGACTCCATGGAGGCAAGCTAAGCTGGGAAGGGACCCCGGGAAAGTCGCGCATCCGTGTGGCGGCGTTTATGGACAGGCAGACTTACCTGGACTGGTATTATCCGTGTATGTTTGGTGGAAAAGACAAGGGCGGGGTTGATCACCCCGCTGGCGGTGAGGTGACATCCATATTGAAACGCGGTCTGTGGGTGACAGTCGTGCCCGAGTTGCGTAACTTCTTTTGGACCCACTATTTTACAACATGTCCTCCCAGCAAGGAAAGGATCGTGCAGTTGATGGGGTTAAACCCGAGAAGGGACTATGATGTGGTCCTGGAGATGTGGGTCAACGCGGAAGATATTTACAGGCCGACGCCCGACCCGGAGATCACCGATCATAAGGCCGAGTTGGCGGTTCAACTCGATGAAACTATCAATGTATGGGGGTTGGATTGCAAGAAATGGGCTTTCCCCAATCCCTATCTTTTCTTTTCCACCGACCAGACTTACCAGTCGTGGTTTGCGTATAATGCCGCCACAACCTACTACAATCCCTCTGCTCCGCAGAATACCGCTCCCTGGACGCGGCTTGGGTATACCTATGACTGGGGCAACCCGAACAGTCATGTCGGTGCGAGCGAATTCATGATCAGAATTCGCCCCAATCTTGATGGACAAGGAACCAGCGGAGTGTACGCAACCTATATCAGAGCAGTCAAAGCCTACGATAAGTCATGGAACGAATATTTCCGGTGTGCATGGCGACATGACAGAATCTCTGCGGATAATGTCCCCCACGCGGACGTTAATCCTGCTGCCGTAAGCGAGTGATAAACGAACCCGGCGGGCAGTTCGCGGCTGTGCGGCCGTAAAGAACCAGTCCAGTCCCGCCGGGGAAAATATGGGCCGAGAGTTTTTGTGGCCTGCATACTCTTCGAAGCTAGCGCATTGTCAACAAGTTTCAATGTGTTGGCGAGTGATCGTCACCCCGGCGAAAGCCGGGGTCCAGTGATCTTAACTGACCGAAAAGACACTAGATTCAGGCTTGCGCCGGAATGACGGATTGTGCGTCTGCACCCCTCACAACTTAGTTGACGCTACACTAAAGCCCCAGGTCCTCATTTATCAGCACTACTTTGATTCTGCCCTTTGGAAAGGACTTTTCGGTTATCGTCCAGGTGTTGCAAATTCGGTCGATACTGCGGCATTCTTCGCACACCGATGTCTTAATGCAGGGGGTCTTCTTGTCCAGGCGCATCGAGTTGGCCGGCGCCGCGTAATTCTTTATTCTCAGCATCGCATCTTCTATGTCCGGAACTACTTTATTGCGTCCGACAACAATAATGACGTGCCTTGGACCGAAGGTTATGCCGGCCACCCTGTTGCCGGTCATATCGAGATTGACGAGCTTTCCCGTCTCGGTTACCGCATTGGTTCCGGTAATGAAAAGATCGACGAGAAGAGAGCGCCTTCTTCGTTCGAGCATCTCGGCCGGGGAGACGCCTTTTTCGTAGGTGTCGAGAATTTCGAGGCCCGGATAATCCTTCACCTCCTGATATAGGCCTGTTTCGACATACGTAACCGAACCGCCCCACGAAACGCTCTTCGCCCCTGTCCCTGGAATGATTTCTCTGACGATTTTCTTTGCCGCATCGGCGTTTTCAGCGATGTGAACTTCAAAATTGTTCGCTTCAAGGGCCTCCTTAACGTTAGCGAGTCTTAGAGACCAGAAGTTTTCAATCGGCTTTTCCATGCAATTTCTCCCTGATGTCTTAGAGTCTTTTTCTCAAAATTCGGACAATTTCTCCGTGAGCAGCAGCTTATGATTTAACTCTTCTTTTTTTATATGTTCAAG
Source organism: Syntrophobacteraceae bacterium (assembly GCA_050008735.1). GTDB lineage: Bacteria > Desulfobacterota > Syntrophobacteria > Syntrophobacterales > Syntrophobacteraceae > SbD1. Next base: position 6,193 of record JBEKMB010000084.1, read on the forward strand.
TGTGGAAAGGGGGCCAGGATCGGAGACAAAGGGGGTGATAAATTCAAAAAAAAGTATTGCGTCCTCTTCGAAAGCAATCGCCGCCCGCAGGACCTCTTTTTCGTCCTGGATCAAATCGATTTCAAGTTCATCCAGGGAAAAAGCATGGCGGCCCATTGCATTGCGCAAAACCTCCTGGCTGAGTGAGAAAAAGGTACCCGAAGGCGTAGTTTCATCATCGGCTTTTTCCTTAATTTCAAGGAACGTACTCTTGTGCCGCAGTTCCTCATCCGCGAGCCAGCCCAGAAGATTCTTCAGAGAATCTCGCTTGACCCTGCTCAGGGCATATCTGTAAAACCGCTCGCCATTTATCTCGACCTGGATGGCGAGATCGAAAAGTTCCGAGGCCGTAAACATTGGCTTTGATCCCTTTTGGCAAATATATCCCAACGTTATGTCAAGTTCGAGTTCGCCGTGAAACCGTCGCACCTCCACCAGGCGGCCCGGCTGCAACTTTAAGCTCAAATCTGTTCACGGGCACTCCTCCTTGAACAGGAGCAAAGGCGGCTCGTAGATTTCGGGCGGTTCCAAGCCCATCAACTGCATGATGGTCGAAGCAACATTGGTCAGACCGGGGTTTTTTATTTCCGGGTTGAATACGATACAGTCATTGCCTGTCGGATCGTATACGATGAACCAGACCGGATTTAACGTATGTGAGGTTTTGGCCTTGATGTTGCCGTCCGGATAGCGTTTGGGAGTGTTGGTTTTTTCGTCGATCTCGAACATTTCCTCGGCATTGCCGTGGTCTGCCGTCACGATCAGTATCCCACCAGCCTTCCGGGTGGCGTCGATCAGCCTTCCCAGGCACAGATCGACCGTTTCGACCGCAATCTGCGCCGCCTGATAGACCCCCGTATGCCCCACCATATCTCCGTTGGGATAGTTGAGCCTGATAAGATCGAAGCGTTTCAACAGGATTTCTTCAACAGTCTTGTCCGTAATTTCGCCCGCCTTCATCCAGGGCCGCTCCTCGAAAGGCACCCTGTCCGAAGGAATCTCGATATACTCTTCCAGTTTTGCGTCTATTTTCCCGGACCTGTTCCCATTCCAGAAATATGTGACATGCCCGTACTTTTGGGTCTCGCTGATCGCCATTTGCCGCTTGTGATACTGGGACAGGTACTCACCGATGGTGTGGTCGATGTGCGGCGGCTCAACAAGATAATTATGCGGAATGTGCAGTTCGGTGTCATATTCCATCATTCCGGCATAGGCCACCCTTGGACACGGCACCCGTTCGAAATAAGGAAAATGCTCATCGTCGAAAGCGCGGCTTATCTCTATTGCCCGGTCTCCACGAAAGTTGAAGAATATAACCGCGTCTCCATCACGGATCGGGCCCGCAGGGTCCCCGGACTCATCCTCTATTATGAACGGCGGAAGGTCCTGGTCTATAATACCTGGATTTTCCTCCCGATAGGTCCTGATGGCCGCTTCGGCGGAAGGGAACCTCCTGCCCTGCCCGGCCACATGTGTCTTCCATCCCAACTCCACCATGCCCCAGTCAGCCCCGTAACGGTCCATGGTTATCTTCATCCGCCCGCCGCCGCTCGCCACGCAACAATCCGCTTGAGACTGCTCCCTCAGGCCTTGCAGCTTGGCCTCCAGTCTGCCGACGTATTCGAGAGCGGAGGTCTCGCCCACATCTCGCCCGTCTAGCAGAATGTGCACGCGGACCCTCGGAAGCTTATCCTTTAGCGCAAGGCGCTCGAGCATCGCCTCCAGGTGCTTGATATGGCTGTGAACATCTCCGTCCGAGAGCAGGCCTATCAAATGCATCGCGCCTTTGTTCTGGAAGCAGTACCGAACAAAGCGCCCCCAAGTGCGGCCTTCGAAAACCTTTCCGGTTTCGATGGCTTTGTTGACCAGTCTTGCGCCCTGAGGGAATAAGCGGCCGGCCCCAAACGCATTGTGCCCCACCTCGGAGTTGCCCATGTCCTCATCGGAAGGAAGGCCGACCGCCATGCCATGCGCGCAAAGCAGCCTGTAATGACAGTTGGAAAGCAGCCAATCCAGATTTGGGGTGCAGGCGCCTGCTACTGCGTTCCCCAGCTTATCCTCGCGATACCCTATCCCGTCCATGATCGCCAGAGTGATCGGGCGCGGGCTGCGGTGCGTAAGCAAACTTGCCATGCCTTTCATACCGGTTCTCCATCCATAAATGGTTCAGGGCTAGGGTACCTTGGCCCCTCGAGGTTTCTCGCCCAGTGTTACGGTTACCGTTTCCGATGTGCCGTCCCAGCGGACAACTTCCAGCTGGACCTTATCACCCGGATTCAGCTTGCGGACTTCCCGGATCGCTGTGTCGGCGTCCTGCACCTGGATTCGGTTCACACTCACGATCACGTCCCCACCGACGATTACGATGTTATTGCCTATCTGCGCCCGCCGGTTGCCTCCCTTTAATCCCGCCTTATCGGCAGGGCTTCCCTGGATAACCTCGGTTACCATCGCCCCCGTCTTGACCGGAAGTCTCAGCGCTTCGGCCATGTCCGGAGAAAGGTTTATAAGAATTGCTCCCAGAAACGGATAGCTGTAATACCCCTTTCCGATCAGATCGTTCACGATCCTTTTCGCCGTATTGACCGGAATGGCGAAACCGATCCCAACGCTTGCCCCGGTCGGGCTGAAAATAAACGTGGTGATACCGATCAGTTTGCCGGAAGAGTCGATCAGCGGGCCTCCGGAATTCCCCGGATTGATAGAGGCGTCTGTCTGGATTATGTCCTCGAGCAGGGTGCCGTTTTCGGCCCTCATCGTGCGCCCCACCGAACTCACCACACCCACCGTAAGGGTCTGGCCCAGCAGACCGAAAGGGTTGCCTATGGCCATGGCTTTCTGGCCGACTTTAAGATCGGCGGAATCACCCATCGGGATTACACTCAAGCTTTCTTTCGGAGCCTCAATCTTTACGACCGCCAGATCGGTGTCGGGATCGGAGCCTATGAGCTTGGCCATGTATTTATTGCCGCCGGCCAGAGTGACTTCCAGCTTTCCGTCCCCGATCACATGGTTGTTTGTCAGGATGTAGCCGCGCGAATCGATTATCGAACCTGATCCGGAACCCTTTCGGGGAATCACGTTAAAGAAAAAATCATGCTCAAGAAGTGTGCTCGTGATGTTCACTACTCCCGGAGCAAGGCGCCGATACAGGTCGATATTGTTTTTCTCTTCCTCGGTCAGAGCCGCGGCACCCGGCGCACCGGACAGGAAAAACACCAGGAGCGCCAAATTAAGGAATTTTATGAAATGCATTCTCCATCCCTCGTTACCAAAGATTAGTGCACAAAATCAATTATTCCCCATCATAATGCGGGCCCCGCTTTCCATAAATCCGCCTGAGAAGCCAGACCGCAAGAAGTATCGCAAGGACCCACCCCGTGTTCCTGGGCCATGAATTCATAAGTCCGGGCGCCGCAGCTTTTATGAGATTTACGGGTAGAGCAAATCCTAAGCGCACGCTGGAACCCGTGGGGCTAATAATTGCCGTGCACAGTCCCACCAGTTCACCATCCAGATTTATGAGCGCCCCTCCGGAATTGCCCGGATTTATGGGCGCATCGGTCTGAATAAGGTGTCTCAGCACTTTGCCGTCATTTTTTATGCTCCGGTCGGTCATGCTGACAACACCGGCGGTAAGGGTCTGTCCCAATCCGAAAGGATTTCCGACGGCCAGGACCCTTTCTCCCACTCTCAGGCCGTCCGAATTCCCGAGCTCGATTGCCTTCAGGGGCTTATTACCGGGGTCCACTCTTATTATCGCCAGGTCATTGTTCGCATCCGAGGCGGTGATCCTGGCCGCCAGCCGCCTGCCATCAGAGAGTAGGGCCCAGATATTCTGCGCATCGGAGACCACATGGCTGTTCGTGATGATCAGTCCGTCTTCTCTCAGCACCACCCCTGATCCGGACCCCTTTATGGACGGCGTGGCACAGAAAAAGAAAGACTCGGCCTCGCACATCTGTGTCGTGATATTCACCACGGAGGGCGCAACTTTTTCGTAAGCAGCAATAGTCGCGGTCTCCTCGGCAGTTAGGGCCGAGGCGTTCGAATACGCCGCCAGGATACAGACCAGCAGCGCTAAGACCGCCCTCCGGAAGGCCCTGGCGGCAGATGGAAACTCCAGGCACATTGTGGCTCTCTTTCGGTCAACGATAATGCCCGGCCCCTGGGACATTCAGCCGGGACCCGCGAACTGTCGTTGAAATATACATTTAATCCAAACACCTATAAACATGTTTATGAGAGGCAGGCTTTCGGAGGCAGGATGCCGCATTCCAGGCACTCGAAGCCGGAGACCTGGTCAGGACTTGCCCCTGGGTCTATTCGCAATTTAATATTAAAGCACTGCGCGTACCATCCCGGTTTGTTCAAAAGACAAGATCGGGTTTGGCCGCTCAAGGCTCTATCCAATCCGCAGCCCGGTTCAAACATAAGGGTAATCTGAAATGCCGCAATGTGGCGGGCGGACGACTGCGGCATGGCGAGCGCAAAAAACTCCATGTCCAGTCCCCCAAATCCGGTATCCGCCTTCCATCCCGCTTCTTCCGTATAGCTGTTTTAATTTTGGAAAAGCCGGGATATATTCGTCGAAGGTATGGAAGTTCGATTGGTTAGGATTCGATAGCGGCGCAGACCGCGGCTTTAAATCGGAGAGACGATGGCGGGAGTATTTGAGATTTACGTAAAGAACCACTTTTCCGCGGCTCACAGCCTGAGAGGTTACCCCGGCGACTGTGCAAACGTCCACGGGCACAACTGGCTGGTCGAAGTATTCGTCAGGTGCACTGAGCTCGATTCCCTTGGAATAGGCGTGGATTTTCGCGACATCAAGGCGGCTGTAAAAGAAGTCCTGGCTGGCATCGATCATTGCAATCTAAACGATCTGCCCCTGTTTGCGGAGCGAAATCCGACCTCTGAAAATATTGCCAGGTTCCTTTACAAAGAATTGTCCTGCAAACTCGACGCCCCGATGATTCGGGTTTCCAGGGTCAAGGTGAGCGAGACCCCTGGGGCCGGGGCTTTTTACTGGGAAGAATAGATGGCCCTCAAGGTGAGCGAAATCTTCCACAGCATCCAGGGAGAGTCCTCATGGTCGGGACTTCCGTGCGTTTTTATAAGGCTTACGGGCTGCAACTTGAGGTGCGCTTACTGTGACACGCGCTATGCTTACGAGCAAGGCCGGTTTATGGAAATTCCGGATATTCTGGAGCAGGTCCGGGGGTTGCGCTGCGACCTGGTGGAGGTGACCGGAGGCGAACCCCTCATCCAGGAAGAGACCCCGTCCCTTATAGGCAGGCTGCTGGGTGAAGATCACACGGTACTGCTCGAAACAAACGGCAGCATTGACATAAGCGGGGTGGACCGGCGATGCGCCAGGATCGTGGATATAAAGTGCCCGTCCAGTGAAATGGCCGGACAAAATGATCTGCGTAACCTGAAGAGGCTGAGGGCCCGGGACGAATTGAAATTCGTCATTGGAAACCGCCTGGATTACGAATTCGCAAAGGGCCTTCTGTCGACGCTCCCCGCTGCCCGGCTCAAAATTAACTTCTCTCCGGTATTCGGCGTGCTTGCTCCACGGTCTCTCGCCGAGTGGATTCTCGATGACCGCCTTCCAGTTCGGCTGGGCCTTCAGCTCCACAAGATTATCTGGGACCCGCAAACAAGAGGGGTCTGACAAGCTGTGTTAGGCTTAGATGCGAAGAAGAGGAAGCAGGTCAAATGCGTTACCGGGAAGTAGCGTCGCCAGTAGCGGGAACCGAAGGCGCCGAAGCACAACAAAGCCCCAGTCTCCCTGCCGCCCTTCTTCTGCTTCTCTTTCTTCGCGGCTTCGCGTCTTCGCGTGAAAAATATTGGAGGTACTCATTTGCCGGCTGAGCCTACTAAGGAGCAATTCCTCAATTTCTCAGAGAATATATCTGCTCAAATCTTCATCTTTTATGATTTCACTTAAAACATTGCGCACGTATTCGCGGTTTATCTGTACCGTCTGTCCCTTCATATCGGGCGCATTGAAGGAGACCTCGGACAGGAGTTTCTCCATAACCGTGTGCAGCCGCCTGGCGCCGATGTTCTCAGTCCGGGAGTTCACCTGGTAAGCAATTTCCGCGAGTTCACCGATGGCTTCATCATCGAAGACAAGTTCCACCTCCTCGGTCTCGAGCAGGGCTTTGTACTGGACTATGAGAGCGTTTTCAGGCTCTTTGAGGATGCGGATGAAATCGTCCCTGGTAAGAGATGTAAGCTCTACCCGGATGGGGAACCGCCCCTGGAGTTCCGGGATCAGGTCTGAAGGTTTTGCGATGTGGAAAGCACCCGAAGCGATAAAAAGGATATGATCGGTCCTCACCATCCCGTACTTTGTCGTAACCGTGGAGCCTTCGACTATGGGCAGCAGGTCGCGCTGAACACCCTCGCGTGATACGTCCGGACCTCTGCCGCTACTCTCCCTGCCGGCAATCTTGTCGATTTCATCCAAAAAGATAATCCCTGAATGTTCCACCCGATCGATTGCCAACTTTATCACGCGATCCATATCGATGAGACGCTGCGATTCCTCCACGATCAGGATTTCGCGGGCTTCCGGGATCTTGACCTTACGGCGCTTGGTGCGCCTGGGGAGCATCGACCCGAGCATCTCTCTGAGGTTGAAGTCCATTTCTTCCATGCCGGCCCCGGCAAAAACTTCGATCATCGGGATATTGCGGTCCGGCACGTCCAGTTCGACGTAGCGGTCGTCGAGGGCCCCCTTTCGGAGCAGCTTCCTTAGCTTCTCCCTGGTCGAATCGGCCTGTTCGGCCTCCTCCTTTGCCGCGATCAGCACCTGGTCCTCGTCGGGGAAAGGATGTTCCCGAACCTCCGGCGTAGTTTTCTTGGGAGGAAGCAAAATATCGAGCAGTTTTTCCTCCGCGATCTCTTCAGCCTTGATCTTTACCGCTTCCATCTCCTCGTTGCGGACCATGCTCACCGCCAGTTCGGTCAGGTCGCGGATCATGGATTCCACGTCGCGGCCGACGTAGCCGACTTCGGTAAACTTGCTGGCCTCGATCTTGAGGAACGGCGACTGGGCAAGACGGGCGAGGCGCCGCGCTATCTCGGTTTTGCCCACGCCGGTGGGTCCGATCATTATAATATTTTTTGGCGCTATTTCGTCGCGCAGATTTTCAGCCACCTGTTGCCTTCTCCACCTGTTGCGCAGTGCGATGGCAACCATACGCTTGGCGTCTGTCTGGCCAATTATATACTTGTCAAGCTCTCGGACGATTTCAGCCGGTGTAAGGGTTTGTTGCATCGATCACAGCTCCTCGATCACAAATTCCCTGTTGGTGTAAATGCAGATTGACGCGGCGATATCCATGGCCTCCTCGGCTATGCGGCGCGCCGAAAGATCCGTATGGCGGCCAAGGGCGCGGGCGGCCGCAAGCGCGTAGGGGGCCCCGGAACCTACCGCGGCAAACCCGTCATCCGGCTCGATAACATCACCCGTCCCGCTCAGGATGAAAGAGTCCTTCGCGTCGGCTGCAAGCAACAACGCTTCCAATCTTCGCAGCGCCCGGTCCATTCGCCAATCCTTCGCCAGTTCAACTGCGGCGCGTTTGAGATTGCCGTTAAACTGCTCGAGCTTGGCCTCCAGCCTCTCGAACAGCGTAAACGCATCGGCGGTCGAACCCGAGAAACCGGTAAGAATCTTGCCATGGTAAAGTCGGCGGATCTTCTTGGCCTGATGCTTCACGATGGTATCGCCCATCGTAACCTGCCCGTCTCCGGCCATTACCACCTGCTCTTCCTTGCGTATGACGATTACGGTCGTGCTGCGTATTATTGTATCCGACATAGATCCCTGTCTTCTTTTCTCAATTCTGAATAATGATGCCGCCCTGCGGCATGCCATCCATTTCAAAGCTAATCACACAATCTCGCCCTGTTTCTTCCTGCTCCTCGGATGCGAGGCATCGTAGACCTTCATCAACTGATCCATGTTTACGTGGGTGTATCTCTGAGTGGTCGACAGACTCGCGTGGCCGAGCATTTCCTGGATCGCCCTCAGGTCCGCGCCCGCATTCAGAAGATGGGTCGCAAAAGTATGTCTCAGCCCATGCGGACTGAGGCCCTGCCAGATCCCGCATGCGATCAGTTCCGCCTTGAGTATCCTTCCCACGGAACGAGCCGTAAGTCTCCCGCCTCTCGAATTGAGGAAAACGGCCGGCGACGCGGCCCTCCCCTTTGGAAACTGAAACTCAAGGGCGCAAAAATAATACTTCAAGGCCTCCAGTGCCTTGGTTCCGATCGGAATTATGCGCTCCTTGCGCCCTTTTCCGGTCACGCGAATAGTGCCTGACGCGGCTACCACCCCGGAGAGGTCCAACTTGACGAGTTCGCTGACGCGAATACCGGTCGAGTAGAGCGATTCGAACAGCGCCCAGTTGCGGGCCTTTCTCCATGAACTGCCCTGCCGAAGCGCCGTGCGCGCCAGGCCGTCAAGAAAGTGGAAGATGTCGTCCACCTGGAGGAACGCAGGCATTTTTTGCCTTATCCTGGGGTGCGCAACCTGGTCGGCAGGATTTTCACCGAAGATGCCCGCGCTGTTGAGATAACGGTAAAAAGAGCGCAACGTGGATAGCTTACGGGCGCGGCTCGTTTTTTCAAGCTCTTTATGAACCGATGCAAGGTATCCGCGGACAGTTTCCGGGCTGATCTGCTTGATTTCCACAACGCAAGACCCTGCAAGGCCGGAAACGTATGCGGCAAACTGCCGTAAATCGCTTGCATAGGCCCTGAGCGTTTCCTCGCTGAGGTTTCGTTCGTGGCGCAGATGCTGCAAAAAAAGCGCCTGTGCTCTGTTCCAGGTGAGGCTGTCCATCCCGGGGATTTCCCATGCCTTAAAACTTGTTGATCGTATCGAAATCATAATGCATTTGATGTTCAGTTAGCACACGCGGTGAAAAAATCATAGTGGATTTAAAAGGGGCGATGCTGATTGTTTTCTTCGGTGATTGACTTTAAAGCCTAATTGAAATAGTTAACTATGTTTTGAGTTCCGTTCATACGACTCTCCCGTTTCCAACCCGGTAGAGAACCTGTTACGGTTTCAAAATGATCAAATGATTACGCAATCGTTCTTAATCCCGGGGAAAACCGTCCGTTCCCAGGGTTCAAGCCTACCAGAAAGGATGAAACATGAAAGAGGACGTCGCAAATGTTCGTACTTTCGCAATAATTTCTCACGGCGGCGCGGGCAAGACTTCCCTGGCTGAAGCCATGATTTTCGATGCGGGCGCCACGACCCGGCTGGGCAAAGTGGACGAGAACAGCTCGATCCTGGACTTTGAGCCCGAAGAGGTCAAACGCAAGACTACCATCAGCAGCTCGATATACTCTTTCACCTGGAAAAAACAGCTGTTCACACTGATCGACACACCCGGAGACTTCAACTTCATCGCGGAAACAAAAACTTCCATGCAGGCCGGCGACGCCGTCGTTGTGCTTGCCGATGCGGTTGACGGCGTGCGTGTCCAGACCGAAAAAGTCTGGGAATTTGCCAGCGAATTCGATCAGCCAAGGATGATCTTTATCAGCAAGATGGACCGCGAGCGGGCTGATTTCGCCAAGACGGTCCGGGATATTGAAAATAACTTCGGCAAAGCCTGCGTGCCGCTCCTCATCCCGATTGGCTCGGCTGAGAGCTTTAAAGGGGTTGTGGATATACTTAGCGGCAAGGCATTTGTATACGAGCATGGCGACAGTGGAAAATTCGTGACCGAAGACATGCCTGCCGATCTTGCCGAGGTGGCCGCCCGGCACAGGGAAGCCATTGTCGAGCACGTGGCCGAATCGAGCGATGAACTTCTGGAAAAATACCTCGAAACCGGCGAACTTTCCCCGGACGAGATAAAAGGCGCCCTCCGGGCCTCCGTCATAGGCGGCAAACTCATCCCGATCGCCTGCGGCTCCGGTACCGGAAACATCGGTATTCAGCCCTTCCTCGACCTGATTGCGGAGTGCATGCCCTCTCCGCTGGACGGCGGCCCGGTCAAAGGCCGTTCCGTAAAAGGAGACTCGGAGTTGACAAGAGATCCCGACCCCGATGCTCCGTTCAGCTCCTTGGTGATCAAGACCGTAAGCGACCCTTACGCCGGCAGGCTTTCAATTTTGCGTATATTTTCAGGGACCCTTGCCCCCGACTCTACGGTGCTCAACGCCAACAAAGGCGCAAAGGAGCGCTTCGGGCAGCTTCTCAGGATCAAGGGAAAAACCCAGGAACCGATACAAACGGCCGGTCCCGGAGAAATCGTCGCGGTCGCCAAACTCAAGGAGACCGTCACCCAGGATACTCTTTGCTCGGAACGCGACCCGATCGTTTTTCCATCCGTGGATCTGCCCCCGGCAATTTATTCGCTGGCCGTCGAACCTAAGAGCAAGGGAGACGAGGAAAAGATTTTCTCCTCGCTTTCGCGCCTCATGGAAGAAGACCTGACGCTTAAACTCGACAGAAACGACGAAACCCGCGAAATGATCCTTTCCGGAATGGGCGAAATTCATATCGAAACCATTGTTGACAAGCTCCGGCGCAAGTTCGGCGTTGAAGTCAATCTCAAGTTGCCCAAGGTATCATACAAAGAGACGATCAAAGGCAAGACCCGTGTCCAGGGAAAATACAAGAAGCAATCCGGCGGGCGCGGGCAGTACGGCGACTGCACGATCGAAATGGAAGCGCTGCCAAGAGGCGAGGGGTTCCATTTTAATGACAAGATCGTCGGCGGCGTGATCCCGAGGCAGTACATTCCGGCTGTGGAAAAGGGAATCGCCGAGGCCCTCCATGAAGGCACACTTGCCGGATATCCGGTGGTGGACTTCAAGGTTGACCTGGTTGACGGCTCATACCATACGGTGGATTCTTCCGAAATGGCCTTCAAGATCGCCGGGTCCATGGCTTTCAAAAAAGCCATGGCGGAAGCCAAGCCCACGCTGCTCGAACCCGTCATGGAAATGGAAATCACCGTGCCCGACGATGCAATGGGCGAGATCATCGGCGACTTGAACTCGAGGCGCGGCAGGGTGCTCGGCATGGAAACCAGGGGGAAAAAGCAGATCGTAAAAGCCCAGGTTCCTCTTTCCGAAGTGCTCAAATACGCTCCCGACCTGCGCTCGATGACAGCGGGCCGTGGCATGTTCACAATGAAGTTTTCCCACTATGAAGAAGTCCCCGGACCGCTCCAGGAAAAAATAATCGAGCTTTCCAAAAAAGAAAGAGACGAGAAATAACCTTTTGTGCCGGCGGGGATGCCTTGCCCCGCCGGTAGTCCTGCCTGCAGCTCTATTGCAGCGCGTCAAATAATGGTATGATTTGGAATCGAGCCGGAAGGCTCAACTCGCTGTTCGGTAAAAAACCTGTCATCCTGAGCGGAAAAAATGTCATGTTCTCTAGAAAAACTGCAATCATTACAGTCAGTGACCGCGGCGCGCGCGGAGAGCGAGAGGACAAATCCGGCAAGGCATTGGCGGACGTGCTCGCCGCCGCGGGGTTCGAAATATGTTTCAAGACAGTCATTCCAGACGAATACGGGCAGATAAGACAGCTGCTGGCCGATCTGACGGACCGGGAGAACCCGGCCCTCATTCTTACAACCGGCGGGACCGGGGTCGCGCCTCGTGACGTTACTCCCGATGCGACCCTTTCTGTTATCGAAAGAGCGGTCCCCGGAATGGCCGAAGCAATGCGGGCCGCCAGTCTGCAAAAGACCCCTCACGCCATGATCTCAAGGGCCGTCGCGGGCATTCGAGGCAGGACCCTCATCGTCAATCTTCCGGGAAGCCCAAAGGGGGCTGTCGAAAACCTCGAAGCGATCCTCCAGGCGCTGCCTCACGCGCTGGACAAAATCCAGGGAGACCCCTTGGATTGCGCGCAATAATACGACGCCGAACCTGAACGGTTGTCAACGATCGGCCATTTCTTAGCCCTCTTTTTAATGACTTATCATTATGACATAGTACAACATAATCGCAGCTTATTAGTATTACAAAGCTTATGAAATCATGATCGGCCGCCTACACATTTGCGAAGCGTGTAATTTATCCAAAAAGTGCTTCACCTGTCATATACAAAGGTCATTAAATGTTCTGAAGCGGCTTTAAAAACAGATCGTGTTAATCAGCCCTGCTTTGCATGCCTGCAAAAAACCGGCTGCGGCAATCGCGCGCGTCTGGATTTGTGGGGGGGCTAGGGTAGACGGCCTGTTGTCCAAACCAAGTACCCAAAAGCAGAGCGAAAAGGAGCCCCGTCATTCCTACGAAAGTAGGAGTTTAGCGAATACTCTCAGTAGGTTACGGAAACGCATATTACAGTAACGAATGACTATTAAGTAATACTTTCATTCGACGGGGCGCAACCCGTTG
>JBEKMB010000085.1:0-17924 GCA_050008735.1 Syntrophobacteraceae bacterium
AAATCCCCCTCGATCCCCCTTTAGGAAAGGGGGAAGCAAAACCTGGTCCCTTGGGATTTGCACCGAGCATTTCTGAATTACGACACAGTCTCTTTCGCCGGGGTGACGATCACTTGCCAACTGATTGAAACTTTGTTGACAATACGCTAGTCCGCTGGACGACATGCCAATGCGTCGCTGAGCGGTTTGATAACAGGCGACGCGCCGCCCAGGCCAACCTCAACCTCATATACGATGACCGTAGGCGCATCGTCCCATTTTTGCTCGTTGATGTGCTTCAATTCTTTATCGAAGCATGCGCCATCCCCGGCTGATTGATAACTGCAACGCATCCTCGCCATCTCTTCTTTTGCGACCTGATACCCATTAGCGCAGGATGAAAGCGATTCGCCCGCAACACCGGCTTGCTTTGCGATAATGTCTCGACATGCAGGGCCTCCCGTAACGACGGAGCATCCGGACGTAAAAACCCGTTGATAACGAAGCTTGAGCGTCCCATCTTTTATCTCGATGGACTCAAATCCTTTTTCCGCCGAGTCCTCAAACAGTTTTTTCCTGTCGGATACCCGGAAAACCATAAACCCAAGGCCGCCATTGGTTCCATCGGAGGCATCGAAAAAGGCATAGTCCGATTTGACGCCCCCAAAATGCCCGCTCCAGGACTCGCTTGGGATGACGTATTCATTCCGTTCTTTCGCCTGTCGGCACGGAGTCGTTTTGCCGGACGCGGCAGGAATGATCGAGAGCCGGTCGGCATCAACCTCCCCAAAATCGACCTGCTTCACGACAAAATTCGGGTAAGTGAAGCATGAAACATCCCTTTTTGCCTGAGGATTAAGCGGATCGGGCTTCAAACCCACATGCCGGATTTCCAGCGGTTGATCGTACAGACTCCCGGCTACAGCTCGCTCCGGCAATCCAAGGCCCGCACCGAGAAGAGCAACCGCACCAAATAACCCGCAATAACGCACCAGGTTGTGTGCCATGCATCCGAACCGCATTTTCAAGACGGGTCCTGTCCGAAAAGAGTTCCAGATAAACCCCAAAGCCCGCGAAACCATACGATCCCCCAATCGAACAAGCAAGTGTCAAAGGTCAATGAGTGCCCGCCCTTGACGTCCTGGTTTTCCTCCTGCCGGGACTTAAGAAGGCGGCAAGCTGTTTGCGACTTCAACCTGAGCGCTTAAAGCTGACGCAAAGGGCTGTCCAGCCGGTCCTTACACTGTGGGATCAACCAGATGCTTAACCTTTTCCAGACAGCTCTTAATCTGATCCGGTCGCAATTCCAACGTCATGGTCCCATTGTACTGCAGGGCATGCAATCTTTGAAAGATTTTATGAAAATCGATCCTTCCTTCTCCCACCGGAAGATGGAGATCGTCATCTGGCGAGGTTCCTCCATGGTTATCATGCAAGTGGATGTGTTTAATCCGCTCAGGACACTTTTCCAGAAAACCGAAGCTGGTATTTTCCTTCGAGAGAAGCTCGGCATGTCCCAGGTCCAGGGTAAGATTCAGCGTGGGGACAGCGGCAAAAACCTCCGCCAGCTGATCGGCATTTTCGCTCAGGTTCTCCAGGCAGACGGTAATTCCACTGCCGCCGGCACACGTTGTCAGCCTTTTGAGAAACCCGATTTTATAGACAATCGTCTCCTCCTGCACGAATCGGGGGTCCAGCCAGAGGTGTAGCGTCAATAGCCGCATCTGCGAGCCGGACATAATTGAAAGGACCCGGAGCAACTTTGGCAAATAAATCGTTTCCAGCGCATGTATATTATTGGGATCGCCTTCCCTCGGGCCATGACAAAGGTAGTAGAGGCCGGTTTCTCCCGACCGGGCCAGATACTCATTTTGAAGAAGGTGGAAGGTCGCCGGCTCCGTGATGGAAATTTCCGCGAACTGGAGACCCAGTTTATGCAGGGAAATCACGTCATCCGGCCCCCTTGCCGTGCCGCCCAGGTGGATTTTTCGACTTATGCCGGAAAGCGGCATCAATTAAGTAACTCGATTCCCCACGGTTCGGCTAAAGTCAGGTCAGCTCTTCGTGGTTGGCTGCCGAAGGTTCGTCTGACTTCGTTGTTTTCGCCACAACGAGGTAAAATGCAGGCTCGTCTCTAAACGTTGTGACCTCAAAGCCATGTGGCTCAAGCAATCCTCTCGCGCCCTCTTCATCGGGTAGAATATCCAGATCAAAAGGCGTGTTCTTCTTTAGTTCGACGATGAAGTTCCTGCCCAGGGGATGACTGATAACCAATCTGCCCTGTTGCCGCAGTAACCGGTAGATGTTATCCAGGCTTTTTGACTTATCCATTATATTGGAAAAACAAGCGTTGATAAAAACTACGTCCAGACTGTCGTCCGGAAGTGGCAAGTCCCTGATATCACAGAGGTGCACTATGACCTGGGGGAATTTTTCCTTCACCCGCTGAAGCATGTTTTCCGATAGATCACAACCATGAATCTCGGAAGGCTTATACTTGAGAATAAAGGTGATGAGAATCCCGGTCCCGGTTCCCACATCCAGGACCCTTTCGCCAGATCGAAGGCCGCTTGCTTTTACGGTGGTTTCCAGTCGCTCCGGCACCCCAATCGGGAGGGGAGCTTCGAAGAGGTCCACATTTTCGTCGAAGTACTCTTTCTGCAGCCTGTTTATTCCTTCGATTCGTTCCGGTGTAATGCGATCAGCCATGGCGAATTCCAGTTGTCTGGTTCAGTGCCTTTTGGACACACGGTCCCCTTCGATTGATGCTTTGCCGGCAAAAGATGACGATAAATCACAATAGCACACGCTCCATTAAGAATTATCTGGGAATCCGAAAAAAGTCTATCAGGAAAAATCGCAAAAGAGGGAGAACGGTTTTTAAGCTGATTTCAAAACAGGTTCACTCTATTTTTGCCGCCTTTTGCCGCTTTAAGCCGCCTTTCGCCGCCGATTAACTTTCCCGCTCAAGTTAATGAGCAGAAGACGGATATTACCTCAGCGTTCTTACTTTGCGTTAAAACCTTTTCAGCACATATGCAGCGGGAATCGTGCTCTGAAAAACTCAATATTCCGGCAAGCTGTGAACCAGTCCTGTTTCAGAACCGTGGAAGTAGTAATTTCAAGAATCGGCGTTAACTTTTTTATGGGGGGGCCGCCCCCCGAGTTTGGGGACCGTCCAGAGGGCAAGAGCGGAACCATTGCCTTTTGCGGTTTTGGCCCGGCGAAGGAGGTGTAGACTGAGTCTGGAACTGATTTTCAATAAGCTCTCCACAGTGAGACAATTTACTGTTTTGTAGACAAAACCAGCAACCAATACGTCTGATAAGGTGAAAAATGGGTTACGGAGTTGAGCCTGCTATCTGTTTAAGGAGCAAACGCATGAAGAAATTAAATAAAATTTTCTCGGTGGTCGTGGTAGTGGCTGCTGTGCTTACGCTGCTTGTATCTCCAGGGTATGCATTCAGAGGTGGCGGTGGCGGTGGATTTCATGGTGGCGGTGGATTCCACGGTGGCGGTGGATTCCACGGTGGCGGTGGATTTCACGGAGGCCATGGGTTTCACGGAGGCCATGGATTTCACGGCGGTGGATTTCACGGCGGTGGATTTCACGGGGGCTGGGGAGGTGGCGGGCCCTGGTGGTGGGGCGCTGCAGCATGGCCATATTACTGGGGCGCTTGGGGTTACCCCTACTATGGTTATTCGTACTATTCGGGTTACCCCCACTATGGTTATTCGAACTATTCTGTTTCCCGGCGTGAGGTAGTCAGATCGCAACCACAGCCCAGGCAAACCCAACCGGCTCCTGTGCCCAGGCAGGACCGAAACTAAATTAGTTCCGTAGTTCCGGCGCCCTGCCTTGGCGTTGATAAAACACGAGGCAGGGCCGCCTGCGGTTATTCCAGGACAATAGAAGCATGCCGATTCGGCACGGACAACCATTGAAAACAATAGAAAAGATCAGGCTATGCCTTTTGGCAGCATTCAGGCGCGCAAAGCGTTCAGGGAGCGCGTGCTCGCTCGCAGCAAGTATCGCAAAAGGGATTTGCCTTGGCCTGATGGCCATCAGTTTCAACCCCCTCCAAGTTGCCGCCGCGGAGAACACCGCGCAATTCTCCAGCCCGGACCGCTCATTGTCTGCGCATCAAGTCGCAGGAACCCGCCTAAGCGTTGAGACGCAACCTGCCGTGGCACCTCACCCCAAACGGGCGAACTTCGAACGGGAGCATAAGTCCGAGAATGCCCAGCACATGGCAGATTGGGTCATAGACTCAGGCGACAATCGCGGCATGCCATTCGCGATCGTAGACAAGATGGACGCCAAAGTCTTTGTATTCGACGCACATGGACGACTTCGCGGGTCAGCCCGAGCCCTGCTGGGCCTGACCCGGGGTGATTACACCGTCCCCGGTATCGGTAACCGGAAATTGTCGGACATTCGCCCCGAGGAGCGCACCACACCGGCGGGCCGCTTCGTGGCCTCGCTGGGTTTCAATTCCCACGGGAAAGACGTCCTTTGGGTGGACTACAAAAATGCCGTTTCCCTGCACCGGGTGATTACGAATAATCCCAAGGAGCGCCGCCTGGAGCGCCTGGCCACTCCAACTCCGCTTGACAAGCGTATCTCATATGGTTGCATCAATGTTCCGTCGAATTTCTACGATCACGTCGTGAAGCCGGCTTTTACCGGAACTCATGGCATCGTTTATGTGCTGCCGGAAACCCGGTCGATCAGCGAAATCTTCAAGTCATACTATGACGTCGAGTTGCGTCGGGGAAAAGGCACAACCGCGAATCTTGACGAGGATACAAGGCCAAGACTTCAACAGCAGGATCTCAGGTTTGGCCGCAATAAGGCCCGACCTTATGGAAGACCTGAAAGGAGTGTGGAAGAACATAAGAGTAGGATGACAATTGAATATTGATAATAACCCACCGACAATGCTTCTGCTTTTGTTGCACATCAATTAATAGAGTCGCTACCGACGCCAAACACGGTCAAATTTAAGAGGCACCGGCCAAATCGAATCACGCCTTTCCGCTCGCATGAGTGATTTGCCTCGCCATGATATTTCGGCAACTTGGGTAAAAAATAACGTTCAAAATCGGATGCCAGGAATTGCCTCACCACACATAACCCTCCACGAAATTGCAGGAGCGGCAAAAAAAGGACCGATTTTCTTGGGCAAAGCTTTTCTGATGGTTTCTCCCCGAAGTAAAAGCTCAGCCTTTAAGGAGCAACTTCTCCCCCGACCTTAGTACATTCGACCACTGGTTTGCAGTAAGGAATTACTTTACCTCGCCTCTGGCGTTATGCGGTGGGTTATCCAGAACCTTTCAATGTTTGGATCAAATCTACATTTTCCCTCTTTCCGAGAACACACTGGGCGAATTGATATGGGACCGAGGCGGAAGTCCCCGAGAAACGGCCGTCTCAAGGGTACACAGGTGGGTTCGCTGCCCGCACTTCCAAAGACACACTATGTCCAGCATCGGTTTGTGCCGATTGTAGCGCGGTGCTGGGCAGCCTCCATTCAACATGGGGTTCACCTGCTCCGGATACCTTAAAACGCCCTATATGATTCCCGCAAAGATTGAGTGAGAGAACACAAAACAGTTAGCCACACAGCACGGGCTTTCTCCCTGCGCGGCTATTCCGTCACAATAATCTTTCCTGTCATTTTCTCGTGGCCGGTCCCACAAAAGTTGTCGCAGTGGAAAGGAAAAGTACCTGCTTTTTGGGGGGTAAATTCCAGCCTGTTGACTTTTCCCGGAGTGATATCGGTACGAATTTCGAGACCAGGGCAGAAGAACCCGTGGAGCCTGTCAAGGGAAGTGAACTCCAGCACCACCGGAACGCCCTTCTTCAGAGTGATCTCATTTGGCGAGTATTCAAACATTTTTGCGGTTATCTTAATCGGCGCCTGCTTTGCTTCATCCGCCACTGCCCAAGCCCCAAAGAAGCTAGCAATAAATACCACGATTGCTACACTTGCAAGCAGGAGCATCGTTTTCCTTGATCTCATTTCACCACCTCCCCGGTTATGGTAAACTCCGTCACATTGTAGGCATGTTCTTTGGCTTTCGCTTCCACACTGCGAAACCCCAGCCCCTTGTAAGGCTTTGCAGGGTCCCACGGAACGGGCGCCTTCACCGGGACCGAACCGGGCGCGGGCAAAGGATACATGGACCCCTGCGCCGACCGGTGGGTGATATGGCCGGTCATATGTTGATTTTCCTGGTGAATATGCCCATAGAACACTGCTACTTTGGTATGCTGCATCAGCACTTCTATCGCCTTTCCCCCGTCCCTCGTAAACCAGTCCCATTCGGGATACAGATCGAACAGCGGCCGGTGTGTGAAAACTATGATGGGAGCGTTCTTGTCGAGTTTTTTCAAGTCGTCCGCCAACCATTCCAGTTGGGCGTTTCCAAGAATCGACCGAGCGTCGGAGACATTGTCCAGAACTACAAAATGAATCCCTTTGTGGTCGAAGGCATAGTGCATTTCGCCAAAAAATTCCTTGAAAACCTTACCTTCATCCAATCCGGCATCATGCTCTCCCGGCATGAACTTGATGTCTTTCGCCTTCAGCTCACCGATGATCTCCTTTACCTCCTTCATCCTTTTCCGGCGTTCCGCATCGTCATCCGTGACGTGCGTCAGATCGCCCGTAAACATTACAAAATCGGGCTGATGATCGAGGCTGTTAACCGAGGCTATAGCCTTCTTGAGAGTCACCGCCGAATCGGGGTTCACACCGGGATTGTTAAATCCCCAATGGCTATCCGACAATTGGACGAAGAAAAAATCATCCAATTCACCCATGGCAGCGTCTGCCCAGAAACCCAAGCGGGAGGCGAACACCACTCCCCCGACACCCGCCATTTTCAGGAAGTCTCGCCTTTGCATCCCATTATTCATCGCTTCTCCTTGCAATAGACCGGGTTAAGCGCGATGGCCGGCTTGGACAACGAGTTACTCAAGGAGCCTGTCGGCCAATTCCCCTTTGACATTTGGAGAACGCGTTCTATCGATCCCGAACCAATTCCGTTTCCTGTCATTTCGAATGAACCGCAGAGGGTGAGAAATCTACAGACTACGCTGCGTTTGCCGAAGCAGGTTTGTCCCTTCGGCTCGAAATGATTGTTTGAGACTCGAGATGAGGGTTCCGGGCTCGAAACAATTATTCTCCGGCAGCCTCCAGGCGGCCGCAAAACTGTACGATCCCGGCTATCTAACTACGCCAGACGGACCATGCTAGTAGCAGGGCCGTGTACTTATCGGCCAAAGGTAAGGTATTTTCGACTACATTCTGTTGCCGCCAGAGGTTGTGCTAACTTGGTCTTCAACTGCAGGAAATGGCGGTGTGTCCTGAAAGTGTGCCGAAACCGGCATCATTCACATACCACTTGCGCCCCTGATTCGGATATGGGAAGGTTCTACGGGATTTCTGCCTGCCCGGGAACTTTTCCGGATGGAATCAGACCCTGAAATGCGCTTTGGGCGTTGCCAGTCGAGTTGGCGCATTATTCAGGCTTATATAATCGAGGAAAGAAACAGAGCAAAACAGGTGTTCGCATCCATTTGAAAAGACATGAGATCGGACTGGAGAGTAAATGAGTGCATGCTACGCAATAATCATCTTTTCAATCGGACTTCTTGCCTTGCCGAGCGCCTACGCTCAGCAGCGTATCAGCAGCGCAACCGAAGAATGCTTGAATTGTCATTCGACTCTGCATCCCGGCATCGTCTCGTCATGGCAAAAGAGCCGGCACGCGGCGATCACCCCGTTTGAAGCTTCAACAGTCGAGGGTCCGGACAAAAAGGTATCTTTCGACAATATCCCCGACGGTCTGAAAAATGTAGTAGTCGGCTGCGCGGAATGCCACACCCTCGAGCCAAAAACACATGCGGATTCATTTGAACACAACGGGTACGATACTCACGTTGTAGTGAGTCCAAAGGATTGCAACTCATGTCACAAAAACGAGGCCGAGCAGTATCAAAAGAATCTGATGTCCCAAGCTTACGGGAACCTCATGGATAACAGCCTCTATCGGCTGCTGATCGATTCTATAAATTCGGTCCCATCCAGGGTTGGCGCCGCCCCCTCAATCAATAGCGATTTAACGGACGCGGATTCCTGTCTCTATTGTCATGGGACGAAAATGACCGTTTCCGGTGTGCAGACCAGGGAGACAGACATGGGCAGCATGGAATTTCCCGTGATATCCGGCTGGCCGAATCAGGGAGTGGGTCGAATAAATCCGGACGGAAGTAAGGGGTCATGTGCCTCCTGCCACAGCCGCCATGAGTTCTCGGTCGAGATGGCCCGCAAACCTTATACCTGCAAAGAATGCCATGCCGGGCCCGATGTGCCTGCGTTCAAAGTGTACGATACCAGCAAGCACGGCAACATTTTTTCGGCAGTTCAAAAAGAGTGGGACTTTAAGAACACCCGATGGACCGTCGGAAAAGATTTCACGGCGCCCACCTGCGCGGTCTGTCATATCAGCCTGCTCGTAAATGGAGACGGGAAAGTTATCGCGAATCGGACTCATGAGATGAAAGATCGGTTGCCCTGGCGCATTTTTGGACTTGTTTATGCGCATCCGCATCCGAAAGAGGCTGACACGAGTATCATCAGGAACGCGGATGGGCTTTCCTTGCCAACCGACTTCGGGGGAGGGAGGGCCGAAAAATTCCTTCGGACAAAGGAAGAGATGGCTGCCGCACAGCAGAAAATGGAGTCCATTTGCCTTGCATGCCACTCTCAGTCATGGGTTGACGGCTACTGGGGCCGGTTTGTGAATACCATCGAATCAACGAATTCGGCTGCTTTCAGTGCAACGCAGATCATGCAGGATGTCTGGAACCGTGGTCTTGCCACGAATCACTCGAAGGGGGGCAATCCTTTCGACGAATCGATTGAGAAGATGTGGACTGATATTTGGCTTTTTTATGCGAACACTGTACGGTTTTCTTCCGCAATGGGTGGAGGCGGCGACTACGGAGTTTTTGCCGATGGTCGGTATCAATTAAAAAAATCGATACAGCAGATGAAAGAATGGGCCGAGAGCAGGAAAGAAGTGAAGACCAAGGTCAAACGATCTATGACACCATAAAACATGTTTTCAGAATGGAAATGGAAGAAGGGCCGCCAAGACTGCTGCATGCTGATTCCGGAGGTGCGGCTAGACAGGCCCTGGATTACGGGAAGCAGGTTGGCAGCAATAAGCGATCAGTTTTTTTCATCGAGAAATGCTTACCTTTTTGTGATCGTTTCGCGAACTGGTGTTCCGTCGGTATCGTATCGGAAATACTTCTGAAACAGGCTCATATTCAATGTCGTATTTGATTTACAGGGAGGAGTACCGCCAGGCTTACGCAGGCAAGCCTCACCCGAATGGATATTGGCAAAAGAACAGCGACTTAGCTCCCGGCCGAAAAGGAGGACAAATTGTCTAACATATTCAAAGAGTTCAAGGAATTCGCCATGCGGGGAAACATGGTGGACATGGCTACCGGTATAATCATAGGAGGCGCGTTCGGAACCATCGTCAAGAGCCTTGTGGACGATGTGATAATGCCGCCGATCGGGATGTTGCTGGGCGGTGTTGACTTTTCCAATCTCTTTTTTGTCCTGAAACAAGGCAAAACGTCGGGGCCCTACGATGCCCTGGCAAACGCCAAGGCAGCCGGAGCCGTCACAATCAACTACGGATTGTTTTTCAATGCGCTCATCAGCTTCCTTATCGTGGCGTTTGCAGTCTTTTTACTCATAAAGGGCATGAATTCCCTGCGCCGCAAGCCCGAGGCGGCGGCGGAACCGACCACTAAGAACTGCCCTTTCTGTGCCACTTCGATCCCGATAGAGGCTATCCGGTGTCCGCACTGCACTTCCGAGCTGCAATCGACATGAGTTGCCGCGCGTGCCTTTAACCGGTATTATGCGTGTCAAAATAACGTGGAGGTAGATATTAACGGAACTTATAAAGCACAAGCGAGGCAGGGAAATGGCTGAAGTGGAATTGCCAAATCGCCGATGTGCTCCCGGAGCTTAAAGTTCGGAGGGCAACTGCTTGGAGGAACATTTCGTGCCTATTGTACCCGCGGCCAAGGCTGAGCCTCCTTTCTGGCGACTTCCAGTTACGGCGCTCATGGAACACCTGAATTCCAGCCCTGAGGGACTTAGCAGTGCAGAGGCCGCTGCCCGCTTGATCCATTTCGGTCCGAACCTGATCCATGCAGAGCGAAAACGGGCATTGCTCCTTCAGTTTCTGGGCAAGTTCCGCAATCCCCTGGTCATTATTCTCCTCACCGCCAGCGCTCTTTCTGCCTTCACTGGCGACGCCGCCAGTTTCTTCATCATCAGCGCCATAGTAATTACCAGCGTGACCCTCGATTTCGTCCAGGAATACCGTGCCGGACAGGCGGCGGAACGTCTGCGCCAGTCGGTAGCGGTGCGCGGACGGGTGTTGCGTGAAGGCAAACCTCTTGAGATACCTCTTGCGGAAATGGTGCCCGGAGATGTAGCACTCCTTGCCGCCGGCGACATGGTTCCTTGTGACGGCCGGGTGCTGGAGGCCAAGGACTTTTTCGTAAACCAGGCCCTGCTGACCGGGGAACCGTTTCCGGTGGAAAAGGCTCCCGGTGAGTTGCCTGAAGAGTCCGATATCCTCACGGCAGGCAACACCGTGCTTTTGGGGACATCTGTGATCAGCGGCACGGCAAAAGTGCTGATGTGCCGCACCGGACAGAACACGGAGCTTGGTGAGATTGCCGACAGCCTTCTTGCCAAGGCCCCGCCCACCGCTTTTGAGCAGGGGACCCAGCATTTCGGGTTTCTCATCATGCGCATGACGGTCCTCCTCGTCCTGTTTGTCCTTCTGGTCAACGCCTTCTTTCACCGCCCATGGCTCGAATCGTTCCTGTTTGCCGTTGCCCTGGCGGTGGGACTGACTCCTGAGCTCCTCCCCATGGTGGTCTCCGTGACCCTCTCACGGGGCGCGCTGCGTATGGCGGCCAATAAGGTGATCGTCAAGCGTCTGGCCTCGATACACAACCTGGGGAGCATGGATGTATTCTGCACCGACAAAACCGGCACTCTGACCGAGGCCCGCATCCATCTGGAAGGCCACGTGGATCCCCTTGGACGGGATAGCAAGCGGGTCCTGGAGTTGGCCTACTTTAACAGCTTTTTCGAAACAGGACTTAAGAGCCCCCTGGATGATGCCATCCTCGAGCACCATGAAATCGACGTAACGGGCTGGCGCAAGATCGACGAAGTGCCGTTCGACTTCGAACGCCGCCGGGTTTCGGTGCTCCTTGAAAACGGCACGACCAGGCTGCTCGTCGTCAAAGGGGCGCCCGAAGATATCCTGCGTCTGTCGGCCAGCTATGAGGCGGATGGAGAGGCAGACCTGCGTCCCCTGGATGAAGCGGCGCTTGGTAGCGTCAATGCGCAATTCGAGGAACTTAGTAAAGAAGGCTTCCGAGTGCTGGGGATCGCTTCGCGTAAGGTGGGAGTGGATCACCCCCATGCCGTGGTGAGCGATGAAACGGAACTCATCTTTGCCGGCTTCGCCGCATTCCTCGATCCGCCCAAGGAGAGCGCCAAAGAGGCCTTGGCCGGACTTGCCGCCGATCGGGTCGCGGTCAAGATCGTAACCGGCGACAATGAACTGGTGACCGAGCACATCTTCGCTCAACTCGGCCTTTCGGTAACAGGGGTGCT
Organism: Syntrophobacteraceae bacterium; assembly: GCA_050008735.1. GTDB lineage: Bacteria > Desulfobacterota > Syntrophobacteria > Syntrophobacterales > Syntrophobacteraceae > SbD1. The sequence goes on from JBEKMB010000085.1 coordinate 11,721, forward strand.
TACCGGCGCAGAGATCCAACAGATGGATGATGCGGCACTGGTGGCGCGGGTGGAACAGGTGAACCTCTTCTGCCGCGTGACGCCTGCACAGAAAAACAGGGTCATCCTCGCCCTGAAACGGCGCGGCCACGTGGTGGGCTATCTCGGCGACGGCATCAATGACGCACCATCGCTTCATTCGGCCGATGTCAGTATCTCCGTAGACAGTGCGGTGGACGTGGCGAAAGCCGCGGCGGACATGATTCTTCTGGAACGTGACCTGAAGGTCCTTCATGCCGGCGTTATAGAAGGGCGGCGCACCTTCGGCAACATCATGAAGTACATCATGATGGGCACCAGTTCCAATTTCGGCAACATGTTCAGCATGGCCGGAGCCTCGCTCTTTCTCCCCTTTCTTCCCATGCTTCCGGTACAGATCCTGCTCAACAACCTCCTCTACGACGTATCGGAGCTGCCCATTCCGCTGGACCGCGTGGATGATGATTACTTGAGCCGCCCCCGGCACTGGGATATGAACTTTATCCGCAACTTCATGCTGGTTATAGGACCGGTCAGCTCAGTTTTCGACTTCCTCACTTTCTACATCATGCTGGTGGTTTTCCATGCGGGGGAGGCGCTGTTCCATACCGGCTGGTTCATCGAGTCCATGGCCACCCAGGTGCTGGTTATCTTCATCATCCGCACCCGCAAAAACCCCTTCAAAAGCCGTCCCAACCCTTGGCTGACCGCCTGCTCGCTGGCGGTAGTGACGGTGGCCGTTCTTTTGCCGTTCACCCCTGCGGGAGTTTACCTCGGGTTTGTGGCGCCTCCGGCTTTCTTTTTCCTCTTATTGATCGTCATGCTGGCGGCCTACCTGTTGGCGGTAGAAGGCATAAAACAATGGTTCTTCCGACACTTTGCCGCGGAGTAATGCGGGGGGCCTGCCGACCAGGCTTGCTCGAAGGTATTCATTGGATCCGGGGAGGTGCATCTTCCCTTTTATGTCTTCGCCTCAGCATGAATAGAAGTACGGCAGTCAAAACGACACCGAGAATTACGGATATTTTATGAACTCTGCCGGAACTGTTAGCCCACCCTTCCCCCAGGAGATAACCCGCCGCCAGGAAAGAAGTAGACCAGATCAAGGCCCCAGGGTAGGCAAACCCCCCGAATGTTAAGAGCCTGAGTCTGCACGCTCCGGCCATGAAGGCCGTAAGGTGCCGTACGCCCGGAATGAAGTAGCCAAAAATCAATGTCCACTTCCCATAGGTCCTGTACCAAGCCTGGATACGGACAATGTCGCCGGCCCGAACATGAACCCGAGGGCCAAGCTTCTCGAGAACACGAAGCCCACCTGTACGGCCGATTATGTAACTCAGGGTAATGCCGCAAAGACTTCCCATGAATGCTGAAGCGAACGCGGGAAAAAGTTGAAAATCTCCTTTGAGTATCAGGTATCCCGCAAAAATAAGGACCCACTCATCCGGGAATGGAATTCCGATAATCCCAAGCACAAGAAGGAAAAAAAGACCCCAGTATCCATGCTGGACTACGAATGATTGGGCTATGTGGAACCAATCCATCTTGGCGAACCTTCCGTGGGCGGATGGATACTGCGCGGAATCAAGCGCTAAGACTGCCGGTCTAAATTTAAGTATCCTTTTGATTCGTGAACGGAAACCGAACCTGTTAACCGATGCAAAAGATCATAATCAATTTTCAGATGTACTACCATTTTGACTCGGCATGCATAAGCATCACACGAGCGCCTTCAATTTACTTTTTTCTTTGCAGACTGATAGGAGTCGGGGTGCGATGTGCAGATTATCAGGATATTTCCAGGAGCAAGCTTCCGGTTCGGACTCAACTTGTTTTGAGCGCAGAGCGCCTTGATCGGGACGTGGAACTTACCGGCAATGGACGAAAGGGTGTCGCCTTGACGTACGAGATAACGAACAGATTTCTCCTGCACATTGGAAAGGCTTCTCTTGGAGGAACTGGAGGTAGGGGTACTGTCTTTTTCACGTTTTGTCCGGACCTTTGGAAGAGATGGGGATGGCGCCCCGGCAGGAAGCTTCAAAGTCTGACCGGCCTTGATAGGCTGGGATGGCTTCATACCGTTTAGACCAGCCAGATCGGTTAGGCGACATTTATGCCTCGCGGCAAGGCTGGACCATGTGTCCCCGGATTTTACCCTGTACGAAATGAGAGCAGAGGATCGCGGAACTGCAGCCGCCTTGCCCACAGGTTTTTCCTCGTGCAGGGGTTGCCTGGCAAGGGCTGTCAGGAGATCATCCCCTGTTCCGATGGGCAGGCAAAGCTCATAGTTGGAGCATCCGGGCGGCGTGGCAGACTGGGACAGTTCGGGATTGCAGTTTTGCAGCAGATCTTCGGGAACCCCGATCTGTTTGCCTACCCAGGAGAGCTTCAAGCCTCCCGGAACACGGACGGTTTCGTGCCGAGCAATGAAGTGTTCCGAGTCCAGGCGGAAACCATAGAGATCGGGGTTTCTTATGATCTTTACAGCGGCAAATACTTTAGGTACGTAATCGCGTGTTTCGGCAGGCAGATAGCCATTTTCCATCAGATCCCAAAAAGTCTTGAGGCCACTTTTGTCGAGTGCCCCTTGAACGGCGTTTTCGCCCGCATTATAGGCGGCAAGCGCCAAAGACCACGACCCAAACTGATTGTAGAGCAATGAGAGATAAGTAGCGGCAGCTTGCGCAGCTTTCATGGGATGGCGTCTCTCGTCGACCCACTTGTTTTGCTCCAGTCCAAACCGGCTCCCCGTTTTCGAAACGATCTGCCACATCCCCACAGCGTTGGCATGCGAACGTGCTGTGGGGGAAAAACCGCTCTCGATCAAGGCGACATAGATCAAGTCTTTTGGTAGCCCCTTGCGCGCGAAGATTTCCTGAGCAGGCACCGCGTAGAAATGGGCACGGTCAAGCTGAGTTTGAAAACTGCTATGATTTTTTTCCGAAAACAGCCTTACCCAGGTATCGATGGCCGGATGATCAGGGATGGGCATATCCCATTTTGGAGCGGCTGTCTCTTCGCAATGCCGAGAGCGCGAGGCAGGATTGACGGAGACCTTTTGCGGAGAATAAAAAGTGCCGCACCCTGTATGAAGCGCAAGTGTTACCACTACAATCGATAATTTCAATCTCTTGAGGCGTTTTTTCTTATTGCGTGGCATCAAAACGGACAGGGGCCAGTCCAATAACATCATCAGAAGCCAGATTATAAACATGACAACTGTTTCCCCCTCCGTAAGAGCTTCACCTGCACTTCAGCTCCAGCGTTTCGGGCGCTTCCCTTTTGAGCCCATAAAGCACAGGATGAACTCTCCCGTATAGCAAAAATATTAATAAACTTCAAAAGGATGTCGGCCTGAGAACTTTCCAGTCGGGCGGGACTATAGAATCGATTCCAAAAGGTCACAAGCTTATTCTCTAAAATGTCAGCTCTTCGATCATCTCCTTTGGCCGCTCCATATCCACTCTCCTGCCGGCTTCAACGCCGGAGTGTATCTTTACGAATGTCGGCGCGGCCCTAACTTTCTCGCGTTCGTTCAGCCAGTTCATGACCCCGGGATTCTTCTCCCACTCGATGGTAATGAAGTTCATTGAGGGAAAGCGTTTCTGCGCTTCAAAAAAGTGCGGGCGTGCGGCTTTGCAGTCGCTGCATCCTTCGATCCTCACCATGAGAAGCGTGTCACCGTCTCGCGTGAGCACTTCTTTAAAAAACTGCTCATCTGTCACGTCAGGATATGTGAATTCTTCCTCTTTTTTTTGTCTTGTAAGGATTTTTTCTTTAAAACTCGGACTTCCTTCCGCACATTCCTCACACGGACTTGTGGCAGGCAGTGCTTCAACGTATCCGATGGCGCTCAGCGCCGCTGTTATCCCTTGTCCGGTAGCAATGCCGATCTGCTTGAATGGAACGTTGGTTACGTCTCCGATTGCCCAAATTCCGTGGACCGATGTTTCACCGAGCGCTCCCACCGTAATTTCACCAAGTTTATTGGTTTCAACAAGGTCAGTGAACGGCAGAGAATTGACCGTGGCCCCTATGCTTGGGAATACGCCGTCAACGCGTTCCACCCGTTCGCCGCCCGTGTTCAGGTCCCTGAGTTTGATTCCTGTCACCGTCTCGCTGCCGATGACTTCAAGTACTTCCGTGTTTCTGATAATCTTCACATTGGGAAGTTTCGTAATTCGCTCTCTGAGATCCGGGTTGCCTGTAAAATCATTTGTAACGATCACCGCGATCACTTCCCTGGCGTATTTTGTGAGCGTAAGAATGTTTTCCAATGCCGTATTGCCACCGCCGATCACCGCAACCGCATCGTCTTTAAAGAATGGAGCATCGCATGTTCCGCAAAACGCGATACCCTTGCCTTTCAGTTCTTTGGCGCCCGGGACGGAGAGATTCTTGCGCGTCGCGCCTGTTGCAATGATTATCGCCTTCGTGAAAAACACCATGTCCTCATTAATTGTCTGCGCCGTGACTTTGTACATATTCCCCGCCGCTTCCGACGTGGAGATGACGGAACCCGCCAGTCTGGTGAGGTATTCAGGAAATTTTCTTTCCAGGTTTTCAAAGAATGCCAGCATTCCTTTCTGGAACGCTTCACCCGATACGGCCGGAATAAACGGCCAATTGGTGATCTCGGGAGTATCGTTTATCTGACCTCCAACTTCGGGACCAACGGCAATCACATTAAGATGGGCCTCGAGCAAATACACCAGTGCGGACAAGCCTGCCGGTCCCAATCCTATGACCGCAACATCGTACAATTTTTTCTTTGTCGTATTTTCCATCCCACACCCCCTCCCCACAACAGAAATCCGCCTGCGCGAAGCCTTTTTAGTAATGATGATTGCCTATGCCTCTCCCGGCACCGGTGATAATAGTCACTTTGTCTTTGAGTTTCATGCCCCCTAAGCTGTTAACTGGAAAAAGCATATCAAAAGGAAACGTGCCTGCCCACACCGCGAGTGCCTGTCTGGACAGTCGGCTCTTTTATGACCCGATTGGTGTGTGAACCGCAGGAGAGGCTTACGACCAAACGCGTCATCAGAATTTTTGTTTCCGCAGTTTCTCTCACATTTCTTTTTTCAACCTGCATCACTGGGATTGTTACAGCCGCCACCCTAATGGGATACGTGGAGAAGCGCGGGGAGGGTTTCGTGATCGAAGCCGACGATGGCGATTATATCGTGAAAGGGAAGGACCTCTCGAAACTGGTCGACAACTGGTTGAAGTAACTGGAATCACAGCCGCGAGCGACAAGGGGGACATAATCGAAGTAAAATCGATCCAAGATGTCCAAGACACCATACTGGATCAGGAAGAGAAACTCATCACACAATAATGATCCCTGGAGAGAGCCTGGGTTTTAAAAAGGCACAAATCAGCGTGGGGCTGGATTTTTTATCGCCCATGAATATCCGATCCTGGCCAGGATGTCTTTTGGCGGAAGCTTCTCAATCGAGTCCGCTCCGGGTGAAGGCACCACTGTTCGGGCATCTTGGCCCTTTAAGGTCGATTAACTTGAAAGCCACCAATATCAAATCTCTAGCCGCATATTATTTTGAAGATACTTTTCTGGTTTCAGAAAAAGTTGTACAGCTCTCCTCTATGGCGTTCTGGAGGAACCCGTCTCTCCGGTTAACAAATTCAGATCATACTCGTTATGCCTTCCGGCCAGAGCGGGATTTTCCACAATGGAGGAATGTGGACTTTCGCTCTGCCTGAGCGGGCGGCAGTTTCAAAGATCTTTTACGTACAGGGCAGGATAGAGTTAGTACTATGCAGGGGAAAGCGTATTCCAGGCGGACCACTGGGGAATTGGTGATTTCACAGTCAATGTACCCTAACAGTACTAACATGAATGCAGAAAATGCGGCTGATAAGCGAATTGACGTAACGCGTTAAATATTTTACTACCTGGAACGCACTGATCGTTAGAATCATTTTGATATCAATTTTATTATCACCATTTCCCTATTTTGCCCGAAAATGCTGCCGGAGTTTATGTAGCTCTCATATACGGTTTGTTTGCTCGAAAAAGAGAGCCTCCACCTGATTGACATTTATACCAATCGGTGCGCTCAATCAGCCCATATAAATGTAACTTCCCTCTCAACTTTCCAGATCCCGTGGGATGTGTGCACTCCTCGCTTTCTCGAACGCCTTCGGAGTAACACGGATCGGGTC
>JBEKMB010000086.1:0-17922 GCA_050008735.1 Syntrophobacteraceae bacterium
GGCCTTTGGCCGGCGCCGAGCGCTCGGCCTCGCGCGCTTTCGCGCGTGGCCAATCGACAACCCGCACAATCCTGGGATGTGCATGTGGGGTTGCAGTTGATCCAATCGACAACCCGCACAATCCTGGGATGTGCATGTGGGGTTGCAGTTGATCCGCATCTTGGGGGGTGCGGGGATCTTTATGCTGAGAAATCATTCCCCCGCGTTCTTAGAAATATCTTGAACGCAAATTGGTATCAATGCCAAAGCGCATGTGATAGAGACGGCCCAGTTCAGGAGCGGGGAACTCAATAGGGTCCAGAAGAGAGGTTACCAGGCAACGTCGGCGAAAACCGTTTCGGTATACGAAAACTACCCTGACAGCTTCTGAATCCCAAAACCACAACTTAACCCTATTTTATAAATAAAATCATAATGTTATGCTGATATGGTCTTTGACGTAAATACGATGGCCCTACTTGCCGCTAATGTGCCAAAGCAAGAAAAATCCTAAAACCCTGCCACTTCCTGCCATTTCTGCCACTCCCCGCCTCTTGAACCTGCTCGGCGAACAGCTCCGGTGTTTGAATTCTTACAGAAAAAGGAGCCTCTATTTTCTTTAGAACCGCCTTTTTGCCATCCAAATGTTCGTTTTAAAAACGGCAGGAAAGAATGACTTCTGCTTCGAGCAAATAGCCTCCCAACTGGAACTCTGATGAGTAGAAGATCAGGATCGAAAAACAGGCAACGTAAGGAAGAACAAGAAAGAGCTGGTTGGGCAGGGCCGACCATCCCACGGCAAGCCATTCCGAAAGGGCTTAGTCATTATACCAGACCTTAGAATCATAGAACTGCAACGCCTGAGAAGAACCGACTGTTGGGGTTTTAAGATAGGTGCGCCCCTGAGCATCAACTTTCTTGGCGGGCTCTTTGGCAACCGTTTCGAAGTATGCTTTGGCCTCCTTCATCACCCGTTTCATCTGGAATTCGAAGATGCGCTCCTGCCGTCCGGCTGTTGCCGGGCTATATGTGAGAACAAGGGTCTGTTCTGCGCCAAAGACCTTTTCGGGATTGCTTGGCCCTCAGGGCAGCTTGGCAAGCACGGATTGGGCGACCTGGCGTAGTCGCTTGAAATCATCATCGGTCACAGGCCCGCCTATTGCCCAACTGCACTGCACTACTGCTGCCCGCGTGCCTTTCATCGCATAAATCTCAACCTCACGCTGTTCGCCCTTTTCTCTTATCGAGAAAGCTTCGGGACCCAGCGTGGGCTCTGCCGCTACGGTAACTTCCTTTGCCCGCTCCCTGGCATTTAGTTCCTTGATCGCGACCAGCCAACTCTTAAGTTCGTCGCGTGGTTTTTCCGTTACCATCAGGATCACCATCCGACCGGGCGACCTGGATTCTGCTCGACATGATTCCTCGCCGAACGGCACGGGGGCATCGTGGTCTGCGCCCAACAGGGCCTTGAGATCAATATCAGCCAACAACACGCAAGAAGGGCGTTTGTCCTGCGCAACACACAGGCCGGGAAACAGCAACAACGCCAGAAAAATCCAACAGAGGCCTCGCTTCATGTGCCCGTCTCCTTCGCTTGGACTACCTCGATTAGACGATCCCAAACTTACACTAGTGCATTGTCAACAAAGTTTCAATGTGTTGGCAAGTGATCGTCACCCCGGCGAAACCCCATAGCCGTCAACTTAAGGGGGCATTCTTGAGTGGCCTCGGTTTCCGTGGTTTGCGCCTCTGCAATACTAGCGTGTCGCGATCCTCTACATACCACCCAAATACTTCCCCTTTTTCAATTTCAAGAGCTTCGGCTATCGCAGCTGGTAAATTTACGTAATAGGTGTTCTGTGTTTCCCTTGCTATTTTTTGTACCTTACAAGCATACCCCATGTCCTTGTCTCCTTGACTTATCCAACCTTTCCGCCTATAGATGAGTCACCATAATACTAGATGTGAACCTAGTCAAAGGAGAACGGCATGAGCACACTCCCCGTCACTACACTACACTACTATCCAATACCTCCCTCGACAACCTCCCTTCGTACTGCCTGCGCATTGCCCGGCGGACCGGCTTTTTAAAACGTCTGCGCAAAATCAATCCCCTACTTTTTCTTCATGCATTGGTCATGACCTGTTGCGAGGAGGCCGGTGAAGGATATTGAAGCACCTAACGGTGGATATTGACCCGGTGACGCTGTTGTAAAAATTAATTGTTTTCTACCCCAATTTTCTTAAGCAACTTGTGTTTAATCTGATCATCATACACCTGCCACTTATGCTCCCGATATTCGCCACCAGAGTCGCCGGATAAAAAGCCAATGGGAATCTCAAAGCCACCGGCTAACTGTTTGCCGCCGCCAAAATAATGACTGGCCTCGTCTTTGCCAAAGACATCCTTAAGAAATTCGTCGGGATCAAGGGTGGTCTTGGAGGTGCGCATCGAGCCGATCAGCTTCTCCTGCTGGTCGGCCCCCACCACAATTCCGTAGACAATGGCGGTGTGAATGTTTTCTTCGGTCAACAGGAAGTCGGCGGCCTGGGGGATGGTGTCTCGATCTTCGGCGCGGACGTAGTTGATGCCGGCGATGGTAAAGTTCTCCACCGTCACCCGGTCGCCCAAGGCTCGGCGAATTATCTCCATGACCTGCTTGGAGCGGGCTTGGCTCAGAATTTGCTCCAAAAGTTCGGCGTCGGTAAACCGGCTCAAGAAGGTGGCCGCCTGAAAATCTTCGGCCTTGGCCCGGATGAAGCCCTGGGTATCGCTGATCAGGCCGTGCATCAAGGCCGTAGCGGCGACGACGTGGTCCTTATTTGACTTCTCCAGCGTCACCAAACCCTGTTCCAGATATTTGGCATAGATGGTCGCGACCGCCCCGGTGCGGCAAATATCGCTGACCTCCGGTTTGAGGCGCTCTTGCAATTCGTGATGATCGACCACCATCAGCACCGGCACCCCGGCGGCTTCCAGAGCCAGGACGATCTCTTCAGCGGTGGTGCCCTGGTTGTCCACAAAGATGGCAGCCTGATAAAGCCCCAAGTCCAGCGACGGCTCATAATGAATAAGCTTGAGGCCAAGCAGCCGCACCAGGGCAATGTTTTGTGGATGGCTGATCTTGCCATTGTAGATAATATCAGTTTCAATCTCAAACCGGGCGCTTATGAGGCGTTGGGCATATGCCGCCGAAATAGCGTCGGGATCGGGAAAATCGTGAATGACCACCAGATGACGCTCACCCCGGTGAGCCTCCAGCAGTTCAGCCATTTTTTGAGCTTTTGATTGGACGACTGCCACCTTCCGCGTTTCCAGCGAAGCAGCACTGCCGTTATTGTCCGTCAGCGTGTCCATTGCATCATCAGGGTTTACTTTCGTGGTCATAGCTCTCCTTTGTGGTTAAAGCCGCGCTAGGTGTAGAGCGGGCAAAACCGGGGCAGAAAGAATAAGCCATTATAATGCATGAACTTGACCACCAACAGTTTCAGAGGAGTCTTTCGGGGTCGGATTCCACCCGAAAAAGTTCTTGAAATGTCCAAGAGCGTATAAACCATACCATATCCAGAGTAAAACCCGTAAGAAAACAGCCAATCAGACCAATTTGGGCAGTTTGAGGACACACCTCCATCCCCCCGGTTAATACCTCGCCCCCATCGTGTTGGGCGGGGCTCAGGCGAAAATGATGCGATAGTAACGGGTGAGAGGAAAAGCCGACGCGACATGGACATACCACTTTCTGGCATGGTAGACCACCCTGGCCCCAATCTTTACAAGCCGCTTGATGATCGCTCACAATGGCTCGACGCTCTCGCTCCCGAATAAGGGGAGCCATCGGAATTGGAAGCCCTCGAAGGTCAAGTGCTCCAGCCTTTTGAGGGCTGCAATTAATGAGCAATACCAGGCTACGCTCAGAGGATTGAAAGTCACTGCTTTCCTGGTGGGCTACTCAAGAAGATCAAGCAGTTCCTCATCAGTGACATTGGAAATGTCGGTCCCTATCTCCCGGCGAAATTCACGAAGATCGATAATCCTTTCTTCCGGCTCTATTTCGGTCAGATCGGCAATCGGCCCGGATGGAGAGGCCTCGGCACGAGCCTCGGGAATGCGCATGGGACCCGCTTTTCCAGTATCTTCCGAAGAATCGCCTACTTTTTCAATGAATAAAGACCTTTTCTCTTCTCCGTCCTGAAAACAGACATATTTCAGCAGGACAATTCGACTCTCACAAATGTTGAGCAGCACCTTTCGCATACTGTCCGAATACCAGGGAGCAACAAGAAAGACAGGTGGAGCGGGGCCGAGCACAACTCGTCCGGCATAGAGCTTTTGGAGCGCATTCCGATTTTCCTGGTACCAACGCATGCACTTCAGGAAACGCAAATATTCCGTCTCGTGCCCGGAGAAGTTGATGAAAACGAAGACTCCCTCTCCGTCCTCGTTAGCGGCAACCAGATCGAAATAGCCGAATTCGTCATTTCCGAGAGCGGCATCCAGGAGGACGCCCCCACTGATAATTTCTCCGATTGCTTCGGAGACAAGCTCAGCCAGTTCCCCGGGGTCATCGATGCTGGCAGGTCTAAACAAACGGCTCATCAGTTTCTCAAAAGATTTTCGCAGAGTTTGGTAATGGCCCTGGCCGAGCATGAAGTCGACGACTCCAGGAGGGCCAATGGCCTTCTCGATTGCATAGAGATTCGCGCTTCCCGGTCCAGAGGTATGGTGACAACTCGGAGTTCAAGGCCCACGCGAAGGTGCTTGAAAATGGCTTTCTGCAATTTCGAAACATTCTGCAAGACCGCATTGCTGTCTTCACCCTCGCTGAATACAGCGCCGACAAAACAGCAATTGCAGCCTGAATAAAGCCTCTTTATCCAGGAATAAGCCATTGCCAGGGATTGGACCCGATCATCGATGAGGAAGATTGCCCTGTGGAAACGAGTGAAAATCTCTGGTGCCGCTATGTCATCAGGACCCACTGGCCAGTTGATCAAAATCAGGTTGGCATTTCGAACCTGTTCTTGTGCAAAGATGCGCTCCACGGTTCTTTTGGGAAGGTCCCGCTCTCTTGGCATGGCAGGCGAAATCAGCGTGATTTCCGGCAACCCGCAAAACCTTATGCTTTCAACTTTGTAATCCGAGTGAACCGTATTCCCGGGAGGAAAAGCACCCTGCGCAGGGTTCGGATATCCCATGAGATGCCGAACGATGGATCGCTCGAAACCGAAGTCAATTATGGTTACGGTCCGATCATTTTTTGCAATTTCCACGGAAAGGTTGCAGGCGAAAAAGGATTCGACAGCGGGGGACGCAGACACGCAGCAAAATACTGGAAACAGCAATGGAGAAATCGAGGGCGAGGGGGCGGGATGCGGGATTGTTTCCGCCGAATGATCGGGTTCAGCGGAAGAAAGGAACAAAGAGGATATTTCTTCCAACCCCCTTGCCGGTCCATTCCCTTTATGCATCGCCGGAGATTTCACTCCATCGCGGACAGCCCTCCAGTGCCTGCTATTCATATTCAAACACCGAATTCGGCCCAAGAGGTCCGGGAATTGTTTTTGTGTTGGCAGGGTCCAAGACCCAGTTTCCATCGATCACATACTTGTACTGATACTGTCCGGGCTGAAGGGGAACACTTTTTTGCCATAGTCCGCGTCCGGAAAGATTGAATAGAGGCTCCTTTTCCGGGTTCCACCTGTTAAAATCCCCCGCGAGTTGCACCGCCCGGGCGCCGGGAGCGAAGCACGAAAAGAGAACTCCCTCCTTGATCTTTCGAGGCGATTGGGCATCCGGAGAGGGGGCCCCGGTATTTTCGGAGAGGTACTCTCCCCGGATGATTTCCTCACTCAAAGACAGGTAGTCCCGACATCCTGAAGATGCGGGCGAATACTCGGTAATAGGTTTTCCAAATCCAATCGCCTCTTTCAATTTTACGCTGGTTGATATGATCGAAGTGAAGAGATGCTCGTTGAAATTTCGCTTAGCCTCATTCAGGATCTCTTCGGAAAGCCTCAGTCTCCGATCGTAGTTAGTGACCAGGGCGTTCATTATGAGCGAGTGGCCGCATTTCTTGCTCAGCAGATTTATAGTTTCCAGCAGCTTGCTCAGACCGTGGAGGGAAAAATAGCTTATATCGATCGGGATAACGACTTCAGCGGCAGCCAGCAAGGCATTGAAAGTCAGCAAGCCGAGATTGGGAGGACAGTCGATGACGACAAAATCGTAGTCATCTCCCAGGCCGGAAAGCGCAGATCGCAGGCGGTATTCCCTGCCTTCCTTTCCTGCAAGCTTTTGCTCCGCCGCGCTGAGAATGATTTCAGAAGGAATGAGATCCAGGTGATCGGAAATGGGCTCAGAGACTTGCTGAACTGTAACTTTCCCGCCTTCCGGCGGACAGAGGAGATCGTAGATGCTGGCTTGAAAATCCGACTGGGTCCCAAGAAGTCCGATGGTGCTGTGCCCCTGTGGGTCCAGGTCTACGAGCAATACCCTTTGCTTTTTTTGCGCCAGGCAAGCTGAAAGATTAATTGCAGTGGTTGTTTTTCCACAACCCCCTTTTTGATTGGCAATCGCAACGACACGCATAATCACCTCCTCTGAAGAGGTCCGGTGAGCTCTTCTTCAGCTCGTCGGACATAGACTGCAGAGAAATTCCGTCGCGGGGAAAAGGCGATATGGAGAGAGACCACCGCACAGGGACCTCCCGAATAACTTGAGGGAGAAAATATGACAAATGGGGGTAAAAAGCAGGTAAGCATACTCAAAGTTGGATGTCAAAAGGTATTTGATTAAAGGTATTTGATTAACCGAGAATCTCAAGCCTGACAGGGTAGATCTGTATGGAATATGCCGGCCCTACCCGATACGCCCCAGAGCCGAAGGAGGACTGCGCCTTCCCGAGTAGAAGACCAGGATGGCGAAGCAGGCAACGTAAGGAAGAACAAGAAAGAGCTGGTTGGGCAGGGCCGACCATCTCACGGCGAGCCATTCCGAAAGGGCTTCCGCGAAGCCGAAAAAAAGGACGGCGAGCATCACCCCGAGGGGACGCCATCTTCCGAGAATAACTGCGGCGACAGCCAGGTATCCGCGCCCCTGGGTCATGTTCTCGACAAACTGCGACAGCACGCCTATCGAAAGAAACGCCCCCGCCATTCCGGCCAAAGCTCCTCCGGCGCAGACGGCAAAAAACTGAATGTGCGAGACCATGAGACCGGCGGCCCTTGCCCCATCCGGATTTTCGCCGCAGGCGCGCAGACGCAGTCCGGGGACGGTCCACCTCAGGAAGGCTGTCAGGGCGACCCCGATTGCAAGGGCAGCCGGGACCAGGATCGAGACCCCTTCGGCGAGGCGGCGCAGGTTGGAGGGTGCTCCGGCCGGCGGAAGAATCGACCCGAGATTGGGCAGGGCCTCTACCCCCGGTGAAGTTCCGTACACATGAAATATCTGGTTTAAGAAAAATCCCGTCAGGCCCGCCGCCAATAGATTTACAGCAATCGCGCTGACGATCTGGTTGGCCCGAAACTTCAGGCACGCACCGGCATGAACTGCACCGATGAAGGCGCCGGAAAACATTGCGCAGAGCAGGCCGACCCAGCTCGATCCGGTTGCCCAGGTCCCAAGCACTGCCGCAAAGGCCCCGGAGAGCATCATGCCTTCCAGCGCGAAATTGATCACGCCGCTAAGCTCCGAGAGCAGGCCGCCGAAAGCCGCCAGGAGCAGGGGGGAAGCCTTAACGAGAGTCAGTGCGATCAGGTTGAGCAGTTGAGACATTTTTTCGAGCCCCTGCGCGAATGCGCGAGAAAAGCGTTTCCAACACGGGCCGGATTCCACCCTGGCATGCGACCGAAAGCAGAAGAACGGCCTGGACGATCAGTATGAAATTCGGGGAAAGATCGAGCCCGATCTGGAGCAACTTGTCCGAGGAACGGAGGCTGCCGAGAAAGAGCGTGCTGAGCCAGAGCCATTCCGGAGAACCGTTTGCAAGGAAGGCGGCGGTCAGCCCATCGAACCCGTAGCCCGGAGAAAAGGACCTGTAGAACCGATGGTGGACCGCGCAGACCTCGAGCGCTCCAGCCAGACCGGCGAGGGCGCCGCTCACCGCAAAAATTATTATCTGCCGTTTCGAGGCGGAAATACCGGCGTTTACCGCCGCCTCGAAATTGGTCCCAACGGCCCCGGCCTCGAATCCCCAGACTGTTTTTGAAAGCAGGACATAGGCTGCAAAACAAAAAACAAGCGCTATAAGCGGCGCAGGGGTGAGAAAGAGTGAACCGCTGCGAAAGACTTCCGGCATTTGGGCCCCGGCCGGAATGAGTGGTGTCCTTCCCATCGCCGTCCCATCCCCGAGCGGCCCCGAAACCAGGTAACCGCACAGGTAAATAGCCATGTAATTCAGAAGAAGCGTGCTGATTACCTCGTGCACGCCTCGCCTCTGCCGGAGCAGCACCGCCGGAAGCGCCCACAGGCCCCCCGAAACGGCGCCGGCCGCCAGGCTGAGCGGAAGGAGCAAAAATGCGGGCAAAGGGGCCGCGGCCACGGCAAAGGATGCGGAAACCAACGCTCCGATGGTAAGCTGGCCTTCGCATCCGATATTGAGTAGCCCCGCCCTGTATGCCCAGGCAACGGCAAGACCGGCAAGGAGCAGCGGGGTCATTTTCGCCAGGGTGTTGATCGCCGCCTCAGTGCTGCCCCAGGAGCCCATCCAGACGGTCCGGAGCAGATCGAGCGGCCCCACTCCGGCCGCCAGCGCCAGTCCCATGCATATGAGCGCTCCGGCCGCCAGCGCGGGGATGAGCAGGCCCAACGGCCTTAAGTTAATATGAATATGGTTTCTCATGCCGAGTCCCTCTCAAAGCGGCAAAAAACGCGGGGGCATAGCCCCCAGCGCCGAGCGCTCGGCCTCGCGCGCAACGCGCGTGGCCGAAATCCTGGGGGGTGCGGGGGAAACTTTCCCCCGCTCTTTTCTCTGGTCAGTCACCGCGTCTCCCCCTCTCCGCGTCAGTCTTTACCGTCTCCCCTCTCCGCGTCAGCCTTTATTCACACCCTCACTCCCGCCGCCCATCTGCCGAGAAGTTCGCGTGAGACATTTGCGCTTTCAACTGTTCCCATAATTTCGCCTCGGTAGATGACGGCAATCCGGTCGCACAGGGAGATCAATTCATCGAAGTCGTACGAAATCACAATGAAGGAAACTCCCTCGGTGCGGCTCAGCTTCAACAGGCGATCGTGAATACTGCCGGCCGCGTGGAGGTCAAGTCCCCGGCAGGGCTGCTCCAGGATCGCCAGGCGAGGATGTCCGGCAAGGACTCGGGCAAGCGCAACCTTCTGCCTGTTTCCGCCCGACAGACCTGAGACCGGTTCGAGCGGACCTGAGGCCGCGATATTGTTCAGCGAGACCTGTTCCTCCGAAAAACAAATGACTTTTTTCTTACGGATAAATCCCGCCCCCGAAAATTCCTCTTCCCGCTGCCGCCCGAGAAGGAAATTTTCCCATAACGGACGCTCCGGCAAAAGCGCTTCCTCGACCGGGTTTTCCTGGAGCCACCGGATGTTTTTTCCAAGCCGCGCCTTTATATCCAGGTGGGAGATTTCCGCGCCTTCGAACCGGACAAATCCGCTGCCCGGGCGAGTTTTCCCGGCGAGAACGCGAGCAAGCGATCTTTGCCCGTTTCCGACTATTCCGCCTATTCCGAAAATTTCCCCTTTTCCGATGGACATGGAAATATTGCGTAGCGCCGGTTCGGTCCCTGACGGCCTCACTCGCACCTCTTGAAGCTCCAGGCGGCGAGACGCCGCAGCCATGTTGCCCGCTGCCTTCGGCGGCGGGCGGGGGGACGCGACGTGTTCGGCGCCGCCCACCATAAGCCGGGCAATTTCTTCGACACCTGTCCTGCCCGCATCCAGCGTGGCCGCCAGGCATCCCTTTCTGAGCACGGTGATTCTGTCGGCCACGGAAAAGACTTCGCCAAGCCGGTGGCTGATGAAAAGAACGGTTCGCCCGCCTTCCCGCAGGGATTTCATCAAATAAAGGAACTTTTCCGTTTCGTCCGGAGACAGAAGGCTCGTCGGTTCATCCAGGATCAGGACCTCCGCCCCGCGGTAGAGGAGCCTCACAAGCTCTATCTGCTGCCTCTGGGCAAAGGGAAGCTCCCTGGCCTGACGGTCCAAATCCAGATGCAAGCCCAGTGAGTCCTGGATTCGGCCGGCTTCCTTCCTCGCCCGGCCGGTCCTCAGAATCGCCGTAAAACAGGACGGCTTCCGGCCGCTTTTTTCCGGCATTCCCCGTCCAGCTTCACTTTCGCAGCCGAGGATGATGTTTTCGAGCACCGAAAGCTGAGGAAAAAACAGGATATCCTGGTGGACCATTCCGATACCGGCCCGGATGGCCTCTCGAGGAGAGCGGAACAAAACCGGGGCCCCCCTCAGCGCTATTGAGCCCGAATCGGGCCGCAGCCGCCCGAAAAGCACGTTCATCAAGGTTGTTTTCCCGGCCCCGTTTTCCCCGACTATGGCATGAATCTCTGCCTTGGCTATTTTGAGGGAAATGTCGCGGTTGGCATAAAATGCGCCGAACTTCTTGGATATATTTCGGATTTCGATCAGGGGTGCGGACATATCAGATTCGCATTCGCTATGAAACCCTTGCGGGGTGCTGGGGACTCAGTCTCCCGCGCTCTTTATTTTTCTATCTTTAATCGCGCATCGGCGTCACAGCTCAGGCGCGGCAAACGAATCGACCCCGGCGTATCTTTTCGGGATGCTCAGTTTGCCGCTTTTGAGCAGATTTCTTGCCTCTTCAATGCGCTGAAGATCAGCCGGGTCGAAAAGCTGCCTGGAATACTTCATCTCGGTTATGTCTATCGCGCCATCTGAGACCCCCAGCCATTTATGCCCACCTTGGAAGCGGCCCTCGACCGCGTCCCGGATCGCGCCATAGACGGCCACGTCCATCCTCTTGAGGGCGCTGGTAAGCACCCGCCCGGGAATTTCCATGTCCTGGTCGAGGTCTTCGGCGATCATGAAAACGCCCCCGGTTGCCTTCACCGCCTCCGTAACCCCGATTCCCGTATTTCCAGCGGCCCGAAAGATCACATCCACCCCCCGGTCGATCATTGCCCTTGCGAGTGATTTGCCCTTGACCGGATCGTTAAAAGATCCTGCCGAGCTTACAACCGTTTCGATCTTTTGCCCCCTCGCCTTTTGAGCCGTTTTGACCCCGGCCCGATACCCGCTGACGTAAGCCTCCACGGGAGGTATATCCATTCCGGCTACAACTCCAACCAACATCTTCCTGGTGAAAAGCCCGGCTGTGAGCCCGGCGAGAAACCCGCCTTCCTCGGACCTGAAATCGAAGCTCGCCACGTTTTTAGCCGGTATATCGCCTTCGATATGTATGAACCGGGTTTTCGGAAAATAGGGGGCCACCTGCTTCAACGAATCGGCAAACAGGTAACCGAGGGTTACGACAATATCGGCCCTGTTGGCCGCCAGGGTCAGATTGGATGCGTAGTCGGCCTGTTCCCTGGACTGGAGGAACTGTGCGTCCAGGCCGAAATCCTTCTTAGCCTTCAGCACTCCCTGCCAGCAAACGTCGTTGAAGCCTTTGTCCCCCAGGCCGGCGGTGTCCGTAAGGACGATTACCTTTGCGGGACGCCCTGGTAACTCGTTATCCGGGCGAGACGCCCGCGCCGCCGGGTTTGTCTCCACCGGATCGGGGCAGAAAAACCCGCAAAGAATGAATAAGCAGATAACGAAGCTTTTGAAATTTACAGATGGATGCAAAATACCTCCCAAAAAACGATTACCGGCATGGCTCTATCTGATTTTCAATTTCTCCACCAACATCGGGCTTCCGAGAAAAAAAAAATACTGGTAAACTAACTTCGATTCGAGACAAAAAGTAACCCTGAGACCTGCGGGGCGTGTTGCTTTTCACTTAGATAATCCGGCATTTCCATTCTGAATTCAACGACTTTTGCACTTTCGCCTCGCGGAGCGCTGAGCTTTCGTCGGCTTGCAGTTCGGCAGCCGGAGGTTGAAACTTTAACGCCAGGTAGGGGGAGTCGCCATGGAGGTTTTGAAGGAGGATAGAGCAATGTCTGTCAAGTTCGTCAAAAGCTCGGTTTTCCCATACGGCATGGCCCCCAGTGACGAGAGCAGCGCGCTGCGCCTTGTCGAACTGTGCGGAAGAACGGCCTACAAGTCCGAAGAGAAGATAACGGAGGACTCCGCCAAAAAATTCGTGCTGATGCTCAAATCGCAAGGTCATCTCTCAGTGCTCGAACACAGCAACATTGTACTGAAAGTGCAAAAGAACCCTGCCGAGCAGGTCCCCGGCGGCCCGGGGCCTTTCACATTTGCGGCCCTGTTGCAGGCGCTGGCTCACAGGATCGGCTTTCACCGGGTTTTCCCCGCCAATTCGGGAATGGGATTTGTCATGGCAGGCAATTTCCGCGCCTGGATCGAAACCCTCGACAGCCTGAAATCCCTGGGGCCTTACAATGGCTTTCTTGCCTGGAACCTCAACCGGTATTTCCCGGCGCTGTTCCCCGAGCCCGGGGAGGTGCAGGCTGTCCCTTCGATTGCGACCCTCGTGGAAGAAGAAGAGCAATTGGAACTGCTGAAAACCGACCCGTATTTCGATCTTCCCGTTTTCGTCTTCAGGTTCGTATGCGACCGCGGCATAACGCACGAGGTGGTGCGGCACCGGGTCCTGTCCTTCACGCAGGAAAGCACCCGCTACGTTAACTACGAAAACAAGGGCATGACCCTCATCCTTCCCGAAGAGCTAAGCAATTCATATGAGGAGGACAAATGCAGTTTTGCCTCCGACGACCTTCTGGCGGGTGAATGGCGCAAGCGCGCCGAACTTATTTTCCACTGGTACAGGGAAGACCTTGCGCGGGGCCTCAGGCCGGAGATTGCGCGTGACATTCTGCCCAACCTGCTCAAAGGAGAGATTTTCGTCAGCGGCCGTTGGAGCGGCTGGAAGCATTTCATTCTGCTCAGGGATTCCAGCCATGCGCACCCCAGGATTCGCTTCCTGGCAAAAGAGGTGAGAAAATATTTCGAAAGTCTGGGGCTGGAGTGCTGAGCGGCGGGGCCGCAGCCGGGGTCGGCACTCAGTCGATCCTTCGGCGGGCGCCGGCCGGGTGTTTAGTGAGGGCATTATTCTAATTTGCTCAAGGAAGGGGCGAGAGTGGAACAGGAAGGGATGCGCGAAATATTTCGGCTTCAATGGGAACTCAATATTCAGACCCTGGCAAATGCCGGCAAGGATTTCGAGTCGACGATACACGATCCGGAACAAAGACTCCTCTGGATCGAAAACTACCGCAAGGCTCTTTCCGCCGAGCTTGCCGAGTTGATTCGTGAGGTGCGGGACTATGGCATAGGGACCCAGAACGGCAAGGTCGAAATTATCGATATACTGCATTTCCTGGTGAGCCTTTCCCAAATCGTGGGCATCGGACCTGAAGACCTTCCGTCCTTTGACGCCTCGCGCAACGGGGCCTCATTTGAGTCCTGCGCCATAAAGGCATTTCTTGCCATCGACGAACTTCAAAACAGCCTCAAGTGGAAGTGGTGGGCAAAAGGCGGCGGGTTCAAACCGGAAAAGGCGCGGAACGCCCTCCTGGATATCTGGGAATCCCTTGCGCTCACGTGCGCGGTTTTCGACCTCTGCTTTGCGGACCTGAAGAAAATCTACGTCGATAAAAACAGGATCAACTTCGAACGGCAAAGGCAAAACTACAACGAGGACACAAAGACGGAAACCGATAATCTTTCCATACGGGCATGATCAGGGGGAATTTTGAGGTGGCCGTGCGATGAAACCTCCGTTCGGGACTTCCAACAGCCCCCTGAACACTTACCTTAAATTTCCATCTTGGTGCTCTTCGTGACAATAAGTTCCCTTTTTCCATCAGATGAGAGATGTGTGTGATCAAATTCTGGCAGGATAAGCACAAACACCACCGGCTTTCATTCCCGGCAAAGTTCATCAGTTTCGAAGGGATTGACGGTTGCGGGAAAAGCACCCTCATGGAGCAGTTGTCGAACTGGCTCTCGATGGCTGGAATCCCCTGCATAAAGACACGCGAGCCGGGCGGGACGCCAATAGGCGAAAAAATCCGGGAAATCCTGCTCGATCCGGCTTCCTCCGATATGAGCGGCCGCGCCGAAGTGCTCCTCTATAGCGCCAGCAGGGCTCAATTGGCGGACCAGGTCATTATTCCCGCCATGAAGGGAGGCGCATGGGTCCTGACCGACCGGTTCGTTGACGCCACCTTTGCATACCAGGGATTCGGGCGCGGTTTCGACCTCGAACGCCTGAGGATGATCCAGGAATGGACCACAAAAGACATGTGGCCGGACAGGACAATCCTGCTCGACTGCGGCATAGATATAGCCCTGGCAAGGCTTGGGGCACGCAATGGGGTAGACCGGGACCGGATCGAACAGGAGAATTGCATATTCCACCAGAAGGTCCGCGACGGCTACCTGGCACTTGCCCAAAAGGAGCCGGAAAGGTTTCTCGTCCTGGATGCCTCCAAGCCTTTGGTAGAGGTAATAGCCGAATTCTACGAAAGGTTCTGGCTGGTGGAAGTCGAGCACTGACTTTTTGTCGCTGAACCTGACGGTCCTCCGATTCGCTTTTTGCAGGCTAATGCCGGACTTCCCAACAATTCATACCAACATTCATGAACAAGGGGCATTTGTTCACCCCCAGTGATGAAAATGATTCCTGAATGCGTGCTAACCTGTTACCGCAAATGCATAAACAAGAATATCGCATTTTCACGGTAAGTTGCGTTCAAGAAAGTACCAACTCTGGCTTTCCACAAGAGTTGTCCTGAACGTCACCCCGGCGGAAGCCTGGGTCCAGAAGTGCTTTGAAGCACTGGATTCCGGCTTCGCCGGAATGACGGCTTAGACGGCTTAGGGTTTTCAATGATTACCATCTTGAACGCAACTTCGTATCAAGCCTGTTTTGCCACTTTTTTGACCTGCTATGAATCATGCCTTCTGCTTCTATTTCGACCGCGACCTACCGCTATTCGCAAACAAGGCGCCTTCATCATAAAGCGTGATTAACTTATAACCTTTGATTGAAAAGGGCGGCCCGCGCAGCTCCCGATCGTGAACCGGCATCAACAGCCGCTGCAGCAGGGTCGCGTCACGAATGGGGTCATATGAACCTCTACGTCGGCACCCACCTGTCTGCCCGTGAGACAGCCGTTTCTCGGGGACTTCGACCTCCAGCCCATATCAGTTTGCCCTGTGTTTTCGGAGAGAAGGAAAGTGCAAATATGATCTGCACGTAGAAACATTCTGGATGGTTCACCGCATAACGCCATAGAGGAGAGATGCAGCAACTTTTTCAGGAAGGCAAAAGCAGGCAGCTAATTGCTCAACCCTCGATACAATCAAATCAGCGTTCTGCGTGCTCACAGTCGTCTTTACTTGTATTGACTGAAATCTACTCCTCGTTGGCGTCCTCGTTCGTCGAACCAGGCATCCTCATCGTTGGGAGGGTGCTCCGTCAGCTGTATTGCCAAATGTCTATATTTCACCTATGGCCCGAGAGCCCCCCTGAACGTCCCGTGGCAGGTTAGGTCCGACCGGGATCAAGATGAATTTCAATTATAACGCGACCGCCTACTCTGGGGTCCAGAAGGGACCCGCCTTGCCCAGGTTTTTTAACGATAAGAACATCTTGGATGCGTATTCCTGCACTCGGGAGAGATAGTCCGGCTCTAGGCGATTCCTGAACAGGGGTCCGCTGAAGACTAGCGCCCAGTTGTATAACGGCATGATGGACTCCGCTGAGACGGAATCATAAAGCGACCAATTTTTCACGTGTTCTTCCGACCGGAAGAGGTTCATGCGGCTTCAAGCCAAACCCCAGGGGACTTCTCCCGTCAAAACCTTGGCGAACGGGATATTCACGTGTCCTACGGTCGTGGTTGGATTGACTTCGAGGATATTCTCGTCACGCATGCGGACGAGGATCGGTTGCCCGCAATCCAGGCAACGAGTGTCGATACGGATCTCAGCACCAGGGAAGAGCCAGCGCACGGCCAGCACTTCGAGTCCTCACTGGCCGTACCATTTTTGATCCCCCTTTATAGTCACAAGATAATGGGTCGGTACATTAGAAAATGGCGCCCAGGACTCGACGTAATCTGTGTCGTTAACAAACCAGCAGGCTATGGACGACTCGGCTGCCTTATGCTGTACCTGCCGGGCCTCTTCGGGGCGCAACCCGAGAGTTGCTGCAAGTTCGGTATAGTGTGGTGCCCGCCCAGTCTTCACAAATTGCTCCACAACTGCGGTGTAAGCTCGTTGCACCAATGTGGTTTCTTGCATGTCATTTCCTCCCGTCCGGTGTTGGTGACATGTTGCAGTGAAGTCTCTCATTCTGCAGTGGGATACCCTATTCTTTGCCGTTTCTTAAATTCACGCCGATAGTCAAGGCGGACGGAATGTGGAACTGGCTCCTGCCCCTTCTCCAGATGCGTTCCTTCTCGGGCAACTCTTCCGAGAGACCAGTTATCTTATCAAGTAGATTTTGTGCCGATACCCGTAGCGGCCCCAGATACTGGATACGCTTCTTCTCCCGCTCATGTTCAGATTCTGCTCCTCTGTTGCAGCAACTTGGTCCCTTGTAGTAACTTCCTTCCTATGCGTGTCCCTTTAGAGGCTTAACGACAGGCTTCAGGCACCGCCGATAGCCGAGGTGAGGTACAAGCGGAGGGGCTTCTTGCGGTCGTTTGTAAGCCCTTGTCAGCTGCGGACTTGATCACGGCGACACGAGGTGAACGCGCGTCTGCTCCCAGTGCGCCGTTGATGTGCCACTGCATGCCGCTGACATAAACTAGGCTTTAGCGTAGTTACTAGCGCCAAACCAGTCCACGAGCACCACAGGATCGTCACCAATCACCCAGGCATCATGCCCCGAGGGCAGCACCGACACGTCGCATGGTCCCAGGTCAAACTCGTTGCCGTCCTCCATGACGACATGGAGCCGTCCGGAGACTTGATACTGAAAATCCGGGGCCTCACACCACTCCGTGCCCGCAAGAGGTTTGACATCTTGTGACCAACGCCAACCAGGCTCCAGGGTCAGGCGTCCAATCGTCCCACCACCAATATGGATCAGCTCGGCCTTCCCGTGCCCAAAGGTCCGTGTTTCATCAGGGGAAGAAAGATTCTTGTGTTCCGCGTGTGCCATGGCTTTATCCTTCCTTGACCTTTAGGTTTGCCTCAGACGCCATCAACCGGGCTGCGAACTACAGTCGGTCTAGGGAATACCAGTAGGATGCTCCACACTGAATACCATAAGCCATATAGATTGCTATGGGGTAACCATTCTATTTCAGCCGATATTTGACCCCATTTGTTTAAGTGGCGGATGAGAGCATTTCAGGACATCGGAACCTGGTCGGAGCAGTCGTAAACCGAAAATCACCGAGTCCGTTTATCAGCGCCTCAAATTGGAGCTCAACTCAGCGCCCTTTTGTGTACTTTGTACGCCTGACAAGGAGTTAACGATTCCAAAAGGCTACCGTGAGGGAGCAGGGTCAGATGCAGCACTTTCAGGGGTGGTCAGTTGTGAGGATAACGGTGTTATAACTTCTTTGAAACCGATACATAGAAAGCGGTTCTCCTTCCAGCCGCCGGTCCTGTCCATACCTTTCCATCGTGTTGTTCTGGAGGGCACTTGACCGCTTCGTTGACAAAAACGACACTCGGGGAATTTAACGGTGTCAATAACAAGAGTAGAAAGGCTCCTTGCACCGGAGAATTGCCAGTTCTTGCCACTGTACGTAACAAAATAGATGATTGACCTTTGAATGTTCTGGGGCATTATCTGCCTGTTATTTCTGGTGAAAGCACAGAAAGGAGGCAGTTTATGTTCCCAGGGTTTTCTTCAG
>JBEKMB010000087.1:0-17578 GCA_050008735.1 Syntrophobacteraceae bacterium
CACCTCACGGCGACGCAGTTACCTTTGACTACCGGGAGCGGACATCTCCCGGAAGGGGACTTTCACCCCTCAGTTCGCGCGCGCTTCCAGGCGCACGGACCCCGGCTTTCGCCGGGGTGACGATCACTTGCCATGAGATTGAAACTTTGTTGACAATGCACTAGCTGGCATGCCGGAAGCAAATTTTTGTGGAAATCGTTGATTTCGTTTTGAGCGCACGGGGTGGGCACAGCTTTTGATTCTCAATCCGGGCGTTGAAAACAAAAAAGATGCTAAAATTGCATCGCCTCTGAAAAATGGATTTGACGCGAAATGGCGGGCGCTATTAATACTGTGCCCACACATTGCCGGTACATCCGGGAGGATAATTATCAATAGTATTTACCAGGAAGGTCTGGAGAAGCGATGGAGTTGCAGGGAAAAAGAGTCGAGGAGAGCAGAGGAGTCATGACGCGGTTGATGAACCTTCCGGATGCCAATCCTGCCGGCAACGTTCATGGAGGCGTGATAATGAATCTCATTGACTCCGCGGCTGGCGTGGTCGCAATCAGGCATTGCCGCACGAATGTGGTGACCGCCTCGATCGACAGGCTCGATTTGCTTCGGCCTATTTTCATCGGGGACCTCGTCACATTTAAGGCAAGCCTCAACATGGTGGGTCAAACCTCGATGGAGATTGGCGTCCGTGTGGATGCGGAAAATCTCAGAACGGGAGAAGTCCGGAAAGTCGCCACCGCTTACCTCACCTATGTGGCCCTGGGCCTTGACGGCCACCCAACCAAAGTCCCGCCCCTCATCTTTGAAACCGAGGACGATATAAGACGCAACAGCGAGGCCAGGGCGCGAAGGGAAGCACGCCTCAAGTTCAAAGGCGGATCAGGTGCGTCGCACTGCTGAACGACCTGTTTTTGTCACCTTGTAGGTCCTGTTCCAATGGCTTATAAGTAAATGAATTGACTTGTATTATGCGAAATGCCGGGCCCTTTTGCGGAAATGAGCATGGACAAGGAATCAACGGTAGCAGCAGAGAAAAAACAGCAGCTTGCGATGATGGCTTTGTCCGTTTCCATCAGCACGCTTCTTACGGCGGTCAAGTTCTATTCATTCTGGCTCACTGGTTCGACGGCAATCCTTTCGGACGCGCTTGAATCGATAATGAACGTGGTGGCAAGCGGATTTGCGCTGTGGAGCGTATACCTGGCCTCACGGCCTCCCGATATAGACCACCCTTACGGTCACGGGAAAATAGAGTTTTTTTCAGTGGGCTTCGAAGGTGCGTTGATTGCCATCGCGGCCGGGGGAATATTTTGGGAGGCCCTGCCGAAAATCATTGAACCCATGGCTCTGCCAAAACTGGATTTCGGGCTTCTCATCCTTTTGGGGACAGCGGTTGTCAATTTTTGGCTCGGAAAGACCCTTGTGCGCACCGGAAAGCTCACGCGGTCGGTGGCCATAACGGCGGACGGCAGGCATATTCTGACAGACGTTTATACCACCGGGGGCGTGCTTATCGGACTGTTGCTGGTTCGACAAACCGGATGGTACTTTCTTGACGGGGTTGTGGCCTGCGTGGTGGCCGCAAATATACTTTTCATTGGCGCCAAGCTCGTTTTCGAGTCTTCTTCGCGACTTATGGATGCATATGACCCTGAGCTGCTCGACCGGATCAGCGCCATCATAGCACAGAACCGGAAACCGGCCTGGATAGACGTGCACCGTCTGCGCGCATGGCGCGCGGGCCAGCTCATCTACATAGACTTTCATCTCATCCTCCCACGGCATCTGAGTCTGGAGGAGGCGCACAGGGAAGTCATGGAGGCCGAACAACTTCTTAAGTCGCAACTTCCCGGTGTGGGAGAAGCCATGATCCATGCCGAGCCTTGCATAGGCCCGGAATGTCGCATATGCTCGGAGCGGTCTTGCCGGATTCGCAATCAGCCGTTTCACGAACAGCCGAGTTGGTGCCGCAAGATTGTCACCTCCCCAGGTCTGGAGGACGGCCAAATCGGTTCGGAACCGGCAAAGAAGGAATCGGCCAGGACCTTTACGCGGGTAAACGCTGGAAAAGACGATAGGATGGGAGGATGAGCCGGATGCGGATCATTTTGATCGGGCAGGCGCCCTTCGGGGCTGCGAGCCTGGAAGCTTTGCTGGCCGCGGGTGAAGAGATCGTAGCGGTTTACACGCCACCGGGAAGGCCGGGGGCCAGACCGGACCCGCTGAAAGAGGCTGCCCTGGCAAAGGGAATAAGAAGCATCGAGCCAAAAACATTCAAGAACGATCAGGTCTTCAGCGAATTTTCCGGGTTGAGGCCCGATCTTGTGGTGCTTGCCTTCGTCACCGCCATTGTGCCGGTTCGTTATCTCAGAGCGGCCTGCAAGGGCGCTATATGCTATCATCCATCGATTCTGCCGCGGCACCGCGGGGCGAGCGCGATAAACTGGGCTTTGATCATGGGAGACAAAAAGACCGGATTAACCGTGTTCTGGCCGGACGAGGGGATTGACACGGGTCCGATACTGCTCCAAAAGGAGGTCGATATCAGCGCTCAAGACACTGCCGGCTCACTTTACTTCGAACGTCTGTTCCCGATGGGAGTGGAGGCGATGGTCGAGTCGGTCAAACTCATCCGGGAGGGCAAAGCACCTCGAATTGCGCAGAACGACTCGAAGGCCACCTATGAGCCTCCTTGCGACGACCGGGTTGCAAACGTGGACTGGAAAAAACCCGGCCGGCAGATCCACAATCTCATTCGGGGGTGTGACCCTCAACCGGGGGCTTATGCTGACTTCCGTGGGGAGTTGGTGCGCTTCTATGGCGCGCGTTTCGTGCCGGGCAAAATTGGCGGGGATATCGGCGCTGCTCCAGGAATGGTTACCGGACTCGATTTAAGTGGCCTGAGAATAGCGGTTAAGGGAGGAGAGCTGCTCGTGGCTAAAATCCGTACCGCTTCGGCCGGTAAAGTCGATGCATCTGCATGGGCGGCGGCGGCCAACGTGGAACCCGGTGAAAAGTTCGGTAAGTTCTCAAAATAGTTTATAATTGAACCCGCTAAAACTTTAATTACCGATGAGAGGGCGCCAGATGTATTTCCCAGTCTACAGGTCAAGAAGATTCAGGCGCAGTGAGAATCTGCGGCGAATGATCCGAGAAACCCGGCTAAGCGTCGATCAGCTGATATATCCTCTGTTCGCCGTGCCGGGCAGTGGAGTGAAAAATCCGGTGAAATCGATGCCCGGGGTTTTCCAGTTCTCGGTAGACCGGCTCATCGAAGAAGTGCGCTCGGTTGTCGAGCTCGATATCCCAGGCATCCTGCTGTTCGGCCTGCCCGAGAAAAAAGATGAGCGCGGCAGTGAGGCGCACGCGGAAAACGGCCCCGTACAGCAGGCCGTGCGGGCAATCAAGGACTCCTGGCCGGAGCTTAACGTCATTACCGATGTGTGTCTTTGCGAGTATACCAGCCACGGTCACTGTGGCATTATCGAAGGCGGCGAGGTGAAAAACGACGCTACCCTGGAGATACTTGCCGAGGTGGCCCTGTCTCACGCCAGGGCCGGCGCTGACATCATCGCCCCCTCGGATATGATGGACGGCCGTGTTGCCGCCATTAGAGACGCGCTGGATGAAAACGGATTCGATAACGCCGCCATTCTCGCCTATTCCGCCAAATACTGCTCCGGCTTCTACGGACCTTTCCGGGAGGCCGCGGATTCGGCGCCCCAATTCGGTGACCGGCGCGCCTACCAGATGGACGTCTGCAACTCGGAGGAAGCGCTCAGGGAAGTGGCCCTCGATATAGAGGAGGGCGCTGACATGGTCATGGTTAAACCGGCAATGGCTTACCTGGACATAATCTGGCGCATAAAACAGGAATTTGACAGACCCGTCGCTGCATACAACGTGAGCGGAGAATACTCTATGGTGAAAGCTGCCGCTGCAAATGGATGGATCGATGGGGACCGGATAATGATGGAGATTTTGACCTCGATCGTCCGCGCGGGTGCCGATGTCGTACTAACCTACTTTGCAAAGGATGCCGCAAGGATTCTGAGGAAATAGCCACGGACTTCACGCGCCGAGAGGTGTCAGCAAATGAACCAAAACAGCTCAGAAGTAAAAAGCCCCCCCCACCGCGAGAAAACCGGGGCGACCCTTAAGGCGGACTTGCGTCTTGTGGCCTGGGAGCTTACGCGTTCCTGCAATCTCGCGTGCGTACACTGCCGGGCTGCCGCCCAGGACCGTCCTTACGAGGGGGAACTTACCGAGGCTGAGTGCAGGAGGGTGATGGACGAAATTGCCGAGGTCGCAAAGCCTATAATCATCCTGACGGGAGGAGAGCCGCTGCTTCGCCCCGATGTTTTCGATCTGGCGAAGTATGGCAACGATTTGGGCTTCCGGATGACCATGGCGACCAACGGCACACTGCTTACGCCGCAAATCGTCCAAAAGACGATCGACTCGGGCATTCAGCGGATAAGCGTGAGCCTCGATGGAGCCACGGCTGAATCTCATGACGCGTTCCGAAAGGTCAACGGCGCCTTTGAAGGCGCTTTGCGTGGGATTGCCTTAGCCAGGGAGGCAAAACTGGATTTCCAGATCAATACGACTATCACTCACGCAAATATCGAGGAATTCCCCAAGATCCACGAACTCGCCGTCTCGCTCGGCGCGGTCGCTCACCATATTTTCATGCTGGTCCCCATGGGAAGAGGAAAAGACCTGGCCAAAGAGGCCATAAGCGCCGAAAAATACGAGGAAGCTCTTCACTGGTTCTACGAACAAAGAGACAAGGCGCCACTGCAGCTCAAAGCCACCTGCGCGCCCCATTACTACCGGATCCTGCGCGAGAGGGCAAAGGCGGAGGGAAAGGAAATAAATTTTCAGACCTTTGGACTCGATGCCGTGACGCGCGGTTGCCTTGGGGGGAGCAGCTTTGTTTTCATATCACACGTGGGACAGGTGCAGCCCTGCGGATACCTGGAGGTGAACTCCGGAGATATTAGAGAGAAATCGTTTGGACAAATTTGGGAAAATTCACCGGTTTTCCGCAACCTCAGGGACCTTAAAGGCTACGAGGGCAAATGCGGAAAATGCGAGTACATAAGAGTTTGCGGCGGATGCCGAGCCAGGGCTTATGAAATGGCCGGCAACTATTTGGCCGAAGAGCCGCTTTGTCTCTACAGGCCTCGTTCGATGGCTGGAGGGTGCTAGCCGGTTCAAAGGGCGGGTGGCCGGATCTTGGAGTAGTTCGCTCCCTGATATGATTTTCCCCCAAGACTTCCTAATCGTATGAAAACTGCTCACAAAAACGGCAATATAATCGATGTCCTTTGGCAAATGGCCCTGATCGTCTTGATGGCAGTAGCTCTTTCACTCGGGGTGAACCATTTCAGGCGTGCCGGGCTGCCGCTTGCAGGGGACTTGTCCCCCAAAGCCTCATCAAGCGGCGAGAAAACGGTCGAAGAGCAGATTATATCCATCGAGGAAGCGCGCGCTCTCTTTCTTACAAACGGGGCTGTCTTCGTCGACGCCAGGCCCCCCGAAGTCTACCGTCACGGACATATCCGAGGGGCCCTGAATCTGCCACTTGACAGTCTGGATGAATTCTTGCCGGACTTCATGGCGCAAATCCCTCCGGATTCGCTCATCATCACTTATTGCGACGGCCAAATTTGCCACCTGAGCAAAGAGGTTGCCTTGCAGCTATCCGCCAAAGGGTACTCACACGTCCAGGTATTGGTTAACGGTTGGTCTGTCTGGAAGGACGCCGGGCTGCCCACTGAAAATTCGGCGGAGGATGCCGGGTGAGGGTTGAAAGTGCGTGTTCCGCTCCTGTCGCCTCACTCCTCATGAAACGGCAGCGGCTGTCCTTTTCGGTAAACCAGGGCCATGCAGGTTGCGATCAGCCCCCCCAGTTCGTCATAGACTTCGATGTTGTAGGAAGCGGTCTTGCGCGTGAGGCTTACTTCGCGGGCTTCGGCCCTCAGTGTGCTTCCCGGCTGAGGGGAAGCAATGAAGGTAACGTTCATATTGAGAGCAACCGCGAGGGTCCCATGAGAGTTCGCGGCTGTCTCGAAGGCCTCGTCGATAAGGGCGAATAGTGCTCCCCCGTGGGCCATACCGAACAGGTTCTCCATGTCCGGGTGAAATTTCATCTCGACTTTCGAGTAGCCATCTCCGATTTCCAGCAGCCTCAAACCGAATTTTGTTGCAAACGGCTCCTTGGCTACCCTGGAATGAAAAGTTTGCCTTAGTTTTTCGTCCATTGTGTTGCCCGCCTTCCGCAAAGTTTCACTAATCGAGAGTGCTGATTTTCTAAAAAAACGGTCCGAGAAAAAAATCTTTCGCCGTAAAGAGAAACCATCCCCCGAACAGCACAAGAAAAACTCCGCATGCCCTGATCAGCGCGTGGTAAGTTTTGTCCCGCATAATCGCGGCACCCTTGCTTATTGCGAAAGACACCATGCTGTACCAGGCGAAATCAGCCGCGATATGGCCTGCGAAAAAAACTGCCGTACCCGGTAGACCCTTGCCCGATATCTTCATCAGGTAGCCAAGGCCAAAGGTTGCCCACCAAAGCGTCCAATAGGGGTTGGCAAGGCTCGTAATGGCGCCGGTGATTACGGGACTCCTGCCCCGTCGGGGACTCGAAGCCCCGCGAGGCCCCTGAAATGAGAGCCGTCCCGCCCGCCTCATCATCTCCGCGCCCAGATAAATCAGGATCGATCCGCCCAGGAGCGCGGAGAAAGCCATGACGGGGGCCATTTTCAGATAAACGTCCAGCCCGAAACGGATGGCCACAACGAGCACCAGTTCGAGAACGGAATGGCCGACCATCAGGAGGGGACCCGCACTGTAACCTCTATTGGCGGTTTCAGATATCGTAACTGTAAGCAGTGGGCCGGGCATTAGAGCACCCGACAGGGCAACCGTAAAGGAAGTTATAAAGATTGTAAAGAATTCCAGCATCTAAAAGCTTTGCCCCTCCCACCTCTTTTTGCCGCAGTCTGTATTTCTACGGGTTTATTGTCAAGAGTATCCGTCATGGCCCGCCGATCAGGCACAGCAAGGCGTATGGCCCGGCATACCGAAGACAATGCACCTTTATTCCAGTTTATTATGGATTTCTATGGGAGAATAGATGCAACTGCGTTGTCCTTTACTTGAAATTGCAATATCGGTATCAAGTGTTAAAATGCAGCAGTAGATGTGAATGTCTTTTGCCATGGATTTGCAAGAGTTTACCATCAAAGAATAGCGCGCCCACGGGTAGCTTCCGGGGCAGGTTTTGCAGGCCCTGGAGTTAGATTTGCAGAATTTTTCGCACACTGCCTTATTCCGGCTTCCGCCAACGGATCTTAACTCACAGCCGGGAAATTTGGCTCCAGCGGGGTCGAAAGAGTTGCAGCAGGGCCGGTGAGCTTCTGTGCTTCCATCAGATCCGCGTGTTCCCATAGCATTTGACGCGCTGATTTCGCGGGTGGGGTTAGATTTATTTGATCCGCCGTTAGGATTGGCAGATTTCGCTCTTCCTTTTGGGACAAAATTGCTTAAGATTTCACTTTAGGCCAACTCTGAAGCGGAGAAACACATGATCGGGAATATGTCGGAATCCTTGAGGAAGCAACGCGAGCTTATCCTGGAGGAAAGCAGCGAACAGGCCCTCGATCGTCATACCAGCCTGCTGGAGATCGCCATCATTTCTCTTTACAACCGCCTTGCCAACCGGCTTCTGAGCAGCTCGGAGGCATTTCGGGCCGGTGGTGCGATAGCGGCGATCGGCTCTTTTGGCCGAGGCATATCGGGTCCGACCCAGGCGGTTCCCATCCTGTGTATCCAAGCTTATGAAGCTCCTCTCAAGGAGGCGTGGATCGCTGAGATCACCGAACCTCTCATCGAGGCGGGATGGTCCGTTGAGCCTTTCCAGGGATCGGTGGCCCAGATAATGGATCAGGCGCGGGCGGATCCCGAGTTTTTTTTCAAGCTCATGGACCTCCGCTATATTTCGGGAAATCGCAATCTCGCCGATCAACTCGATCTGGAGATTGACAATCAGATCGAGGAAAACCGGGAATCTTTGCTGCATTCCCTATACGAGTCCATTGCAGCACGCAAGGAGGTGCTCGGAAACCCTCAGAACTGGCTTGAGCCGGACCTCGAAGAAAATCCCGGGGGGTTATCGGAAATTCGAACCATCCGCGCCGGATGCCGCATCGAGTCCAGGATCCGGAACCTGGAGGATGCGATTTTCCAGGGCTATCTTACCCGGCAGGAGGTGGACCTGCTGCAGACGGCCGAGAAGACGTTCTGCAGGTATATGACCCTTCTCATGGCCTCATCGGGACGGCCGGGGAGCGTGCTTTATTTTGGCGATCAGGAAATGCTTGCCCGTAAGCTGGGATATGCTGAAAAATCGGGGTTTCTTCCGGTAGAGATTTTCATGCAACACGTTCATCAATTGTTTAAGGGAGTTGCCGAGGTTTCACGAGAATTCTGGGAAAGGCTCGAGGAGGGCAGGTGGATCCGCGCCGAAGGTCCCGAGACTTTCATAGAGGAAGGGATCGTTGCGCGGTCCGGGAAGATTTACATTCAGACGGAGCGCTATCCGGCAACGCCCGAGCGCCTGGTTCATCTTTTTGCGGTGTCCGCCGCGCGCGGTCTTGGGCTGGGAAACGTTACAAGGCAGTGGATATCTCACAACAAACATGTCCTGAACGCGGCTTCGGGGTGTCCGGGCGTTAAGGATGAGTTTCTGGAATTGCTCCGGTCCGATTCTCCCGAGGTCCCTGCACTGCGCCGTTTCTACGACTACGGCCTGATGAGCGCGCTTATCCCCGAGCTTGCACTGGTTCACGGGCTTGTCCAGCACGACGAATTTCACCTCTATCCGGTTCAGGAGCATCACGTCCGGACCGTTGCCGAGCTTAAAAAGATCATTGCCGGGGCCTACTCTGAGGCTGAGCCCGAACTCACCGTGACGGCCTCCGATCTGGGGGACCCTGCCATCCTTCTGCTCGCGGGCCTCCTCCACGACGTCGGAAAGAGTTCCGGCAGCGGGCATTCAGCCAGTGGCGGAGAGATGATTCCCGCTATCGCAAGACGCCTCGGCCTATCAGCCCAGGAAACCGACACGGTGCAATTCCTTGTGTCCCAAC
The DNA here is from genome assembly GCA_050008735.1 of Syntrophobacteraceae bacterium. Taxonomy (GTDB): domain Bacteria; phylum Desulfobacterota; class Syntrophobacteria; order Syntrophobacterales; family Syntrophobacteraceae; genus SbD1. The sequence continues at coordinate 9,156 of JBEKMB010000087.1, forward strand.
ACCTGCTTTTGCTGGACAACGCGTCCCTGCGCGATCTGGCCGACCACGAGATGCTTTCGAGCTGCACAGCCGCGGTCGGAAGGAAGGAGTACCTCGATCAGCTCGTTTTGCTCACCTTTGCCGACATGATGGCAACGGGTCCACGCGCGAAGGACAAATGGCGCGATACGCCGGTCCTGACGCTCTACTGCAATCTTCGGGGCATACTGGAAAAAGGCGAGCCGAGTTCCAGGGTTATCTCCGAACGGATCAACAGGGTGAAAAAACAGATCGAGACCCGTGTCTCGGACCTATTTAGCCCAACGGAAGTGGAGGCCTATTTCTCGCAACTCGCCCCCAGATATTTAATTTCCATATCTCCGGAGGAGATCGTAAAACACCTCCATTTAGGGCGAAAGCTCCAGGAATCAGAGGCGTCTTTCATCTGGGAGGTTTCATCGGGTCGCGAAACTGCCGAGATCACTTTCATGAGTTATGACAGGCCGGGGCTGCTGGCAAAATCGGCCGGAATCCTGACCCTGCATGAACTCAACATTATCAGCGCCCAGGCCTTTACGATGAATAACGAAATCGTGCTGCTAATCTTTCAGTGCCGGCTTCCGGATGGTGATAAGGAAATAGACTGGGAGGCGGTGAGAAAGGACATGGACCGGCTGCTCAAGGGGAGGTTGGCCCTGGACTACCGTATTGCCGCGCGTTCGGCTGGAAGACGGCAGCCAAAAGCGCTGAGGGCATCGCGGAGCGAGATCGTTATCGATAACGAATCCTCGGCTATGTACACTATCCTGGAAGTATACACGGCTGACCGGATGGGGCTTCTCTATACGATCACCAGGACTTTGTATGAATTGCAGATACCGATATCCGTGGCTAAAATCACGACAAAAAGCGACCAGGCGGCGGACGCCTTTTATATCAGGAATGAAAGGCGCGAGAAGGTCACCGACCCCGAGCAGATCGAGGAGGTAAAAAAAGCCCTTCGCTTCTGGCTGGATGGAAAGTCAGAGCCAGCTTAGCCGACTTCGGCAAACCGTGAGGCGCGGCCATTAGTTTGCACTCGCCTGAGAAGCGGGAATTCTTTCAAATTCATGAGGGTCCCGATCGGAACGGGCTGTTTCAGGGAAGAAGAAAGAACCCCAATACCTTCTTGTTGTGCTCATCGAGGTCCATGAATTTGGCGCCAATGTTGCCCCCCTTGCCAATATTAAAAACGGAAGCGGCACAATCAATCGTGTCATCACCCAGCGGAAAAGAAACTCTTATTTTTTCATCGAGCTTCAGCGGCCTGCCATCCATTTTTATAAAGCCCATTCCGGTCTTGGAAATATCTACTACCTGAACCAGGGCGCCATCAAGAATATCTGCCGCCGCAAAGCATTTGCCAAATGTGTTGACCTTCTTGCGATAATATCTTCTACTCTCGAAGGTCACCGAAAAACTGTTGCCGCAGGTACATTTAACTGTGCCTGAACGGGGGGGGGCAGCATTTGCGAATTCTATTTGTTTTGACTTGCCGCATTCTTTGCAAACCACAAATCCGCTTCGCTCACCATCGAGATAAACCTTGACCTTTTCCATAACTTACCAAACCTGTAGCCTATCCAAAAAAAGAAAACGACGACAGTGGCTGGGACTTTTAAAATCTTGAAACTGTATGTCCAGTCGTCACCTGCCGCTGCCACGGGCGGCAAAGGGGCGCCACGGTGTGCAGTTTTTTCACGCTCGGAGGCGCCCAATACGAAAGGACATGGAGTCCGTTACAATTTGCATAGAGAGCTCAGTCCCTGTCAAGTAGTATTTAAGGGGGTTGGTTTCAGGTAAATCTTTTGCCCAAAATTGGCAGTAGTTTGCTTTCTTACAGGACCCTGGTCCATATCTGAGTTTTCCCCAGGATGGGAATTCCAATGTAACCCCTTACTTTGAGCAGATTGTCTCCAGCCATTGAGAAATTACACTTGTATGTCCTGCCATCCTCAGGGTTATAGATCATGCCCTTCCAGGAGTTATCACCATCATAACGAAACCCGGATATAAAGGGCAAACCGGTAAGAGTTCGATTCCGGAGAGCGGGATTGGGGTTAAGGCTGTCCACCTTGGGCCTGCCTGGCATCTCTTTGTCCGTGGGCGGATTGTTGGGTTCCCTCAGCATGGAGATTTTACCGCAGTAAAGTGACCCGCATCTGTATATCTCGAACTGCGCATCATTGTCCGGCGTATTCCAGAGGCCGATTATGGAATCGGTTTCGACCGCCCCGGCGGGGGCAGCCATCGCTATTATTAATGACAAAGCAAGAAGGGCGATTGTTTTTGGCATTCTCGACTCTCCAGTCGATCCACACCGGCGGCGACGGCGCGGCCCATTACCGGCCTTGGAATGCAAATCCACGTGGGGTACAGGCTACACGAACTTTTTGTTTTTGTCATTTTCTGACATTATATGAGCATTATATTCTTCCCGGGGGGACTCAGAAACCGGGTCCTTATGGGACGAAGTTGATGAAACCGGCTTCCCGCTGTACAATTCCAGACCTGCGAGAGTGGTAATTTACTGAATTCAGTGTCCTGGGAAATGCGTGATGAGGTTTGGCTTTGGCAGTTTAAGGGTGGTTTTGCGAGCTTTCCATCACAGGAATTATCGCCTTTTTTTCTTCGTTCGAGGTGTTTCGATTCTATATAGTATTTTTAAAATATTGCGTTTAACAACCATTGCCCGCGAAGCAAAGCATAAGATGGTGGGATCATTGGCGTATCGACAACTTGTTTCAAGCCATTCCGAACGGCCGGGACGAAAGTGGATCACAAATGGGGCCAGATAATACCGTGGCTAAAAGCGTCAGGGCCTCTGGAGCCAAGTTCATATTCCGGGCGCTCAGCTCAAGAAACTACCGTCTTTTCTTTTCAGGCCAGGGCGTTTCTTTAATTGGAACCTGGATGCAGTCGGCGGCCATGAGCTGGCTGGTGTACCGAATCACCGGATCGACGCTTCTGCTTGGTGTGGTTGCCTTCTCCAATCAGATTCCGACCCTGTTTCTGGGGCCTTTTGCCGGGGTTGTGGCCGACAGGTGGGAGCGCAAGCGGCTCCTGATCTGGACCCAGTCGCTCTCCATGCTTCAGGCGCTGATTCTGGCCACGCTCGTGCTTACCGGCGCCATTCAGACCTGGCATATAATAGCGCTCAGCCTTCTCATCGGAATCATCAACGCTTTCGATATACCTGTCCGTCAGTCTTTCGTGGTGCAGATGGTGGAAAGAAGAGAGGATCTGGGAAACGCGATTGCGCTCAACTCAGCCATGTTCAACAGTGCCCGTTTCATTGGTCCCATGGTTGCCGGAATTCTGATTTCCACCTTGGGCGAAGGAGTTTGTTTCCTGTTAAACGGGATAAGCTACCTTGCGGTGCTTGCGAGTCTTGCGGAGATCAGGGTTGCTCAGAGACAAAACCACAATGGCAAGGCCCCTGTTTTGTGGGAGTTTTACGAAGGAATTCGCTATGCCTTCGATTTTAAGCCCATTATAGCCATTCTCGCGCTGCTTTCGATATTTAGTATAGCCGGTGCTCCTTATCTGGTGCTGATGCCCGCATTCGCCAAGGATGTCCTGCACGGAGGAGCGCACACATATGGGTTCCTGATGTCCGCGGCGGGTATCGGGGCGCTCTCGGCCACGATGTACCTGGCCTCCCGCAGGAATGCCCACGGCCTGATAAGAATCATACCCGTGGCCACGGCCGCATGCGGCTTGGGGATAGCCTCTTTCGCCCTTTCCAGAAACTTTGTTTTCTCGATAATCTGCCTGTTCCTGGCAGGGTTTGGCATGATGATTCAGATCGCATCCAGCAATACGATTATCCAGACAATAGTCGATGAAGACAAGCGCGGCCGGGTAATGAGCCTGTTTGCCATGTCATTTATGGGCGTCATGCCCTTTGGGAGCCTCCTTGCCGGAAGCGTCGCGGACAGGATCGGGGTCCAGTCCACGCTGCTCCTGGGCGGGGCCTGCTGTATAATCGGGGCCTCGATTTTCGCCTTGAAACTCCCCATGCTTTACGAACTGCTCAGGCCGGTTTTTGCAAACATGGAGACCCGTGAAACGGAGCAGCCGAAAGGTGAGCGGTGAAAAGAGTTGGAAAGAGTCTCACGCGTGCATCGTTTCAGCATGCGGCGCGGTGAGACTTCTTATAAACCATTTAAACCAAATGAAATCAAGGCTTCGAACCATTTTGTTTATTCCAGTTAAACTGCGGCCTCAAAATGCGGGAGTCCCATCTGGACCCAGACAGATCGTCGTCTCCTGATCAGTTCGCCATTTCTTTTCGTGCAGGGCATTAACATTGTGCTATTTACCGTTTAAAGTGATAAGGCCAAACCAGCATGGATTTAAAATAATATGGCCCTTTAGTCCGGGAACCTCGCTGGACATGGCGGCAAGTTTTCTGTCTACCGCTGACGGAGTATAATAATCGGGATAGTGATTATGGACCATAAAGAAAGAATCGGCGCCGAGCGCAGCAATGCGCTCCTTTAAATGCTTTGCCGCTTCCCGTGGGTCTCCGGCATGGGAAAGAACATTCGCCGGTGCACGGCGCCTCACCCTCTCATATTCAACTATGACGCCATTCTTGATATAGAGATACCGTAGGCTCTTGTATTTGGGTTTTCTCCATGCCTGAGTGAGCACGGCAAGATCGGCAAAGCTTTTGAGCGGATGCCCCTTTGTCTTGACCCGTCTTCTTTTCGGTTTCCACGCAGGTTTCGGATCGGGCAGGAGGTCCGGCCATCCTGTTGTAGGGTGGTCCCAATCGAATTTCTGTTTGTACCATATAAGGTCGGTCTCCGGGTCGTATTCCACCTCATCCGGAGGAAGGTTATGCAGTGCTGCAATCCACCCCGCGTATTCTTCTGGCGAAAGGCTTTGCCTGCCCTTTAAGAGCTCTTCCGGCTTTGTGGGAATTATCAACATAGGGTCCCCTCCCGCAGAGCATGGATTATATTCGGGATCATTGGTGCTAAATTTACCACAAGCAAATGTGGATTTCACTGATACGGTAATAGATTCGAGATTGTTTGATTTGCCTTGCCCCGCTCAAGTCCTGTTTCTAATATTATTTTGCGTTAAAGTTGATACTAACTATCCAGGGGAACCCAGTCATGCTTGCCACTGATGCGGGATCTTTTTCAAGGGCCTCCAAGGACTCCATCAATTGATTCTCCACCGCCTCAATACTGTTAAAAACCTCATTGCGGAAACCGTTTTCTCGGATGCTCTCCGAAATGCGCTCCAGCGGGTTGAGTTGCGGAGTGTAAGGTGGAAGGAAGATCGGCGCCATATTCTCGGGCACACTTAGCGCCTTGGCTTTATGCCATCCGGCGCCGTCCATGACCATGAGGATGAACTCATCTGGATGCCGGTAGCTCGCTTCCCGCAAGAAAATAGACATGGCCTGCTCGCTAACCTGAGGTAAGATCAGGGAGTCCATGGTGCCGTCATGAGGTGATACCGCAACGCATGCATATGTGTGCTCGCGGTCGGGTAATGAGCCTGTTTGCCATGTCATTTATGGGCGTCATGTCCTTTGGGAGCCTCCTTGCCGGAAGCGTCGCGGACAGGGTCGGGGCCCAGTCCACGCTTTGTTAAGTGACGAGTTACGAGTGGTACGAAATGGTCCATTTTGGTCCGGTTTCCGGTTTTTTTGGCTCATCCGGCAAATGAGTACCTCCAATATTTTGCAAGCGAAGACGCGAAGAAAGAGAAGCAGAAGAACAGCGACAGGGAGCAGGGAGCTGGGGCTTTCTTGTGCTTCGGCCCCTTGGGTTCCCACTACTGGCGACGTAACTTCCCGGTAACGCATTTGAACTGCTTCCTCTTTTTCGCATCTAAGCCTAATCGGTTCATTGCATTCCTCCGTATTGTTCGATTGGTCTCAAACAACACGGAGTCTGCCATGTCCATTTTTTGTTTTCAATTACCCGGGTACGCGGTTGCCGGAAGCCCACATTCTTTCGGGCAAAAGCATTCACCGCGGCGGCGCGGTGACACGGTGAGTGCTTTTATCTCCCAGCTCAGGATATCGCAGTCTGAATTTCTTTTGCAAACGGCAATAGAAACGGCAATAGAAGCGGCAAAATGCAGGCGAAAAATTCAGGTGACCCGATGAGTGACAAAAAGAGTTTTAAACCCTGGAGAATGGGGGCATTTGGTAATTTCTACTGCAGATACAAGTAGTTGTCTTGGTACGACCCCATCTGATGGCACGACCCCATTTGATGGCACATTTGATGGCATTTGATTTCGGCTGATGGGTGGCCCGGGTGGATTGTTCCAGTGTGGCAACATCGTAACATCAGTTTGGGTGATTATCTTGGTAATGATAACCCCATGGCTATTTTTAGCTCAGGACTCAGAAAGGAGTGGTTATGGAAGAAAAAAAAGAAAATTTCGATGAGCGATACCACGCCTCCTATGCTTGTAAATTGAAGACCATTCCACTGGAGAAGATTGAGACTGCAATAGCGAAGGCCATAGGGGAATTAACCCACGACAGGGTAGAGTGCTCGATAATAAATTTCAATGCCAAGAGCCAATTGGCGGAGATTGTCATTGCACTCGACATAGGGAGAGACAAACGATATTGCAAGTGAAATTATTATCGAGCACCCCCCAACAGAGCAAGACGTCAGTTTCGACCTGGCTAAGCCCGACAGACTGACTCGACTTTAACTCCCTCTCCACAAAAACGGGGAAGTTCATACTCACGCCGTTGCGCTCCACGTCTTTCGGCAAATTGGCAAGGACCTGAAGCCGGGAATAGGCCTGGCAGGAGGACATACGCGTGAATACTGACAAGGCACCACAGATGAATGATCTTTTCAAGAGCGTGGAGCAAAGACCAGAAGCTGAAACGACAGCTCTGGAAGAAGCACTCAGTCTCGCTGAATATCGCCTGGAGTCTTTGCTGGAACTGAGCCACATGAACTGGGCCTCCATCAAAGAGATTGCAGATTACATACTTGAACGACAAGTGCGCCTTACCAGAAGCAAGTTAGGCGCTATCAGCCTCCTCAATGAGGACGAGACCGCTTTGACATTCCAGGCATGGTCGAAGGAGATCAGTCGACAATGCTCCATGGAGGATGGTACAGACCTTTTGGTTCCCATAGAAAGCACGGGCCTTTGGGCAGAAGCCGCGCGCGAGCGCAAACCTTTGATTGTCAATGACTTCTCCGCATCCAGTCTGAGAGGTAAGGTATTTCCGGAATGTCCTGTTGAACTTTATCGCTTTATGAGCGTTCCGGTATTTGAGGAAAATAGGATAGTGGCCATCGCCTTGGTGGGAAACCACGAGGAAGAGTACGATGACTCAGATCTTAGCGAATTGACATTGCTCATGGATGGTATGTGGAAACTTGTACAGCGTCGCCGGTCCGATAAAGCCCTGCGGGAAGCAGAGAGCCTGGCGGCAATAGGAAAAGCGCTATCCGGTTTAGCTCACGACTTACGAACTTCAATTGTCGCTATAGGCGGATTTACTCGCCTGATACAGAAGCACATGGGAAAAGATAATCCCGACTGGAATAAGCTGGAGGTTGTCCTTGAGGAAACGCAACGGATGGAAAGTATGGTGAAGAATATGCTGGATTTTGCGCGTCCGTTGGAATTGGACCGGTCCAGTGAGGACATCGAGCGGGTGATAGAAGATAGCCTTGCTGTGGTTGAGAGTGCGGCTCAGGAGAAGATGGTGCAGATCCAGAGCCAGTCATCATCGAATCTTCCATTGATTTCCGTTGACGCTATGAGAATGAAGCAGGTCATCATAAATCTTGTCATAAATGCCGTCCAAGCTTCACCCGAAGGCGAAACCGTTATAGTTCGCAGCCATTACAAGGGTGAAAATCTAGCCATTGATATTGTTGATCAGGGTTCCGGCATTCCGTCTGAGAAGAGGGAAGAAATCTTCTATCCCTTCGTTTCCACCAAGAAGGAGGGAACAGGTCTGGGGTTGGCTATTGTGAGAAAAATTATTGAGGCCCACAAGGGGCAAGTGAGGATTTTCGATAACCCTAAAAGGGGAGTTACCTTCAGAGTGCTCATTCCCCGGTCATAATTGTGTATTAAACTGTTCGAAGACGGACTTGAGTTGACACATTGCATAAAAAAGGGTGGTCAGGTACCCTCTGGATTATCGCCAAACAATCCAAGAGAAAGGTACCCTTATGACCACCCAGGCAAGTCACAGCTGGACTCTTTTACGGCGGCCATGGGGCTTATTGTCGTCCGGGCTGTCTGTACAAATGTGCATCAACTCAAGAACTGCGAATACATTTAGTTTCTTGATCCCATAACTGTTTGCAAAATCTCCGGAATCCCCAAACTAAGCAAATACGTCTCCCACAAGCAGTGCCTTGCCTGAGGAAAGTGCTTCGCTC
>JBEKMB010000088.1:0-16991 GCA_050008735.1 Syntrophobacteraceae bacterium
GTCCGGGGCAGGCTTGGCAGGCCCTAATACGAAATTGCGGTCAAGAATGTATCAGGACGCTTCTTAAAACCGTGGAGAGCTAAGCCCCACACACCCCTTTGTATGGCGCTGCTGCTGCGCTCGGCCATACGCGCTTGCGCGTGTGCGCCTGGCGGAGCCTGGAGATAAAAACCCCCCCTTGCCCCCCTTTAGGAAAGGGGGGTGTACGAGTACCCTCGCACCCCCAGGATGGGGGTTTCCGGATGCTTTCTGACTAATGCAAAATCTCAAAAAGAGTGCTGATCGAGTCTTCGTTGTGGATGCTGCGGATGGCCTGGGCGAAAAGCCCTGCCGCGGATATGCAGGTGATCTTTCCGCTGTTTATCACTTCTTCCCTGAGTGGAAGCGTGTCCGTAACGATCAGGCTTTCCATCGGACTTTGCGTGAGTCGCTCGACCGCGGGTCCGGAAAGCACCGCATGGGTTACACAGGCATACACCGCCTTTGCGCCTCTTTCCAGTATGGTCTTCGTAGCCTCCACAAGGGTCCCGGCCGTGTCCACCATATCGTCCAGAATAACGGCCGTTTTGTCTTCGACCTCGCCTATGATGTTCAGGGCCTCGGCCTTGTTGGGGTCAGTGCGGCGTTTATCGATCATCGCCAGCCCGGATTTGAGCAACTTGGCGTAGGCCCGGGCCCGAGGCACCCCTCCAGCATCGGGTGATACGATGACCAGATTTTTGTCGAAATGCTCTTTAATGAAAGGGAGCAAAATGGGAGACGCATACAGGTTATCGACCGGGACGTTGAAAAATCCCTGGATCTGTCCGGCATGAAGATCCATGGTTACGATACGGTTTGCGCCAACCCGCGTGATAAGATCGGCCACCAGGCGCGCGGTTATCGGGACCCTGGGTTTGTTCTTCCTGTCCTGACGCGCGTAGCAATAGTAGGGCATGACGGCGGTTATTCTGCGGGCTGATGCACGTTTGCACGCATCGATCATCACCAGCAGTTCCATCAGGTTATCGTTGACCGGAGATGCTCCTGTCTGAATTACGAAGACATCGGCCCCTCTTACATTTTCGCCGATCTCGATCCTTATTTCCCCGTCGCTGAACCTCCCGGCCAATAGCTTGCCCAGAGGGATTTCCAGAATATCGCATATGCTTGCCGACAGCGCAGGATTGCTGTTGCCCGCGAAGACCTTCATTCCGTAAACCGCCATGTTCGCCCCCTTATCCCACCGTTTCCTGGAATCTGCTACATATTACAGAAGGGCGCCCAAGGCAACCCGTTTCGAAAAGGAAAACATTCCGCATGGAACCCGTTCACCACAGAGGCACAGAGAACACGGAGGAAAGCAATTGAATAAGCAGAAAAAACCGGGAGCAAATAATTGAAATCTCAGTGTCCTCTGTGCCTCCGTGGTGAACGCTTACTCCGCATGCCATCGCCGGGAGCGGGACCGGAACGAAAAGCAGACGCACCGCTCGCTGCTCTCCACAGTTAAATGGCGTCGATGTCCTCTTCGCTGATGCAATATCCTTCATGACCGGGCCAGTAAAGGAAGCGACGGCAATGGGGACACTGCAGAATGACTTCATCGCGCTGAAGTTCTATAAATTTCTGCGGCGGGATATTCATGTGGCATATCTTGCAAACGCCGTTTTCCACCGCGGAAACCGCAATTCCGGCCTGTTTTTCGAAAAGGAAATCGGTCTTTTTCAAAAGTTCGGGGTTCACCCGGTCGCGCACCAGTTGCCGAATGATTTCGAGACGGTCCAGCCTGCTTTTCAAGCCATCGCTTTCCCGCTGCAGGACCGCTTTATCCTCCTCGAGCTTGCGGCGCTTTTCGGCCAGCACCTTTTCCAGTTCGCCGACTTCTCCACCCAGGCGCTCGATGCTCTCCATGAGTTCCAGGGTGCTGTCTTCACCTTGAGAGATCTCCTTTTTAGTTTCGTCAATCTCTTTGATGATCGCCTGGAATTCCTTATTTGTCTTCACCTCGCCCTGGCGGGTTTTCTGACGCCCCAAGCGCGCGCGCAAGTCTTCTATCTGCTGTTCGATTGCGCGGTGCATTTTCCTGGCATTACCGTGTTCTTCCTTTTTCGAAAGATACTGCACTTCGAAATGCTCAAATTCTTTCTCCAACTCGGCTATGCGCCGTGGGGCTTCATCACAGCTTCGGATCAACTGGTTCTTCTTGTCTTCAATCTTTTGGTACTCAATCAGACATTTGAGTTGATCAAGCAATTCGCTACCTCCTCATAAAATATACGGCCCAATAAGTCATCGTTTCACTGCCGTCTTTTGCGCGCCTATCGGCTCAGGCTATGACCCTGAACGGGTCTTGCTCGGATTTGGAAATGAAAACCTCCAGCTTTGCGCCTTCAGATTTCGCCTTTGATCTTAGAAAATCCCCAAAAGGTTCAAGGACCAGCTTTTCCGAAGCGAAATGCCCGATGTCGATGACTGCGAGCCCATTTTCCTCGGCCAGCCTTGCATCGTGGTATTTCATGTCTCCCGTAATGAAAACCTCAGCCCGCGACGCCAGGACTTTCCCCATCAGGCTGCCTCCGCTCCCGGAACAAACGGCGGCCCTGCTCACCCGTTTTTGGGGATCGCCCGTCACTCTGACGACGGTCCCGCCAAGCACCCCGCTCAGGTCCCCGGCAAGCCCTCCAAGTGTAGTATCCCCGGGCAACAGTCCGACAAGGCCCATCCCCGAGTACCGGCCCTCCCGGCAAAAACCTGCCTCAGCCTCCAGGGGCTCGGCAGCTTCGAGCCCCAGCAGCTCTTTGAGCTGAACATTGGTGCCCTCGCGGGCCGCATCGAGATTGGTATGGGCCGCTATTATGCCGATCCCGGAAACCAGCGCCCGCATAATTACCGAGCCCGGCCACGAATCGGTGCAGATGGAATTTATGGGATGAAGGAGCAGCGGGTGGTGAGTAACGAGGCACTGACAGAGAAGCCCCTGAGCTTCCCTGAGTACGGCGGACGCGGGATCGAGGGCGACAAGGACCTTGTCGACCGGTGTTTCGAGGCTCCCCACCTGGAGTCCGCAATTGTCCCATGATTCCGCATAACGAAACGGAGCCCACGAATCGATCCAATCGAAGATATCTTTTATCCGGACCATATTCGGCGCTCCCAAATAAACAAGGAGGGGTGTTCCTGTTGGAACACCCCTCTTTTATTAAACTGGTCCAGCGGTTCCGGTATCCTGAGGCTGCCGGGTACCTTTCTATAGATGACTACTCCTCCCGATAAGCAATACCGCATCTGCCGAATGACCCGCCTACGATGTACCATTCCGGTCGTACCTGGTGGGCCCACCTGGCCTCGAACCAGGGACCTGCCGGTTATGAGCCGGGTGCTCTACCAAACTGAGCTATGGGCCCGTCCTTGTATGGACAAAACGTAAGTATAATTTCCACGCGCCAAATCTGTCAAGTAGAAACAAAGAACTGGAGCCGGCGCCCCAGACCCCCTGGAAAGCAGCCTAGGTTTCGATAAAGCTTTTCAATTCCCTGCGGCGGCTGGGATGGCGCAGCTTGCGCAGCGCCTTGGCCTCTATCTGCCTGATACGCTCCCTTGTAACGGTAAAATCTTGGCCTACCTCTTCCAGGGTGTGGTCCGCTTTTTCTCCGATCCCAAATCGCATGCGCAGGACCTTTTCTTCCCTTGGAGTAAGAGTGGCAAGGGCCTTGCGGGTCTGCTCGCTCAAGTTGAGGTTTATTACCGCATCCACCGGAGAAGCCACCCGCTTGTCTTCGATGAAATCGCCGAGATGACTGTCTTCCTCTTCGCCTATCGGCGTCTCGAGGCTGATCGGCTCCTTGGCTATCTTGAGCACCTTGCGAACCTTGTCGACCGGGAACTCCATCTTTTCAGCGATTTCCTCCGGCACCGGTTCGCGTCCGAGTTCCTGGACCAGGTAGCGCGACGTCCGTATGAGCTTGTTGATGGTCTCGATCATGTGGACCGGTATCCGGATGGTCCTGGCCTGGTCGGCGATAGCCCTCGTGATAGCCTGCCGAATCCACCAGGTGGCGTAAGTGCTGAATTTATATCCGCGCTGGTATTCGAATTTGTCCACCGCCTTCATCAGCCCGATATTTCCTTCCTGTATGAGGTCCAGGAACTGAAGTCCGCGGTTCGTGTATTTCTTTGCAATGCTGACGACCAGCCGCAGGTTGGCTTCGATCAACTCACTTTTTGCCAACTTGGCCCGGAACGCCCCGTCTTTCACCCTGCCAAGGAGCTGCCTGAGGGACCTGGAATCCATTTTCGCTTCCATCTCCAGGGCCGCGATACGGCTCATAGCCTCCGTGGCCTTGCCGTGGAACCTTTCATAGTCTTGCCTTGAAAGTGCGCAGGCAGCCGCTCTGCTTCCGGCTTCTTCGGATTCCAGCGGTTCGAAAGCCACTTTAGGATCCACCCCTTTTTTGCCAACGCGCTGCAGGCAGTCCCTCAAAGTTCTTTCGGCACTTTCGATCGTCACCAGGTGGCCGTTCAGCCTCTCGATAATGCTGTCGATATGGCGGCGACTGAGTTGGAGCCCCTTCAAAAGGTTTACTATCTGATCCTTGTTCTGCTGCACCTGGTTTTTGAACTCGAATTCCTTTTCAGAGTCGAGACTTTCCGCTCTAAGAAGCGCCCGCACAGACTTGTTCTCCTCGTCCAGGCGCTGAACTTCATCGAGGATGCTTATTATCCGGTTTTTCTGAGCCGCTTCCTCTTCCTCGCTGATCTCCTCCTCCACTTCACGGATTACCTCGTTGAGATGGCAGCCCTCACTCTGGAGCTTTTCCCTAAGGCTCATTATCTGCTTTATGCCTATGGAAGACTCCATGATCGCATTGAATATCTCCCGCTCACCGGCCTCGATCCGTTTGGCTATTTCGACTTCCCCGTCGCGAGTAAGAAGGGAGACCTGACCCATTTCACGTAAATACATCTTGACCGGATCGGTTATCCGGTTTGCTACGTCGGCTTCAAGCTGGAGATCGTCCTCTTCTTCTATAAGAATCCCCGCATCGGGGGACGGACCCCGCACCACTTGCACCTGCTGTTCCGAGTCGACGATTTCGATGTCCATTTCATCGAAAATCATCATCATGTCATCGAGCTTTTCCTCCGTAACGATCTCTTCGGGGAGCGCCTCGTTGACTTCGTCGAGCGTAAGGTAGCCTTTTTCCTTTCCGGCCGCGATCAACCTGTTCAGATCGTCAAGTTCGGGTTTGCTGAGCGCAGGTTCACGTCTCTGTTTGATATCCTTTTCGGTCATTACCTAACTCCTAAACGCTATTCGGAAGAATCACAAACGTTGGTTTTGGCCGTAAGATTTCTAATCTCCACAAGAAGGTTTTCGATTTGAGCATGGTCTCCCTTTCTTTCGGCTTCCTGGAGCGATTGCTGCAATTTTTTCCTCCTCGCTTTCGGCATTCTTTTTTTGAGGGCCGCCAGCCAATGCCGCAGCTGAATTTCGGGCCCCTCGAGTTCATAGGGTTCGAGAAGATATCGCGTATAGAGTCCTTGCAAATCCGGTTCCCCCAATAAATCGTATAGAGAAGACGAATTGCACTCCTGCCCGCCGCCGGACGATTCCCGGCAAAGCACCTCGGCAACGGCGCAGAGCCGGGGTTCCTCGAAGCAGCAAAGCGCATCGGACTCCCGCACGCACTCGACCAGGGCCGGGTGCTTGATAATGAGCCTCAGGACCTTTTCCTCCAAAGATTCAATCGGCTGCTGTTTTGGGTAATTGACCGATTTGAACTGCCTTTGCGCTGAATCCGGCCGTCCGCGTTTTTCGTGCAAAAGCTGCGCCGCGGCCACTTCTTCGGTAATCGAAAACCGGTCCGCCATGATGTGTAGATATTCAGATTTCAGGATCGGCTGCCGCACATGTTGAAAAATGGACTGAAGCTCCGAAAAGATTTGAGTCCTTCCGGCGGAACTCCCGTCCCACGCCGAAACGGCTTTGCGAACCGCGTAAGCCCCAAGCTCCTGTCTCTTCTCTATGAGGCGCTCCAGTTCGGCCATTCCGAATTTTTTCAGAAAATCATCGGGATCCATTGCGTCGGGAAACAGAATGCGGCTAACCGAGAGCTCCTCTTCCAAAAACAAAGGCAGGGCGCGCAACATCGCCCTCTCCCCGGCGTCGTCCCCATCGTAGGCCAGTACGACTTCGTCGCACATCCTGGATAAAAGCCGCACCTGCTGGATGGTGAGGGCCGTTCCCAGGGTCGCCGCCACCCGGAGGAACCCATGTGCGTGAAAGGCGAGAAGATCCATATAGCCTTCCACCAGCACGGCCTGCCTCACCTGACGGCAGGCCTGCCGCGCCACTGAATACTGGTAAAGCATTTTTCCCTTGTGGTACACGGGAGTCTCAGGGCTGTTGAGGTATTTCGGCTCATTTGACTCATCCTGAGAGAGAATCCTACCTCCAAAGGCTACGATTACACCCCGATCGTCACTTATGGGAAAAATCAGCCGATTTCTGAAGCGATCGAAAAATTTAGATGAATCACTGGAACTCTGGCTCAGAAGTCCGGCCTTTACACCCAGGGAGGGTTCGATTCCGTTTTTCTTCAGGTGTTCGAAGAGCCCGTCCCAGCGCGCGGGCGCATATCCCAGCCTCTGTGATTCAACGACTTCGGCCGGCAACCCGCGCCTGTTCACATACTCCAGCACCGCCCTGCCCTCCGGAGCGGAATGAAGCCGGGCGTAAAAGAAATCCGCCGCGCATTCCACAGCGGCCAGAATCCGTCTGCGCTCCTCCCGGGCCGCCCTGAGCAGATCGTCCTGGACCTCATACTCCTTCTGAGGCAACGCAATATTGTACCGGTCGGCAAGATATTTAACTGCATCAAGGAACGTAAGGTTCTGATGTTTAGTTACAAAACTGAGGACATCGCCCCCGCATCCGCATCCGAAGCAGTGGTAGAGCTGGTTTTCCGCATCTACCTGGAAAGAAGGGGTTTTTTCCTGGTGGAATGGGCACAGCCCGATGTGACGGTTGCCCGACCGGCGCAGATGGACCGCCCGGCCTATCACATCGACAATGTCCACTGCCTGCTTTACGATGGTGGCAATACCGGAACCAGTCACTTAGCCAGCCTTCCTGTGGGAAAAAGGAAACGGCTCAAGACAATTCAAAAACGTTCACCGTTTGAACAGCACCGTAATTCATCACATCTTGTAGGGCCTGTAAATTTTCTCACGCGAAGACGCGAAGGCGCGAATAAGACAAAGCAGATCGGGTTAGGGAATCACCAGCAAAGCTGTGGACTCAGGATACAAACGCATCGTCAACAGGCATCCAGGCTTCGCGGCTTCGCGTGCAATTGGCTCCTAACTTATGAGACCCACATTTTCCGGTGAACCATTACAAAAATTCAAATACTAAAACCTTGGATTTTTAGCCTCTGGCTGCTGCTAAATCAAGTATTTTGTGATCCCGCTCTTCGCGGGCGAGGAGATAAGGGTCATCCAAGCCTGCGCCGGACCAGTTCGTTTACGGTTTTACCCTCAGCCCGCCCGGCCAATTTCGGCATGAGAATCTTCATAACACGCCCCATGTCTTTTTGGGAAGAAGCCCCGGCTTCCGCGACAGCCTCGCCGACCATTTTTTCCAGCTCTTCGGGTGAAAGCTGTTCAGGCGTAAAATCCTGAAGGATTCGAATTTCATCTTCTTCTTTTGCGGCGAGGTCCGCGCGGCCACCTTCCCTGAACTGATCAGCGGAGTCGCGCCGCTGCTTTATAAGGTATGAGACTACCTGATAGATCTCGATTTCATCGGGCTGCCGCTTGATTTCTTTTTCTTTGAATTTCAATGCCGTAATCAGCATTCGAAGGGCGTCTTTGGCGTTTTCACTTTTATTCCGGATGGCGTTTTTCAAAGCTTCTTCTATCTTACCGCGCAGCTCCATACTGGACCTCGTGAAGGGTGAAGGGTGAAGGGTGACCCAATAAAGACAAGACAATCCTTTCTGCCCACTATTCACTAATCACTATTTACTATTCGCTGTCGTAGGATTCGGGCGTGCGAGATTGCCTCCCTGAGGTTAAGGGTCCCCTCGTAGATGGCCCTGCCGGTTATGACCCCGAGCAGTCCAAGCGGAACGAGAGGAAAAAGCCTCGTGATATCTTCCATGGTCGAGACCCCGCCGGAAGCGATCACCGGCGCGCCGGTCTCCTCGATCAAGCGGCGCGTCGATTCAACGTTGACTCCGGTCTGCATCCCGTCTCTGTGAATGTCCGTGTAGATAACCGCGGCAAGAGCAAGATTTTTGAACTGCAGGACGAATGAGACAGCGTCCGTCTGAGTCGATTCCTTCCACCCCTCCACCGCCACATGTCCGTCTCTGGCGTCGAGCCCAAGGGCGATTGCGCCGGGATAGCGTCCACAGGCCTCCTCGAGCATTTCCGGCCTCCTGAGCGCGGCCGTGCCGATAATGACCCTGGCAACGCCTGATCCAAGATATCCATCGACGTTTTCCATGGTCCTTATGCCGCCCCCGACCTGGACCGGAATGGATACGGACCGGGCTATCCTGCGAATGATCAGGTCGTTGACCGGACTCTTCGTAAATGCCCCATCGAGATCAACCAGATGGAGCCACTCGGCGCCCTGGGCTTCCCAGTGCCTGGCCACCGCAACCGGGTCCTTGCCGTAGACCGTGGCGCGGTCCGGGTCTCCCTGCATGAGCCGGACACAAAGCCCGTCTTTCAGGTCAATTGCCGGGAAAATAATCATGAAACCCCAGTTTTCAGTTTTGAGTTTATAGTTAAATCAAAACCAGCAACTTAGAACGAACTAACTTCTCTTCGCTCCTATGAAAACCCGGAACAAATCCTCACCGGAATCGAACCGCCAGCCGGCGCGGTGAGCGTCTTTCTCGCAAAACCTGGAACCCCTGCCCGGTCCCGAAGCGCCGGAATTCAGATCGCCGACAAGCAGAAACGGGACAGGGTCCGTCGAATGCGTTCGCATGGATACGGGAGTATAATGGTCGGTTGTAACCAGGACCCGCACTTTGGGGAATTTTTTCGCCCCTTCGACGACAGGCCCGACAATGCGGTCGTCGAAATACTCTATCGCCATGATTTTCTTTTCCAGGATTCCCGTATGCGAAGCCTCATCCGGGGCTTCCAGATGCAGGAAAGCGAAATTCCCCCGTTCCAGTGCGGACATGGCCGCCTTCACCTTGCCCTCATAATTGGTATCGATATAGCCCGTGGCACCTTCCACCTTCACGGGATCGAGCCCGGCGTAGACCCCAATGCCCTTGAGCAGGTCCACGGCCGAAATCATCGCCCCGCGCAAACCGAATCTGTCCAACCGCGGCATTGACGGAGCTTTGCCCTGGCCCCACAGCCACACGGCGTTTGCCGGACTTTTTCCAGCTTTTTCGCGGCGCCTGTTGACCGGATGGTCGGAAAGCAGCAGCGCTGCTTTGTCGATAAAGGCCCGCAGCATCGGCTCGTTGGACAAGACATCGTATTGCGATATGGAGTGCCCGAGAATGTCGTGAGGCGGGACAGTGACGACATTTTCGCGTCCGCCTTCCCAGACGAGAAGTTGCCGAAAGCTTACGCCGGGGTAGAGCTTCAGGGGAGCGCCGGAAACCGCGCTCTGAAGGCTGGAGACGAGTTCGTGGGCTTCCTCGGTCGAGATTTGACCCGCCGAGTAGTCTCCCATGAAGACTTCTCCATTTCCATCCGTGTTGAGCCAGACCAGGTTGCACCTGAAGGCGACATCGCCGGGTTCGAGCCGCACCCCGATGCTCGCCGCCTCCAGCGGCGCTCTCCCCGTATGGTAGGCGGCCGGATCGTAGCCGAGGAGGCTCATATTAGCCACATCGCTTCCGGGCATCATTCCCGCCGGAATCGTCTGCACAGTCCCCAGGGCCCCGATTTGAACCAGCCTGTCAAGATTTGGGGTCCGGGCCGCCTCCAAGGGAGTGCGGCCTCCAAGCCGCTCGATAGGATAGTCTCCCATCCCGTCGCCGACAAGAATGATGAATTTTACATCCATTTGGGTCAGCCTTCAGTCAGTTACACAGTGGTTGCGGCAGAACTAATCCGCGTTGTTCTCAATGCGTATCAGAACAGCCGGAGCAAGTACCGCGTCAAGCGCGTTGATCTCATCCAGGGCTTTTCTTACGTCGCTTTCCAGCGCCTCATGGGTAATCATCAGTAGAGGGACCGAGTTTGTATGCCGTCCCTTTTGAATTACCGCGGCTATGCTGATCTGGTATCTTCCAAGTATGCCCGAAATCTTGGACAGCACGCCGGGCCTATCGAGCGCCAGAAACCGGAAGTAGTATGATGTCGAGATGTCTGAAACCGGTTTGATCTCAATCTTTTGGAGCCTGTCGGGCAAAAAGGCAAGCGGGGGAATTCTTCCGGGGGTCTTGTTGAGGATGTCCCGGGCCACGTCCACGAGATCGCTCACGACGGCGCTGCCGGTAGGCATCATGCCCGCACCCATGCCGTAGAGCATTACATCCCCCACCGCATTGCCTTCAATGTGCACCGCGTTGTAGACGCCCTTGACGCTGGCAAGAACGTGCTTTCGCGCAATGAGTGTCGGATGGACCCGCATCTCCAGGCGATTTTCCGTATTGCGGGCGATTGCAAGCAGCTTTAACTGGTATCCGAACTCCTCGGCGTATTGAATATCCAGCGGGTCTATCCCGGATATTCCCTCAATGTGGACGCGGTCGAACTGAATCGGGGTGCCGAATGCTATCGCGCTGGCGATAGCGAGCTTGTGCGCCGTGTCGATCCCCTCTATGTCAAGGGTCGGGTCGGCCTCGGCATAACCGAGGGCCTGCGCTTCCTTCAGGGCTTCGTCAAACGAGAGTTTGTCTTCCGACATCCGGGTGAGGATATAGTTGGCCGTGCCGTTGAGAATGCCGAAAAGGGTGCTGATTCGGTTCGAGGCAAGCCCCTCCCGCAAAGCTTTGATAAGCGGGATCCCACCTGCCACGGACGCCTCAAAACCTATTGAAAGCCCCTTTGTCAATGCAAACGCGAAAAGCTCGTTGCCATCATGGGCAAGCAGCGCCTTGTTGGCGGTAACCACGTGCTTTCCGCTTTCCAGGGCGCTGCAGATCACCGTTTTAGCTGCTTTCAAGCCCCCGATAAGCTCAACTACAATTTGGATATCCGGGTCCCGAAGAATATCATCCACGTTTGTGGTGAGCAGCTCGCGCGGCACCGCGACAGGCCTTTGGCGCTCGATGTCCCTGTCGGCCACACGTCTAAGTTCAAGCGGGACCCCAAGCCTGCTCTCGATTACCCCGGCGTTTTCCCTGAGGACCTCAACAACTCCGCAGCCAACGGTTCCCCAACCTACAAGCCCGACCCCTATTTTCCGCATAACGCCCTCTGTAAAAGTGAAACCTGCCCGCTCTCTGTTCATTGGCAAGATGAGCAGAACACAGGCAGGCGTCGAATTAATTACATAAATCAATCAAAGGCGGCTAACCGGCGCTCGCCCGCTTCCTGGGAGAAACCGTTTTTTGCAGCGCTTTGCGAAGGCCTCGTACCGCCTGCCTGGTCCGCATTTCGTTTTCAACCAGGGCAAAGCGCACGAATTCATCCCCGTATTCACCGAACCCAAGCCCTGGAGAAACCGCTACCTTTGCCTCTTCCACAAGGAATTTGGAAAAACCAACCGATCCCATCCAACGGAAAGCTTCGGGGATGCGCGCCCAGACGAACATGGTCCCTTTAGGCTTATCGGTGGGCCACCCTATGCGGTCCAGGCCGTCAATGAGAATATCGCGCCTGGATCTATATATGGAAATGATTTCATCCACGCACGACTGATCGCCTTTGAGCGCCACCGTCGCGGCGATCTGGATGGGCTGGAAGACCCCGTAGTCAAGGTAACTCTTTATGCGGGTCAAAGCACCCACCATCTCGGGATTGCCCACACAGAACCCGACCCGCCATCCCGCCATGCTGTAGCTTTTGGACATGGAGAAGAATTCGACCCCTACTTCCTTTGCGCCGGGCGCTTGAAGAAAGCTCGGGGCCTTGTACCCGTCGAAGGTCAAATCGGCGTAGGCGAGGTCGTGAATAACCATGATCTTGTGTTCACGCGCAAATTCGACGATTTTGCAGAAAAAATCCAGCTCAACGACCGTAGTGGTCGGGTTATGCGGAAAAGAGATGATCAGCAGCTTCGGCTTGGGCCATGTCTGCTTTATGGCGATCTGGAGATCGTCCAAGAAGTTGCGGTCCGGCCCGATCGGGACAGACCTGACGTCACCTCCGGCAATAATCGCCGAGTAGGGATGGATAGGGTAGGTGGGATTGGGTGCAAACACTACGTCTCCCGGGCTGATCAGCACCAGCACCAGGTGCGACAACCCTTCCTTGACGCCGATTGTTACGACCGTCTCTTTATCCGGGTCGAGATCGAGGTCATATCTTCTTTTGTACCATTCGGCCACGGCTTCACGCAGACGGGTTATTCCGCGCGACGCCGAATAGCGGTGATTGTGTTTCTTTCTCGACGCTTCGACAAGTTTTTCTATTATGTGTTTTGGCGCCGGGATGTCAGGGTTGCCCATTCCCAGGTCTATTATGTCATCTCCGGCCCGCCGCTTTTGCATTTTAAGGGCGTTCACCTCCGCAAATACGTAGGGAGGCAGCCGGTGCATTCGGCTCCGTTCGGCAATATTGAAACTCATTAAGGCTATTCTCCATTTAAGGCTTGGAATTTGTGAAGAATAATATTTTGGGTCCCGAAATGTCAAAAGATTTAATATAAGGGCCGCCCCGGCCACCGGGAGCGATCCACCGGTTCGCGGGCCTTTATTCAGGACATCGAAGGTGTTCTAATAAAGTTTCGGTCTTAAAACTTGTGTGACACAATAAGCTTCTGCTAATTTAGATTTGCTATTTTATAGATGCCGGAGCGCGAAGACAAGCCCATGAAACAGGTCATTCTGGGAACAGCCGGCCACATCGACCACGGGAAGACCTCACTTATAAAGGCCCTGACCGGAATCGATACGGACCGCCTGAAGGAAGAAAAACTTCGGGGAATTACAATCGAGCTCGGTTTTGCCCACCTGGACATGCCCGGCGGAGAGCGGCTGGGAATAGTCGATGTGCCGGGCCATGAGAAATTCATAAAACACATGGTGGCGGGGGCCACGGGAATCGATCTGGTAGCCCTGGTAGTCGCCGCCGATGAAGGCATAATGCCTCAGACCCGCGAGCACATGGAGATTTGCGAACTGCTTCGGGTAAAAAAGGGGCTTGCCGTTCTCACCAAAACCGACCTTGTCGATGACCCTGCCTGGCTGGAGATGGTGCGCGAAGACATAGTGGAGTTTGTCCGAGGCACTTTTCTGGAAGGGTGTGAAATCGTTGCCGTCTCGGCAGTCACCGGCGAAGGGCTGTCAGGTCTCAAAGAATCCCTTGGCCGGCTTTTCGCGGAGGTTGAACCGAGGAGTTCGGATGGCCCGTTCCGGCTGCCGGTCGACCGGGTATTCACGATGCGCGGATTTGGGACCGTCCTTACAGGAACGACAATTTCCGGGCGGATCAGGGTGGCGGATCCCGTTGTAATCTACCCCGGGGAAATCAAGAGCAAAGTGCGGGGCATCCAGGTGCATGGAAACGAAGTTCAGGAGGTCCTCCCAGGTCAAAGGACGGCCATAAATCTTCAGGGGATCGAGCGGGCGCTAATCCAGCGCGGAGACGTGCTGGCCTCCGAGGGCGCGCTTGCCTCATCGCAAATCATAGACATTCAACTCGAGCTTTTGAAAAGCGCCCCGAGACCGCTCAAACACAGGGCAAAAATCCGCTTCCACGCCGGGACCGCCGAACATCTTGCAACAATTATCCTGCTCGACCGGGAGGAACTGAAACCGGGCGGTAAGACATTCGCCCAGATAAGGCTGGATCAACCGGCCGCCGTTTTGCGCGGAGACCGCTTTGTGCTCCGTTCCTATTCCCCTGTTCAGACAATCGGGGGCGGGGCCGTTCTTCATCCTCTTCCCCGCAAACATAAAGGCTCAGCCAAACGGGAAGCCGCAAAAGCGCTCGAAAAGCTCTTCGGCAGCTCTGATTCCGACATAATCCTCTGGCACCTCAAGGACGCCGGCTGGGCGGGGCTCGAAGAGACTGAGCTCCGGATAAGGGCAAATGTCCCCCAAAAATTTCTCGAAAAGACGCTGCAGCAGTTCACGAGCGTCAGGAAGGTAATCCTCTACGACAGGGAGAACCGGAAGCTGATTCACCCGGATGCGCTAGAGGAGATAAAATCGTCCATTACGGCCATTTTGGTCGATTATCACGCACGGTTTCCATTGAAGGCCGGAATGGCCAAAGAGGAAATCCCGGCCCTTCTTTCAAAGCCTGTAGACGGAAAGCTCTACAACTTTGTGTTGCGTCAGCTTGCCGAAGCCGATCAGGTGGCCCAGGAGATGGAATGGGTGCGCCTGACCACCCACAAGGTGGCCCTGAGCAAAGACGAGGACACGATCCGGCAAAAAATCGAGAAGGTCTTCCGGGAATCCGGTCTGCAGCCGCCCTTTTTCCGGGAAGTCGCATCCGGTTTGCCGGGCACCGCCAAACAGCACCAGGAAGTGCTCGAATGGATGTTGGCAAAGGGGATTCTGGTAAAAACCAAGGAAGAGATCTACTTTCATTCAGCCGTAACGGCCGAGTTTCAAAATCGACTGGTGGCATGGCTAAAAGAGCACGGTGAGATCACGACCCCGCAATTCAAGGAAATGACCGGCGCGAGCCGCAAGTACACAATTCCGCTACTCGAGTACTTCGATGCTCAGAAAGTGACCATTCGGGTGGGTGAGGTAAGAAAGCTCAGAGGGGGCGCCTGAAAACCGGTGGGAAATGCCCGGGACCGTCTGGGACGCGTCCCGGGCCCTGAAATCAGTTTGTTCGCGCAAGCAGGGTGCTAACGTTTGACCGGCTTCAGGATTATGCTGACGCTTTTGGTGGTTCTAGCCTTTACTTTGACCAGATTAGCCGCCTGGCTCTTTTGGCCGCTGTTGACCCGCGTCACAACAACCTTTGCCTGGCCGGAAGGCATGTTAGCCACTCGGAAGTTGCCGCTGCTCGTCGTATGCAGCGTCACGACTTTATTTTTGGCTTTGGTGACGGTCACAGCAGCACTGACATCCTTGACATCTCCATCGTCTACATGATGCCGCTTATGGTCAAACACCCGGAACTCTACCTCACTGGCGGGGGTCTCGACCTCCACCACCTGGGCGGTAAGCGGAGCTGTATTCGAAGGCAGAATCATCTTAACGAACTCGCCTACCATCAGGTCCGCCAAAGTAACGGTTTGATCCTCCCCGCCCACCAGGAACGCATTGGTAATATCTACGCTCAGGGTCCCCAGAACGGTGACGGTGGTCGTGGGAGGAGTGGATGTGCTGGTGGTGATGCTCACGAGCGGGGCACTGATTTTCACCGCGGCCCGATCACACCGGCAGTCGTCTTCCCCCATCTCCAACTCGGTTGCCACCAGCGGAATCGCGTCGCTGGCCAAAGTAACTTTCACCATTTGACCGGCCGTAAGATCGGTACAGGCGAAGGTGCCACCACCCCAGCCCTCTTTGTTGAGGCTGGCCTTGCTGATATCGATTGTCAGCCCGAGCACGCTGATCGCCGGAGAAGCCGCAGTGCAATCCGGGGTCGAGTCGAGGGGAGCCTCCACCTTGACTTCGACCAGGTGGAAGAGCAGCTTGGTCGCGGACAGTGGGGCTGTGCTTGAGGAAAGCGTGAGCATGGCGAACTGGCCTACCGCCAGTTGGCTCAAAGTAGGGGGCTCATCGTCATCGGACTTAAGGGTCGCCTTACTAATATCAATCGTGAGACCCAGTACTTTGACGGTGTTGCCGGTAGTATCGACAGCCTGGAGCAGGCCGCTGATTTTCACATCAGCCTGATCGTCTTCGTCCGCCAACCTTACCGCGGTTGCCGCCAGAGGTGTCGCATCACTTGCCAATGTTACCTTCACCGCCAGACCGCTTTGCAAATCGGTACAGGACAGGCCGGAATGCCCCCAGTGTTCCTCCCCTAAGCTCGCTTTGCTGATGTCGATGCTCAGCCCGAGCACGCTGATGCTCGAAGAAGTCGCAGTGCAAGTGGCGGCCGAGTCCAGGGGAGCCTGAATCATGAATCCGGTCTGGCCGCCATCGTCACACGCCGTTGCGTTCCGGACCGGCAACACCGCAAGGGCAAGGAGCAGCGGAACAAACATCAAGAGTGCAAAAGGAACGCGGATACGGGAAAAACAAGTCAACTCTTTCCTAAACATTTCGCCCTCCTAAAGGTTAATTAGATTGGGCCATATACAGCCCCGGTGAAAAAAGCCTCATCCCTGTCTATGAACAAATCCGCTCTTGCCACGCTTTCCAGCCGAGATCGACACATAGCTCCCTGAGGAGGTTTACGAGTTTGTCAAAGTGAGGCGTGCATTACAAAAGCGAATTTTAAAGTACAAAACCGCAGCAAATTCATTCAGTGGAGTTTTTGTTTCAGCTCGGTCCGTCTGCAGGCTTTTAGCTACAATAGTGTAAGCAAACGACTACATTTGCAGACCGAAAGACATCTGCAGATCGAAACGCGCACAGCCTGCTTCAGCGGCGCCCACTCTGCGCCGGAGAACAATCGGGCGACTAGAGTTCCCGGCACGAATCAGTTCTTTGAGGAGAAGGGTTGCAACTCGTGAGCCAAAATCCCGGATTTTCAATCGCATGATTTGGAATAGGTATTACGAGGGGATCAGACAGAGGGTCCTATTCTTATATGATGAATGATATCCTTGAGATATATCAGTGGTGGGTTTTGCCTGGAAGTTCTCAATACCCATTAAAACAAAAATCCCCTCAGTCCGATTTCAGGACTGGGGGGATTTTTATATAAGGATGAGGCGGCGGCGTCCTACTCTCCCACGCAGTCTACCCGCGCAGTACCATCGGCGCAGAGGAGCTTAA
>JBEKMB010000089.1:0-20655 GCA_050008735.1 Syntrophobacteraceae bacterium
CACAATAATGCCGGCCTGGATTTGGTTCTCCCACCAGTCGTATTCCGTCCAGGTGATCGTGGCTTCACCATGCCACATTACGTCCACCTGCGCTTCGGACGGATAGAGCACCGCATGGCTCAGCGCCGCTCCGCCGCCACTGACATTGGGGATGTAGCGCCAGCCGAAGGCGTTGAGACACGCTTGGAGTAAAGTCTGTCCCGGTCATGCCATAAAGAGTGGGGCCGGACAGGATGAGGCTTTCCTTAGTCTCAGTTCCCGTGAATTGACCTCAAGAGATCCTGCTCACCCAAAAACTCAATCAGCTTTTCTATCGAGCTGCTCCGGTCGGGGAATTTTTTCAAAGCGTCGAAGCCGACTTTACTTGCTGAAAAATCGATAAACTTTGCTCTATCAAGAAAGAATTGAAATCTGGCCGTATGCCTGAAATCGGAGACATCAAGCATTGACTTCAGGAGTGCTCTCCCAAATATGGCGGCTTTGAGTGGAAAACGCACGCAGAGAGAAAACACGGTTTCTTCCTGCTCACTTATCAAAAGGCAGCCCAGAGTGTTCCAGGCGATCCTTTGGTCATCAATTATCTTTCCTGTTTCAAGATCGATGAAATTCTCCAGAGTCTCTGTGAGTGAAAAAAGCTCGCTTATATTAGAGCGGTAAATTCTCAACAAATTGCACCATTCGTGTACAACGCTTTGCCGGATGCTGCTGGAACTTGGCCGATAAAGCACAATCACTCCGTCCGCCGAACTCTCACCCATAACCACCATTCCTTGAGTTTGCTGAAGCCATGGCGTCATTGGATGGGCGTGATCCGCCAGAATGAGCTTCACAACAAAATCGGGATCCGGTGTGAGCGCCAGTGCATTCAAGGCATCCTCGATTGAAGCTCGGGAGTAGTCGGGTTCCTTAACTGGAACAAGTATTTTTGTTATTAACTCCTCCGGTTCATAGACAAAGAACTCTTCAAGGTGGGCAAGCTGTCCCCTGTTGTAGAAATCGTCAAGATCCTCGAAAGGGGCTGCTGCCGGATTACCGCAAAGGAACCCCTCTTTCACCTTACCTTTTTCTTTGCCTGGCTGTGGCACTTCTCACCTGCTCGGTTTAACAACAGGGCACAAGACGAAAGGCCGCGAGCGCTGCCGGACGATGCGTCCAGAAGGCGCGGACCACCGAATCACCGGGGCATCCCGCTGGGAATCGGCAGGATGAAGTTCCGCTCCTCCGCGAGGTCGATCTGGTAAAAATAGCCCTTGCCGGTGTCGCGGTTCTCCATCGCTTCACGCGCCTCCTTGACCGCAATGTTTACCGCGAGGACGAATATCTGCTCCGCGAGTTCGCGTGTGGCAGGGCAGGTCAGCGTCTCGGGCCCGAAGTCCATGAACGGATTGGGCTTCAGATGCGCGGATGAACCGGCGAGGTCCTTCACGGCGGCGACATAGACGGAGCGGTTGTTGAGCACGGTCGTCTCCAGATAGACGACCTTCTTATGTGCAGCGTCGAGATAGAAGCCGAGAAAGGCGTGCCCCGGCACCAGGCAGATGAGCGGCTGCAGCCCGATGCGGCGCAGCAACGATGCAAAGACGAGCGTGCCGTCAATGCAGTTGGCCTGGCGGGACTGGATCACGTCGTCAAAGAAGCGGATGCGCTGCGAGGTGAAGACGGCGTTTCCCGGTGTGACCGGCTCCGAGATGTCGGAATAGACAATGCCGCGTTTCTGCAGCGCCCACCAGACGGCAAGCACCTGGCTGATGACCTGGTTGGGATCTTGCGAGAGCATGCCGTCGAAGTGCGAGACCACCCTGGTGTCGAGCGCCTCCTTCATGATGGCGTCAAGCATCGGATGGTCCTCGTTGGCAAAGGCCGCGAGGAAGTGGGTGCAGTCGATCACCAGGCCGCTGGGCGATGTGTAGCTCAACGGCATGACGTCCACCGGCTGCACCAGCACCGTGCGAGTCTGGCTCGGCAGCGCCTTGCCGTCGACGGACAGGTCCCACGTAATGTTGACGGGATGCACCTGCGTGCACTGCCGCAGCGCCTTGAAATTCCACTTCACCCGCACGGCCACGGCCCACAATCCGGCTTTTTCGATGGTCACCTCCTTGACGGATGGTTCCATGAGCTCATCACAGCGGATTTCCAGGCGCACGGTTTTCCCGGCCGGGGAGATCACCCTGGCGGAGTAAGGCGAGTTAGGATAGTCACCCAGCCAGTTTTCACCGGTGTCCTTTGCCGTCAGCGACTGGCCGCGCATGGGACGCGCGAGTTCAACGCAGGGAAACAGGCTGCCGAAGAAGACATCGAGCGGTTCCCACGAAAACTCCTGCGATGCGGGCGCCCCGGCGGGAGCCGGCTGCGCAGCCAGCAACGTGGAAATGTGCTCCGCCAGCGTGGGACCGAATCTCAGATGTTCGTCGATATTCTGACCGGAGGAAGCCGGCAGTGACGGGAAGGCGTTGCGCAAAGCTTCGGTGAGAGACGGGCTGCGCAGTTCCGGCGCCGTCTGCGGCACCGGGTTCCAATAATGCTTCACGGCCCATGCGCCGCACAGCAGCAGGAGCGCCACCGCAGCCGCCTTCCAGCGTCCGCCCCTCCGGACAGTGGTTGGACTCGGATTCTCGTTCATGATTTTCAAGATGGCCTCCTTACCGGGGACCTGATTTCGCGAACGCGTCACTCAAGCATCACAGAACCGGCGGGCCCTGCCGGGAGGACCGGTGAGAGATTCTTCCCTCTCAGGGACCTGCAACGCGACAACTGGAAAGATAGAGGCCGGGGGACGACCATCGAAGTTTCGCCGGCGAGCATTCCACCGTCAGCGGCTTGCCGACGGCGATCCTCGGGTCCAGACCGAATCCACCACCGGCTTGGGGGAGATCAAAATCACCGTCACAGACCACATACTTGATGTCGCTTTTCAGGTGATCCAGTTCCGTCCGGAGGTAAACCTGCGCAGGGATCTGCACCTCCTCCCTCATCGTCCGCCCGCTCGTTCTCGCCTTGGCGATCGCGACCTCACCCGTGATGAGCAGCGTCTTGCGCGACAAGCGCTTGTCCGCGGCCTTTGCATCGGCCATGAATGCCTCATGAAGCTCGATCGCCGAAATCTTCACGGGCGCTGTGTCATCGCCGGGGCCGCTGCACGCCGGCATCAAGGCGGCGATGAAAATTGCCGCAATGGTTAAGACAATCCTGTACATGGCAGTGAACCTGAAAAGTCATCCTCCAAATCCGGGCTCGGGCAAGGACGGATTCCGCCGCAATCCCGGTCGTGCAGATCCCCGACGTCGAGTACCCACATCAGTTTGCGGCGCACCAGCAGCCTGTCGGGGAGGGAGATCAAATGAGGAACATCTGATTTCCCGTATCAGCAGACTCCCTGGTCCTTTCTCGGCATCGAGTATATCTGATCCGAATCTTTCCGCGCCAGAGTTATTTTTCCCGCCCGAAGGGCTAGGGCGGGGAACGACACGAGCGCAGCGGCTGGGGAACGTATCAAAGGACGCTTTTTAAAAACGTGGGGAGCTAAGCCCCCCACACCCCCTAGTATGGCGCTTTGGCGGCGGCCTTTGGCCGGCGCCGAGCGCTCGGCCTCGCGCGCTTTCGCGCGTGGCCTAATCGGTTCTTTTTCTTGCGGGTTTTGATTGTAATATCGTATGATTTATGTACATCGGGGCATTCCAGGAGCCTTTGCGGACTTGATCAGACCCGGAGATGTGCTTCAGCTCGAAGTTGGGGGTCAAGTTGACTCATTATTCAGGTTTAAATCACCCTCTCTTACAGAACTTGCTGCTCATTACGCTGGTATCTGCCGATCAACAGCGGATGTTCGGAGGAGATATTCCGTAATCCGGTGGACATTCATGCTGTAAGGCCGGTTTTCTTGCATATCTCGATTTTTTTTCGCGGCAAATGGAACCTTTTTCAATGGGCGCTGTCGAAATGGACAGAGCAACTGAACTTTCGACTGGTTGCACGGACGGCAAGGAGGATTCAATGAGTAGGTTCAGGTTCGGTATTGTGTGTTTCGCTTGGGTGCTGGTCATTCCTTTGTGCTCGTGCCCTATCGGCAGGGCTGATGAATTTCCAAGCAACCAGGTGCTGGAGGCACAAAATGTGGCGCTGCAGATCCAAGGATTGGTTTTCGCCTCAGGACTGAACAAAGACGAAAATGGTAATCCAAATGGCAAGGGGCTGGAAGTCAGGGAGGCCGGTTGGGGTGGAAGCGGGTTCATTGTTGGGGAGGACGGGACGATTGTTACCAATTATCACGTGGCCAAAAGCGCAATTATAGGGAAGGCCCTGTTTCAAGACAAGTCCAGCTACGAGGTGCACAATGTAAAGGTGTACGATCCGGAACACGATCTAGCCATCCTGAAGCTCAGCGCCGAGAAAACTTTTGCACCATGCACTCTTGGAGATTCCGATAAAGTGCAACCCAGGGACAAGGTCCTGGCAGTGGGCAATCCCAAATCTCAAGGCATCAACATCACTGAGGGTACCATCAGCCAGGTTATCAGGGACGACAACGGACAGACCACGCTGATGCGTCACACAGCTACGACCACCCATGGGAACAGCGGCGGCCCTTTGTATCGGGGAAACGACGTGATTGGAGTCAATACATACATCATGGCTGGTCCGGAGGGACAAACCGGTTTCGGCATGTCCGTTCCCATAAATCTTGTGAAAACGCTCCTGCAAGACCCTAATGCCGCGACCCTCAAGAGACTGGAAAAAGTATTCAATCCCCAGTTCGATAATTATTCAAAGAAGGCCTACCAGATAAACGCCGTGACCGGCAAAATCCCGGCGGCCCAAAAGCAGGGAAACGATCTTAATCCCGGTGGATGGAAAACCACGATACAGAGCGAAAACCTTACCGATTACGTACTGATGGTCGAGACCCCATTTAGAAACGTTGTCATGGTCGTGGTGGACAGATTCGGGAAGACCGCGGGGGTTGCCAAAGAGAGGGCCGGCGACAAGAATCAATTATTGCCATTGGCGATTAGCTCTGATTCTCCAAATCAATACACTGTCGTTCTTATGAACCGTGATTACCTACCCGTAAACTTTGCTCTGAAAATTTACAAGATCCTATGGTAGGAGGTAAAAATGAAACGCGTAAATTGCATCTTCGTGGTTTTGGCCCTGCTGGTGCTCCCCGTGTCAGCCATTTCGCAGGACACACTCGTTCCCAGCAACATAGAGACCTCACCAACTCCTTTCTTCAACTCGGACATGTTTCAGTCCGGCATCAGGTCGCCTTTGAACATCGGCGGGCTGGCCAAGCAGAATTCGCCTATCGATGAAAAAGGCGCTTCGTTCGGCTTCGCGGCCAAATCGGACGAAGCCAGGTTTTTCCTTATCGGAGCGTCCTACTCCGAGGCCCTTGCCTACCTGGGGGGCGGCAAGCCGGACCTCGCGTCCCAGCGGCTCCAGTACATCGAAGAGGAGCTCATAAATATGGGCGCCCCCTCATCTTTGTACACTCTGATTTCGAAGACGCACAACATGTTGGAGACCGGGCAATATCCGACTCCATACGTTAGGACGGTGCTCTCGTTCTTCCAGCCGTTCTTCGAAGAATTCGCCCAATCCAAATCCGGGGACAAGCTCATTCTCTTCAGGGCCGGATCCTTTCTGTCGGACATTGGCCTGGCTGCCGCGGCGGGCAACAAGGAACTGCTGAAACAGTCGACCAATCTCACCTATTTTTCCACCGAGATGAAGCGGATGGACGCACCGAAAGGCGTACTCGAGGCCCTTGCTGAAATGAACAAGATGTCCGAAAAAGAAACCCTCACGGACAACGACCCGGCTACTGTACTCAAACTTGTCAAGAAGATAGAGCAGTTGCTGAGCTGAGGCAAACCCTGATTCAGCCAGCCGGGGGCCGTGCATCACGGCTCCCGGGCGGATAGAGTGCTTTCGATTTGCCGTGGGTGCTTTGCCTGAGCTTAGAAAATCAGGGGGTAACGAAATGCGAGCGCTGCTTTCCATACTTTTGATCGCAATGGCTGCCCTGAGTTTCCCGCTCTTCTCAGCCGCATCCAACAGTCAGATGGAATCCATTGATTACTGGCAGAGCAATTACGACCAGTTGCGGCCTGAAAACGACCAGCAGGCAAAAAGGGCCTACGAGATTTTCGACCGTCTGATCAGGGCGGCCGGCAGTCGTCCCGGTCTCGTTCCCAGGCTCTTTATCGCAAAAACCGAACCAAGAAATATTTCACTCCCAATCTCCATACCTGACGGCTCCATTATCATTTCCAAAAGAACCCTGGAAATATGTGCAAAAGATCCCGGCCTCAGTGATGACCGTCTGGCTTTTGTGCTCGGCCATGAACTGGCCCACCTGCTCAAAGACGATTTTTGGCACATGAAGTTTTTCAGCGCGTTAAAGTCGGCGGAAAAAGAGAAGCCATCGGATGCAAAGCTTCTCTCGGAGATCAAAGAAATAGTCGGCACTACCGACCAGGTGCTGGCCAAAGAACTGCAGGCGGATGAATTTGGAATAATCTACGCCTCTATGGCGGGATTTAACTCCAACGCCATAGTGACCGATGAAAACGTCAATTTTTTCGCCGAATGGCTGAAAGCCGCCGACCCCGAATATTCAGAGAGCGCTCCAAAGGACCCCACTCACCCTACGCCCGAGCAACGGGCCCAGACCGTCAAGACCCGGCTCAGGCAGGTAATGAAAAACGTGGAAGTCTTCGAACTTGGAGTGGCCTTGTATCGTACCGGGCAATTTGAACCGGCGATTCCCGCCTTTGAAAGATTTCTTACCTATTTCCCAAGCCGGGAGGTCTATAACAACCTTGCCGCATGTCATCACCAGTTGGCGCTCAAGTATTTACGCAATACCAAAAGCGGGGCCGGTCCACTGTTCAAGATGTCACTCACCTTAGATCCGCAGACCCGCGCGAGCGGGATTGTCCTGAGAGGCAAGGAAGACCCTGTTCGTTTGTTTTCCGAACAGCTCCAAGAAGCCATCGATCTCTACGAGAAGGCCATTTCACTGGATACAAGCTACCTGCCTTCACGCAATAACCTGGCCTGCGCTCTCATCCTGAGAGGCCGGGAAGGGGATGCCTACAAGGCGGTCGGGATACTGAAGGATTCCATTAGAATCGGACCGCCGGAATCGGATACCTTGAACATTCTGGGGGTGGCCTTTTATTATGCGGAAAACCCGTCAAAAGCTAAAGAATGTTTTCTTGAAGCCCTCCGGATAGACCCCGCAGATGACTCGCCCCTGTTCAATCTCGGGCGGCTTGCATTTGAAACCGGACAACAGGACGAGTGCAGACAATACTGGTCGCATTATCTTGAATTAGACAAGAGCAGTCATTGGGCGGGGGTTGTCAGAAAACTCCTCAACATCGAAAATGCCGAACCTGCTTCGCCCGCTTCAGCACAAATCGCCTCAGTGCGACCGGGCGGATCACGTGGTGCGATGTACGATCCGGCGAGCGGACAGGGAAAAGAGAAGGTGCTGGGGATCGAAGCGGGGGCATCCGATGAGGGTGTCCCAAAGGATTGGGGCGAACCGAAAGTCGAGGATATCGCTCTGGAAGGCGCTCAATATAGGATCAGCAGTTTTCCCAATCAACTCAAGACGGTTTCCGCAAATAACGAGATCCAGCTTATCGTCGTGCAAAACGGGTTTGCCGCGAGGACCGCAAAGGATGTGGGAATGGGATCCTCAAAAGAAGATGTCCTCTCCCGATACGGTGCACCAGACCTTACTCTCAACAGTTCCCGGGGAGTTACCATGGTTTACGACGAGCTCGGGATCTCATTCGATTTCAGGGAAGGCAAACTGGTTTCATGGGTGGTGTTCTGAACTCCGATTCTTCTTCTCTGTTTTCAGGATATTGAACGAACGCGGTCCGGCAGTTGAAAGATAGTGTCGTCCCCCTTGGCCGCTATTCGATGCACCCATGGCAAGAGCGTTGAAGATCCTGTATCTGCTCACAAGATCGGGGTTTTAGTGAGACATGGAGTTTGGGCCGGGGAGGGATATATGAAAAGACGCCGAATGGGAGCGGAGATCCTGGTGCTTGTTTTGGGTTTTGCCTTGTTTCTCTGCGCTCATGCTTTTGCTTCCGAGATGGTACGCCTCTGGGATGAAGGGAAAAAGGCATACTATGCAGGTCAATACAAAGAGGCGGCAGCGAGATGGGAAGCCGGTCTTAAACTGGCGAAAGAAGCGGGCGACAAGCAAGGCGCCGGCACGTTCCTCACCTGGATCAGTGCAGTTTACTCCGATCTCGGCCAATATGCGAAGTCCTTGGAGTACTGCCAGCAGGCTTTGACAATCCACCGGGAGATTGGGGACAAAAGCGGCGAGGGAAGGGACCTCAACAATTTCGGTATCGTCTACTCTCAACTTGGCCGGTACGACAAGGGCCTGGAGTACTTCGAGAAGGCTCTGGCAATCCATCGGGAGATAGGGGACAGCAACCAGGGACCCGATCTGACCAACATCGGCATTTCATATAGGAATCTTGGCCGGTTCGGGGAGGCCCTGGGGTACTTGGAGCAAGCGCTGGCAATCGACAGGGGGAGCGGGGACCGGCGCGCCGAGGGAGCCGACCTGGGCAGCATCGGCATGGTGTACTCGGATATCGGCCAATATAAGAATGCATTGGAGTACTGCGAGCAGGCGCTTGCAATAATGAGGGAGATCGGAGACCGAGGCGGAGAGGGAAAGCATCTGGTCAACATCGGCGTGGTGTTCTCGAATCGCGGCCGGTTTGGGGAAGCCGTTGAGTACTACGAGCAGGCCCTGACGATCAACAGGGAGATTGGGGATCGAGCGGGAGAGGCAGGTAGCCTCCACAACCTCGGAGCGACGTACGCCGATTTTGGGCAATATCGGAAGGCCCTGGAGCACTACGAGCAGGCTCTGGCAATCAGCAGGCAGATCGGGGACCGAAGGGGAGAGGCAAAGGCGGTCGGCAGCATGGGTGTGGCGCACTTGGCGCTCAGCCAGTATGAGAGGGCCTTGGAGTGCAACGAGCAGGCCCTGGCGATGATGAGGGAGATCGAGGACCGAAGCGGAGAGGGAAACGTCCTCGCCAACATCGGCGTGGTGTATTTGTATCTTGGCCAGTACGGGAAGGCCCTGGAGAACTGCGTGCAGGCCCTTGCAATCCAGCGTGAGACCGGAAACCGGCGCGGTGAGGGAGATGTCCTCACAAGCATCGGCCTGGTCTACTCAAGTCTTAGCCAGGACGAGAAAGCCCTGGAGTCCTATGAGCAGGCCCTGTCGATAATGAGGGAGATCGGGAACCGAAGCGGAGAGGGAAAGGCCCTGACAAACATCGCCAATGTGTTCCGGGACCCCGGCCGGTCCGCGAAGGCCCTGGAATACTACGAGCAGGCCCTGGCAATCTACAGGGAGATCGGGGATCGAAGCGACGAGGGAGGCACTCTCACCAACATCGGGGTTGTCTACAACCGTCTTGGCCAATATGGGAAGGCCAGGGAGACCCTTGAGGCAGGCCTTGCAATCTGCAATGAAACAGGCGTTCCGGAGGCCATCTGGAGAACCCAAAGGAATTTGGCAGAAGTCGAAGCCAGGCTCGAAGCCTACAAGGAAGCAATTTCCCACTACGATCGGGCAATCGATACCATCGAGTCCATGCGGGCCGGTCTCACAGATAAGGAAGTCAAGACGAGTTTTATCGAGGGAAAGCTCTTTGTCTACGACGATTTCATCAAATATCTGCAAGCCCTTCACAAAAGAGACCCCTCCCTGGGTTACGATAAAAAGGCCCTGGAGATATTCGAGCGCAAACAGGGGCGAACGTTTCTCGAAGAGATGGGAAGGAGCGCGGCAAGCAATTTTTCCGGCCTTCCCCAGGACGTGAGGGCCATGGAAGCGGGGCTTGCCGATGAGCACTCGAAGGCCCTGTCGGCACTGATGGATGAGAGGTCAAAGCCGGCACAATCCAGAAGCAACGAACGCATCCAGAATCTCGAAAAACGCCTGCGCGGGATCAAAGCCGATCAGGAGATTCTCCAGAAAGAAATCAAGGCCCACTACCCTGACTACTACGCGCTCAAGTATCCCGAACCAGCCTCCCTTGCCGAATTGCAGAAGACGGTACTTGAACCGGGAGAGCTTATGCTTGTCTATGGCGTGATGAAAGAGTCGACCTGCCTCTGGGTGATCGGCAGGGAGCAGTTCGGGTTCTTTACGCTCTCAGCAGGCGAGAAGGACCTCGAAGACAAAGTCATCGAATCCACAAATGCCACGATGTCAATTCTAAAGGCATTAGAAAGAAAAGAGTCCGAAAGAGGCGTTATAAGGATCGCCCAAAGATCCATAAAGGAGTTTGTACAGTCAGGCCGTAAGCTCTACGATCTTATCATCCCGGACGGCGCAAGGGAGATAGTGGCAAATGCAGGAACCCTCTACATCATTCCAACCGGTGCGCTCTACACCATTCCCTTTGAAGCCCTTGTCGTTTCAGAAGACCCCGATACGAAAGAGCCTCACTACCTGGTGCAGGACCATTCCGTCGCCTATCTCTCCTCGGCTTCCCTTCTCAAAACCCTTCGCCAAGCCGCAGCAAGAAAGAAGGAGAAGGCCCCTTACCCTCTTCTTGCTTTCGCAAACCCCGTTTACTCTAAGGCAATGACGGATGCTTCATCCAAACCCCGGACCGCTCCTCCTTCGCCGCCTGAAGACAAGACCTTGGCCGGCAGGGGAGCTTCTTCGGTTTCCTCCATGCGCACCCGCGCATACCTCGATATCATGGGCGGCGCCTTCCCGGAGCTTCCCGACACCGAGGACGAAGCAAATGAAATCAAAACACTACTCGAGGCCCCGGACAAAAGCCTGCCTCTACAGCTCCGGGAAGCCGCTTCTCGAAGCAATGTGTTTACTTTAAATGACGAAGACAAACTAAAGGATTACCGATTCCTTCTCTTTTCCTGCCACGGTATTGCGCCGGATGCGGTGGACCCCCTGGTCCAGCCCGCCCTGGTGCTGTCTCTTCCCGATCCCAAAACCGGCAAGGAGGAATATCTAACCATGGCCGACGCGTTCGGCCTTAAGCTCAACGCAGACCTTGTGACCCTTTCTGCCTGCAACACAGGAAGAGGCAAGGTCCAAAAAGGCGAAGGAGTAATGGGGCTTACCCGAGCCTTTATGTATGCCGGGACCCCGGCAATTTCAGTCACGCTCTGGTCGGTAGAATCCGGTTCCGCCAAAACGCTCAGTACCGGTCTTTTCAGGGAACTCAAGGAGGGCAAAGGCCGAGCAGAAGCCCTACGCGACATCAAGCTCTCCATGCTGCGGGGCGAAAAGGGAGACCTCTACCGTCACCCCTTCTTCTGGGCCCCCGTAGTGCTCTTCGGCGATGGAAAATGAAGGGAAAGGCCTATATAGAGTGGAACTTATCGAATATGTTTTATCCGGTTGGCCCTGCATCGAAGGAGAATAGAGATGCGCACAATGAAATTTCTTCTTTTTATCTTTCTGAGCTTCACTATGACATACGCGTGGGCGGATTTGTTGCCCCGACCGGCACCCCGACCGCCGGTACCTCGACCGGCGCCCGAGCCGGCACCCGAACCGGCGGCCGAATCGGCATTCGGACCGGGTGATAGGACAACCGTGGCGTACCCTGAGGCTGCCTCGGCAATCGGCGTCTCCATGGCGTCGGCAGATGTGAAGGTGCGAATAAGGAAAGAGAAAGCCCAGCGCAAGGACAGCGAGAAAACATCGATGCTGGTCGCCGATGTATCGGGTGAATTCGACCTTGTATGCTCGGCTGCCCCGGAAGGGGGTGAGGACCTCAATGTGGTCTTCCCCATAGAGTATGAGGATGAAAGTCAGCCCACGTCGGTGCGCTTCGATGTTGCCGTCGATGGGAAACGGGCCTCACATGTCGAAAGGGATACCTGGTCTGTAACCGATGAACACAATAGACCACGTATCCAGCGGGGCTACGCATGGCGTCTGTCTGGGCTCAAGGGCGGGCAAAAGCGGAGGATCTCCGTGCGCTATTCCATCGTCCTGCCGCAAAACCAGGGCAAGGCGGATTTCATTTACTTCCTGCGCTCGGGGGCCAGGTGGGACGGACCTATCGGCCGCGAGGTAGTCAACGTTACGGCCGACAAGGGATTGCGGATGGAAATTCTCAGCCCGACCTCGCTCACACCGGAGCAAGGGTCCGATACTTCCATCACCTGGGGAATCACGAACGCCAAACCCGCCGAAGACATCCGGCTTGCCATTGTGTCCGGGGCCAAACCATAAAAGGGACGAGATGGGCACCGGGGAGACCTCTATTCGATCCGACTTCGTCCAGGTCCATGCGCTCGCGCCAATCCCATTGGCGACCCTTTCGAGGAATCATTCAGGATCGGGGGTACGATGAGAAGAACTCGATTGTTATCACTGTTTGCCGTTGGGAGCCTGGCTGCGATCCTCATCTGCATGACTGGGATACCTGAGGGCCAGGCCGATGAACGGATGGATGGATCAGCAGCTGCCAAGGCTTGCCCTTCCACGATTCTCGATCCCCTTGATGCAGCCAATCGGGCTAACCCTTACGGGTCGTTTACCCTATCGGGGACAACTCTTTACGGGATGACCACTATGGGAGGCGCCGTCGGCAAGGGCACGATTTTCAAGTTCGACACGAATAAGAACGTTGAAACGGTCCTTTACAGCTTCGCAGGACCTCCAAACGATGGGGTTTACCCTTCAGAGCCGCTTACCCTCGTGGGGTCAACTCTTTACGGGATGACCGATGAGGGAGGCGCCAAAGACAAAGGCACGATTTTCGAGTTCGACACGGAGAAAAACGTTGAAACTGTCCTGCACGACTTCACAGGGGGCACAAACGATGGGGCTGCCCCTCACGGGGCGCTTACCCTCGTGGGGACAACTCTTTACGGGATGACCTTTCAGGGAGGCGCCAACGGCAAGGGCACGATTTTCAAGTTCGACACAAAGGAAAACGTTCTAACGGTCGTTTACAGCTTCGCAGGGGGCACAAAGGACGGGGCTTACCCTCACGGTTCACCAACCCTCCTGGGGACAACACTTTACGGGATGACCAGTGAGGGAGGCGCCAACCCCGGCGCCGACGGCCTCGGCCTGGGTACGATTTTTATGTTCGACACGGAAAAAAGCGTTGAAACGGTCCTTTACAGCTTCGCAGGACCTCCAAACGATGGGGCTGCCCCTCACGGGTCGTTTACCCTCGTGGGGACAACTCTTTACTCGATGACCTCTCAGGGAGGCGCCAACGGCAAGGGCACGATTTTTAAGTTCGACACCGAGAAAAACGTTGAAACGGTCCTGCACAGCTTCGCGGGGGGCAAAAACGATGGGGTTTCCTATTGCGCGTCGCTTACGCTGTCGGGGACAACTCTTTACGGGATGACCCTTCAGGGAGGCGCCGGCCATGGGGGTACGCTTTTCAAGTTCGACACCGGGAAAAACGTTCCTACGGTCCTGCACGGCTTCGCGGGGGGTGCAAACGATGGGGCTTACCCTTACGGATCGCTTACCCCCGCAGGGCCAACTCTTTACGGGATGACCCATGGTGGAGGGGCCGGCGGCGCGGGTACGATTTTTAAGTTCGACACGGAGAAAAACGTTGAAACGGTCCTGCACAGCTTCGCGGGGGGCACAAACGACGGGGCTTACCCTTTTTCCCAGCCGCTTTCCTTTGCAGAGTCGAGTTCAATCCCCTCCGGCGCCGTGACTTGTAAGGGTTCTGTTTACACCGTCGATCCGGACCCTAAGGGCACAAACGTTCGATCCGCACCTGATAGGAACTCGCCTGTTCTTATCGTCATTCCCCAGGACTCAGAGGGAACAGTGGTGGATCTCGCCGCTTCTTCCGGGGATTGGGTGCTCATCCATTCAGCTCAGGGGGTGACTTCAGGGTCCTGGTTTCAAGGACAGGGGTGGGTCCATGCGTCGCTCCTCGGCGTGCGGGCCGTTAATCGCACCGGGCGGAAGGCCTCACTCCACAGCAAGCCTGATGCCGGAAGTTCGGTGATCAAAATGTTTGCCGGGGAAACAGAAGCCCGGCTGGCGGGATGCAAGGTGGATTGGATGCAGGTGAAGATCGGAGAAAAGAAGGGGTGGCTTTCACCAGACGACTATTGCGGCAATCCGGTAACAACTTGTCCCTGATCGGAGAATTCTATGACCTTTTCTCCGCTCCGTGTTCTCTATGCCTCTGTGGTGAACGGGTCCTATTTTTATGCAACGTTTACTCTGTTACCCCACTGCGAATGCGCTTCTTCGACGACGCTCCGGCGCCCTCAAAAAGAATTGACATCACAGCGGCTGCGAAGACCATCTCCTAATTGGCATCTGGCGTAGGGATTCGACTCTGCCACAGCCTTGGTTTTGTCACGGTCAAATATTCTCTTCCCAGGGCTTGCCATCATTTTACTATTCAAAAATCTGCGTCAAATCTGCCTGCTTGGCAAAAATCGTTGCAATACCTTATATTTAATATAGTAGGGCCTTAATTAACTGAGTTCCAGGAGGGAGAAATGGAAGCTAAATTACTTTAGTGGCAGTTGCGG
The DNA here is from genome assembly GCA_050008735.1 of Syntrophobacteraceae bacterium. Taxonomy (GTDB): domain Bacteria; phylum Desulfobacterota; class Syntrophobacteria; order Syntrophobacterales; family Syntrophobacteraceae; genus SbD1. The sequence continues at coordinate 14,581 of JBEKMB010000089.1, forward strand.
CGTTAGCTTGTGCAATCCGTGCGGCTCTCCCCCCGTTTCACGTGTCCCCGGCAAGTACGGTCGATACGGAGTATGAGTTCCGGATATTGGATCGGCTTAAACTCTAGACTGGAGCGGCCCAGTCGACTCTTGCCCGGCCCGGTATGTCAAAAGGAGAAAACATGATTTCAGCTCATTCACAAATCGAATTGATGGGCAAACATCTCATTTCCAAAATGCTCATCCTGGTGGTTTGTATTTGTTTGTGGGGCTCACAGGCGATAGCGGGCGAAAATCCGCTGGATGTGGTCAAAACCGGTACGGACCAGGTTATCAAAATACTCAAGGAATACCCTCAAGACACCCAGGCCCGCAGGGAAAAAATCCGAGAGGTCGTAGATAAATACTTTGACTACGACGGGGTATCCAGGCTCGCCTTGGGACCACAATGGAACAAGCAGCCCCCGGAAAAGCAGCAGGACTTTTCTCGGGACTTCAGCAAGCTGCTCTTTGGCAAATACATTGACAGTATCGAAAAGTATGCAAACCGAAAAATCACTTACAACCAGAAGCAGGTAACGCAAGATCATGTCGTTGTCGAGAGCACAGTGATGGACCGGGGAGGCCCGGTCCATATCGATTACGCCCTCCACTTGAAAAACGGGAAATGGGGGGTATACGATGTCAGTGCCGAGGGATTGAGCCTGGTGGTCAACTATCGCAGCCAGTTCGACCAAATGTTAGCGAGCGGCTCGTTTGACAACGTATTGGCGATGTTAAAGCAGCAAGTTGCTCAGGTGTGTGGCTCTAAGTCCTGTTAGTGCCCATATCAAGTGCATTAACCAACCCTGCAACGATGGACTAACGCTCCTGCGTAGGTGTCAGAATCCGTACGCACCCGTACGCGTTTCGGAAAGAGGGAAGATGCAGATACGATCCAAATATTGAAAGGCCCAGGCTAACCTTCATCAGAACGCTATATAGGAGAGGAGTGTTGATCTCCGACATTTTTTCAGCCGGAAGAAAAACGATGATTTGGGGTCTCAGAATAGTGCTATCATAACGGGGTAAGCATCGTTTTTTCTGTTACGTTGAAGGATTAGCTTATGCCTTACGAGCCAGGCGGGTATGCGGACAAACTGGGCAACCGGTACGAGGGACGTTGGGTTGTCGCCCAGCTTTTTCGGTTGTTAAAGGAAGAGTTCCGTTCAGTGACTGTGGAGGCCATAGGAGACGATGAGCAAGGCGTTGACCTCTGGGTAGAAGGAAGAGACGGCATTCGTGAAGCCCAACAATGCAAGGCGCGTAATCGTGGTGACAGGAACTGGAGCATAGCGGATCTTCACTCACGCGGTATTCTGACGTATATGCGATTCCAACTGGATCGGGATAAAGATTATAGATATGCCCTCGTCACGGGCGTCCCTAGCCCTGTGTTCCAGGACATTTGTCAGAGTGCCCGAGACTCCAATGACAACTCTGAGGATTTCTATCGATATCAGATCGAAGAGATCGGCGCGGATAGGCATACGGCTTTTCAGCAATATTGTTGCCATCTAGGTCTCGATGCTGACAAACCTACCGACAGGGCCATTGCTTTCGGCTACCTCCAGAGGACTCAGATTTATCTAAAGTCAGACGACCGCAATGCGAGAAATGAGTTGCTGGAAGTGGCCAGCATGCTGATAGCTGGGAAACCTGAAACAACAGTAGCTATCCTGGCGGATTTTGCGCAGGACAATATAAGGAAAACCTTGAATCCGCAGGCTGTCAGAGAATTCCTTGCGAGCCAAGACCTGTATCCCAGGCAACTGGCGCATGACATTAGGGTACTGCCAGCCATAGACGCGCTGCAAAGTGAGTTCCAGGATTCAATAGAGCCGCTCCTCATAGCTGGTGAATTGATCCCTCGCGCAGAAACACAGCTTCTCCTTCAGGCTCTTCAGGAAACAGAAATAACTATTCTACATGGTGTTGCCGGTTCGGGAAAAAGTGGGGTGCTTTATGAGCTAGTTCACCTTCTGCATGAGTTAGGCCACACTTATTTACCGGTCCGTCTGGACAGAAGAGAGCCAAGGAGTAATACAAAGCAGTTTGGAGAGGACTTGGGTTTGCCTGAGTCTCCCGCATTGTGTCTGGAACCCTTTGTCGCTGATCGATTCGGGGTATTAATTCTCGACCAACTTGATGCATTGCGCTGGACCAGTTCCCATTCCGCCAATGCTCTCGACGTATGCAAAGCTGTCGTAAGGGAGGTGAGGGCTCTAAGGCGCTCTGATAAGCGGATGAGCTTGGTTTTGGCATGTCGCACGTTTGACCTGGAGAACGATCCGGAGATCAGAAGCTGGCTTCAGAATGAGAGCAACTGCCGCAAAATTGAAATTCGGGATCTTTCGGAAGAAAAGGTACGGATCGTGGTCGAGAAGTCTGGCTACAGCTTCTATCAAATGCCATCTCGCCAGAAAAAGATCCTCAGCTCACCTCAGAATCTCGGAATGTGGGTAGAAATTGTACGGTCAGGAGATACTCCCGATTTCCGTACAGCTGTGCAGCTAATGCGCCAGTTTTGGGTAAGTCGCTACAGAGAGCTTGAGAAATTCCGGATATCCAAGCCGCAAGCAGATGAGTTGATAAATTTGGTAACCGATTACATGGAGAGAACCGGAAGGATTTACGCACCGAAGAGCATGGTCGAATCCTATCCGGTTGAACTCGAGGCGTTTAACTCCTGCGGGGTTCTTCAAAGCAATGGCCCCCGAATAACTTTTTGCCATCAGAGCTTCCTTGATTTCCGTATTGCAACCAGCCTTCTGAGAGAGATCCATCTGGGACATAAGACCGTCTGTGACTGGCTCGGATCAAAGAACCAGCAATCTTTATTGAGGCGCGAACAGCTCAGAGTAGCCTTATCGCTGCTCCTCGAGGAATCGGAACGCGATTTCGTCAGCAACATTCAACAAATTTTTGGCTCGACGGAAGTGCGTTTTCACGTGAAGCATCTGGCACTTGAGTTGACAGGTCAGATTGAGGAGCCAAGCAGTGCTCTTTGCAACTTCCTGGTTGACATGCTCGGGGACGATTTCTGGAGGGGACACCTCGTAGAAACAGTATTTGCTGGTCATGCTCCTTTTGTCAGGTTCCTTATTGAAAAAGGTGTTATTGCTGAATGGCTAAGTTCCAGCTCTACTGAACGGGTGGACTGCGCATTATGGCTTCTCAGGTCAGTTAACGACAATATCCCTGATGCTGTCGCAGAAAGCCTTGAGCCCTACGCGAACCGAGACGAACGATGGCAAGGGGCGGTGTCGGGCACCTTGTGTTTGAACCCAGAGGCCGACTCTGACCGGATGTTTGAGCTTCGCCTGCAATTGGCCCGAAGAGGAATATTAAGGAACTTCTTATGGGCGAGGCTGGCTGGAAAATACCCAATGCGGGCCGTAATCCTATTGGATGCGATACTTGCTACATTGGGCACGGATAATCAGAGCGAAGCCAACAACCTGGTTAACTCTAACCGTGATTCACGGCTGAAGAATTGGGACAGCGTAGATCTTCAGGCATTGAAGGAGGTTTCACGTGAGTACCCCGACCAAGTTTGGGATTGCTTGATACCACACATTTCCCGTTTGACCGCGGGGTTATCTCGACTTGGAAAAGAATCGTGGCTAGATGCGGGGTTTTACAGGACTTACGACGGACGAACCGGCTTTCGAAGGGGCATTGTGGAAATGGCAATTGAGGCCGGAAAGCACCTAGCCAAGTTCCGCCCAGACTTGCTGCTGGCACGCTCAAGGACCCTCCATGCGCCAACAAGCGATTTTTCTATTGTTCAACTCATCCTTTCAGAAAGCTACTCGCAACTACCCGGTGAATATGCTGATGAAGCCCTTCTGTGGTTGACCTCGGATTCCGCGCATCTCAGCCTCGGATCGGGCTATGGGGAGCCCGAATGGATGCCTGCGGCTAGACTGATCCAAAATCAATCGTGCTATTGTTCCGATGAGGTTTTCGAGCAGTTGGAGACGCATATTATTAATTATCATTCACCCGATGAAAAAAGGCTTGCTGAAAGCTATCTTCCCGAACGCAGGAACGGCGGATTCTGGCATTATTGGGGGTATGCTCAATACATTTTGCTTCCAATGCTCTGTCCAGAACGGCGCAGTAATAAGGCCAACCGATTGCTAGGTATGCTTCAGCGAAAATTTGACCGATACCCAGTACGTGAATTCCTGCGCGGTGGCATTGCCAGCGGCGGTACAATCGGATCTCCCCTCACCCAAGAAAAGCTTGACCAGATCAGCGACCGCGCATGGCTGAAGATAATCAGCAAGAAATCATTCCCAGAAGGCAGGTGGAGGAGAATTGGTAATGGCCGTATCGTTGAGGCGTCGCTGCGGCAATTTGCCCACGATCTGACACGGATGGCCAGAAGGTTCCCAGAGCGTTTTGGGCGTCTCTCGCTCCAATTTCCGGAAGATTGCGATCCAGCTTATGTCGCTGCGATCATAGACGGTATCGGCCAAGCAAAACATCCTCCCGAACTTCCGGAACCGGAAATACTCAGTTGGCGGGCGGCAACTGTCGAAACTATTAATGCGGTTCTCGCAAGGTTTCCGCTCGGCGAGGATGCGGAGGTAGCCAGATCCTTTTGCCAGATGATCGAGTCCAGACCGGATGAACCATGGTCAGAGAAGGTAATTGAGAGACTCACAGAGTATGCAGTTTCCCACGCTGATCCTGAAACGGGAAGCCTCAATGTTCATTGTGATAAGACCAGTGACGAGGCTTCTGTGGAAATCCTTTACGAAAACAGCTTCAATTGCGTGAGAGGTTATGCGGCAATGGCCATTGCCGCTTTGCTTTGGTCAAGACTAGATCTGTTGCCTCGCTTGCGGAAGGCAATAGATCATTTAGTAGAGGATATACACCCTGCCGTTCGTATAGCCGCCCTTGGGGCGCTCCTTCCTCTCCTTAACACCGATAAGGATCTGGCGATCAAATGTTTTGCGAGGGCCTCCTGGTCAGATTTGCGGGTTGCCGCCTCCCGAAATGCTGTACATTTCTTCAACATTGCGTTCCAGAGCCATTTTGATGTCTTGGCTGAAATAGTTCGAAACATGATTCATTCCTCGTATGGAGACGTAGCCCAGGAGGGAGCGGCGGAGGTTGCGGCCCGCTGGATTTTTCATGATTTTCTTATAGATGAATTGCTCAGCATTCGGGCAAATGTAAGGATTTGCTTTTGCCCTTTCTGGCGGATCAAGACAAGGATGTGAGACAGATGGCTGGCAAGGCATTCAGTAACAGTCAGATTCTACAAATCCCCGGCTCAATTGATTTCATCAAGGAGTACATACAATCACAATGCTTCATCGATGATCCTTCTCGTCTACTGTACGCTCTTGAGGGCCATTCCGGCTCATTGCTCCCTTACGCAGAGCTGATTTTTTCTATCTGCAACGTTTTCTCCGGGCCTCTGAAGACCCAATCTCGCGATATGTCTACTTCTGTCGCTGGCGATGCCTACCAGATTCCGCCGCTATTGCTCAGATTGTACGAACAGACTCAGGAAATGGGGAATTCAGATATTTCAGATGAATGTTTGGACGCATGGGACCTATTGTTTGAAAATAGGGTTGGAGTGACGAGGGAGCTAACAAAGGCGATTGAGCAATGACCTCGAAGTTTTCAGATTCAGAGGTTCACACCGCTTGCCACTGTGGAGAACCTTGTTCAGGCCGTGGTGCATAACGACAATGATGCCAATATGTTAATCCGGCAACCAGTTCCTCCATGAAGCCACATAGAAGAGGCATTTTGAGTCGTTCAAGCCCTGGGTCAGACGCTGCTGCAACTTTCCCTGTCTTGAAGCACTCATACCAGGTTGCGTTCAAGATAATACCGAAAAGCTTTTTCAAAAACGTGGAGAGCTGCGCCCCCCACACCCCCATCGCCGCTGTGCGGCTCATTCTGGCGCTGCTGCGGCGCCCCGCAAGGCGGGGCAATCGCAGCAAGCGCCGAGCGCTCGGCCTCACGCGCTTGCGCGTGTGGCCGAAATCCTGGGGGGTGCGGGGGAATCATTCCCCCGCTCTT
>JBEKMB010000009.1:0-81208 GCA_050008735.1 Syntrophobacteraceae bacterium
CCGTCGGGATTAAACGGCATCCACGGCTGGAGCGCCAGAACCAGGAAGCTGAAAACGAACATCAGTGTGTTGAACAGGAGCAAAGAAAAGAGATACTGCTTCCAGTTTTGCCAGCCGCTGTCCAGGCGCTGCTCGAACCAGCGGAAAACCGGCCAGGGGCGGTATTTTCCGTCCATTATCCACGCCATGTAACGGCTCAACGGGAACGCAACGATCGTGGCCGTTACAAGGAGCGCAAAAGGAAGTAACCATATCTGAATAAACGTCATTTGTTTTTCCTTTCAGGATCGGTAATTCTCCCGGACTCGCCTAGAACCATTCCGGCCGTATCATGGCAACAATCAGATAAACGAAGAGGAAAACCGCGACAGCCGCCGTAATGTAGATCATCGTTTGAACTCCTTTGCCTTATATTTTCCCGCAGGCCTTCACGAACAGAAAGAAGGTCCCCATCACCGCGATTCCCAGGAAAAACATCCCCGGCAGCCAGATTGCTAAATCCATCTTTTATTTCTCCTTTCGAAAAAAATCTTAAATCGCATCTTGGTGTCTTTCCCGTCTAAGTGCTTCCCGGGCCGGTGCAGCCCTCATGATGAGGCCCTAATCTCGCCGACAACACTGCCGGCAGCAGCAAGTGTAAAAGAAAATTTCGTGCCTTCCCCAGGTTTGCTGGTCACCCCTACCCTGCCGCCGTGGGCCTCTATGATCTCCTTAACGATGGCCAAACCAAGTCCCGTGTTGCTCTGCCCACCGCGGCCAGGCACCCTGAAAAATTTTTCAAAAACATGCGGCAGGCTCTCCTCAGGTATTCCCGAGCCGGTATCCTCAACGGCAAAGAGCACCGCGCCCTTCTCCAAGCACACGGATACTTTCACTTGCCCCCCCGGAGGGGTAAATTTCAACCCATTGCTAAGCAGATTGGTAAAGACACTTTCCAGTCTCAACCTGTCACCAAGGACATGGGGGATATCTCCCGGCAAGTCGAGTACGAGGGAAACCCCCCGATCCACGTAGGAAGGCCTCATCGCCTCCATTACATTGAGAAGGACCTGTTCGGGGCTCACAGGAACAAACTCCACGGTGGACTGCCTCGACTCCAGTTGACCGATGTCCAGCAGGTTTTCGATGATACGGTAGAGCCGATCACTATCGTCTCGCGCGGCCACTACGAGTTCGGCCTGTTTGGGGTTAAGCGGACCGAGTTTTTCACTCAAAAGAGCATGGGCCGCCAGTCTAATGGAAGTCAAAGGGGTCTTCAGTTCATGTGAAACAGTCGAGATAAGACCGCTTTTGACTTCATCCAGCTTACGAAGCCTGGTCACATCCGAGAAAATGAGCGTCACGCCAATGAGCCGTCTTTCCTCGTCCAGTATTGGAACAGCCTCGGGCATGAAAAAGTGTTCTTCTCCATCCCTGAAAAACTGAATAGCCGAATCATAGGTTTTCGGTCGAATGGGCCGCATCTCGCGGCGTGCGCGTTCAAATAGTTCCCCCATCCGCTCATTTTCGCCCGACTGAATGGCCGTTCCCGGCTTGAGGGCAAACAGACGTTGGGCCGTATCGTTAGATAGCTCGATATTGCCCTCCGGATTGCAGATAATGACAGCGTCGGAAAGGGAGTTAAGCGCCGACAGGGTCGCCTTCTGGGTGCGAACGAACCGCGCGCGGTTGGTTCGTCTGAATTCACGCAGGCTCCTTGTCATATCGTTGAAAGCAGCGGCCAATTGGCCGATTTCATCTCCCGACCTGGCCTTTACGACAAGATCGAGGTTTCCCTGCTGAATATCTTTCACGGAACGCGTGAGGTAGGATATAGGCCTTAGTATGGATGGTACTATAATGATAACGAAGATCAGCGCCAGGACTATTCCAGCCAGCACCAGCGCGATTACGTTACGGTTTGTTTCCGCTGCCTGCTGGCGCACCTGGCCGTCGGTGGAGATCATATTGTTCAGGTTGATGTCGATTATGTGCTGTGCGGCATCGAGAACCGCGTCTGAGTGCGGCAGCAGTCCGGTCCGGTAAAATTCCAGGCGCGCGGCGTCGGTTTCCCGCAGTTGCAGAAAAGTTTCCAGTTCGCTCCTGTAAATTTTCCACGACTCCGCCAGTCTGTTCGTGAGTTCCTGTTCGCCGGGCAGAGTGACGTTGCCCTGCTGGAACTTCAGGCTTTGTGAAAATCTCGAAACGGCAGAGTCAAGAACGGTTTTGTCCACACTTTTTCCGGAAACGAGTGGCTCAACGCCGCGCTCAATTTCCTGGATTGCCTGTTTCATGGCCAGGCCGGCGGTAACACTGTCGTAGTTTTCCCTGAAAATCCGCTCGAGCGCCTTGCTCGACTGGGTAATGGTCCGGATGCTTATAAGCCCCACCACCAGAAGAATCAGAAGCGGACCGCAGGAAGCGAGGATCAGTTTTATTTTTAGACTCATGCGCTCTTACCCTTCATCTGATTTCTAAAGGCAAATCACATGCCAATGGGAAAGTAAACCCAACTTATATAATTTCAATGGCTTAGCTAAGAATAGTCTGGGTAGGCCAGCTCGGAAGATTTCAAATTGAAGGATGAGTCGGTTTAGGGCATTTCAAAATGAAATGCTAAATTTACAGCCCATATTTTTTCCGTTTTCGCCAAAGAGTCACGGAATCCATTCCCAGAATCCGGCATGCTTCTTCAATGGACCTGCTCAAGGCCAATACACGCCTGATGTGCGTTCTTTCAAGCTCTTCCATAGTCACCGGATCGCCAGCGCCGGGCAAGCGCTCCAGAGGCTTGAGCTTAAGAGGAAAGTGATGAATTCCGATTCTATCGTCCGTACACAACAGGACGGCACGTTCGATCGCGTTGCGGAGTTCCCTCACATTGCCCGGCCATTCGAAATTCTTCAGGGCTTCAGAGGCCTCCTCGGCAAATCCAAGTATCCGGCGGTGGTTCTGCCTGGCAAAAAAGGCCAGAAGGCCCTCGGCCAGCGGGCCAATGTCCTCCCGGCGGTCCCTGAGCGGAGGAATCACAATCTCGACTACATCGAGCCTGTAGAAAAGGTCCTCTCGAAACCGCCCTGTCTTTACCGCCGATTCAAGATCGATATTGGTCGCCGCAAGGATTCTCACGTTGGCTTTTCTTGTTTCCAAATCCCCTACACGCTCGTAGACCTTTTCCTGGAGTACCCGCAACAACTTGGCCTGGATGGAAAGCGGCAAATCCCCGATTTCGTCCAAAAAAAGCGTACCCCCTTCGCAGGCCGCAATGCGACCGCGATAATCGCGCAAAGCACCGGTAAAGGACCCTTTCGCATGCCCGAAAAGCTCGCTTTCAAGCAGTTCGGCGGATAGAGAAGGACACGATATAGTCCCGAAAGGTTTTGACGAGCGGCCGCTCCACGAGTGTATTGCGTTAGCCAGAATGGTTTTGCCGGTCCCGCTCTCACCACGAATCAGGATGGTAGCTTCACTGTCCGCCACTTGCCTGGCCATGGCCAAAGCCAGCTGCATCGCAGGGCTGCGGCTTTCGATAACCGCCTCGGGAACGGATTCACTCAGCCTTTCCTGGAGGGACGCCACCTTTTGCTCCAGGGTCCTGACTTCAGAAACCTTGCTGACAAGAACCGATACCTGATCGTAGGTAAAAGGTTTGGGCAGGTAATCAAAGGCGCCGCGCCGCATTGCTTCGACAGCGGTGTCAATCGAGGCGTAGGCCGTAATAACGATGCATTTAACCCACGGGCAGATCGCCTGCAGATTGCCGATCAGGTCTATTCCCGACTCCGAACCCAGACGAAGATCCACCAGAGCAAGGTCGAAATAGCGCGCGTTGGCCTCGGTCAATGCCTCTTTCGGGCTGCCAACGGCGGTAACATGATGGCCCTCGGCCTCCAAAGAGATACTAAGGGTTTTCCGAATGTTGGGTTCATCATCGACAACGAGGATTGAAAGGGCTACTGCATTGTTCACGAGTCCACCTATCCAGCTTACAAGACTGTTGCAAACAGCTGATGCTCGGAAAGCCGAGGCGGATTCACCATGAACGTCAATAAACCCGAATCAAAGACTGTTTCCGGCTTTCCGTGATTCACCAAAAAAGGGCGGTTGCAACCCGCCCTTCAGAACTTTTGGTGTATCAGCCTGAATCAACTGCGTGCGATCGATTGTAGAATTTTTTAGCGCCCGCAACTGGGGCAGTTCGGCCCATCTTCTTCAGGCTTTTTCTTGTCGTTTTCGATTTCTTTGGCGAACTTGCGGACGATTTCCGAGATCTCCCTCAGCCTGTCGTCAACTTTCCTGTAGACGGTGCCTTCCGGATAAGTTCCATCCGCCTGGACCGCACCGGCATCCATCCCCACAAGGATTTTCAAACCCTCCTCAACGGTTTTCACCGGCCAGATGTGGAACTTGCCCTCCGCGACCGCATCTACTACTTCCTGGTCCAGCATCAGGTTGCGAATGTTTTTGTCCGGGATCATGACACCCTGTTCGCCGTTGAGTCCCTTGGTCTTGCAGATATCAAAAAAGCCCTTGATCTTGTAGTTCACGCCTCCGATCGGCTGGATCTCGCCCTTTTGGCTGACCGATCCCGTTACGGCGATACCCTGCGCCAGCGGCATCCCGCCGATCGCACTGACCAGGGCATAATATTCCGTGCTGGAGGCGCTGTCCCCGTCTATCATTCCGTAGCTCTGCTCGAAACAAAGCGATGCGCTGAAGGATATGGGCTTATTCTGGGCGAACTTCTCCCTGAAAAGACTGCTAAGGATCATCAGGCCTTTGGTATGCGTGCTGCCGCTCATTTTCGATTCACGGTCGATGGATACCATCCCCTCGCGCCCGACCGAAACCGTGGCCGTGATCCGGTTAGGCCTGCCAAAAACGTGATCACCTGTCATCAAGACCGAAAGGCCGTTAACCTGCCCGACCTTTTCGCCTTCGGTATCGATCCATATTATATCTTTCTCCATTACCTCCTTGACGCGCTCTTCTATAAGATTGGAGCGATAGATACGCTTTTTGATCGCCTCATCGACGTGTTTTCTCTGCACCACTTCGCTGCCGTCGAGGCCGGCAAAGTAATTGGATTCCCGGAGCAGGTCCGTGATGGTCCCCAGCTCGAGGGTCAGTTTATCCCTGTCCTCGGTAAGCTCCACGCTGTATTCCAACACACGGGCAACCCCCATCTTGTCAAGGTGCCGCATATTGTGATCCGTGCAGTAGCGAGCTATCATCCTCGAGCATTCCAGCACCTTGTCCGGTTTGCTGTCCATCTGGTCGCTCATGTGAGCCTTTACCTTGAACAGCTTCTGGAAACGGTCGTCAAGGCTGTAGAGCAGCTGGTAGATGTACGGGTCGCCCGTAAGTACGATCTTTAGGTTAAGCGGTATCGGCTCCGGGCGAATGGTGCGCGTGCTGAAAATTCCGTAAAGCTCGCCGAGGTCTTCGATCCTGACTTCCCCGTCCCGCAGCGCCCTTTTCAAGGCCTCGTAGGAAATGAACCATTTGAGCAGGTCGAGCGCCTTCATTACCAGATAGCCCCCGTTGGCCTTGTGCAGCGACCCGGGTTTTATCATCGTATGATCGGTAAAAAGCGCCCCGAACCACGCCTGCCTCTCTATGGAACCGAAAAGGTTGGGATAGGCCGGATTGGATTCGATAACAACCGGGGCCCCCTGCGTTTCCGAATTATCGATGAGCACGTTCACATCGTATTTGCGCAGGTTGGCCTCTTTGGGCTGGACCGGAAAAGGAGTTGCGGGCTGCCCCGGTATCTGCTGCTGGGGCTCGAGCTTCTTCTTAAAATCCTCTATGTTCTCGAGAATATCCTCCTGGACTTCCTTGACGTAATCGAGCACCTGCGAGTCGTCCTTGTATTTTTCCTCGTACGAATCCATTAACTGACCAACCACGAACAGCGCTATTTCGTTATCCAGCTTTGCGTGCTTTTCCTTGAATTCGTTTTCACCCTCGCGGATTTTCTTGATCGCTTCCTTCATTCTTTCGTGCAGTTCGTCGCTCTTGGTGCGGAGCAATTGCCGCTCTTCCTCACTCAGGTGGCGCAGGTCCTCCTGAGTCATCGGCTCCCCTTCCTTGTTGGCTGGAATGATGACCATGCCAACCTGCGAAAACTGAAGGATGAATCCCTGCTCGCGCGCTTCCTGGGAAAGTTCGTCGATATATTCCCGCCTCAGCTTCTCGAAGGACTGGTGAACTTCACCCTCTTTGGCGCGGTAGTCATCACTGTCGAAAACCTCTGGAATTTTAGCCTGCAGCGTCGTTATGAATTCATTCATATCTTTCTTGAGCGCTTTTCCGGTGCCGGCTGAGATTTTCAGACACCTGGGCTTGTCCTGCTCCTTGAAATTAAAAACATAGCACCAGTCGGGCGGAGTGGCCTCCTGCCTTGCCCGGTCTTCGATAAAGGTCCTGGCCGTATAGGTGAGGCCCGCTTTCGACGGCCCGGCAATGAAGATGTTATACCCTGGCTCCTTCATTCCCATCCCGAACTTGATGGCGTCAATCGCGCGTTCCTGTCCTACAACCTTGTCTTCCAAGGCCTCCAGCGAAGCGGTCGTATCAAACGCAAGCAGGTCGTCCTCGAAATGCGCTCGCAATTCATTTGCGGGAAGTCCCTGGACTTTCTCAGACATAAGCTTGGCTCCTCTGTATCATCATCAGACAGATTCAGTTTTGGATAGGGATGTCCCCCTGATCGTCGCCGGTTGAAAAGCCTCAACCAAGCAGACTTTTACAAGAGGCTCGCCGGGTAAAATGCTCCCGATATCGGCTCCCGATTTCCGTATTACGAAACCCCGAGCCCCGTATCACTCCTCGATGTTTTCTTCCGGAGGCAGTTCGCCCTGGCCAACCACCTCGAGTCTGGCGCGTTTCCTGTAGCTTGAGGCCGCAGTCTGCAAAACCGTGCGGATTGCGTTTATCGTATTTCCGCTTTTTCCAATTATCTTGCCGATGTCTTCAGGTGATATTCTAAGTTCGATGAGCACCGTGTCATCCTCTTCGCGCTCATCGAGTTCCACTTTTTCCGGATGATCGGCCAACGACTTTACAATATATTCGGCCAAATCCTTGAGGGCCATTTTATCCTCCGCAATGAGCCGGTCTTATTTGAGTTTTTCCCTGACAGATCGAATTTTCTGCTCCGGGCTGGCTTTCCTGTCCCGCCGATCGTCTATTCTGATCTGAGTCAGGACCCGCGGGAGGCCGGCCGAAAAAAAGCTCTCATGCATAAGCCGCACTGTTTTAATGATATCGTCGAGATCGCCGGAAATAATCGTCCCCATTGCGGTCAGTTCATATTGCAGGGTGCTTTTCTCGAGCACCTTGAGCGCCCCCGCCACATAAGAACTCAGGCTCGTGCTCTCAACTCCGATCGGAACAATGCTCACTTCCACAACTGCCATCTGTGCCTACCCTCCATTTGGCTCAGGTCCGCCCCTCCTGGCACTGACATATTCATTAAACGAGGCCATTGCGGCCAGTCCAGCCAAAGTCCCGGTCATGTGCTCGACCGTATGGGGCTCTAAGGTCAGTACGGGAGAAATTCCTTTTTTTCCTAAAAAATTGAATAGATAATCAAAATCGATCGTACCGTACCCCACGGGTAGATGGCTGTCAGATGCGCCGTCGTTATCGTGGATGTGAACCTCCAACAGGTGCGGCCACATCGCGTCCAGCCATTTATCCAGAGCTGTCTTCGAAAAGGAGTGCTGATGCCCGGTGTCGAGGCAAAAGCCCAACCAGGGAGATTTTATCTCCTCAAACAATTCCAGGTGCAGTACCGGGTCTTCCTCCCACACATTTTCCAAAACTACCGGAATCCTCAGAGTTTCGGCCCGTTGCACAAAAGGCTCCCAGATCGAAAGGCTGTTATCAATCCACGCTCTGCAGTGCCCCCTGTGGTGCCTCGGATCGAAGCCCGTATGACACACAATCCGCTCCGGCCGAATTTGCTCCACCAGATCCAACAGGCTGCCATACCTGGACTGTGTGACTTCTCTTATCCGGTGGTCGATGCTTCCGGAAGACAGGTCCCAGAATGGTCCGTGAACCGTTATCCGGCAGCCCTTCTCACGCATTCGCCCAACAACGTCCGAGACGGTCTTCGCCGAAACCCTTTCCAGCTCATCGGCCCCAAACCCGATCTCGAGATTCATGCCGTTTTCGACAACCAAATCTATATACTTACTTATAAGGTTCCAGGGCATGTTGAGGAATACATGCCGAAGCACGGCACGCATCGCAGGGCTGATTTCATAACCTTTCACAGAGCCGGATTCCGGTTTTAAGCTCACCATCATAAGCACTCATGTCAACAAAAAAAACCCTGATTTACCGCCAACGCGCCTCGAGGACCTCACCAATTTCAAAACTCCATGCTGTCCTGCCCCGCGCGGGTGGCTGGAAACCGCCTTAACCGAAAATTTATAGGGTCAAGACGGCGATAAGTCAATTGCTTAGTTAGTTTCAGCCCGCAAAGGGCCATCAATCTTCGTGCCTGCTTGCGCCAGGCATCATGTGCATTGCCGCCGCAACGGCATTGGCAGGCGGCATAGTGCAGCGGCCGCGAACGAAAAGAGTTGATTATAATTACAATCCTTTTAAATTATGGCCTTGTCACATCGTCAAGCTTTGATCCATTAACAAAAGTCCCTTCGTTCGTGATTCGATTTCTTTTGGCATCCAGGGACCGAGTTGCCGCGAAAGGAAAACAGGCTGATTATGGATTATCGCTCCACCTTCGCCTGTGGCTGCAGGACGGCTGAATGCCGCTGACACTCACTTTTGGGCGAAGTTCATATATTCTTTCGATATTTTCAGGCATATACGGACTCACGCCTGAATAGCGGGACGGCTGATGGAATCGATAACGAGCGGTTTTGTTCAGGCTTTTCAGCTCCTGGCCACGATGGACCCGGAGGTCCTGGAGATTTCGTTCAGGACCCTTCAGGTTTCGGGGATAGCGACTTTGATCAGCGTTCTCATCGGATTTCCGGCAGGCACGGCGCTTGCCCTGACTCGATTCTTCGGCCGTGGCTTCCTGGTGAGCCTGGTAAACTTCGGAATGGGGCTTCCGCCAGTGGTCGTGGGATTCGTTACCTGGCTGCTTTTGATGCGCTACGGCCCGATGGGGGCTTTGGGGCTTCTATACTCCCCCACGGCCATGATAATCGCCCAGGCGGTAATCGCCTCACCAATTGTCGCCGGATTTACCCTGGCGGCGGTGCAGGCAATCGATCCGAAGCTGCGGCTTCAGATTCTTTCTCTTGGAACGACGCGCCTGCAATACCTTTTGTTGCTCCTCTGGGAATCCAGACCAGGTATTCTGGCCGCGGTCATCGCCGGATTTGGACGCGTCCTCGGCGAGGTAGGCGCATCCATGATGGTCGGCGGAAACATTCGAGGCTATACCAGAGTGCTCACCACGGCAACCGTGCTCGAAGTCTCAAAGGGAAAATTCGAATTGGCAGCGGCATTGAGCATCCTCCTCCTGACGCTCTCCTTTTTCATAATGACTGCACTCAGTTACCTCCAGCAGCGGAAAAGGCGGGTTTGACGCTTGGTTTGCACCCAACCTTAAACCAGGGACACTGACATGAAGCAGTACGTAGTCGATCAGCTCAGGGAATCAGATTATGAAAAGATCCTTGAATTTCTTCAAAAGAACGCCGATGCATCGGAATTCGGCGATATTTTCTGGATGACGCTGCCTGAAGAACTCTACGCGGACATACAAAGAGAGCACAGCCAATGCCAGCCCTTCCGTTTCGCCGTAAATCTGTCTCTTAATCAGGTCGATTTCGAGCTGTTGATCCGCAGCCGCCAAATTTTGCGGTGCAGTTGCATTGGCTATGCCGATAAAAGGCAAAGGGATTATATTCTAGGGTTTGCCGACAGGATGCTGGAGGAGCTCGGCATTAAGATTTAGCCTTTCGCGGCTGATTCATTCCTTCTTTGAGGTCCCTGATGTTGTGCGCGTAATCGCCCCGGAAAACGGCTGAGCCGGCCACGAATACATCGACACCGGCCTCGGAGAGTTCCACGGCTGTTTTGGGGTTTACCCCTCCATCAACCTGGAGCAAAGCCGAAAGCCCCGCATCATCTATCATCTTTCGGCACTGCCTGATTTTCGGAAGCACGTTCCTGATAAACGCCTGTCCGCCGAATCCCGGATTGACGGTCATCAGCAAAACCATATCCACATCCGGCAACACCATTTCGATCAGGGAGAGCGGCGAGGCCGGATTGAGAGCCACGACCGCCTTTGCTCCAAGCTCCTTTATCGCCTGAATCACCCTGTGCAGATGCACACAGGCCTCGGCATGCGCACCAAGCCATGTCGCTCCCGCTTTGACGAAATCTTCCAGGTATCGCCCAGGGTCCTCTATCATCAGGTGAACGTCCAGTGGAAGGCTCGTCACCTTTCTTAGCGCTCTCACCACGTCTGGCCCTATTGTAATATTGGGCACGAAATGGCCGTCCATGACATCGACGTGTATCCAGTCGGCCCCCGCGGATTCGACGGTTTTGACCTCTTCTGCAAGCTTGCCGAAATCGGCCGAAAGAATGGATGCGGATAGCAGTTTTTTCATTGTTTCCTTTCGTGGTACGAGGACAATTCGCCGATCACGGCCACGATTCAAATTCTTCTTTTGTGAGCCGCCCCTGTTTGAGGATCTGAGCCAGCCTGGGATCCGCGGAGGGTGAATTCGTCATTCCATTCGGGAAATCCAGCGTCCACTCGCCCTGCCCCGTGACATCCATTGTCATGCAGCATCGACATTAACATATTCGCTCACCGATGAAGGCCTGGGAACAGGTTCACCGGCCTCTTTCAGTCCCTCTATATGCAGCTCAATCGCTTCCCTTATCAGCCCGAGAACTTCCTCCCGACTTTGTCCGACGGCAATACATCCCGGGAGATCCGGAACGTGAGCGCCGTAGCTTGCCACACCCTTCTCAATTACCACCATATATTTCATATTGTTCCTCCACCTACTTCAGGCCGGCCTGTTTCAAAATGCTCGCCAACGTTCCCGGCGGGATGTCAATATTTGCCTTGCCGCCACCGTTATTGTACCAGGTTTTGAAACATGCCGGAACTGCCGATGGCTGCCTCGCATGCGCACCTGCCGCCATCCCTCGGCTTCGAGCATTTTGATGAGGTCTCTAATCTTCATGGATCGAATTTAATCCTATGTCGCCACCGGATGCAATCTGTTTTCAGCAGAACATCCAGTTGATGCTGGACAAACGCCGGTAGCTTCGCAACCAGGATCTCTTAGCCTGTACACAATAAATCTTTGCAACTGGTGTTCTTGGGCTCGCACACAGTCAGCACTGCTTGCCAACATTCCGACTTTGCAAATCCGCCGGGAATTCCAACATTATGATTCGGAAACGTCGAGGCCCCGTATTGTACAACGTGAGGCACACAAGAGATATCAGGACCGAGGTTGCGGAAAGGAAGCGCTTTGCCACGATAACTCCGTTAGCCAAACGACCAAGGTCACTTGCGCTGCCCAAAAGCTAGTGTAGCGTCAACTAAGTTGTGAAGGGTGCAGACGCACAATCCGTCATTCCGGCGCAAGCCGGAATCTAGTGTCTTTTCGGCCAGTTAAGATCACTGGAACCCGGCTTTCGAGACTGTGTCGCAATTCAGAAATGCTCGGTGCAAATCCCAGGGAACCAGGTTTTGCTTCCCCCTATTGTAAAGGGGGATCGAGGGGGATTCTAAAGGCTTACGTCGCATTGGAGACTCAAAATCCCCCCTGCCCCCCTTTAAGAAAAAGGGGGGAAATATGGAAAATAGTCCTTTTACGACACAGTCTCTTTCGCCGGGGTGACGATCACTTGCCATGACATTGAAACTTTGTTGACAATGAACTAGCTCGTCAAGGCCGCAGATGTTCTCGGCGTCAAGTGAACCGCATGGTTCCGCAATTTAAGTATTTTTCCATTCAGAAGTTTTGAACTTTGCGCCAGCGCCCGATCGGCAGCCTGGATTGCCGCGACCGTTTTCTATTCCGGCTCAAAGCAGAAACGATCCGGTAGGAGTGCGAAGGAGGCGGGGCGATGCTGTGGGGAAAAAACCCGCTCAGGCAACCCGGGGACTTACTCGGCACGAGTGGGATGAACCTGCTCACAGGCTACACATGTCCCTGGCCCCTGACGGAATTTGTCAGCGGCCGACAATAGCGTGTTCGAGTGCCTCAATGCAACAACCGTATCACAAGTTCGTGCAGATCACTCCGATGAAACTGGACTGCAGAATCGACGAGCGCTCTTTAAGCTCTCTGCCATCCGAAGTGCAAAAGTTCTTCTATGACGTAAACTGGAAAGCAACGCTTAAATGACCTCGAAATAAACCCTCAGTCTCGCCGATAAAGACAGGCTCAATGTCTTTCACAAGAGGCTCTCGGAGTTAGCCGTTCATCCTGAGATCACAGCTTTGAGGACCTCTTCCAGCGCGGCTAATCCCGCCGGCGTCTCACCGCTCAAATGCACCCTCAAGACTCTGCGCCGATGTTTGCGCAGCGCTTCAAAATCACCCAGGGCCTGGGCACGCATCAGCATTCCGAAAGCATATGGCTGACCGGGAATACCGGCGTCCTCAGCGCTATCCGAGGTGACCAAAAGGAAAAGCCCGTCGTTCATGCCCCCCTTATGGAGCTGCCCGGTTGAGTGGAGGTAGCGAGGGCCGAAGCCAAACGTCGTCGCGATTCGCGCTTTGTCTCTCACAAGCAGGCGGACCCTGCGCAATCCGCTCTCATTTGCTTCATTTTCGGTAAGGTAGGCGAGGATGGCGAAGTAATCCTTTTCCACAGCCTGCTTGAAAAAGAACGACAATGCCTGCGGTATGCTAGAGGCCCCCCCGGCCATGTAGAGGCGCAACGGACCGTGGCGAAGTTCCATCGCGGCCTCCGGCACCCTGCCCTCTTTCCTGACCTCATCAAGAATTTTAGCCGTGAATTCCTTGGATTCCTGAACGTTTGGCTGATCGAACGGATTGATCCGGAGCAGGGCGCCCGCGGTAGCAGTAGCAATTTCCCAGAGGAAAAACTGCTCTCCGAGATCGAGCCGGTCCCTCATATGAACCGTAATGACCGGATGTCCGGCTTTGCGCAGGGAATCGGCTTTTGCTTCAACGGTTTCATCCGGCTCGTTGTTTATTCTGAATTCCACAAACAGCCGGTCTTTTCCGTAAACCTGCGGATCTCCGACCGGCTCGCCCGATACCGGAACAACTCCCGAGCCCTCCTTTCCCGTGCTCTCCGCTATAAGCTGTTCGAGCCACATTCCGAATGTCGCAATCGGCCCCGGCAGAATAAAGGTCAGCTTATCCCTGCCGCCTGACGCAAGGACCCCGATCGCCGTTCCGAGCGCTATCCCGGGATTTTCAGAAAGGGGCCTACGGGTACGGCACTGGTTCGCAATCTTCGAAGTCCTCAGGAGCAGCTCATCTAAATCGATTCCCATCAGCGAGGCCGGAACAAGCCCGAAATAGGAAAGCGCCGAATAGCGTCCGCCGATGTCAGGATAGTTCAGAAAAACTTTACGGTACGAACGCTCTTCGGCCAATCTCTCCAGCATGGAGCCCGGGTCCGTTATTACAGCGAAGTTTTCTCCGGCGCGGTTTGCCTTTATGCTTTTTACCCTTTCAAAAAAATACTCGCCGAAAGAACGGCTCTCGACCGTGGTGCCCGACTTGCTGGCCTCGATAAAAAAAGTGTTGGCCAGCGGCAGGCTTCGTTCCAGCCGAATAACAGTTGCCGGGTCCGTGGTATCGAGCACCGTTAACGGAAGACCCGGTGCATGCTTTCCGAAGGTTTCGCTGAAAACCATCGGCGCAAGGCTGCTTCCTCCCATGCCCATAAGGAGCGCGTGCCTGAATCCCGATCTTTTCAGATCGGCGGCAAATTCGCTAAGGCCCCCGACAGCCGCCCTGATCTTAACCGGGGAGTCCAACCAGCCCAGCGCGTTTGTTATTATTTTCTGCTGGTCCGGTTCCATTTTCCACAGAGTCGGGTCCTTCTGCCAGAGCCTGGCACAGAAATCCGCCTTCTCAAGATCTTTGAGTTTTTCCAGTACCGCAGATTCGAAACCGATCAGGTCAGCATCCATTCCGGCCAGCTTCACCTGAATTCCTCCTCTAGAAGGTTTGTGTTTTTAGACGCGAGCTCCATGAAAGGCCCGAAGAATATTTCAGCAGACAAAACTGTATCGGAGAACGATCTCCATACCCTGAGAAATTTCTTCCCGAGGCCATTCGTGGTGAACCGTTTCAGCCACTATCCGGGAAAGTCCTCATTGCGAGGGCCGCAGCGCCAACGATCCCGGCTTCGTTTGCAAGTCTTGAAGCACATATCTCAACACGTCCGGTTGCCGCGGGCAACGCCCGGAGGCGCACCCCCGCATCTATTCGCGACACCATCTCGGGCATACCCTCGATTATCCCGCCGCCCAGTATTATGCGGCAAGGATTGAGCACGTTTACCAGGGTGGCGATTCCAGCGCTCAGAGCGTTTATAGCCTCGTTCATTATTTGCTCCGCCAGCGAGTCGCCGGCGTGAAAGGCCTGCACAACTGTTCTTGCCGTAATCCGCTCGACCTCGCCTCCCGCCATCTTCAAAATTGTACCGCCGGACACCGGCGAGGCTTGCACGCTCTCCTGGGCCCTGCGGGCTATCGCCCAGCCGCCGGCGAGCGATTCCATGCATCCCCTGCTGCCGCAATGACAAGTCGGACCGTTCAGGTCCACGATCATATGCCCGATTTCCCCGGCTGTGTTACTGCACCCTTCCAGCACCTTGCCCCCGCAAACGATGCCTCCGCCGATTCCCGTCCCGACAAAGACACACACCAGATCGCCTGCGCCGCGGCCCGCCCCGAAAAGCCATTCGCCCCACATCGCCGCGCGAACGTCGTTCGTTACGACCGTTGGAACTCCGCACGCCTTTTCCACCTCCGCCCGGAGCCGCACATCGTGCCAGTCGAGGTTGGGCGCAAACCTGACCGCCCCGGTATCGGGGTCCACCTGCCCGGCAACCCCTATGCCTATGGCGGAGATTGAAACCGCACTCTCCAGGTTGAGCTGCCGGACTCCTTTGACAATTTGCTCTATCACGGCCCCTGCGCCGCCCCTCGTATCCGTGTCATAGCGACGCAGCTCAATTATCAGTCCTTCTTCATCGACCGTACCCAGGGCAAGCTTTGTACCGCCCAAGTCGACACCGATCGCACTATTCTTGCTCATACTCGCCTCGAATATTCCATATGCCGGGTACCGGACAGGAAGCTCCCACGCTTTGCGCGATGGACGCGGCATCAGGGGCCCGGCTCTATTTTCCTGATCTTTTCAGGCAGCACCCAAGCGGAAAAATCTTTCATCTTCCGCCAATCCAACGACTGATGCCGTGGAACGACCAATACCCCTTCAGCCGTTCGATCCGAAACAGAAACCGCAATCTCCAGGGTCCCATTGTCCAGTTCCATGGCGACAATGTCTCCGTCGGAAAGCCCCGCGCGTTCCGCGTCTTTGGTGTGCATCGACATAAATGGTTCGCTGAGGCCGGCCTCCAGCGAATCCGAATAAGCCGAGAATTCCGTAGTACCGAACATCCATTCAACGCTCAACAGTTCAAGACCGTCAGAGCTTTTCGACCTTGCGCCCGACTCGGCGCTCCAAGAGGTCCACGGGCCCTCCCGGACGGATTTGCCCGGAAGGACCCTCATTCCGTCAGCCGGGTAGTTGCCGCCTGCCAGCCCTTCGAAGGCGATATGCTCAGCGGCTATGACACCGCCCATGGACATGTCTCCCTGTTCGCTCCCCGCCACCGGCTCGCCCGCAATTTCACTCAGCGCCCGCCAGGCCGGCAGGTGGTCCGCTCCGGGAGCAAATTCGCCGTAAATACGCGGCGGGCGCCCCGCTCCCCAGATCGGCACGCCCCCGTCATGGACCCTCCGTGCGAACTGGACCCTTCCTTCCTGATTTACATATGTCGAGCCGGTCTCAAAGATCGTGGAAGAAGGATAGAATATGGCAGCGCGACTTACCGTCCCGGTCGGAAAATAATCGATCGCAATCAGAAGCTCAAGCTTCGATATGGCCAGATCGAGTCTCTGCCGGTCCGGGTAATAGTGGAAAGGATCGCTCTCCACAAGCACGAGCGCCCTGACCGCACCGATTTCGATATCTCTGATAAGCTCTGTGAAGTCCCGCCCATGAGTCCCGGAAAGAAGGGCTGAGCTAAAAGAGCCTGCCCCTGGCAGAAGGTAAAAAAGCCGTGCATCTTTTCCGGTCAACCTGAGCAACTGAGCGCAATCGGCTGCAAAGGCCACCGTGGTTTCGCGTGTGACGTCGGTCCCGCAGACTATCACCGGCCTTTGACTCCCGCTCAGATGTTCACAAAGCGAGGAAAACCCGGCCGGCAATTCACGATCCCCGCAACCCGCAACCAGTGTCCGATAAAAGCCGGCCGCATCTTTTCCGAGGTTTTTCGCATCCTTTTCCACCGCCCTGCTGACGATCGCAGCCATATACAGTTCAATTTCGCCGGGCGCAGCCGGTATGTGTTCGAAATCGAAGGGCAGTTTGACCGGGCGCGGATCGATAACGACAACCGGGGCTTTCTTTCTCCAGGCCTGCCGGATCGCGAGTGCGGCCATCCCTGCTTCATTCAGCGGATCGGCCCCGGCGACGATGACAAAGTCCGCATTTTCGATTTCCCGCATCGATGCGGCGACTTCGATATCAAGGTTTTCAACCGCCGAGCGTGTCTTCCTGAGCTTTGCCGGATCGAAAAAAAATACCGGTCCGCCCCAGTTTTTTACTCTGCATATCCGGTTGAGCATGCACTGAGTCTCAAGGCTGTTTCGGTGCGACCCGACCGCGACAATCGCCCCTGGACCGTACTTCTGAGAAATATGACCCAAAGCCTCCGCCGCTTTGGCAAAAGCGCTGTGCGCTGAAACGGCGCTCCCCTCGACCCCGGGATACCAGGGGCGCCCTTTGCGATCAGCCCCGCCATTCGTATAAGAAAATCCAAACCGGCCCGCGTCGCATATAAAGTACCCGTTCACCTCAGCGTTATAGCGGGCTTCCACGCGCATCACTCCACGGTAATGGGCGTTCCCGATCGTATTGCATCCAAGCGAACATTGATTGCAAACCGAGGGCGCTCTTCGAAGGTCCCATCTGCGTACTTTGAACCGGGCGGTCTTGTCAGTGTAGACGCCGGTTGGACAAATATCCACCAGGTTTCCGGAAAACGGGCTTTCGAGTCTTCCATCCGAAAACCTGCCGAAATAGAGGCGGTCCCCGATCTGCATTGGACCGAGGTCTCTGTATCCGGCAAATTCCTGGTAAAACCTGGAACACCGGTAACAATGGATACAGCGGTTCATTTCATGCTGAATGTATGGCCCCAGGTCCTGGTCCCGATAGGTCCGCTTCTTGCCCCTGTACCTGCGGACACTGTGTCCGCCGGACCATGTTTCATCCTGCAGAAGGCATTGTCCGCCCTCGTCGCATACGGGACAATCCAGGGGATGATTCTTCATCAGCAGCTCGATTATTCTTTTGCGAAACTGCACTGCCTCTTCGTCGGTTGTCGAAACCACCATCCCGTCCTGAGCATCGATCATGCAACTCATCTGAACGCCTTTAAAGGGGCCCTGGACGAATTTGACCGCACACATCCGGCAGGCGCCAACCGCTCCCATCGCCTCGTGATAGCAGAAGCGCGGAATCACGATGCCCAGTCGTTCAGCGGCGTCGATGACTTTGCTCCCCTTTGGCACCTCGACTTCAAGATCGTCAATGACCAGCCTAGGCATGGAAAGGACATCCTTTTTGGCTAATGTGTTCGCGCACCTCATCTTCGAAAAAATCAAGAAGGCTGACTACCGGCTCGGCAGCCCCCGGAGCAAGAGCGCAATAAGAGTTCCACACCTCTTTGCACAGCCTCCTCAGATTGGGGATAAATTCTTCTTCCCCCTGACCATTTTCGATTCTCCAAAGCAAGTCCCGCATATACGGCAACCCTTCACGACACGGCGTACACCAGCCGCAGGACTCCCGCGCGAAAAAATCGATGAGGTTCAGCGTTGCGCCCACAAGACATGTCTTGTGATCGAAAACCATTATGGCAGCCGTACCAAGCCGGTTTCCAACGGCCTTCAGGTCATCGAAATCCATCGGGACGTCGTAGTGCTCCCTTGTCAGGAACCTGGTCGAAGCGCCTCCCGGAAGGCATGCCTTGAATTCAGAACCGGGAGCCATTCCTCCGCAGTGTTCGTCGATTATTTCACTCAGCCGCGTACCGATCGGAAGCTCCACCGCTCCCGGACGATTCACTTTGCCGCTTATGCAGTAAATTTTGGTGCCGGACCCATGAGGGGTCGCAGCCAGACCCTTGAACCACTCCGGACCGTTAAGCAGAATATGAGGGACATTGGCCAGGGTTTCCACATTGTTTACAACCGTGGGCTTGTCCCACAGGCCCTTCTCGGTCGGGTATGGAGGCGGCTTCAGCGGATTGGGCCTTTTTCCCATTATGGCGTTCAGCAGCGCGCTGGCCTCCCCGCAGATATATCTTCCTCCGCTCCGGTGAACGACGACGTCAAATGAAAAATCCGTACCCAGAATCCTGTTGCCGAGAAAACCCGCCTGCCGCGCGATTTCCAACTCGCGTTCGAATATCGTGGCGCTGCTCTCATAAGAGGGACGCACGAAAAAGAAAGCCTTGGAACCCGAAAAAGAGTAGCCCGACAGTACCATTCCCTCGATTATGCAGTGCGGGTCGGCGTGCAGCAGCACGCGGTCTTTGAACGTTCCGGGCTCCATCTCATCGGCGTTTGCCACAAGGTAGCGGGGAATGGCGCCGAAGTCCGGCACCGAGGCCCATTTCTTTCCGGTAGGAAAACCCGCGCCGCCTCGACCCAGCAAGCCTGATTCACCCACCAGCCTTATGACCTCTTTGGGAGAAACGCCGCCGCCGACGTACTTTTCGAGAGCCCTGTACCCGCCGCTTTCTCGGTATTCGTCAAGGGTCGCCACCCGATCCGGTTTCCTGTTTTTGAACAGTACCTGGGGATATTGAGGCATGAGCTATTCCGATTCGTGAAATTGGGCCTCTCGAGCCAGTTTACCAAGAATTGTGTCGATCTTTTCCCGAGTCAGTTTTCCGTATACCCGCTTGTTCACCATCATTGCCGGGGAACGGTCGCAATAGCCGATACAGCACACCGGCAGAAGCGTGAAGAGCCCATCCGGGCTGGTCCCGCCCATTGAGACCCCGAGGCGTGAACTTATATGGTCGATTACACGCTGGTGGCCATCCATCCAGCACACGGTGCTGTCACAGACCTTGATTACATATTTGCCCACCGGGCTGCGGTATATAAAATCATAGAAGGTTGCAAGTTCTTCGAGTTCCAGCGGCGTCATTTCAAGCAAAGCCGCCGCTTCAACCATGGCTTGATCGCTCATCCAGCCCTGCAATTCCTGTATTTCAAACATAACATCGATTGCTTTTTCGCGCGGAGATTCGGCACCGGCAATCATTTCCTGGAGCTTGAGTCTCAATTCATCCGGCAGCATTTTCCAATTTCCAATCCGTGGCCGTAAAGCCAGTCACGGGGGCAAATGAGTCGCACCCCAAACGATCCCTAAAATACGACGATCCCCCATGAGCGGCCACCAACACTGCAAGGTGGCCGGGAGACCTTTTTGGCAACGTTCCAGACATTAGCATAGAGTTATTCATTCAGGAAAACGGATACCGAAACACTACTACAATTTATAGGAATTCTTTCATGTTACAAGAATTTGCGTTATTTTAAGTCAACTGCAAATTAAGTCTGTGCCTGGAAAAGTCAATCAGTGAGCGGTGAAGAGTGAACAGTGAACAGTGAACTGAAAAATGCTATTTTCGCTCGACCGGGCAAGGAGAATTCATGAAACAGGAAGAAGCATACCGCTGGCTGTTGGATTACTCCAGGGAGACCGCCCTGTACGAGTCAATGATGAGCCTGCTCGGCTGGGACCAGCGCACATGCATTCCCAAAGGGGGCCATTGGCTCAGGGCCCAACAAATTGCGGCCCTTACCGCCCTTCTTCACCAAAGAGCGACAGATCCCAGGTTCGCGGAAATGCTTGCCAGGGCCGAAGCGTCGGAAACTCCCCGTGGAGAGCTGTCAGATGAGGCTGTGAACCTGAGAGAATGGAGACGAAACTACGATCGCGCCGTCAAGATACCGGAAGCGCTCGCAGTCGAACTGGCAAAAGCCGCTTCGGAGGGTGAACTCGCCTGGCAGCACATGAGGGGCGAAAATGACTGGCGAGGTTTTCTCGCCTTCCTCGACAACATCATAAGACTCAAGCGCCAGGAGGCCTCCGCGCTATCCAGCGGAGGGGAGATCTACGATGGGCTCATCGAAGGATTCGAACCAGGGGAAAACGCCGGAGATATCCAGGTGCTTTTCGACAAACTGGCATGCTCGACCTTCCAATTGCTCAAACAGATCGAGGCAAGCCCCCGCAGACCTGACTTGACCGCTTTGCATGGAGACTCGCCCATTTCCGCGCAGAAGAGCTTCGTCAGGGAGGTGATTGCCTGCCTGGGCTACGACTTCGACGCCGGAAGGATAGACCGGTCGGCCCATCCGTTTACCTCCAAGATCGGTCCGGGAGACGTTCGCATCACTACGAGATTCGATCCGGCTTCCTTTGTCATGGCCCTTTTCTCCTCGATTCACGAGACCGGACACGCCCTCTATGAGCAAGGTCTCGAGGTCCAACGGTGGGGCGCCCCGCTCGGCTGCCCGATATCGATGGCGATTCACGAATCTCAGTCACGCATGTGGGAGAATATGGTCGGCAAGTCACCAGGGTTCTGGAAGCATTTTTACCCCGCGGCATCCAAGCGCTTTGCGTGGCTGCGGGAAATTGACATCGACAAATTCCTGTTCGCGCTAAACGAGGTTCGCCCGAGTTTAATTCGCACCGAGGCGGACGAGGTCACATACAATCTTCACATCATTATGCGCTTTGAGCTCGAAAGGATGCTGATCGGCGGCGAACTGGAACCCGAAGACCTGCCGGAGGCCTGGAACGCCAAAATGCAAAAATATTTCGGGCTGGTTCCACCCAACTATTCGGATGGCGTCATGCAGGACATACACTGGTCCGCAGGGGCATTCGGCTATTTTCCAAGTTATGCCCTCGGAAACATGTACGCTGCCCAGTTTTATGCCAAAGCGGAACGCCAACTGGGCAATTTGCAGGAAATTTTCGAGGCGGGAGAGTTCGCTCACTTTCTCGGATGGTTGCGCGAACACATTCATTCACAGGGCAGCCGCCATCTGCCTCGCGCCTTAGTCAAAGCCGTTACGGCTGAGGACCTGAATCCGGATTACCTGACAAGTTATCTAAGACAGAAGTATGCCAGGCTGTACGAATTGTGACCAAGGGTCAATCCATGGATGCCTGGCAGCCGAACAGATGAAGCCGGGGCCGCAACCACCGGCAAATATTCGTTCAGTCCTCGCACCACGGACCGCTCTTGGCCAGGGAGTAGGACATGCGGCTCAGGTCCATGAACCACTGCGATTTCGGTCTCCCGTGCAGTTCATCCATTTGCTTCATCGCATCAGATAACGTGCATGAGGTAATTGCTCCCTGATTCAACCCAAAAGCGAGGACTTCGTGTGAATGGTTTCTCAGTGCTTTCAGGAGAGCGGATGCGGCCTCGGCCCCCATCCTGCAGGCGAGGATACGGTCGAACGCCGTCGGGAACCCGCCTCGTTGAACATGCCCCAGGACCACGCTTCGAACCTCGAATTCCTCCTTGCTCTCCTCTTCGAGCAGCCTTCGCAGGAAATCCGTGGTGTAATGACGTGAAGCCTCCTCGCCACGCATGTATATCACCATGCGCTTTCCGCACTCGAAGCTGTCTCTGAGTTCGGTGACGTCCCTGTTCAATTCGGCAAGGCTGATACCGGTTTCAGGCAAATAAGCCTTCTCGGCGCCTGTTGCCAGCGCACCCATGAGCGCGAGAAATCCGCATTCTTTGCCCATTACCTCGACTATGAACGCCCGCCTGGTTGCACCAGCCGTGTGGCGGACTTTATCGACCGCCTCGACGATGTTGTTGAGGGCCGTATCCGATCCGATGCACAGTTCGGTGCATGGAAGATTGTTATCGATGGTCGCGGGTATGAGCATAATTGGGAGATTGAATTCGGGAAATCGGTCCCGCATTTCCACAAAGCTCTCAATGCGCTGGTATGTGCCCAGGCCTCCGATTGCAATGATTCCCTTTATATTGAATTTCTTGATATTTTCCGCAATGCGGTCGAAGTCCCCATCTGCCAGATCGAACCGTGCGGTGCCGATATTCGAGCTGGGCTGCCCCACCCAGCCGACAACCTCGTTCCAGTCGAGATCGATTAAGTCGCCATGAATGAGGCCGTAGAATTCGTCACGCGAGCCGAGCGCCCGAACGCCATTATTGAGGACATACCTGGCCGCGATGCTGAGCGCGGCGTTCATACCCGGCGCATCGGCCCCGCCAGTCATAATTACGATTCTGCTCCGGTCCTCTGATTCCTGGGCGGGACTTATCCGCGTCAGCGTGTTCACCAGACCGAGCATGCTCTGGAAGGTTTGTCCCCGAAGCCCAACGACCCTTTCGAAATTGCAGTTTTCGATTTCCGTGTGAACTTCGCGGCTTTTTTCGACCACATCGATAAGAGGGGTTGTGGCCACCATATTCCTGCGTATTCCAACCATGTGACGGTGTATGACGTCCGGCTCATCGGCCAAAAGGTCCACGGCCGCGACCCCGAGCCGGGTGGACAGCACGCGGTCAAAAGCCGTCGGGGCCCCGCCGCGCTGAACGTGTCCAAGCACCGTGAGCCGCACCTCTATCCCAAGTTTTTCTGCCAGAATCTTACGTACTTCGTTGGACTCGATCGGCAGTCCGTCGGGGTGCCTGGCCCCTTCGGCAACGACAACCATCTGATGAGGTCTGCCGATTTTGCGTGCCTTATCCAGGCTCTCCACCATCTTCTGATGCCACCGCAACTCGAGTTCCTCTTCCGGAATGAGCGCCCACGAGGACCCGGTCGCCAAAGCTCCGGCAAGAGCAAGATAGCCGCAGCTTCGCCCCATCGTCTCGATCACGAAGGTGCGCTGGTGGGAAGCGGCCGTTGAGGTGAGATTATCTATGGCGTGTACTATGTGATTTAAGGCTGAATCAACGCCTATGGCCATGTCGGTCCCGCTGAGGTCGTTATCTATGGAGCCTGGGAGCCCGACAACCTGGAGCAGTGGAATTCGTGCGGCGCCGGAGGAAAATTCAGGGCGGGCGGATGCGATCTTTTCCAGATGTTCGGGCCACTCGGTCGAAAGAATGTGGGCTCCCATGAGCGAGCCGTCGCCTCCGATGACCACCAGGGCTTCTATACCGCGCTCCAGTAAGTTCTCGACAGCGCGCCGCCTGCCCTCCAGCGTTTTGAACTGCTCGGAGCGGGCCGTACCCAGGAAAGTCCCTCCACGCTGCAAAACGCCCTCGACATCCTGCCAGTCAAGGCGTTTTATTCTGTCGCCTCCCTGGACGAGTCCCTCGTACCCATAATAGATTCCGTGCACCTCGATCCCCCTGTCCAGGGCGCGGCGCACTACGGCGCGCACAGCCGCGTTCATTCCCGGGGAATCTCCTCCACTGGTCATTACCGCAAGAGTTTTAATCATCGTCAGGCTTTTTCTTTCCAAGGAAATAGGAATTGATTCTTCAGCCCTCATAACCCGGAAGAAGATACACGATTTTCGACAAGACCGAAAGCCAACTATTTATTGGAAAAACTTAAAACTTTTTACTCATGTTATATTTCGGCTGCAAAACGGATCTTCAAAATGATATTTTCATGTTAAGTGCAAAAGCTCTACAAATCAGCGAGGATTGCACCCGGAGAGTTTTTTAATTCCAGCCTTGGGGAAAGGGCAGGCAGCGATGATAAAACCCATTATATTGTCAGGTGGCGTGGGAGCCAGGTTGTGGCCTCTTTCAAGAGAACATCTGCCTAAACAGTTGATGCCGCTGCTGGGCGGGGAACACTCCCTGTTCCAGGCAACTCTCATGCGCCTGTCGATGATCCCGGAAACAGCTTCTCCCATCATCGTATGCAACGAAAGCCACCGATTCATGGCGGCAGCCCAGATGCAGGCGATCAACATGGCTTATTCGGACATCATACTCGAACCAGCGGGGCGAAACACCTGTCCCGCAATTACCGTGGGGGCTCTGGCTGCCATAAAAGACGGAGATGACCCCGACCTGCTCGTTCTCCCGGCAGACCATCTCATCCGTAACGATGCCCTTTTCGCAGCCGCTGTTCAAAAAGGGACCGAACTCACGTCGGACGGCAATATAATCACCTTCGGGATAGTTCCTGACAGGCCGGAGACCGGCTACGGCTACATCCGAAAGGGGGACCGTGTTCAGGGTCGCACAGACGGCGGGGCTTGCGTGGTCCGCGAGTTTTCCGAGAAACCGGACTATGAAAAAGCGTGCTCCTATGTAAATTCAAAAGAGTACTTCTGGAACAGCGGCATGTTCATGTTCAGGGCTTCGGTTTTTCTCGATGAACTCAGCCGGCTTTCGCCGCAAATTCTCGATGCCTGCCGCGAGTCATATGAAAAGGCCAGGCGGGACCTCGACTTTACTCGACTCGAGGAGCGCTCCTTCACCTCATGCCCCAGTATTTCCATAGACTATGCGATCATGGAAAAGACGCCGCGCGCGGTGGTAATTCCGCTGGATGTGGGCTGGAGCGATGTTGGAAACTGGCTCTCACTTCATGAAGTCAGCGAAAAAGACGAGTGCCGCAACGCCATCACCGGAGATGTTGTTCTGGAAGATGTGCACAACTGCTTTATACATTCCGAAAACAGGCTCATTGCGGCCCTTGGTGTAGAAAACCTGATAATTATCGACACAAAGGACGCTCTGCTGGTCTCCTCGATCAGTCGAGCCCAGGATGTTAAGCTGATCGTCGGCAAGCTCAAGGAGAAGATGAGGGATGAGGCGCTTTTTCATTCCCGCACATACCGTCCCTGGGGGTCTTACGAATCCATCGACACGGGTGAGCGCTTCAAGGTAAAGCGGATCACCGTAAATCCGGGCGCGGCACTTTCCCATCAGATGCACTACCATAGGGCGGAACACTGGATCGTCGTACGCGGAACCGCCCGCATAATCAAGAATGACGAAGAATTCATCCTCCACGAAGACCAGAGCACATACATTCCCATGGGCACGCGACATCGCCTCGAAAACCCCGGCAAGATTCCCCTGGAACTTATCGAGGTGCAGTCCGGCAGCTATCTGGGCGAAGACGATATCCGCCGGTTTGCAGACAATTACGGGCGTTGCCCGGCTAAATGAATTTGAAAGGAAAGCCGCTATAGCTGGAAAACCGGCCCAGAGCCACGCATGGACTTACGAACGGCCAAGTTGATAATGGCTGTTGAAAAGTCGAATTTAACCTGCTAGGTTGAGTTGGACTTTGTGGCTTTCCGGATATTTCATTCGATTCCCAACAGGAGCAGCAGATGAAGACATCGGCATGGTCATGGAAGATTCTCACATTGGGATTTGCGGTTGTCCTCCTCGGAGGCTGTGCCACTTCGGCTTATGGTCCTTACTACTCTGTGCAGCAACCCCCGGCGGTGTCCAGCCCGGCTGCAAATGAGCCGGCTTTTCTGAGCGTCGGCCCACAGGACCGTTATTATGTAATGCATGTCGATAACCGCACCTCTTTCGCAATCAGTTTGCCTCAGGCTCATCGAGCCCTTTATGAAAAAGGCTATGACCAGGTTAGAAGAGAAAGGGAAGCCGACTTTTCTGTTAATATTGCACTCGCCACAAAATCTCGGGACAATCCGGACGCAAGGGCCGAACACCTCCTGGGTGGGGCGCTTCTCGGCGCGGCGACGGGCGCGCTGATTGGCGCGGCAGCAGGTGCTCCGGCTACAGGCGCGATTGCAGGCGCGGCAGGTGGCGGCTTCCTTGGGCTTGCCGCCCCGGCGGACACCCCGATGATCAGAATCGACATCCAGACCCAGAGTTTCCGCGACGCGACCGCATCGACTAAATCCGTCGTGCTGGATATGGCGAATGTTCCGCCCTATGACGCCCCACGGGTGGTAGACATCGAGGTTTCGAAAATGCTGGAGACGCTTCCGTCGAGATAGATCAATATCAGGCACACCGATCTGCTTTTATACCGGCATGCTCTCGCGGCCCCTCTATTATCTTTCCCTGAATGAGCCAGGTATGTAATAATGAATCGCTGTTTTTGTCGGGCTCGTTTCTTTGAGGCACGGGTGGCCGGATAATGGAGCTGGAGTTCTAATGAAGCCTGTTTCAAATGGATTCGAAAAGAAGATACTCGTGACCGGCGGCGCTGGTTTCATAGGGAGCAATTTCGTTCTTCATGCGCTGGCAAAAGGAGACAACACTGTCGTAAACCTGGACAACCTGACCTATGCAGGCAACCCGATGAGCCTGGAACCAGCCCGGCATAATCCCCGCCATATCTTTATCAAAGGCGACATCGCAGACCGGGAACTAGTCCGCGCGATACTCGAAGAGCACCAGCCATGGGCGGTAGTGAATTTTGCAGCCGAATCGCATGTCGATCGTTCTATTTCCAGCCCCGAATCATTTTTGACGACGAACGTGCTCGGTACTTTGCATCTTTTGGAGCAGATCCGGGATTATTGGCGGCAGATACCCGAAAAGGCCGGGGCACGATTTCGTTTCCTGCATGTTTCAACAGATGAGGTTTACGGGTCTCTCGGGCACGAGGATGAGCCGTTCCATGAAAAGACTCCATACGATCCCAGGAGCCCCTATTCAGCTTCCAAGGCGGCCAGTGATCACCTGGTGAATGCTTTTCGCCACACATACGGCCTTCCGTCCATCATCACTAATTGTTCGAACAACTACGGTCCAAGACAATTTCCTGAAAAGCTCATACCCCTGCTGATACTGAACGGCCTGGAGGGCAAACCTCTGCCGATCTACGGCAATGGATCGAACGTCCGGGACTGGCTCTACGTCAATGACCACTGCGCGGCACTCCACCTGCTCATGGAACAGGCAGAGCCCGGAGAAAACTACAATCTCGGGGGCGCATGCGAAAAGACAAACATGGAAGTGGCCGAAGCCGTCTGCGCCATGATGGACGACTTATGCCTCCAGTCGCCATACAGGCCCCACAAATCTCTGCTCACCTTCGTCAAAGACCGCCCCGGCCATGACCAGCGCTATGCCATCAACATTTCAAAGATCAACCGCGCTTTCGGCTGGAAGCCGAAAGAGACCTTCGAAACGGGGCTTGAGAAAACAATAAAATGGTATCTTGAAAATAGCTCCTGGATCGATTCGGTCAAAACCGGCAAGTACCGCGATTGGATTTCGCAGCATTACGGATGGAAGTAACCTCGACGAACATCTTTGGAGCATGGAGATTTACAAAACGTTTCCGATAGTTAATCGAACCATGGCAAATAATGCTCAAAAAATAATTTCATAAATACCTATGAAAACGAGGAGTACACCCGCCGCAAATCCAGTTACTTTGCCAAAGATTCGGCGTCCGTAATAATCCCCGATCTTTATTCCAACCCAAATTGTAACAATACTAAAAATAAATACAAAAACCGTTAACCACATGATATTTAAACCAATCATGCCGGCACCGATGCCATTGGCTATATTGTTCAAAGATAATGCCAATCCCAACGCTATCCCTTCCCTGAGATCAATATGATTAGATAAATCCGTATCGGCAGTAAATGGATTATCCAGTATCATCAATATCTTTGTAATGAATGATTTCTCCGTCCTTGAATTGACTTCTGAAATACCTGTATGACAACATAAATCACGGTTTCCGTAAATGTATTTCTCAATTGAGATCCATATACCAACACATATCAATATTGCAGCTCCAGTGTATTTGGCAATACCCGGCTTTATGAAGATGTACATGCATTGGCCGAACATAACAGAAATATATGTTCCAAGCGTAGTAATCCCAGCAATCAGCAGATTGGATATAAAAGGGATTGATACGCCTCTGGCGCCATATGCTATGCCTATTCCCACATTGTCCAGATTGCAGGATACAGCCATCAGCAGTACAATTGATAGATGATATTCTTTCACTTCCTCTCACATATATCCCGCCACAGAGGCAAGCTGGCAAGGTTGGTCGATGAAAACATCGACATCCCTGTGGGCGCCAAGACTCAACGCTCCTGGTCATCGGAAACCCTCGTGACTAGGTAACCGGTAGTATTGATTGGCGGGCCCGGGGGAGGTGGATGCGGGAGACCACCGCCGGTGGGCCCTCTGTCGAGTACTATTTGCGGCAATCCTTTCCTTTGGCTTCAACCAATGATGCGGTTCGTGCCGAAGGGACGCCGGTACAATTTCAGATAAGCCTGCAAACCCATGTATTCACCGAGTGATCACATTATTCCCCCGGTGAGCGCTATGATCATGCTCCTTTCTTGTATTCAGTTCCCAATGCGTCAGCTGTCCAGATGGCAGCCTCCACCATGCTTGCAGTCACCTCGAAACATGAGGCATGAATAGTTTCGCCCGAAGCGGTTGTGGCCTCGGCCACCTTGCGGATGTCCTCGCTCGAAGGCTTGTGTATCCCCAGATCTTCCAGGCAGACCGGCAATCCCACAGACAGGCAGAAATCCAGCACTTCTTCGACTTCACCCGTTGGACGACCTTCCATGACCAGTTGCGCGATGGTCCCGAAAGCCACTTTCTGGCCGTGCAGCTTATGATGGGTGCCTTCCAGAACCGTGAATCCATTGTGAACGGAATGGGCCCCCGCAAGGCCGCCGCTCTCAAAACCCAGGCCGCTCAACAGCGTGTTGGCCTCCACGATGGCTTCCACCGCGGGAGTCACCATATGCCTTTGAACGGCGAGTTTGGCCTGCAGGCCGTATTCGAGCAGGGTGTCGTAGCACAGGCGGGCAAGCGTGTGAGCCGAGCGCAATGGAGGGCATCCGCCGGTGAGTACGTTTGGCTTACAGCTCCTGAAACAGGTATCGGCTTCCCAGAAAGTGGCCAGAGCATCACCCATACCGGATACCAGGAATTCAACCGGTGCTTTAGCAATAACGCCCGTATCCACAAGTACGCAATCCGGGTTCTTCGGCAGGACGAGGTAACGCTCAAAGACACCGTTATCGGTGTAGACCACCGCAAGCGCCGAGCACGGGGCATCTGTTGCGGCGATCGTCGGGACGACGACGACCGGAATTTTCATGTAGTAGCCGACAGCCTTGCCTGTATCGATGACCTTACCGCCTCCGGCGGTGATAACGAGATCACATCCTGCCTTTTTTGCAACCTCCACCAGCCGGTTGATCTCGTTGGTCGAGCATTCGCCGTTGAAGTGCTCGCGATGACACCCGATCCCCTTCTCCTTAAGACTTGCCTCAACTGCAGAGCCGACAACGGATAAGGCTCTTTTCCCTCCCGTGAACAGGGCCTTGGTCCCAAGCCTGGCCGCATTCACACCGATCTCGTTGATAGCTCCCTCTCCCTGAACATAACGACTTGGTGAAATCAAAATCCGACTCATTGGATTCCTCCCTGTAAGCGGGCTGTAAAAATGAAGATAAACTCAGGTAAATTACGCACTTTCCCCCGGTTTATCACCCTGTGACCGACATCTGCCTACAATGGAACCTCCTTCGCGGCGCCAATGTGCAGGTATTACTGAGCTGCTCATGGAAAGGTGGGAGGAGCGATTATGGAATCGTCGTAACGGGGACAAGTTGGAGCTGAACTGAGCGCTCAAGCCACTTCGTTTTCTTGCCATCAGTTTGGCCCTCCCTGCATCAGGCAGATTTCAACCTGAATAATCATGGCCGATTGTAAGTAGTGTCTTTTTACAAGTTATTATCTTGCCTGTTCATTTCCGGCTTGCCCGGCTTAGGAGTCTTGCAGGGTGACCCCTTTAATGGTGTTTTGAACCACAGTCGCGGATTTCGACAGTTCTTGGAGTTCACGAGGCCATAGTTGCCATTCCAGATGCTTCACGACTCCGCTCCGGCCAACCATTGTGGGTACGCTGATGCACACATCTCTGAGACCATAGGCCCCGATCTGGAGGGAACTCACAGGAAGAATCTTCCTTTGATCCAAGACAATCGCGTGAACCAGAGCGGCAATGCACGTGCCGACAGCCCAGCCTGCGCCCCCTTTCAGGCGAATAACCTCGGCGCCGCTCTGGCGCGTCCGCTCGAAGATCTTTGTCCTGGCAGCCGCCGAGAGGTCAGGATGCTTTTCCAGAGAAAGCCCGTTGCAGGTCGCCGACGACCAGACAGGCACCATGGAATCCCCATGCTCTCCCAACACCAGGGCCCTGACCTGGGTTGGCGCGACCTTGACGGCGTCGGCTATAAGCGAGCTGAAACGTGCCGTGTCAAGGAGCGTTCCAAGGCCGACAACCTGTCCTGGGTGAAGACCGCTCTGCTGGACTGCGAGATAGGTGAGAATGTCCACCGGATTTGAAACCACCAGGAGGATTGCGTCATTGCGGAGCCCTCCGGTTTTCAAATCTTTAACCATGGACGAAAAAAGAGAAGCGTTTCTATTGATGAGGTCGAGCCTTGACTCATTCGGCTTTCTGCGCAGCCCTGCGGTAATGATGATCAGGTCTGCCTTTGCGGCCGCCGAGATATCCGCTGCACAGATTTTCTGATCATGCAACATGGCGCTGCCGTGCATCAAATCCAAAGCCTCGCCTTCGACCAGGTCTTTCATAATGTCGGTCAGCACTATTTCCGATACTATGCCTGCCACTTGCAGGGCATAGGCGGCGCAACACCCTACACGGCCCGCAGCCCCGGCGATTGCGACTTTCATCCGTGTCCCCTTCTCTCAGCTGAACAGGCGCGGCTCAGCCCCGTCTATTACTTGAAATGTTTCAGGGCGGCCATAGCGCAGGCCATGTCCTCTTCCACACTGCCGCCGCTGACCCCGATGCCGCCCACTATCTCGTCGCCCTTTTTCAGCGGGTAGCCGCCTCCGAAAATCACTATGCGGCAGCCATCAGTGGTGTGGATACCAAACAGAGGCTCTCCAGGCTGGGCTACCTTGGCGAGTTCATGGGTGGGGATCTTGACCGCCACCGCGGTATAGGCTTTGTTGGCGGCAATGTTGATGCTGACCAGAAGAGCATCATCCATGCGTTGGAGAGCTATCGGATTGCCCCCTGCATCAACCACGGCGATCACCATCGGAACGCCGATCTCTTCCGCCTTCTTCCTCGCGGCGGCTATCAACTTCAGCGCAAGATCGAGACCTACCTTCATATTATGGCCTCCTCGAAAAAAATGGTTAAACGATGCGAAAAGCTTCCACAAGTGTACAACGTCGTGATCTGGTAAAAGTCCTGGCAGAGGTCATTCCTTCACCCGTTGGTCCAGCAATAGTGAAGGCGGTATGACCTTCGCCGCCTAGACCAATCCCTGCGTAGGCAGGTCCATTCTTCACAAAGAGTGTTGTCTGAACCGCCCGCGCAAACGCGGTCATGTTGTTTACGTTTGTGGAGTGCATAATTGCCGTATGCCTGTTACCCTGTTCCACCTCCACGGCGAATCGTATCCCTTCCTCGACATCCTGGACTCGAACGATGGGCATGACGGGCATCATCTGCTCAAGCCATACAAGAGGATGATCCTTCGGTGCTTCGAAAATGGCCAAGCGGTATTCTTCACTCAGTTCGATACCGATATCGCGCAGAATCACCTGAACGTCTTTGCCGATATAGGCCTGGTTGATTTTTCGCTCGGGGGTAACCACCAGTCTGGTGACCCTTTCGGCTTCAACAGGGGTTAACAGGTAGGCCTTGCCCGTCTCCTGCATGAACTTGATGAGAGAGTCAGCTACCTCATCAACCACGATTACTTCTTTTTCACAGGTACAGAAGATGTTGTTATTAATGCTTGCCCCATTGACGATGCATTGGGCAGCCTTTCTGATGTTTGCGGTCTCATCCACCAGTACCGGTGGATTGCCTGCCCCGGCCCCAATGGCCTTTTTGCCCGCGCGAAGGACCACGTTAACCACCGGCCTGCCACCTGTCACAACCAGCATACGGATTCGAGGGTGCTCGATAAGCTGTTTGGCGGTTTCAAGAGTTGGCTGTCGAACACCAGTGACCAGCCCGGGAGGTCCGCCGGCATCCGTAATGGCCTTGTGAATGATCTGGAGCATCCCTGTGCTGGTTTCGCGGGCACTTGGATGAGGGTTGAACACCACGGAATTTCCTGCCGCCAACATACTGATGCTGTTGTGGATAAGGGTGCCCGTCGGATTGGTGATAGGGGTTAACGCGCCAATGACACCCACCGGGGCCGGCTCGACCAGAGTCAGGCCGTCGTCCCCGGTCAGGGCAATTGGGCGAAGATCTTCAGTCCCGGGGGTCTTGGTCGCGCACAGGATATTCTCCCTGACTTTATCTTCGTACCGGCCAAGCTTTGTCTCCCGTATTGCCAGAGCGGACATTACCTCGTTATTGGCAAGGACCGCCTTTCGGATAGAAGCGATAATTTTATCGCGGCTTCGCAGAGACATGGCAATCAGTTTCTTTTGCGCTTCCTCAGCATAGTTCACTGCTTCATCCACGGTATCGACAAGACCAGTGAAGTCCCCGGACTGGCAACTCGCCCCTTTGTTGAGCGCGGCGATCACCTTTTCGACCACACTGGCAACGATCTCCTCGTTGAACTCCATAGTCATTTCTCCTTTCTCCTTGATCTCATCTCTCATGGGCAGATCGCTTTCAGCTCTAATAAGGTCCCCTGAAAAGAACTTTGCCTTTCAAACCGTTCACCTTCCCGCCACCGTTCCAGACCCGCTACGGACGGGAAGAACAAGGTTCATTGGTGGCGGCTATGACGATCGCACCGCTAAGAATGGATGCGGTGCCAGGGGGAAGATCACAATTCATTTGTTCCAGTACTTCCTGCAACTTGGATTCGAGACGATCTGCCCGGTTCCCCTCCAGGGGCTTTGAGGGCAAGGTCCCCTTCAAGTACTCAAACCAGCACTCCATCAGCTCCAAGGCATTGGCGACGGACTCAGCGACCTGAATATCCTCCTCCACACTGCCTCCACTGATGCCGATGGCGC
Organism: Syntrophobacteraceae bacterium; assembly: GCA_050008735.1. Classification (GTDB taxonomy): domain Bacteria; phylum Desulfobacterota; class Syntrophobacteria; order Syntrophobacterales; family Syntrophobacteraceae; genus SbD1. The sequence continues at coordinate 33,243 of JBEKMB010000009.1, forward strand.
CTGCCACCCGTCCTCCCAAACGCAGGGGAAGACCGCCGCCAAAAAGCACGATTCTACCGTTGTGGGTATGCTGTATCCCATAGAGCACTTCACCCGGACGGGCCAGTCTGCCCAACTCCTGGGTGCTCATGCGCAAGACCGCGGATGTGTAGGCCTTTGACACTGCAATCTCGGTGCTCGCAGGCAAAGCGCCGTCCATACGAGCGAAAAACAAAAGGCCGCCCTCGGCATCCACCATGGCAATGGCCATGGGAACGCCAACGGCTGCCGCTTGCGTCTCTGCAATGTGACTGAGGATGCGTGCAAGGGAATAGGAGATCTTCATAGACCCCTTCCTTCCTTGAATGTCTCCATAATCAAACCACGTACCACCTCTTCAACAACGGCCCTGAACTCAAGGGACCAGGCCAGAACAAAAAGCAAGTCACTGAGGCGGTTGAAGTAGATGATGCATTCACTATATTCACCACCCGCCTCCCGGTTCAGCAAAACGATCGAACGCTCGCAACGCCGGCACACCGCACGGGCTACATGCATAGCAGCACTGTCCAGAGATCTTCCCGGCATCACGAAACGTCCGGGAAGGCCATACGCCTTGGTAAGGTCGTCAATCCAGTCCTCCAGCCTGCGTACGTCTTCCTGGTTGATGCGGCGTTTAAGCCGGGCCAGGGACTCGTGTGTCGAGGCCAGCTCGGAGCTTGCAACAAAGATGTTATTTTGAACGGTGCAGAGAATGGACCGTACCAACTCTTGCCTGGTCAGAGCACGAGCCACCCCGAGGTGTGATTGAAGCTCGTCCAAAGCTCCATAAGCGCTGACCCGGCAGTCGTCTTTTTCCACCGTTTCTCCACTCAGGAGCCTCGTCTGTCCTTTATCTCCACCTTTCGTGTAGATTTTCCGGAGCGTATCTTTCATGTTGTTCTCATCCGACCGGCATGAGGAGGCAGATCATGAAGTGCTTCCTTCAATGTCAAGGTGATCAATGATTCCAATGATCGTGGCATCCACCGGGCACATATCGTTATCAACAGCCTTGCGAGCTCCGCTCCCCTGCACAACTATGACACGTTCGCCCACTCCAGCGCCCACAGCGTCGACAGCCACCAAGGGATCGCCCTTGGCTTCTCCGCCCCGTGGGTCAAGAGGTTGGACGACCTGTATCTTGCTGCCAACCAGTCGCTCATGTTTGCGGGTCGCAACGACGGTTCCTATGACTTCTGCAATAAACATGACGGGTGTTCCTCCTCATGGGGACTCACAGATCCCGTTGCTCCACCAGCGCTACGCCGTACCGGGTGGCGAGGTCACGAGCCAGGGGGGTGACCAGAGCTGCAGGAGACAGCCTCAGGTCTACTCCCACGCTATGGGCATGGCGAATATCGGCCGCAGTGACAACATTTCCCGGACAGGAGGCTATCGAACGCACGGAGCCGGCTGCGAGATTCTCTTGTTTTGCAGGTAAGTTTTCTGCCTGCGAAAGCACCAAATTCACCCTGCTTCGAAGTTCTGCGGCATCGGTTAGAAGACAGCCGTAATCCTCCACGATTCTGAATCGTTCCAAAAGAGCCCGTTGGAGCGGCAAGCTCCCCCGGTTGAAACCAAGCGCCTCTCGCCCGCTTCCGGCAGGGTCCGCACCGTTTCGTGCGGCGATCACCTTTTTTCCCATAAAGAGGGCGTGCAGGATAACGTTGCCAGCCATAGTGTCGGCAATGAGCAGCGACATCTTAGAAAGCGTATTCACGCTCAGAAGCGGCACCACAACGGCTCGAGCTTCGTTGAGCACAGAAAGCCACTTGCCGGATTCCAGCCATGTGATATGCGGAAAGCCCGCCAGTTGGTCCCTCAAAACCGATCCGTAGAGGTTTTCAGCCGCCTGTGAAAGAACCAACGATACCCGATAGCCATCCAGAATCAGGCCGCGAACCTGCTGAACAGCTTTGTTGAATCCAACCGTCGCTCCGGTAAAGACAGCGATCAAACTTCCACGTTTGCCGTCGGCACCCAGGCGCACAGCGAGTCTGCCAATTACTTCAGCCACAATCCTCTGGATCTGTTCTTCGCTCATGGCAACCGTTCTTATCGGGTTATGCGGTCAAGTCTATCCTTGATTCCCAACCATTTTCAGGCAACTCAAAGCGATGCCGAGTGGGGTTACCAGCAATGGGTTGCCGGGGCGTTCCACAGCCAAACCCGTTTCCTCCTCCATCACTGCCTCGATGCCTGGAAAACAGCTCGTACCCCCGACTAGATAAAGAGTCTCCACATTGAAGCCTTTCACATACCCCCTGACAATGCTTGCCATTTTCTGGAATACCGGTCGTACCAGAGGAAAAATATCCGCCTGCCGGGCAGGGTCCGTTTTGATTCTTTCAGATTCACGTACGTCAATCCGATAATGGCCTGCAAGCACCAGATCCAGGTGGATTCCCCCGGTAGCCTCATCAGCGGCAAAGATCACCTGACCATTCTCAAGCACGGAGATGCCTGTAGTGCCTCCGCCTATGTCCACTACGGCACCGTCTGTGATATCGAGTACCAGGGAAGCAGCACTGGGCTCGTCAATCAGGCCGGCAACCGTCAACCCGACAGCCTGCAAGACGTTGCCAAACGTTTGAGCATTGCGGCCAGTCGTACCTGGTGGATAGGCCGCCGCTGCCACCTGAATAGGGAAACCGGCTTCATGCAGAATCTGAACCTGACTCCTGAGGATGGTCATGGCCCCGACATAATCCAAAACCAGGCCGTCCCGGATACTTGACCGGCTGTTGGTAACCACGCCGGCAACCGGCAGTCCCTGCTCGTCCACAACTGCTGTAACGATATAGGCGGTGCCAAGATCCACCCCGGCATACAAGGGCGCCGAGGGGCGTGAATTCCCATTTGGAGTTAAAGCCGCCGCAAAGGTCTCTATGAGCTGATTTGCCTTCTCGCTGATCTTCATCGGTTTCCCAAACTCAAGATTCTCGTCCTGTCAGGTTCTTCATGGCAGCCTCTGCGGCGCCCGCTCCCCGTTCGACATCCGATTTCTTCCCGCCCAGATAAAGGCGCCCTACAGCGCCAAAGGTTCTGCAGTCCACCAGAGTTATCGGTGCGTTCTTCTCAGCTTCGTTGGCTGCAAGTGTGATGTAGGCAGCAGGCACCACTTCGAGAATGTAAAGGTCCTGTCCGGGCAGAAGCATTGAGGCAAGACGGGAGACGTTTACCATCTGCGCATGATAGGCATTCACTTTATGGATGACTTGAGAACTGAGAATCTTTGGCTTCAAACGATCCCCAAGTTCCAGTCCCATTGATTTTAGCAAAGCGCCACCGGCATACTTTACCTCTTCCTGGGCGTCAGAGTGAAACTCCAGCACGCCAAAGTGCCGTTCCACAACCATTAGTCCCGGTCGAACATTAGCGGCCTTTACAGCCACGTCGGTCAATTGATTGATCAGGACCCCGGGTGAAACTTCCACAAGCATTGCAGCCACGCCCGCGATGGGAATATATCCTCGGGCGTTGGCGCCCAGGTAAGCAGCAAACTGCGGTTGTAAACGATCCAGGAAGCAATAGGCTCGAAGCTCTGCCATAGTTTACCCCTTCTCTCAAATACGTGAAAAGAACCTCAGCGGAATATCAGCAATTGACTCCAGAACAGATGGTCTCAGCCACCTGTGAAATTCCCCTTGTCGACGAAAGCGAAGGATAGAATCCTTCCTGTCATTCAACGCCGGCGGCCTGACTTACCAGTCAACTCAGTCCCTCTTTTTTCCCCCACCAGCTTTTTTCCCCTCGCCTTTTTTTTTTACCTCTCCGGGGGTTCCAGGCGGGGGCCCCGTCGACTCGGCCGGGGAAGGAGGCGCCTCCGGTGGGGCCTCTTCAGCCTCCTTTTCCTCAGGAGGAGATGGCGAAGCGGCTTCAGGCTCTACCGGGGAAACTGGTGCCTCTGGGGCGGCCTCTTCAGCCTCCTTTTCCTCTGGAGGAGGTGGCGGAGCGGCTTCAGGCTCTTCAGGGGAAGGCGGCGCCTCTGGGGGGGGCCCTTCAGCCTCCTTTTCCTCTGGAGGAGGAGGCGTAGGCGGAACTGCTGGACCCTCCTTCTCGGGAGGCGGCGGCGCCTGGGGCGGCCCAATCCTCAACTGTCGATCAGGCCGGGGAATCACATGTACGGCCACAACCTTCCCAACTCTTTTTGCTGCCGCTGCGGCGGCTGTAACCGCTGCTTTGACTGCTGCCACATCCCCTAAGAACTTCACAGTGATCAAGCCCGCTTCCACGTGCTCATAACCGAGTAACGTGACATTTGCCGCCTTGCTCCCGGTGTCCGCGGCCTCAACGGCCGGTACGTATCCCCAGGTCTCAATCAATCCCAGGCTTTGCTTTTCCATGGGTTTCCTCTATTTGTTATCTAAAAGTTCCATCAGGACCTTTGCGATAATCTTTACCAAGTCATCCGGTTCAGTTGATGGTGAATCAAGAGAACTTTGGGCATAGGCATTGAGCAAGGGCTCATTATTGAAAACCAGGGGTTCACCTTTCACCAGGCGGGCGGCATTGACCCCCAGGGTGCGCAGCCGCACCAGCGCTTGAGCGTCCTTGAGTCCAAGAGAGAATAGCGGCTTTTCTTTGGGCAGGTCACGATGGTGCAAAACTGCCTTCTCCTCGGCGCCGTTAATGCCGATCCCCACGTTCAGACGAGACCTGTCTGCGGCCTGCTTGGCTATAACTTCCGTCACTCCGCTTTCCAATGCCCCAATTTCGTAAGGAATGCCTTCCTCCTCCAGCCCCCAGAGAATATGCTCAATAATCTCACCGGGCACAGGCTGCACAATCAGAATCGAAACCGCAGGTTTTTTTTGATCCGTCGTAATGGGACCCACATCTGCCACTAACTTATCCTCTTTGCAGTTCCCCGTATGCGAGGACCAGACCCGTGGCCACCGCGTTGCGAGGGCCTTCTACACCTCGGACGTTTGCTCTTCCCGTGACAACTCCGTACTCCACCAGGGCGTCGGAAATCATACGAGGAATTTCAAAATCCAGTGCCGACCCTCCCACCAACACAACGAAGTGGATGAGCCGGATATTCCCCGCGGGCGCCACCCTTTCCAAAGCTCGGAGGGCATTTCGAACGAAAACCTTCTTCTTGGCTTCCTGGCGCACAACGGCAATCTTAGCCAGCAACTCCCTGGTTTCCAGTGGTATGGGCCCTTCTTCGGCTAGCACAACCACTCGTCCGAACAAACGGGGATCTAGAGGTTCGTGAAAAAACTGGACTGACCCATCCTCATGACGCATATGGAACAGGGTTTCCACCTTTGCGAGAGGATAACATTTAATCTTCTCCGCCAAATCTCGATCTTCAAGGCCGAGTTCCGTGTCAATGAGCAGGGTTACCATGTCCCCGGCCCCGGCCAGGTGAATACTGGTAATCTTATGGTCCTCAGTGATAACAGAGGCGTCTGTGGAACCTCCGCCAAGATCGAGTATTGCCAGAGGGGCTTGCGTACCTGGAGTGGTCAAAGCACCGCGAATGGCCATATCAGCTTCAACTCCGCCAACACACGCGGGAACCATGATCTCCTCTTCCAGTTTTCGAGCCAGCCGCTGCATGGGGAGTTTGTGCGTTTCCACCATGGCCGCAAGCCCGACTGCATTGCCCATGGAATATTCACCTGCAAGGCTGCCCAACACCTGCTGCGGTTTGAGAGTATCCACGGCAAGGATATCCCGGACACGAATCGCACCAACGGGCTGATCCGTTAGCTCGGCCATCACCTTTCGAACCTGTTCGAACATTCCTCCCACGTTCGTTCCCGGTTCCGCGTGGATTTCGTGCAGCGGAGAAACGGTGGCGACTTTGGCCATGATGGCGTCAGCCCCTTCCTCGACAGCTACTTCAGCCTTGCGTTGCTCACCAATGAGAACGATCTTCCCCGCCGGAATGCGCCGCTCTTCAATGTCGCCATGTGGCGTTTTGATGACAACGGCACTGCGGGTTCCCATGAGAGCACGGGCAATCGGAACGACTCTTTTGGTCTCCTCAGGATCAAGGTTGAACAAGGTGGCGATGTCGTAAGGATTGGAGAGTTTTTCGATGGTTCTTCCCGGTCCTGCTACCTCGACCGCCGAAGCCATTCCTATAGGCACTCGATCGATGTATTTGACTTCATCAACAATGGGAATAGGCCGGTGCAGCCGGTTATTGATAAGGACCGCATCGTCTTTCTGCGCGACAGCACCGGTAACCTGGACACCGGCAGACATGGCCCTGCTAAGCTGGGCAGCGGCATCCCGAAAATCCACCGTACCGGGAATAATCGCGATCCACTGTCCGCTGAGCGGCGTTCCCCCCAATTGATCCAGAGGGATGGTGACACCCACCCCCAGCCCCCGTCCTCCAGGGGTGGCGGGATTGTGGCCGATCATGGCCGATTCCGTAATCACCGTTTCTGTAATGGTCTCCATGGCTACGTCGCCGATGACCGGGGTCGCCTCGTTGAGGAGTATCAGGCTGAGATCTTTACGCGGGATGCCAAGGGGTTTCAAGGCCCTGTCCAGTGCTTCAATGACTCCCCGAGTATTACGCAGAGTTCCCTTCATGCCAACAGTCCGCACGATGGAACTGGATAGGACACGAACCTCCCCCATTGGGGTCAATTGCGCGACAGCAACTTCAGTTGTGTTGTTACCAACGTCTACCCCCGCGATGTAAGCCATGGCCTGCGAACTCCTTTACCTTTTCAGCCGACCACGTTTTTCATAGACTTCAGCCGCTTCCCGCACGAGTGCCGAACAGACGCGCGCACCGTACTTTGACTCCAGTTCGCCGGCCATGTTCAGCATCTCCTGCTTGGTGGACCGGTACGGGCGTAAGGCGTTATACATTTCCAGAAGGCGTTCGTCTGGAATCCTGGTCATTTCCGCGGCCCGGCGCATGTTTCCCGCCAGCCGGGAACGTCCGACGCTTTCAGCTATCTGGGCCTGATATTCGAGAGTTTCAGGGCTTATCTTGACATCGTCAAAGCTGATTTGCCCGGCCACAACCTTATCCAGAGTGACATCCTCAAGCCTCTTGCCGCTGGCTGAGCGCACCAACTCGGGGTGTTTCGTGGCAAGGGGATAATCTTTCCCGGCATCGAGTTTCCCTGTTGTATTCACTGGTGCGCCTGGTTGCCCTTTATCGTCACCGAGCGACGCCATAACGCGTTTGACCGCCTCTGCTATAAGCTCGGGCGAGATATTGTTCTGAGCCATCTGTTCAACCTCCTTGGGTGATCGTCCATTTAACCCAACCAGCCTTTACCTCACAGGGTTTTGCTCCCCTTTCGAAAAGCGAGGTTTCCTTTTTCTCTAGAGAACTACCGTGAGTTCCGTGCTCGGCATATCCGGTTTCACATACTGTACCTCTTTGTTGTGGAGCAATGCTGCCAGGCCCTGATATCGGGGCCGGGCCATCGGATCGTTACGCACCGGCACCGGAGAAGGTTGTTCCCCTTTGGCATACTTCGCCGCATTACGGCCCATGGCGCGAAAGGTATCAAGCTCCACGAGAGGTGATTGAGAAAACAATTCCAGATTCTGAAGCGGGGGCAGGTCCCTCTGATGGATGACCGAGGTCCCTCGGGAAATGATGCCGATTCCTATGCCGGAGCCACTCAACTTGGCCGCCTCATGAGCGATAAACCCTACATCCGCGGTCTTGTTCACTCTTACCAGACGCGCCTTGAGACCTTCCTCCTCAATCCCGGCCAGAACTTCTTTGAGCACATCATGATGCGGAATGTCGATGATAGTTTTGGTCATCGCGGTACCAAAAGCCGGCGGTACCCCTACCACTACCTCGTTCCTATCCGTTCCGGGTTTTGCCACACCCACTTCTCGGAACTGCAGAGGCGGAACGTTCACTCCCTGGCCGGATTTAGAACGCCCTTCCCCTTGCATCTGCTGCAAAACCTCCAGAATAATTCCCTTTACCATGTCTTCGGTAATATTCATCTCACACAACCTCCCTTGAGCAGCCTAGATTTTTTCGGGGTCTATGGCCATCGGGATGTCTTTCAGGATATCCCACCTCTTGCCTTCCAGGCGGTATCCCGTGCCCGGTCCCTGATAATCGTTCGCGTCATTGACAGCACTCACCACATGTATGTTTTCATCAAAAATGGCCGAGGTGTGCAGATAATCTCCGGACACCTTTTGTTTCAGCATGGCGAGCATGTTCTCAGCCTCTTGACGGAACCCGTGTTTTGCCAAGGCGCGGACGATATCGAGTCCGGTGGTCCCGCGCTTCATCATCTCATCTATGGCCCGGAGATCTTCGGGGACATTACGGTCTGGCATGTCCTTGCTGCCGTGGGCATAGGTCGCGGCTTCGACTTCTTCATCGGTAATGGTAGGAAGCAGCAGTTCCTCGAAGACCGCCTGCAAAGCTCGGGCTGCTCTGTTCCGGACCTCAATGACTTTTTCTTCCGTTACCGGCTGCAGGCCTCCATCGACCTGGAGATCGCGCTGCAGGACCAGGTAGTCATCGTAGTCATCGCAGTCGTGAGTGGAACCCGCAAACATGTTGTCATAGTTGGGGACGGCGCTGTAGCCGGAGAAGATCAGGTCGGTACCGGGGAGAAACTGCATGAGCATGCGCGCTGTGTTCCGAATGCACGCATGCGTGAAGGTCTGATCATTTCCGGATGCCACCTCCATGTCCGTCAAAACCGTGGCCACGTTCTCAGCGAGAACCGCGCGAATGCCTCCCGGCACTGCCCCGGGAACGCCGATGCAACTGATGGAACCGTTTTGCAGACCCTGCACTCCGGCAGCCTTGGTGATCATTATGCAGCGGATTTCCAGGTAGAGCATTGACTTGCCTTCGGAATATCCCATCTGCACCTCGGAGCCGGTTCCGGAGGTATACCGCATCTTGAGACCCCGCGAGGCATAGGCTGAGGCCAGAAACGCCTTTGACCATGGGGTATCGTCCCCGTCTATAAAGACTTGTTCGGTGCCGTAAACCGAAACCGTTTCGGCATAATGGGTGAGCCCCCGCATTCCCATGGTGAGTTCCAGGGCTTCTTCGACTGCACACTGAGCAAGAACTCCCGGCCGGCCTACCTGAGATCCCAGCGTAAGGGAAAGGGCGTTCATAGGGGCGTAGCGCCCAATGCCAACGGTGGTTTCAACTTCGCTGAAACCACGATAAGCCGCTTCCGCCCCATCTGCTGCAAGCAGACAAGGGGTGTCCTTAAGGTTGGTGACGTGGGCCTGATTGGACGGTGTGCGACGCGGCCGCAGTTTCTGCATCGCCATCATCAACTCGACCACGTTCAGCTTCTTGAGTACGTCGAGGATCTTCGCCGGCGTCATACCCACGGACAATCTCACGATGACAGAACGCGGCACGCTAATGTCAACAAGCATCCGGGCAAACTTCAGGGAATCCAGGGCCATGGCTTCTTCAGCCACGGAAGTGTCGATATAATGGTCCGCGATCCAGAAGTCGATCATATCGAAGTCTTCACGGCGTTTTCCGTCCAGTTCCTCTACTTTGCCGCCTTGGATCTTGATTCCGGGCACCGGGTCATTGGGGCTGTCCATTGCGACCAAGCCAACCTCAACCCACTCCTTAATAAAGCCGTCTTTGTGGATCGGACGCTGTTCCAGCACCTCGAAACGTTTTTGTCTCTTGGCCATTTCGTACTCCCCCTATATGTATGGTGTGCCCAGTGACTTCGGTTCCTGGCCCCAGGCAGCGAGAAGTTTATTTCCAACCTCTCGGCCGGCGACCACGGCCTGTCGTACTGCTCCGGAATCACCGGTAACCCAGATAAACACCTCGTTGGTCAGGCTGGTTCCCTTGGCGGGTGAAGCAAAACCCAACACCTCTACATCCGCTGCCTTGACAGCGGTATCAATCATGAGCATGCCAACGACCGCAGGAGCCCCCAAAATTAGGCCAAACGCCCGGCCTTCAGGGACCTTTAAAGCGTAGTTCAAAACCTTGCTCGCCCTGGCGGTGTACTGGTTTTCAGTATATCCCTGATCATTGGCATACACGTCGCCAAAGTATTTGGGCGTCATCTCGATGGTGACTTCCACTGCCCGGCGGGCATCGGATACGTCTTCGGCGCCGAAGATGATCAAGTTACCGTGACCTGCCCCCCCCTTGGTATCCCTCGGCAGTTCGATAAGTATGATCTCGGTATTGGTAGCCTTGATGGCTTCGTCGGCAGCCATGAGCTGTGGACCGGCTCCCACGCGGCCGCCGATCACACCAATGGAACGGAACTTCGGGTCAAATCCCATCAGCTTATGGATAATAGGGTCCAGGTTTGCTATGACAATCCCCTGGGTATCCCCCATACAAGAGCCGACGTACTCCGTCAACTGCACAAGACCGGCAGCAGGGCCAGGGCTATTCTCCTTTCGCGCCGGCGGGGTCTCTTTGGCGGAGGAGCCTGAACCCACCCGTTTCATCACTTCTGACAATACTTTGGTAATAAGCTCTTCTTGCATCGAGTATTCCTCCTGCTCATAGTTGAGAGCGGTTATGACCATAATCCAGGATGGGTTCCTACAGGCTCGATGGAACTTGCGGCAAAATCTTCTCCACATCCTGATGCGGTCTCGGGATGACGTGCACGGAAATGACTTCGCCCACTTTCTGGGCCGCCGCCGCGCCGGCATCGGTCGCCGCTTTCACCGCGCCCACATCGCCTCTCACCATGACTGTCACCAAACCAGCACCGATTTTAATCTGTCCCGCTAACTCTACGTTGGCCGCCTTAACCATAGCATCGGCTGCTTCAATATTGGCAACCAGGCCTCTAGTTTCGATCATTCCCAATGCCTCTTTAGTCATCGGTAAGTCCTCCTTAAGGTTTTTTGATAAGAATCACCAAGAATAGAGGAGAAACAGTCGTGAGGACGACCTCCACCCATTTCTATCTTCTCCTCGGAAAGCCTTTGCCGTTTGCTGAAACCACATAAATTCTCTTCTACTGAATCATTATTCACAACAATGCGCGGCAACGGTACTTATTCGGAAAGCATCCTCAGATGAACTTGTGCACTACATTCAGGATAAGCGTGCCAAATGCGATAGCGGTCGCCGGTGGGTCCACATGGTTGCTCCCGTGGTTCCAAAACATCCGAGCCATGAGGTCTTGCAGAAAAGTAGCCAAAATCCCCACTATTCCCGCAACCAGGATAGACCCGAAGTGCAGATAGGCCAGGGCGGCCAGAATTGATTGACAGTGCCAGACCGGTACCTTCTGAATCTCACCCTGGAGATCGATTGTAAGGGTCCCAAGCTCCAGAGCTATCAAACTGGCGCCAGCGATTGCCCATGACAGGATCAAGGGAACCACAAACGCACCAGCTGCGGAGATTTTTCCGGAGGCCGCCATTGGATCGAGGATACCTTTCGCTTGCCAGGCCAGGGCACCAGAAAAAAGTCCCACTCCTAACCCGAAAACAACCTGCCTGGCTGGGACGTTCATCCACGGGATCCATTGGCATTTGTAACCGAAGTATCCGCATTCCTTGATGCTTTCGCTTCTGCCCCAAGGCGCTTCCTTAAAGAAAAACAATCGAGCCAAAAAGGCAGTGAGCACCACGCTCAGGGCGATGCAGTCAAACATGTTGACGACTGGAATCTTGACCAACACCTGGAGCAGCACATGACCAGCCAGGGCAGTAAGCCCGCCCACCAGCAGCACGTCCCAGGAAGTGTCCAGCAGCGGCGAGAGGATATCTTTGGCTCCCAGACCTAATGCAGGCTTCGCCAGATTCTTTTTAATCGCGACAGCATATGTCACTGCCGCAATACCGGCTGCAAATCCCCCCACGTGAGGGCCGAATATGGGTCCGAGACCAACCTGGAGCAAAAGAAAATCAGACCCGCCCGATAAAACCACCATACAGCCAAGAAAAACTATGAGTGCGCAGAAAACGAAAGCTAACAGCCCTCCCAGTGCTGCACCAACAATGCCCCCGCCAAAACAGACCAAAAGCGTGTTAAGACTCCAAGGTTCCATTTTTCTACCTCCTTTTGAGTTTTAGCCAAGGCTCAAACACCCACAATCGCTCACGCAGGAAAACCTTTTAACTCTTCAGCCATTAAATAGGAGACGGGCTCAAGAGTAAATCCCTCAAAGGAGTGGAAATTGCTCCCTCAAAAGAGGGATTTTTGATCGGGGACTGTCGAACAGGAGGTCAGCAGCGGGCAATCTATCGAGAGTAGGACCGTAAGACTAGGAAAAAGAATGGGGAAAAACGAACATGGCTTTGCAGGATATGGACGGATCCCCCGTTATGAAAGCAGTTTCTTCTTCATGGCAATAAGGGCGGCCTCAACCCGGTTTCTTACCTGCAGCTTTTGGTAAATGCTCTTGATGTGGCTCTTGACGGTTTCGATGCTGATGCAAAGAGTATTGGAGATCTCCTTGTTGCTCTGACCGTCGATGATCGCTTTCAGTATCTCTTTTTCCCGCTGAGTCAGGGTGACCGGTTCAATCGGCTCTTCCGGACATTCACCAGTGTAGCCCTTCACAGCCAGGTTCACCAAAAAAGGGGATACTAATTGCCTTCCTTCAAACACCGACCGGATGATTTTAACCAGGTCTGCAACCTCGACACACTTGAGCACGTAACCGTCTGCTCCTGCCAACATGGCATCATGAATGTATTGTTCGTCGTCATAGGTTGAGAGCACAAGTATTTTCATCTCAGGCATCACTTTGCGCAGAATTCGAATAGCCCGAATGCCTGAGATTCCAGGCATGTCCACATCGATCAAAGATAGATCAGGAGGATTGCTTTGGATCTTTTCAACAGCGCTGAAACCGTCGCTTGCTTCTCCAATGACTTTCAGCCCATCTTCCTGATCCAGGGCGATTCTCAAACCAATTCGAAAAAGCGGGTGGTCGTCGGCAAGGAAAATGTTCATAACCTTTCACCTTCTCCTGTCATGATTCATTGAAGGCCTGGAGCAATCGACCGTGGGCGCTAAACTGGAGGAAGGGAAGCCCATGGCGTCGCTTTGCAATCCATGAAGTCCGACATTCACCGATGCTCGGCCGATCAATCGGTCGAATCGTTACCACTGAAAGGCAATGCAAAACAGAATCGGCATCCGCTCCGAACACCTCTCACGCTATCCATCACAGGGGACTCGACCCATATCTGACCGCCGTGGGCCTCGATGGCCAACCGGCAGAAGGCGAGGCCAAGTCCCACTCCTTCTCTCGATGTCACTCCACTGGTTTTGAGGGTAAAGTACTTGTCGAAAATCGACTGGTGATAAGCTTCCGGTATTCCGACGCCTTCATCTTTAACGCTCACCAGGACCATGCCCTGCTGCCCGGTATCCCTAGAAGAGGCGTCTCGCGGCGGGACAGCCGCAGAACGTCCCAGATGGTCCCCGCCAATTTTTTGCCCTTGAATCCGGATGGCAATATGGCCGCCCTCCGGGCTATACTTGATGGCATTATCCAGCAGGTTGACACATGTTCTGCGAATCCGGCCCTCATCTATTCTAACTTCAAGCGGAGATAAAGGGGCTTCAACCTCCAGGGTGATGCGTTTTTCCTTCGTAAGCAATTCCATCTGATTCAGGCTCTCCTCTACAACCCGCTGGATCGCCATCTTCGTACACCTCAAAACGAGGTTCCCGTTTTCATTACGGTAAATATCCAGAATGTCGCTCACCATACCGAACAACTGATGGCTGGTTAACAGAGCAAGCTCCATTACATTTTTCTGATCCGAGTTGAGCGGTCCGAGCGTTCCGCCTACAACGATCCGCAGGACTCTCTCCAAAGACAGGACAGGATTTCTCAAGTCATGGGTGATCATGCTGATCAAATCTTCCTTCATCCGCTCGAGCTTCTTCTCCTCGGAAATGTCCCGAATAACCCCCACGCACCCTATCCTGCTTTCGTGCTCGTCATGAATTGCCGAAAAGGAAACCTGCACTGGAAAAATCGACGAGTCCGCCTTAACGGCAGTCAAATCGGCTCGCCAATTACCACCCGAATTTGACGCCGCATTTTCGAGGTACTTCGATCTGGACTGTTCGTCGGCCAGAAGCATATGGATGGGCTGACCGATAATCTGGTTTGTTTGATATCCAAACATTGCGGCGCCTGCATGATTAACCATCCCCACAGTATTGTCGGCGTTCGTAGAGATGATGCAATCCGAAACACTGTTGATAAGCTTGCACATGTAGCGTTGTGAATTCTGCTGCGCGATATGGCTCTGGATTGCGAGATCGCTGATTGTGAAGGTGATCTCGGACATGAGATTGAGGACCTTGAGAAGCCTCTCACGGCTCATCAGAGGGACATTCGCGAGTTCTCGCAGATAACCCTCGATGTCTTCGATGCCGATAGCTTTCGCTCGCTGGACGGCCTCTTCCTCACTTAACGGCCTCTCCAGGACCTGGCCGCAAAGAACTGTAGCCAGGTGGTGCCCGTCGATGATCACGGGGGCCGCACAATCTGTCAGACCGCCGTTCAGGCATTGATAAGTGAAAGGCGCTTTGAGACGAGCCGATTCAAAACCTCCGTGCCGGTCGCTTTCAAAGCATTTGCTTCTGCCCAGCTCGTTTGAGCGGCAATAATGAAGGCAAAGCGTCGTAAAGTGTGTGGGCTCGGTGAGCGGATAGCCATCCGGGTAAGTAATGATCGAACCGACCCCGGCCACCTCCGTAAAAGCCTGCAGAATTCGCTCGAGCTTATCCCTGCTGACCAGGTCAAGGAGGTTAATTGGGCGACTCATAACTGCGACCCCCGATCTTAATGAGAGAATGCCTCTGACTCATTTGAATTCCGTGAGGGTACATGGACGGGCAAAAAAACGGCGGGCTACCAACCGTACGCAGTGATACGAAAAAGCAGCCCGCCGGAAATTTTCGTGACAGTTATGAATAGGCGCCGCCGCTGCGGCAGGTGGCGATTCGTGAAATACATTTTTGTCTCTCGTGCTCAGACCAGATACCCGTGCAGAGAATCCGCACAAAAAAGCCGGCGCCCCCTTAGCTGCTCAGACAGAGAGGCAGCAAACACCCTGATGGCTTAGCAGGAAACGGGAGCCGTGAGACAGTGGAGCCGGATTGAAGCAAGCGCGCTTCAGGCGGTGTTTGTCCCATCTTTACTGATATTTTGCGCCAAGTCAATAAATCTTATAGGCAGAACTCCTTTGTATCCAATCACAGTAAGACGCGGTCGGCGGCTTGTCATCAGACTTATTGAAGATTTCTCAACATTCATGTCGGATGGAGCAGTGCTCAACCTGCGCTCAACGCCCGCCCGCCTGTGACCGCAGCAGGTGAGAACGGATTTCGATAAGATCGGCATTGACAAGGGAAGGGATCAGCGGTTGCTGAGAAATAGATATCCGCCGTTTCCGGGGAAAGGCAGGTTGAAAAGATATGGGGCTGGAGCGGGATGGCCAAAGCCATCCCGCATTTGTCCTGATATGAGTTTTTGGGCCGGTAAGCCCAAACATCCCACCTTCGGGCCGTCTACTTCTTCTCAGCCTTCTGGAAAAGATGCTTCACCTGCGAAAAGCCCATCTTGCGGCGGAGCATGCCGAGTTGATCCTGAAGAGGGATCTTCTTCGGACACATGTCCTCGCAGCCGAGCAGCCCAAGGCAGCCGAAAATTCCATCTTCGTTTCCAACTACCTCGAAATACTCATCGTTTCTTCTCTCATCGCGCGGGTCCATTATGAACCTGGCAACCCGGTTGAAGGCGGCGGCTCCCATGAAGCCATCGGGCAGCATGTTCGCCTTTCCGCAGGCGGCAACACAGCAACCGCATTCGATGCAGCGCTCGAGTTCGTAAATCTCATCGGCGAGCGCATCGTCCATTCTCTCTTCCTGCTCGTCGGGCTTGAATACCTTATCGGTATGGACCCACGACTGCACCTTTTCGTTCATTCCGCGGAACCATGTCCCCGTATCGACCGAGAGGTCCCCGATCAGTTTGAATACAGGCATCGGCATCAGGGTGATCTCGGCAGGCAGCTTCTTGGTCTTGGTATGGCAGGCAAGGTCGGGACGCCCGTTTATCATCATGGCGCAAGAGCCGCAGATACCGGCCCTGCACATGAAGTCGAACATGAGCGCTTGGTCCTGTTCTTCCCTGATGCGGTTAAGAGCAATGAAAAGAGTCATAGCCTCGGTTTCCTCGAGATAATACACATCCATGTGCGGAACCGAAGCCGGGTCCTCCGGGTTATATCTGAAGACGTTGAACTTTAGAGTCCTTCCCATCAAAACACCTCTCGCTTATGCTAGTTGGTTGCCGGCTTTGGCGTGCAGATCTCGGGATCTTCGGTACAGATAATCTTGGTCGAACCGTACCCTCTTTCACCCGGGGGAAGCTCCCAAACCTTCGAAGGCTTCTCGTATTCCAGGGTCGGCAGCGTGTCTTTTTCGCTCTTCCAGTACGCCAAGGTGCGTTTCAACCAGTCTCTGTCATTGCGTTCCGGGAAATCTTCGCGTGCGTGCGCTCCACGGCTCTCAGTCCTCATAAGCGCCCCGTAGGCAATACACATTGCGAGCCGGATCATTCCGGGCACCCGCAGGGCCACTCCCAGTTCCGGATTGGGGCCATGCGTGCTGGTGGAGCGAAGTCCGAGATTTTTCGAGCGCTCGTAGACTACCTGCAGTCTATCGACGGCAGTCTGAAGGTCCGCGCCTTTGCGGAAGATACCTACCCCGTCCATAAGCGCATCACCCACCGCGGCTCGCAGATCGTAAGCGTATTCTTTTCCACTGCTGCGAATAAGACTGTCAATCCTGGCCTGCTGTTTTTTGACCGCATCCTGGACAACACCGGTTTTGAAATCGACCTGGTGGCCCTGGAGGAATTCCACAACCTTCTGTCCCACGATTCTCCCGGCCACGATCGTTTCGGCCAGTGAGTTTCCACCGAGCCTGTTAAATCCGTGCATATCCCAGCACGCAGCCTCGCCCGCCGAATAAAGCCCCTTGAGGCCGTAAGCGGCGCCGTCCTTGTTTGTGCGAACCCCGCCCATGCTGTAATGCTGGCACGGACGAACCGGTATCAACTGGGTAATCGGGTCTCGATCCAGGAACTCATTGCAGATTTCTTCGACTTCGCGGAGCTTGGTCTTGATGTGATGTGCACCCAAATGGCGGATATCCAGCCACAAGTGCGGGCCGTACGGGCTCGGCACCCCTTTCCCGATCCGCATATGATGGAACATCCAGCGGGAAACGACGTCGCGCGAGGCAAGCTCCTGCTTGCCGGGCTCGTAAATGTGCATGAATCTTTCTTCATTTACGTCTTTGAGTGTCCCACCGTCACCGCGGCAACCCTCGGTTACCAGAATATTGGTGGGCACGATTCCCGTCGGGTGGAATTGCACGGCCTCCGGGTTGCCAACGGGGACAATGCCGGTGTCGAGTGAAATTGCGGCGCCGTCACCCCAGCAAATTACCGCATTGGTGCTTTCACGGTAGAGCTTGCCGTAGCCGCCGGTAGCGATCAGCGTGGACTTGGCCAGATAGGTCCTGAGCTTGCCCGTCTTCAGGCAGCGGGCCACAACGCCCATGCAGGTCGTTCCGTCATGGATCAGGGAGAGCACTTCAACCCTGTCATGGACGGTTACGCCCATGCGCACCACTTGATTGTCCATCGTAAAAAGAAGAGTATGGCCGGTGCCGTCCGATGTGTAGCAGGTGCGCCATTTTGCCGTCCCGCCGAAATCGCGGGCCGTGATCAAGCCCTCCATTTCAGCTTTCTCAACCTTATCGTATTGTTTGCCGGCCTTATAGTAGATGCCTTTTCCGGGTACGACGCGGTTCCATGGAATGCCCCAATATGCCATTTCGCGAACGGCAATCGGCGCGGTGTCGGCGAACAGACGCGCGCATTCCTGATCGCATCCCCAGTCGGACCCTTTAACAGTATCGTTAAAATGAACATCCGGGGAGTCGCCCTCGCCCATGCAGCAGTTGCCAAGAGAGGCCTGCATACCGCCCTGCGCGGCGGAAGAGTGTGATCGCCGCGGTGGAACAATACTGAGGCAGATGGCCCCAAACCCAGCTTCGGCCGCCGCCACCGCTACACGCTCGCCTGCAAGGCCCGCTCCGACGCATAAGAGATCAGTGTAGAAGGTATCCAATTTCGACTCCTTACATTGCTTTGACTATGAAAAAGAATGTGAACAGAGTGAGAAGCCCTATGCAAATCATTACTACCGTGAGCTTGTTCTCGAAGCCATGCAGCGCTTTGCGGTTAGACCTCTTTATAAATCCCCACTTTACACCGATTCTGTAGATTCCGATCCCGACATGCAGCTCGATCATCGGGAGCAGGACAATGTAGAAAGCAAGCCACCATCCGGTTTGAATTCTGGCGGCGCTTCTCACTGCGGTTATCGGCAGGTTGGTGAGCACCGTCCACATGTGGATACACCCCATGATCAAAATTATGAAAGCAGTTACAGCCTGGATAATCCACAGCCAGGTGTCGAAGTGATTAAAATTGACTGTGTGCCTCCACATCGCTTTCTGTTCATGAGCACGGAAGGGAAGCTTGCGGGCTGCCAGCACAAAATGAGCCAGCATAGTCAGGGCAATCAATGGACCGCCGATTTGAGCCATGTAAGTGGCTTCAAAGAAATGGGCGATCCAGTCCATTACCCTACCCCCGAGCCCTACAAGGTAGAAGTTAACACTGGCTACCAGAATCATATGGCACCACATAAACGCCACAAGCCCGACTCCGGTAAGCATTTGGAAAAAATCCAAATACGCCTCAGTTCGAACAGGTTCCACTCGAGCAATAGTTTGATCCGCCATCATCTTCCTTCAACTCCTGAGTAGCTGTTGTGGGGTAGGTTGAAAAAAACACCTTGGTTCGCGCGTGCCTCGTCAGAAAATGACAGAATGGCCTAAAAGTCAAGTACTTTTTGTCACAACTTTGCACGCGACAAGATGCGTATAGTCCAAAATACATTGCATGACAAGCCTTATCCATGCCATCGTAATTCTTGACCAAAAAGCTACCATTTCCGCGGCCGCCCGACTTGAGCCGGCCATCATTGTAAAATAGCCGCGCCTTCGAACCTCACCGTGGCAAAGCTTATATCAATCATGAATAATAAGGTATTCGAAAACTTGCAGGCAGGACGGCACTAGATAAATTTTTCACACTTTTCGCCGAACGGACGGATTCAGGCAAACCCCGGCCATCGAGATTCGATAGCCCGGCATGGAACGGATTATTTGCGGCCCCCTGTACTGATTTAATCCCCAGGGGATTTCCAAACGAATCGAAAGTTACCGATCAATCACTCCAATCAACGAGATGAGAGGATTTGATACTGACATCCTTAACTCCGGGAATGCGGCGGACAATTCTTTCCAATTCCTGCGCTAGCTCAGGGTCCCTCAGAATGAAGGCGCTGGCCCCGAGAGCTACCCGGCCTTCGCGCACGAACACTTCGATATCGGGCTTGATCTCGATCAGGGTCGTTCTCACCTCGGATGCCAGGACCAGGTCATCCATCGCCTTTTGGGATTCGGGGGTAGTCTTGAAAGTTTGCAGTCCAGCCGTGTGGCAAATCAGGTCCACGGCGTCGTCCACGGAGATTTTGCGCACGTGAATGACCAGGTCGTACAAAATGGGGTCCGAGGTATCGATCCCGTACAAACTCTCGCTCCATTTGCGCCTTTCGGCATCATCTTTTTTGAGCACCGCCGAGGCCTCTTTGTAGGAAATGCCTTCCCGTTCCATCTCGAGTTGGACCCGGTCCTCCGTCTCGGAAATAATCCTGACCTTGAGGACGTGGCAGACACCCTTGAGAAAAAAATGCCCCGCCAGCCCATGATACACGACGTTATCCTGCTGGAGACGTCTCAGAAGAGCGGCTTGGAAATATGCTATGAACTTCTCTTTGCCGTACGAAAACTTTTCAAAAATGGAAGGAGCATCATGGATGGCGCGCACCAACTTGATTTCCGGTATGTTGAACTCTTCTGAAGCCTCCAGGAGGACCTCACGGGCAAAACACCGGTATTCCAGCTTGCGGGCCACTTTTTCCGCCACTTCCTTACCCTTGCTGTATGAACCTCTTGAAATCGTTATTATCGCCATCTGCGCCTTTCCCTGGTTCGAGCCGGGGCGAGTCTCACCACACGCCGCCGTGCAATCCGATTATTGGAGACCATATCTTTTCATTTTCCGCCAAAGAGACACTCTGTCTATACCTAAAATTTCAGCGGCCTTAGTCTTGTTGTCATTTACCTGTTTGAGCACCCAGAGAATATACTCCCGTTCGTTTTCATCGAGGCTCAGGAATTTTTCGCGCGAATGCCGCACCCTGAACACGAGTTGGTGCAGATCAAGCGGCAGATGCCCGGGCTCTATGGAGTCCCCGTTTGCCAGGGTCACGGCCCTTTCGATTATGTTTTCAAGCTCCCGGACATTTCCGGGATATTCATAAGAAACAAGGGTCTTAATGGCTTCGTCCGAAATGCTCCCTACCTGCTTTCCCTGTGATTTGGCAAGCTTGTGGAGGAAATGAAGCGCCAGCATAAGGATGTCGTCTTTGCGATCTGCCAGGCGGGGCACATGAAGTGTTATCACGTTCAGCCGGTAATAGAAATCCTGGCGGAAAGTCCCGCATTCGACCTCCTGCTTGAGATTTTTGTTGGTGGCGGCAACGACCCGGATGTCGACAGGTATTTCTTCCATGCCGCCCACCCTCATCATCACTCGCTCCTGAAGCACCCGCAAAAGCTTTACCTGCATCGAAAGGGGCATGTCCCCTATTTCATCCAGAAAGATCGTGCCCCCCTGGGCGGCTTCAAGCAGTCCCCGTTTGAAGCCTTTGGCGCCCGTGAACGCCTCGCGTTCATGTCCGAACAGTTCGTTTGCAAGAAGCTCCTCATTGAACGCGCCGCAATTTATCGCAAGAAAACGCTTTCCGGCACGGAGGCTCATAGTGTGAATGGTCCTTGCCACAAGCTCCTTGCCGGTCCCGGTTTCCCCGAGAATGAGCACACTTGAATCGGAGGCCGCAACCTGCCCGATGATTTTTCGCAGGGTATCCATTTCCGGACTGTTCCCAATCAGAAGCGAGGTCTTGCTCTGGTCCTGAACCTGGCGCCGCAGTTCACCTACTTCCCTGCGCAAGCCCCGCTTATCGACCGCCTGTCTTACAAGGGCCCTGACTTCATCGATCTGGTAAGGCTTTGATATATAGTAGTAGGCCCCTTTCCTCATCGCCTCGACGGCCGAAGAAACCGAAGCGTAGCCCGTGATGACGATTACCTCGATATCGGGATAAAGCCCCCTGGCTCGATCGAGCACCTGAATGCCGTCTACCGGCTGCATCCGGATGTCCGTCAGCACCAGGTCGAACTCTTCTTTTTCCAGTTCCCTTATAGCGGCAAGGCCGTTATGAACGCCTACCGTCTCATAGCCTTCCCCGCGCAGGACATACTCGAGGTTCTCCCGGGCTATGCGTTCGTCATCGGCTATCAGGATGCGAGTTCCTCTCATCGGACCTCTTCCTTTTGACACACCGCTTCGATCGGAAAACGTATCTTAAAGCTGGCGCCTTGCTTTTCCTTGCTCTCAACCGAGATCGATCCCTGATGTTTTTGGACAATCCCAAAGACTATCGACAAGCCGAGACCGGTCCCAAGGCCGACTTCCTTCGTTGTAAAAAACGGATCGAAAATCCTTCCAAGGTCCGCTTCCGGGATGCCCTTTCCGGTATCTTCGACGGTAATGAGGACCTGCTTCCGATCCGGATCGACTCTTGCTTTGATCGAGATTTGTCCTGGAGGCTCTATTGCATGAATGGCGTTTTCAAGCAAATTCAAAAATACCTGCTGCATCCGCTGGGCATCCAGATCGAGTGAAAGCTCACCGGGAATATCCAATAAAATCTCGATGCCTGGAGGGACCTGACTGGAGATGAGTTTGACCGAGCGGTCCACGACCTGCAAAAGCGGCGTCGGAACGAGGCAAAACTCCCTTGCCCTTGCGAATTCGAGCAGCGCTCGCACGATGTCCCTGGCACGGCGCACTTCATGTTCGATATTGCCGAGCATCCGATGCGAAAACATGGGCTCCGCCTTGTCGAACTCCTCAATAAGAATCTGGCAGGAGGTGGAAATATTATTGAGCGGGTTGTTTAGCTGGTGAGCTATGCCGGAAGTAAAAGTCCCCAGGGAACTGAGCTTTTTGGCCTGGACCAATTGATCCTGCCGCTTTTCGAGTTCGCAAATCATCCTGTTGAACCCTTCGACTACCCGCTGTGTCTCATCGCGTGTATCAGGGACTGCAATCGGCCTGAAATCCCCCTGTGCAATACGGTGTGTCGTTATTTCAATATCCCTGAGAGGACGAATTATCTTTTTGAATATGACCGGCAGAAGCAGACCACCGGCAAGTATGATCATGCCAAGGGAAATCAGCAGCTGCGTCTTGAGGGATTGCACGATTTGAATAATGCGTAGGCGTTCGAAGGAAACCAGACTCTGAGACAAATCAACCAGGGCTTTGCCGCGTTCACGAAACTGCTCTTCAACCAGGGGCAGCCCCGAGCTGGCTCCGCCCCCGGGGGCTATGCGATCCATCAGCTGCTGATAGCCGCCAAGCTCCGACTTAATCTCGTTGAGCAGAAAAACACCCTGCAAATCTTTGATTTCCGGAATCGTCTTTTCGGCCAGGTCCATGCCGAGCCGCGTGAATCTGCGGTTTTCGTCAAGGTCTTCACCCGAACCGTAGAGGAGGAAATTCTTTTCGTAGCGGCGCGCTTCGAGAATAGAACTTCTAAGGTCATCGGCCGCCTCTACGAAACGCTGTTTTTGCTCGACTTCCCGCAGATATCGATATGAAACCGCGCCGAACGAACCTATTACGATCACAAGCAAAGAAAAGCCGGCCATTACTTTCTGCCGAATATTCAAAATTATCGGAAATCTCATTGGCAAAGGCCGCTCCGATGCGTTTTTCCCGAAAATGTATCTTCGCCGCGGCCACGCGGCATTGCTGGCCAGCCCTAATGACTGCTCCCTGGGCGCTTTAAGCAGCTATCGAAATCAAGTATATTCAAATTCTCGCGCGGTGAGAAGCCTGCGGGCGAATCAGCCCGGCAGAATGTACCCGTTCCGGGGTTGTGGGTCCCTATCCAGCCTTGCAGGAAAAGGCCCTTCCCTTCTCTGGGCTACAGGGAAGGGAAGCGGGCTTGTACTTATCGCGGGGTCAACAGGGTCGGATATTTTCACTCATACGGCCTCAACCACGGCTTTTGGAAGAAATGCCGATCTTCTGGCCTTCCACATGCTGGCCAGAATTACCGTGGCCCCTATAAGCAGCGCGAAGCACATTGTCAGAAAACTGATCCCCCCCAGCACCGCCACCGTATTCTGACCGATTGAAATGACTCCGAGTTTAGCCAGATACCCCGGTATTGCAAGCCCCCTGCTCAGGGCAACGATGAGCATGATTAACGACATTACAACTTTTATCATATAGTCCTTGACATAGGTGGTCCCGATTGCGCCAAGCTGGACACCGGCAAGCGAGCCCGCAAGTATGATCAGCACGAGCCGAATGTCCACCATGCCATGCATTGCCCAGTTTATGGAGCCTCCCAACCCCATCACGAAGGCGATTACCAATTCCGAGGCGGATGCTATGAGTCCCGAAACACCGAGCATATATATCATGCCCGGGACCCCGATGAACCCGCCGACCGCAATCGTGGCCGCAAGCATACCGGTGGCGAAGCCCACTGGAAGCGTGAACCATAAAGAAATGCGCATGTTTGCCGTCTTGAAGGTAATCATTGGGGGAAGGTTTATGCTCTGGAGTTTGCGGGCCAGAGATGAAATTCTTTCTTCCCCTCCGGATTTAGAGGTCCTGAGGGCGTCGATGAGAACATATGCGCCGACAATTACCAGCACGGCCACGAAGGAAACACTCACATAGAGGTCGGAGCCGGCCGGTCCCCATTTTTTCAGGATAGCCTCCTGGATTAGTATGCCAACCTGCACACCCGCGCACGCCGAAGCCGCCAGAACCAGGCCAAGCTTCAAATCCACCTGGCCGTATTTGAAACGCTTGTATGCCCCGACAAGGGCTTTTGGAAATTTGTGGCACATATTGCTGGCGACCGCTATGGTCCCGGGCACACCCAGACTCATCATGCCGGGTGTTAGAACGAATGCGCCGCCCGATCCTATGAATCCGCTCACAAGACCACCGATGAAACCGACCAGAAAAAGGAAAATGATCGAGATCGAATTGAGATCGATAAATTTTGAAGCTTCATTTGCTATGTCTAACATTTCAAATCCTCACTTTGTTTTCATCCGGATTCTTCGACGTCGCCGAAAGCCCTTTTCTGCCCAGCGTCTATCTCCACGCTACGCGAAGCTTATTGGCCAATCTTGTAAAACGGGTTTACGTATGCATAGGCGCGAGGTCTTTTTCTCTGCTGTTTTCTTTTTTCGATAACTTTGTGCTCCGTCTGCCTGACCTGATCTCTTTTTAGAGCCTCGATACCCAGGGCGGTCCAGAGATTGTTGGCAAATGCCCCGTGCACAAACGAGAATGCCAGCACCGTGGCAATGGGAAGCGCCGCATACCAGCCGCCTCTTGAAAAGATTTGCGTGATGGCATCCGAGTTTATAAAGGCAGCCGCGCAAAACGCGGCGCTCAGGGCGCCGTATCCAACCGTTTTTCCAATCACGACAGCTTTCAAGGATCTACTCCGAGCCGCCATTGAACCACCTCCTTTGCTGTTTGAACCCGACAGGACATTGACTACAGGAACCGATATATTCAGGGTGCTTTCGCTATTTGCCTCAGATTCGGTTACGACGATCTCGACCCGCTTTATCTCGTGGATCGTATCCTCCACCGCAAGCTCAATGTCCCCGCTTCTGACCAACCGGCTGCAATGGATTCCGTACCGATCGGCCCTCGCGCATAATTTGCCGGCCGATGCCGCGGACCTTTTCTCGAATGGGTGGCCTTCACATTGCACATCGACGCCGAGAGCCACCAGATCGTATGCGAGCCGCTCGGCAAGGTGCACGCAATAGTTGATGACATCTTCCGAAAAAAGCCCCCTGTTTCCCACGACAAGAATCTTACGGCTGTTTCGGGGCCCATTTTTTTGGTTTGTTTCACTAAAATTTGACATTGTCGACTCACCTGAGCATGAATTTTTCAAGACACTATAGTCAAGAGTCGTGCCATCTGGTAAAAAGTTACCGATATCACTGCAAATACCGGCTAAACCAGGAAACGGACGCAGTGAGCGGATTGCCTTTTATGTTTCAAAATGCAATGGCTATTTTCGCAGGACATATACTGAGCGCGGGGAAATGGCCGTATTTCAATTTCGCAACACATGCCTCCAGTGTGTTGCTAATTGCAACAGTGATTGAAAGGCTGGATGATGGGTTTTTTTAAAAAAGTCGAAAAGGTCGAAGATAAATCCCCGGAACAACCGTGGGGCGAGTTGGCTGATCTTCGCAGGGCCGCCGAAGCCGCGAGAATACCGAAATCGATTTCGGCGGTGGCTTCCAGGGAGTTGGACCGGCTTGAAAGAATGGACCCGGGTATTCCGGAATACTCGATCGGTGTGAGTTATCTCGAGTTCATTCTGTCTCTTCCATGGCAGGACTTCACCGACGACAACCTGGATATATCGCTGGCGGAAAAGACCCTTGAGCTGCAGCACCATGGACTTGGACACGTAAAAGAAAGAATCCTTGAATACCTGGCCGTAAAGACCCTGTGCAACCTGAACGAGTTCAATATCCTGGTGGTCGATGACGAAGAGATAGCGAGGACGAACCTGGAATATGTGCTGCGCAAGGAGGGCTATCAGGTAAGCACTGCAACAAACGGCCGGGATGCCCTGGACAAACTCGGGAAAAAAGAATTCGAACTCATCCTTACCGATCTCAAAATGGAAAAGATGGACGGCATTCAACTTCTCGAATCCGCAAAACAGGTCGCCCCGAACACCGAAATCGTTATGATCACAGGCTATGCCACCGTCAGCTCGGCCGTTGACGCCCTCAAGAAGGGGGCCGCCCATTACCTTCCCAAACCCATCGACCTGGAGGAGCTGCGCTCAACGGTGCGGCAGATCAGGGAAAAGAAACGATATCTTCAGGCATCGAGAAGCCCGATCCTCTGTTTTTCGGGACCACCCGGCACCGGAAAGACTTCAATCGGCAAGTCCATTGCCAAGGCGCTTGGAAGGAAATTCGTCCGGATTTCTCTTGCCGGGTTGCGTGATGAAGCCGAGCTCAAAGGACACCGAAGGACCTATGTCGGTTCGATGCCGGGCAGAATCATGACCGAGATTCGACGTCTTGGGGCCTCAAACCCGGTCTTTATGCTGGATGAAATCGACAAGATCGGCCAGGACTTTCGAGGCGATCCCGCTTCAGTGCTGCTGGAGATCCTCGATCCCGAGCAGAACAGCCGCTTTCTCGATTACTACATGGACGTCCCGTTCGATCTTTCAAAAGTGATGTTCATTGCAACGGCAAACGTGGTCGAAAGGCTCCCCGCCCCGTTGCTGGACCGGCTCGAAGTGATCCCTTTCCAGGGCTACACGGAAAGAGAAAAGCTGGTTATCGCAAAAGAATATCTCATCCCCCGCCAGTTGAGGGAGCACGGTCTGAAAAACAGGAAGGTCGACTTTGTCGATTCCGCGATTATAAGGCTCATCAGGGATTATACGCTAGAGGCCGGACTGCGGAATTTGGAGCGTGAAATTGCCGCTGTCTGCCGAAAGCTTGCCAAGCTTTGTCTTCAAAACGAAAACGACCGCTCGCCGGTAACAGTGGACGAAGACCTTGCCGTAAACCTGCTTGGCCCACGAAAATTCGCACATGAAACAGCCGGGGCGGGACACCGTCTGGGAGTCACTACCGGCTTGGTGTGGACCGAGTCAGGAGGAGAAATTATCTCCGTGGAGGCCACCATGATGAAGGGGAGCCAGCAGCTGATATTGACCGGCTCTCTGGGAGAAATAATCCGCGAGTCCGCGCAGACGGCCCTGAGTTATGTACGAAGCCATGCGCAAGATTTTTCTCTGGACCCGGATTTTTTCGAGGGACATGACATTCACATCCACATTCCGTCCGGAGATATTCCCAAAGATGGGCCTTCGGCCGGCTTAACGATAGCGCTTGCGCTCATCTCGCTTCTAACCGGCAAACCGGCCCGAAGGGACGTTGCCACGTCCGGCGAATTCACTCTGAGCGGCATGGTTCTTCCCGTCGGCGGGATCCGCGAAAAAGTGCTGGCTGCTCAAAGGGCCGGTGTCAAAGAAATCATATTTCCTCATGGAAACAAAATCGATATCGACAGCCTGGGCGCCGACGTTCGAGAAGGAGTCGATCTATTTGCGGCCTCGGACATCTTTTCGATTCTGGACAGGGTTTTGATTCGCAATACCGGGGACATGAAAGGGACTTCAATGAATTGACATTCAGACAAACTCTTTCAGGCTTTCGAATCTTTCCAGCCATTGGTTATACATGCTGGGCTTAGTGATGAACAGTTTGGCCCCCAAAGAGCTGCAAAGAGCAATGTCGCGTGGTTCATCCGAGGTCGTAAGGACAACTATGGGTACGGTTTTGAACCTCGAGTGCAGGCTTATCTCTTTCAGGACCTCTCGCCCTCCTTTTCGCGGCATATTCAGGTCAAGCACGATCAGGTCCGGCAAAGGCCTCCAGGCTTGCCCTTCCTGCCGCTCGCAATTCTCCAGGTATTCCATCAGTTCGATTCCATCACTCACGAATTGCACTTCGCACTCAAGGCCGATGTCCATCAGAACATCTTTTATCAGCAGGCAGTCGTCCGCATCGTCATCCGAGACAAGGATGATTTTCTTGTCTTCATTTGTACCTCTCACCAGACTCAACCCCTTTTGACCCGGATAATCATGCTGTCTTTCGAGCCGCAGATCGACTGAATACAATTGTTTTACCGGCGCTGGTCCCGCAAGAAGATTTTACTTTATCCACAGCTTATTTTATAAGGAAATGAACCGGGCCGTTGATACGGATCTAAGACGATGTAATCCTATCAGATTCCAGTGGAGATTCTATATGAAAATGCCATCTCGTTTTCTTTTGTTCCTGTCTGCTTCGATTCTGTGCATTGCGTCATCGCAGATCACCGCCGACAGCGCAAGCAAGGGGTTGGTTGCGCCCGAAAAACGCCTCTCCATTGCCCAATCCCGCTACTCGGGACAGTGGAAGGGGCCGGATCTCACCGTTACGTACAGATATTCTCGCGACCAGGGACAAATGGACCTCACCGGCAGCGTCAGCTTTGCCGACTCTTTGCGCCTTGGCTACTCACTGCTGCGGGATTTTCGCCTCAGTTTGATATTCCTGGATGAAAACGGCAGGGTCCTCGGATCAAACGTACTGGTCACCAATCGCGGGTCTTTCGACGCGATCCCCTTTCACGTCACGCTGAGGCAACCCTCAAGCGCAGTTTCGATGACTTTCAGATACCAGGGGGAAGCCATTGAGAGCGGACGTTCCGGCACAGGCGGCGTCACTTCTTTCTGGTACGATCCGATTGATTAACACGTGGGATTCGAAGATAGCGAAGAGGCAGTGCCTCCCCTCCGCGGAAACCGAGAGGGGAGGCGCCGATTGAAAACCACTTTCAAACCTGAAGACAGGCAAACTTAGGAGGCGGCCTTGAGCAACGGCTTGCCCATGGGAAATGCCATACCCGCACTCTCCAGGATTCCCCCGGCCGTCATGACGATGCCGAACAGGCCGGCAACGAAGAAGCCCCACCCGCTCAACTGAAGCATGAACGAGCCGTTGTACCCGAAATAGATCAACGACAGGGCCGCAATTCCCACGTCGGCCCCCACGACCGATATAGTTGCGGCAGCGGGTGCGTATTTGGCAAAAATCGGCGTTGTAAGGATAAGGACAATACCCAGGACCGCCCATTCATAGCCCAGAATGCTTGCGTCCACCTCCCAATGGTAAATTGAAGCGAAGAAGGTCGCTCCATAATTCAGTGCCGAGGCAAACGCGAAAAAGGCCCCAAAGTAAAGCCACGTGACTCCGCCGGCCGCGTTTCCGAGCTTCAACTGGGTTATGGCGGCGCCCAAGTACGGGATCGTACAGGCAAAAGAAACACAGGCCATAAAGAGCAGTGCTTTGCTGGTTACGAACCCACATAAAAATGCCCAGGCCATCCATGTCGCTATGGAGTAGGCTATCCATCCGGCCGGTCCGGCATCGGCAATCTTTGTGTTCCCTGACGTATCTCCCATTTCATGATCCCCTTTGTTGTCTGTTGGTCAACTCCAGTCTTTCACATATTTGGCCACAGGGGCTTAATGGACCCGTCCCCTGAGGTAGTTCCGGAATACAGGCGTTCCAGAAACCCGGTGTGCAGGTCGCCGGCCTTATACTCCAAACTGTCGAGAATCAAAATATTCACGGGGATCGTTGTCTTTATCCCCTCGATCTCAAATCGCGCCAGCGCATTTCTCAAGTACTCGATGGCCTCCGGGCGCGACTCGCCCCATGAAATCACCTTCGCCAAGAGTGGGTCATAGTAGGGCGGGACGGTGCCGCCTTCTTCTATAGCGTGATCTATCCTCAAGTGTTTGCCATCGATGTCGGGGAATCGAAGCCTGCTGATCGTTCCGGGCGACGGGCAGAACGAAACGGGATCTTCCGCATAAACCCGTGCCTCGATGGAATACCCGTTGAGTGAAATATCTTCCTGTCTGATGTCGAGTTTGCCACCCGATGCGATTTTGAGCTGCTCTTCCACAATATCAATCCCAGTCAGGAACTCAGACACCGGATGTTCGACCTGCAGCCTGGCGTTTATTTCCATGAAGTAAAAACTGCCGTCCTCAGAGCGCAGAAACTCCATCGTCCCCGCCCCCTCGTAGGCCATGGCCTTCACAAGGTGCGCGGTATAGCCGAAAAGCTTCTCCCGGTCCTCCTTTGAGACCACGGGCGAGGGCGATTCCTCGATGATCTTCTGGTACCGTCTCTGGATCGAACACTCCCTTTCTCCCAGACAGACGCAATTGCCGGCGCGGTCCGCCAGAAACTGCACCTCGATATGCCTGGGGGCGGCAATTAGTTTCTCGATGTAGCTCTCGGGATGGCCGAACGCCATCAGGCCGATCCGCGACAGCCTCTCGAAGGCCTCCTTTGCCTGTCCCTCCTCCTTCACCTGTTCGATGCCTTTTCCCCCGCCCCCTTTGTCGAGCTTCAAAACAAGCGGGTAACCGTGCTCGGAGGCAAAAGCAAGTACATCGTCGACACCCTTGATGATGTCGATGGTCCCCGGGACCACGGGGACCCCTTCACCGGTCGCGATCTTTCTGCAGTAACACTTGGAATCGATAGCGGCCAGCACGGAAGGCGGCGGCCCCACCCACGTCGCGCCCGCCGAATCCACCGTCTGGGCAAACAGTGAATTTTCGGAGAGAAACCCGTAGCCGGGGTGGACGGCATCAGCCCCGGACTTTTTCACGGCTTCCATAATGGCTTCGATAGACAGGTAGCTTTTGATGGGATTGGCCGGACCTATGCAGTAGGCTTCGTCAGCCCTCTTGAGATAAGACAGGTTCCTGTCAGGCTCGGAGTATACTGCAACCGTCTCGATGCCAAGCTTCCGGCATGTCTTCATCACCCTGACCACAATCTCGCCACGGTTCGCTATCAGCACTCTTTTAATCACAGGCACTTAATTTCCCCTTCTGGTTTTGAACATGCCACGCGGGCCCAGGCATCCGCCAAAGGCCGCCGGCGCAAGGCCCTCCAGTCCCCAAAAACCTGCATTTTCTCCCTTTTGCGGAGGCGGGGGGGGGATTTTGATATCCGTCAGCGCAAGCTATCAAAATCCCCCGAAATCCCCTTCCGAAAGGGGGGGATTTTCATGCCCCTTCAGTCAAACCCGGCACGGGCCCTGAATGCTCTGTTTTCCATATTTTCCAGAGCTCCCGGTCAAAGACGTGAAAGCCCTAGCAGTCCCCGAGGCGCGGCCTATGCCTCCAGAACGATCATAGGGCTGTTGATCTCCATCTCATCCCATTCCTTGACGAGAATTTTCTTCACAGTCCCTTCGTTTGATGACGTAACGGAGAGTTCCGTTTTCATGCAGTTAATCACGGCCACCTCCTGCCCCTTGGCGACCTTGTCTCCCTCGTTGACCACAACACGCGCCACCAGGCCGGGCATATGAGCTTTTACAATGACTTCCATTATCCGATCCTCCCTGTTCCGGTTATGCTCCCGGGCCGCTCAATTTCTTGAGTGGAATCCCCAGGCGCGAAAATTCCGCTTCGACCCTGCTCACTACTTCCACGGCATTGGGCGAATCGCCGTGACAGCAGATTGTGTCGGCTTCGGCGCTTATTTTCTTTCCGCTGATAGTAGTGATCTGTTTGTCACGAGCTACCATCACGGCCCTCTCGGCCACTTCTTCGGGGGGCCTTGCTTTCTTGGTGCGCTCAATCACCCAGTTCCCGTCATCGTCGTAGCTGAGGTCAATGAGGATTTCGGCACACATCTTCAGTCCCAGTTCCACACCGCGCCGCCACATGAGCGTATCCCTGGGAATCATGACGAACAATTGCCGGTCGAATGAGGCTACGGCATCGAGGTATGCCTCGGCGTATTTCTCCTCGTCTGAAACCATCCGGTACAGTATCCCGTGCGGTTTCACATGCTGCATCCTCATGCCGTTGACTCTCAATATGGCATCGAGCGCCCCGAGTTGATACAGAGTATCGCTTCTCAACTCTTCGGGCGTGGCATCGAGCCTTCTGCGCCCGAAACCGCGCATATCCTCGAGGCCGGTGTGGGCGCCCACGGCGACATCATACTTTTTGGCAAGCTGGACGGTGGTGTTCATGACAAGGGGGTCTCCCGCGTGGAAACCACAGGCCACGTTGGCCGAAGTGATATGTTTCATGACCTCTTCGTCGTTGCCCAGCTTGTATCTGCCGAAGCTTTCTCCCATGTCTACATTAAGATCCATTGCAGCTCACCTCTTTCCGGAAATCAGGCCAAAGATTTCGCTGAAAGCAGTTCTCTTTGCTCTTTTCGCGCCTTCACAGCTTCTTCCTGCGTGCAGTACGCAAACCTGACGAAATCCCGGCCGGGTGTTCCCTGCCCGATTTTCCAAAGATCGGCATTGATTACATTCATAACGACCACGTAGCCGCCCAGGGTCGGCCCGTCCGCGATGAGCAAAATGGGCGTATTTCCACAAACGTTGACAGCGCCCCGCATCGGATAGGCATGATCGAGCACATTGGACGGGTGGCTTCCCGCAACGCCTCCATCCTTTCTGGCAAACAAGCCTTCCTTAATCTCCGCGAGCCGCACTGCCGACCGGTTGGAGTTGAGCTGAACTTTGAAAGCATTAGTGAAAAAATAATCCATGCCCTCCTCGGTCAGATAGTCCGGACAGGAGTTTGGACCCGGGATTGCGCGCAACACCCATTCGCGCGAATACTTCGGTATCGCCTCAGCCTTGAGCTTGCGCCCTATGGCCCCGCCGGACGGGGCGCCGAATTTCAGAACGTCTCCAGGCTCGAGCTTGCGCCCATTGAATCCCCCGTAGCTCCCGAAAAGACATGTGGACTTGCTGCCCAGGTACACCGGGACATCAACTCCTCCGGCAGCGCCGAGGTAGGCCCTGAAACCGAACTCGTCAAAATGAGAAAATTTTATTATGTCGCCCTTTTTGGCCTGCACGGCCTGCCACATGGCGACCGGCTGACCGTTCAATGTCGGCTTCATGTCGGTGCCGGTCATGCTGATGAGCGCGTCAGCCTGGAACTCCGCCTCGAAGTATCCTCCCGCGATCTCGATCCCAGCCTCGCCTGCCGAATTTCCGACCAGCAGATTCGCAAGCCCCAGCGCAACGTTATCGAAAGCGCCGGAAGCCGCCATTCCATTGTCCAGATAGCCTATCCTTCCGGGCCAGTCCTCAACGACCGTTTCAATTCCTCCGTTTATGATCTTCAACATCTCAGTCTGCTCCTGGCTAGATCGTTTATACCCTCGGGGCAATTTTCGTCCCCGCTTCCTGCTTGGCTAGAAGCTCATTAACTACCTTTTGGACTTCCGCCGAGTTGTAGAACTCGAGCCAATCCTTGACGACGAACCGGGCTTGTTTGATATCGTAGACGTAATCGGTTGCTTCGTGGACATGCTTATAGATTTCGAGCACTTCCGCTTCGGTTACCTCATGGAACCGAATCCTGTCTCCTGCCTTGAAAAATGTTGGGCTGTCCTTGAAAAGCGGGTGCTTCTGAGCGAACTGGAAAATCGGGATCGTCCTGCCGAAGAGCTGGTAGCCGCCTCCGGTAGGAGTGGGGTAAACATAAAGGCATGGACCACCGATGCCCACGGTCCCCTCCGGGGTCCAGGTCCTTGGCGGATTATACTTGGGCACCACGATAGCGCACCTTGGGTCGAGGGGCCAAAAGAAACCTCCGCCAGGCCAGAAGCCGTTGCCACTGTTGTACCATTCGGTGCCGCAGACCATCCGTTTGATTTCGTCGACCGAAACACCGTTGCAGAGGGCCATGTATTCGATGTTGTAGCCGTTGATCGCGTTGGGCGCGCCCGGCCTCACTTCTTTCACGTACTTCGCCACCGCTTTTTTGGTTTCAGTGTCTTCGAAAGCAATAGGCAATGAGATGACGCGGGAGTCGAATACGATATCCTCGACATGGGCCAGCTTCTCCTCGGCCTCCTTGATCGCGGCGATCAGGTCATGCACAGACAGGATCTCCGGATCGAAATGAAACATGTTCGTTCTGATTCCAGGCACAGTTTCATACAAGCCGTTGATATTTTTAGCTTTAACGGCCTCGTTGATGGTGAGGACCCTAAAGGAATCCACGAGATTGAATCTCGGGATTGCACCGTACTCTACCTGCAGGAAACCGTCCCCTGACTGCCGGAACAGCACCTCAGGCGTCGATTCGGTTTCGGGAAGTTCATCCAGTATGACCGCATAGTTATTCCGACTCATCGTACGACTAACCTCCTGTTCGGTGGGTCCAATTGAAATATCCGTTCCAAACTACCGATCCGCGGGGCGACAAAACCTGATTTTGCGCGGATGCCTTGTCTTTTCGGTTGCAAGGTCACGGGTGAATTTACCCTGCCGACCCCAGGCTGATGCCCCAGACCTCAAAGCGGCTCAGTGTCGCCCGCCCTTAAAGGGCCGTCCCGGCTGCCGCGGCGGCAGACCATGAACGTGCAGCCGCCATAAACATGAGCAAAACGCAGGCAGCCTGATCGCTTATTTCTGCTCAATAAGCATCCCCCTTCCTTTTTGGAGTTTTCGATAAATCCATTCCGTTACCGGGCCCGTCAAAAGCCCGCACGGGGTTTCACCCTGTACAGAAACTGCCGTACACGTAGAAAATGATGTCCTTGGGCAACCTGGCGCCGATCATTTCCTCCATGATCGCGTCGGTGCGTCCGGCTTCAAGCCTTGCTACCAGCAACACCTTTTTCCTGCTCACATCCTCAAAAGTTTTCAGCTCCAGGACGGGCAGGTTCAGACCGCCCAATGAAGCGTACAACTCGATCCAAGGGTTCTTATCAGCCGCCCCGTCCTTTTCGAAAATCACGTAACTGAAAGCAGGGTCCAGTTCCTGCTTTATCTTTTCCAGGGTGGCCGAAAAAGGAAGCCCTTTCTTTTTGTCACTTCGAAAGGCTTGCAAGACCCTCCTCCATAATGGCGAGACCTCTTTCAAGCTGCTCGTCAGTTATGACCAGGGGCATCAGTGTCCGAATAACGTTGCCGTAATTTCCGCATGACAGGATCACAAGGCCCTTCTCGCAGCAAAACTTGACCAGGGCTTTGGCTTCCGTGTTAGCCGGCTCCTTTGTCTCGCGGTCTCTTACCAGTTCGATCCCGGCCATCGGCCCCAGGCCGCGCACATCGCCCACGAGTTCAAAGCGTTTCTTGAAGTCCTCAAATCTGGCCCTGATTTTCACGCCAAGCTTTTCGGACCTTTGAAGAAGATTTTCTTCCTCGAATACCTCGAGGACCGCAAGAGCAGCCTGGCAGCAAATCGGGTTGCCGCCGTATGTTCCCCCAAGCCCGCCGACCTGAGCCGAATTCATCATTTCGCTGCGTCCAACCACTGCGCTCAACGGCATTCCAGCGCCCAGGCTCTTGGCAACAGTCACCAAGTCGGGTTCAACGTTCGAGTGGTTAACGGCAAACATTTTCCCGGTCCGCCCCATCCCGGTCTGGATTTCGTCGGCGATGAAGACTATGCCGTTGTCGCGGCAAATCTTCAGAAGCTTCGGCAAATATTCCGGAGGCGGCGTGATAAAGCCGCCCTCGCCCTGTATAGGCTCAACGACCAGCGCGGCGGTGTTTTCGGCCGCCACATTGCCGATGAAAAAATCCTTCAGGTAATCCGCGCAACAGGTATTACAGGCCGGATACTTCAGGCCGAAGGGACATCGATAGCAATAGGCGTACGGCATTCTGTAGACCTCGGACATAAAGGGTCCGAATCCTGCTTTATACGGCATAACCTTGCTGGTAAGCGTCATGGCCAGGTAGGTCCGGCCATGAAAGGCATTGGCAAAGGCAATTACGCCTTGTCTTTTCGTGTAATGCCTGGCGACCTTGACGGCATTTTCAACCGCCTCCGCGCCGCTGTTGGCAAAAATGGCCATCTTGGAAAACTCTCCGGGCACCAGACGGCACAGTTTTTCCGCAAGCCGCACATATCCGTCGTACATAACAACCTGAAAGCAGGTATGAGTAAATTTTTCGGCCTGTTCCCTTATGGCGGCGACAACCTTGGGGTGACTGTGCCCGACGTTCATCACTCCGATGCCTCCGGCGAAGTCGATAATCTCGCGGCCTTCGACGTCGTAGATGATCGCGCCCAATGCTCTTTCCGCAAAAAATGGAGTCGAGTTGGAGGGACCACGCGGTACAAATTTGTCCCTTATCTCCTTAAGACTCGCTTCCTTGGAACTTTTCATGTGTACTCCTCATTTCTTTTCAACGAAAAAGCCGATGCCCACGGCCTAAGTCGATAATCCCGCAGCCCCCGTCATCCAGGTGACCGCGCCCAGTGTCCTTTCCGGAAAAATAAAGCCGAGCTTGAAGGACAAAGGTACAAATTTGTCGCATATCCTTTGAGACTCGTTTCCTCGGGACCTTTCAAATGCACTCCGGTTAATGTTGATGGAGAACCGGGGTCGGGCTTAAGGGAATGAGCAATTCACATGCCATATTGATTGGAATTGAGCGCCGGGAAGATGAGGTAAGGATTCGGGAGCCGGGAGGTTGAAGCTAGCGCGGGAGATTTGATTCATTCATGATTCGGTCTTTTTAAATAAGTCCGCCTTGGAAAAGGGTTTGGGGTTGATACAATAGTGCATCACACATGCAGAACTAACTCAGGTCTTGCATCAAGGCCCTTTAGTGTTATTTTGATTCGCTCGTGAATCATGACGGCCCAAGCCATGCTTTTTTAGCTTGCGCACAACGGTCGGCTGACTTACCCCGAGGTGGCGCGCCAAGTCCCTGGTTGTTCTGCAAAGCGAAATCGCTCTTTCCAAAGCCGCCTTTTCGGCATCCATGACGGCCCTGGGCAGGCCCAGTCGAGTCAGCCCCCCCTCGGACACCTCCTGATGGCCCCCACCGGCTATATCCATCAGAGATTCGTCAATGACGTCCTTATCGCTCAGGAAGACCGCTCTTTTTATCATGTTCTTCAACTCGCGGACATTCCCAGGGAAAGAATAGGAGAGTAGAAAGTCAAGGGCCGCGGGGGAGATCTTTTTCTTCATCCCCAACGAGCGGTTGTACTTGTTGAGAAAATGATGCACCAGCTCGAAAACATCCTCGGATCGCTCTCGCAGCGGTGGAATCTGGATCGTAAAGGTGTTTAGCCTGTAATAGAGGTCACGTCTGAACTGTGCCTTGCCGACCAGTTTTTCCAGGTCCTGATTGGTCGCCGCGATAACCGCGCAGTCCACCTTGATCGGCTTAAGGCTGCCCAGGCGCAATACCTGGAAGTCGTCAAGATACTTCAGCAGCTTGGCCTGCAGGTAAAGAGGCAGGTCGCCGATTTCGTCCAGGAAAAGCGTCCCTTCCTGGGCAAGTTCAAAAAGACCCGCTTTTCCCCCGGTGCGCGCGCCGGTAAAAGCGCCTCTTTCATAGCCGAAAAGCTCTGCTTCCAGCAGGCTTTCCGGAAGGGCCGCACAGTTTATCTGGATGAAGGGTTTCTTGAAGCGCTTGCCGTTTTTGTGGATGAATTTGGCCAGAAGCCCCTTGCCCGTCCCTGATTCTCCAAGCAGAAGTATATTGGAAGCGTCCAGATTGGCCAGCTTGAACGCGGCCGTTATCACCTTCCGCATGTTGGCGTTTTCGGTGATAATATCCTGCTTTTCCAGCTCCAGGACAGAAAGCCCGGCAAGTTCCTCCCTGTATTTTTCGCTTACCATTCGCGACTGCTCGAGTTGCTCCCGGATCAGGTTGAGCTGCGTTATGTCCCGTTCGTTGACAACCACCATGGACAGGTTGCCGAGTGCGTCGAATACGGGCGTACCGGTAACCAGGAGCGATTTCGAGGTCTTGAGGATACTCTGGATTATGCTGACCTGCCTGTGGGTTTCCAGGACCTCCAGGGTCACCGACCTGTCAAAGAGGCCTCCACCCATGATATCCGAGACATGCTTTCCGATGATGTCTTTCGAATCCACACCGTTGAGACGCTCGGAGGCGCTGTTTATGCTGATCACCTTTCCATTGCCGTCGCAAACCCAAATTCCGTCGGGAGACGATTCGAAGACCGCTTGGAGCTCCCGGTTCAGGGTCCTGCATGATTCGAGTTCGCCTCCCAAATCGGTTCCCCCGGTCCTGAGGCAGCAAATTGCGCCTCGGGGAGCCCCTGCCGCACCGATGATCGATATGCCGGCGCTAAGAGGGATATCTCCATGCAAGAGCCGAAAGTCGTAGCGAATCCTACCAGTTTGAAGACACTCGAGAATTGATTGGCCGAGGACGGGGCTGATTTCAGCTATTTGTGGGCATGATGCCCTCAGGGTCGACTGGTTCAGGCCAAGAAGCGCACAGGCGGCCTGATTTGAGTAGGTGATAACGCCGGCGCTGTCTGTTGCGAAAATGCAGGCTGAAGCATTGTCCAGGATCTCATCATACTCTATATGTTTCTCCATCAGTCTTCACCCCGCACTTCAACCGACGCACAACCGCGGAAAGCTGGACAGTTGCTGCTGAGACTTCCTGAATCTCCAGTGGCCCTACTATATCATTCCGAATCCTCCTAATCCCGAAAAATTGCGCTTCACCTCATGAAAATGGACACAAGCGCTCGGCAAATGCTCCAAATCAATTATTTTTTCTTGAATGACAAGCCGAAATCAGTTAATCAATCCGTGCATTGTTCTGCTGATTCATGTAATGGTGCGTGATCGGTTCCCTCCCCCTAAACCGCTACAGCCGCTCCAATTCCGGTTCCACCTTTTCAGCACGGACATATTCGCAAATTGTGCATCCCCTTCGATTGAAACGATTTGCCGCGAAATGACCGTCACGAACATGAATGACCGTCAGCAAACGGAATGAATCTCCCGTTTTCGGTCCGCCGTACCGCAGCAGCGGACCATATCGGCATGGATTGGGCTCGCAGAGGAGATCCAAGTGATAGATAAGTTTCGGGAAATTTTTTGCCGCCATCACGGCTCACGTGACGACCTGATTCCGATTCTTCAGGACATTCAGGGTGAGCTGGGCTACCTGTCGCCTCAGGCCATGGAGGCCGCGGCAAAGTTCTGCCGGATTTCTCCGGTGGAAGTATACTGTGTGGCCACTTTCTATGCGCAGTTCAAGTTTAACCCGGTAGGCAGAAACACCATAATGGTGTGCCAGGGCACGGCGTGTCACGTCATGGGCGGCGCACGCATACTCCAGGAGGTCACCAGCCGGCTTGGCGTTGAGCCGGGTCAGACCACCCCGGACGGCCGGTTCACCCTGGAGACCGTCGCCTGTATCGGGGCCTGCGCACTGGCGCCCGCCATGTTTGTCAATAAAGAGACCCATGGCCGCATGAAACCCGAGAAAATAGCGGAGATTCTCAATGGAGCCGGCAATTAGATTGGAACCGGGGAAGCAGCGTCAGGTACTGGTGTGCCGGGGTACCGGATGCGAATCTCAAAAAGCCGACCGCATATTTTCCAACTTGCAAAAAGAGGTCGACACAGCGGGGCTGGGCGGCTCGGTGGAAGTGAAGTTCACCGGTTGTCATGGTTTTTGCCAGCAGGGACCAACAGTTATGATCATGCCGGCCGGCACTTTCTACTGCAACGTCACCCCGGAAGACATCGCCGAAATAGTCGAGATGGATCTACGGGGAGGCGAGCCGGTCGAACGGCTCCTTTTCCTCGACCCCAAGACCAAAGACCGGGTGCTGAACTTTCGCGACATGAGCTATTTCAATCCTCAGCGCCGGATAGTTTTGCGCAACTGCGGCTTCATCAATCCCGAGGACATCGACGACTACCTTGCAGCCGGCGGCTATGACGGAATAAAAAAAGCCCTCATGATGACGCAGCAGGAAGTCATCGATGAGATAAAACGCTCGGGCCTTCGCGGAAGGGGCGGCGCCGGATTTCCCACGGGAATGAAATGGGAGTTTTGCAACCGCTCGGTTGCCGACCAGAAATATATTGTCTGCAACGCGGACGAAGGAGACCCCGGGGCTTTCATGGACCGCGCCGTCCTGGAAGGCGACCCGCACAGCGTGCTCGAGGGCATGATGACGGCAGGCTATGCGATAGGGGCGGCCAATGCCTACGTCTATGTACGGGCCGAGTACCCGATGGCCTATGAACGGACTTTGATCGCGATCGGCCAGGCAAGAGAGCGCGGCTTTCTCGGGAAAAACGTCTTTGGCTCCGATTTTAACTTTGACATAAAGGTGAAGCTGGGCGCAGGGGCCTTCGTATGCGGTGAGGAGACCGCTCTTATGGCCTCCATTGAAGGAAAACGCGGCATGCCTAACCCGAGACCGCCCTTCCCGGCCGTAAAAGGCCTTTTCGGAAAGCCCACAAACATAAATAACGTCGAAACACTCGCAAACATTGCGGTCATTATGACAAAAGGCGGCGACTGGTTCGCCTCGGTCGGGACCGAGAAGAGCAAAGGCACGAAGGTCTTTGCTCTTGCAGGCAAGATATCCTACAGCGGGCTCGTTGAAATTCCGATGGGAACTCCCCTTCGCGAAATAATCGAAGATATCGGGGGGGGTATCCCCAACAAGCGCAAATTCAAGGCCGCTCAAACCGGCGGACCTTCCGGAGGATGCATCCCGGCCGCTCATTTCGACGTTCCGATGGACTACGAAAACCTGACTCAGCTGGGGGCCATCATGGGTTCGGGCGGTTTGATCGTGACGGACGAACACACCTGCATGGTGGATATGGCCAAGTTTTTTCTCACCTTCACCCAGAAGGAATCGTGCGGCAAATGCGTACCCTGCCGTCTTGGGACAAAGAAGATGCTGGAGATCC
Organism: Syntrophobacteraceae bacterium; assembly: GCA_050008735.1. Taxonomy (GTDB): domain Bacteria; phylum Desulfobacterota; class Syntrophobacteria; order Syntrophobacterales; family Syntrophobacteraceae; genus SbD1. The sequence goes on from JBEKMB010000009.1 coordinate 73,849, forward strand.
TGACCGATGTCACCAACGGCAAAGCCACCCTTGAAGACCTCGATCAGCTTGTCGAACTGGCTGAAGACGTGAAGAGCAGCTCTCTTTGCGGACTCGGGCAAACCGCTCCCAACCCGGCGCTCTCCACGGTCAGGTATTTCAGGGACGAGTATGAGGCCCACATTCTGAGGAAGGAGTGTCCTGCCAGGGTCTGTATCAGGCTCCTCAAGTTCGAGGTAAACGAGCAGAATTGCAAAAAATGCGGAGCCTGCTTCACCGCATGCCCCACAAAAGCCATAACGTGGAAGAAAAAAGAAGTCGCCAGGATCGACCGGGACAAATGCATCGCATGCCGCTCATGCTTCCTGGCTTGCCGGTATCACTCCATAGATTAGTTTCCGCCCGTAAAGGGCCATTTTCCATTTAGGAAACTCTCGGTGTCTCATCCGGGATTTCCGGATTGACACCGGATTAAACCCTCAGCAACCGTAAAACCGGAAGAAGACAATGGACGATAAACTGACTCTCACAATAAATGGAATCAGTGTCCGTGGCAAAAAAGGGCAAACAGTTCTCGAGGTCTGCCGTGAAAACGGCATACACGTCCCTACCCTTTGTTTTCACCCAAAGATGCCCCCCTATGGCGGCTGCCGTCTTTGCATCGTTGAAATCGAAAATATGCGCGGCCTCCCTCCTTCCTGCACAACGCCCGCGACTGAGGCAATGAAGGTGGCCACGCACACCGACCGGCTGCTGCGGGTGCGTAAAACAGTTCTGGAACTGCTGCTCGCCTACGGCGACCACAACTGCCTCATGTGCGAGAAAAACGGGGAATGCGAACTGCAAAACCTGGTCTACGAGCACGGAATCGATACCGTGCGTTTCAAGACCGGCTTTGTTCCGAGGCCCGTCGACGTCTCCAGTTCGATGATCGTACGCGATCCGAACAAATGCGTTCTCTGCGGGCGGTGCGTCCGGGGATGCCTCCATGTGCAGGCAAACGGGGTCATCGATATAGCGGGCAGGGGCGCCGACGCCTATATCTCCACCTTCAACGGCGTTCAGCTCAAAGACTCGAACTGCGCCTACTGCGGCGAGTGCGTTGCGGCCTGTCCCACGGGGGCCCTTACCGGCAAACAGGCGCGCTTCAAAGGGCGGCCATGGGAGTTCAAAAAGACTGTGACGACCTGCGCTTATTGCGGCGTCGGCTGCCAACTCGAACTCAACGTAAAAGACAATGAGGTCGTGAAAGTCACGTCCGACCCCAACATTGCCGGTCCCAACAAGGGGAGCCTGTGTGTCAAAGGCCGTTTCGGGATGGATTTTATAAATCACGAGGACCGGCTGAAAACGCCGCTCATCCGCAAGAAAGGCGAGTTGGTGGAGGCGAGCTGGGACGAGGCGCTGGATCTGGTTGCTGAAAAGCTCGGAAAGATCAAGGCCGAATCCGGTCCGGATTCACTGGCCGTTTTCTCTTCGGCCCGCTGCACGAACGAAGAAAACTATCTCATATCCAAGTTTTACCGCGCGGTGATCGGGACCAACAACGTCGATCACTGCGCCCGTCTCTGACACTCCTCGACGGTGGTCGGTCTGGCCGCCGCGTTCGGGAGTGGAGCAATGACCAACTCTATCGAGGAACTCGAAAGCTCGGATGCAATTCTGCTGACAGGCTCTAACACCAGAGAAATGCACCCGGTGATTGCTTCTTTTATCAAACGGGGTGTGGTAAGCGGAAAAACCAAGCTCATTGTTGCCGACCCGAGAAGGATCGACATGGTGGACTTCGCCGAGGTGTGGCTGCGCCAGAAACCGGGAACCGATATCGCCTGGCTCAACGGCATGATGAACGTAATCATTCTTGAGGAACTCCACGACGCGCACTATGTGAATGAGAGAACCGAGGATTTCGATCTGCTGAAAAAAACGGTCTCATCCTACACGCCCGAAAGAGTTCGGCAAATCACCGGAATCCCTGAAGACGAACTGGTGCGCGCCGCCCGCCTCTATGCGCTGGCCCCCGCGGCCGCCATTGTCTACGCCATGGGAATAACCCAGCACATAAACGGAACCGACACCGTAAAGAGCATAGCCAATCTGGCGATGCTGTGCGGCAATGTCGGAATCGAATCGGGAGGAGTAAATCCGCTGCGCGGGCAAAACAACGTCCAGGGCGCATGTGACATGGGCTGCCTGCCCAATGTCCTCACCGCCTACCAGCCGGTAACCGATCCCGAAGTGCGCAAAAAATTCGCGGCATCCTGGGGCGTTGAATCGCTGCCTGGAAAGCCCGGCCTGACCATCGTCGAAATAATCGACGCCGCCGCGAAGGGGAATATCCGGGGCCTCTATATTGTCGGTGAAAACCCGATGCTGAGCGATCCCGACCTGCACCACGTCAGGGAAGGTCTCGAGAGGCTCGATTTTTTGGTCGTCCAGGATATTTTCCTGACTGAGACGGCGCAGTTGGCCGATGTTGTGCTCCCGGCCGCCTCTTTTGCCGAAAAGGAGGGTACCTTCACCAATACGGAAAGGCGGGTGCAGCGGGTAAGAAAAGCTGTGGAACCGCCCGGACAAGCCCGTCCCGACTGGGAAACCGTTTGCGAACTGGCCTCGAGAATGGGGTATGCGATGAGCTACCCGGACGCCGAGGCGATCTTCGAAGAAATAAGGAAGCTGACCCCGTCTTATGCGGGAATGAGCTTCGAGCGCCTCGATAAAGGCGGGCTCCAGTGGCCCTGCCCCACCGAAGACCATCCCGGGACGAAATATCTGCACAAAGACAGGTTCAGCCGGGGCAAGGGAAAGTTCCACGCGGTGGAATATTCTCCTCCCGCGGAGCAGCCGGACCGCGAGTACCCGTTTGTGCTCACTACCGGAAGGGTCCTTTTCCAGTATCATACGGGGACGATGACCCGGCGTTCCGCCGGTCTGAACGAATGCGCCCCCGAATGCGTCGTCGAAATTAACCGGCTGGACGCGGAAAGGCTCGACCTGGCAAACGGAGAGATGGTGAAGGTAAGCTCGCGCCGGGGCACGGTAATTGCTAGGGCCGCGGTCAGCGAAACGACCGACATCGGCACTTTGTTTATGCCGTTCCACTACCATGAGGCCGCCGCAAACAACCTCACGATCGCCGCGCTCGATCCTCAGGCCAAAATCCCGGAATATAAGGTCTGCGCGGTAAAGCTGGAAAGGGCGGCTTAGGCCGCGAGTTCACCTGACAGGATGTTTTTCAAACACTCGCAACGCTTGCATCTTCAATGCAGACACTGAAAAACATTACAAACACCGGCACATTAGCCGGCAGTCCAGCCCTGGTTCAGTCCTTGCTCAAAGGCTACACCTCCTCGTCGGACCTCACGTCGACGGGCTCCCTTGTGAACACAACCGCTTAGCTGAACAAAAAGACCCGGCCGCTTATCGCTCCTTCGTTTTGCCCCTCCCGCCGACAGGGTCCGGCATCCGGTGTTTCCTTACGGCCGATTGGCTGCAGGTCCCGAAGCATGGATGCACATCCCTGATTCAGTACTTATAGTTGATCCAAATGCCGGGACCGAATCTTGTCGAGACAGGGCCAGCCCTCGTTTGATGATAACAACAACTAAATCCAATCTAAAAGTGGGGAGCGCAAACGATGCAGAATACAAGCTGCAGAAGTCACCTTTATTTACTGCCGGTAATAGTGTTCGGCGCGGTTTTCCTTGCGGTCATGCTCTTGCAGCATTCTGAAGCACGGGGCCAAGCCGTTGACCTTGCAACAGCAATCGAAACCGTAGCTAAAAAGACAATTCCCGCCGTGGTGCACATTGAGGTAACCGAGCGGCAGGAAGTCGCCAATCCATTACTGCCATTCGAAAACGATCCGTTCTTTCGCCAATTTTTCGGCAACCGCAATATGCCCAAGAAGTTTCAGCGCGAGGTCCAGGGGCTTGGCACGGGGATGATCCTGGATGGTGAGGGACACATTCTCACCAACCACCATGTCGTTGGAGGTGCAACCAAGATCGAGGTTACCCTTGCTGACGGCAGGCGGTTCACCGGCAAGTCGGTCAAACTCGTGGGAACGGACCCTAAAACCGACCTCGCCGTCATTCAGATAGAGGACAAGGTTGCTCTCCCGTACGTAACGCTTGGCGATTCAGATAAAATGGAAGTGGGGCAATGGGTCGTGGCCATCGGCCATCCGCGGGGGCTCGATGAGACGGTCACCCAGGGCATCATCAGCGCCAAACATCGCCGTGGCATCTCCGATCCAAGCGGTTACCAGGATTATTTGCAGACGGATGCGGCAATCAACCCCGGCAACAGCGGAGGCCCGCTTTTGAATTTGAATGGAGAGGTGATCGGGATCAATGCCGCCATTTTATCGGAATCGGGAGGATTTGAAGGACTTGGGTTCGCCATTCCGAGCAATATGGCGAACTACATCGGCAAAGAACTGATTGCCAAGGGAAAAGTGGTGCGCGGCTGGCTTGGCGTAAGCATCCAGGACCTTACTCCAGAACTTGCCCAATCCCTGGGTTTGACCGGCACTAAAGGGGCACTTATTGCCGACGTCATAAAGGGAAGCCCGGCGGATGTAGCCGCGATCAAACGCGGAGACGTCGTCGTAGCTTTTCAGAATAAGCCCATCGAGGATGCCTCTTCTTTGCAAAACAGCGTGTCGATTGCAGCCATAGGTTCCGATGTCAATCTGACCATCTTGCGCAACGGCAGCAAACAGGACGTGAAGGTGAAGGTTGGAAACCTTGAGGAGCAGGAAAAAACGCTTGCAGCTTCCCTGAACAAACAATACGGGATTGCAGTGAGATCGATGACTCCCCAGGAAGTGGAAAAGTACGGAATCAGTTCTCAACAGGGGGTCGTGATCACTGCGGTTGATTCGAATGGACCCTTTGGAAAAGCGGGTTTCGAAATAAACGACCTCATTGTCCAGGTCGAAAACCAGCCGGTCAGCGGATCGGATAGTCTTTACGCCATTTTGAGCGCTGCCGGGCCTCACAAGAAGATCACCGTCGCGGCCGTCGATCACCATACAGGTCAGGGCGCCAATATAGAGGTTACGCTTCCATAGACGGGGTGATAGCCGGAGGCTGCGGACCGGCCGACTTGATGAAGAGGCCGGCCCAGGCAAGACTTGCCCGGGCCGGCCGAGTCTAGAGTCTAAGTTGAAATCAAATAAAGATCGAGTGCAATCCCCTCAGTATCCGGGGACCCATCCTCAGAATTGGCCGTAATTGCCGGGGCTCCATGAAACCTTGGGAGAGGAGCACGGATTGCAAAGGTTAACGGCGCAACCGCCACCACAAGCAGTGAAAGGAGCCGTCACGACTGCGGCCGTTACCACTACCGCTCCCTCGACTATCGCCCCCGCGGCCACGAAAGGCGCGGCAAGAGCGTTGAGATAGCAGCAGGAATCCGCCCGCGCACTCGTTACACCAACGGTCATGAGGAAAGCAAGTCCCAGACACGTTATTATTAAAGCCGATTTAGCCTTCATGTTTTCACCTCCTTGAACTCAGTTAATAAAAACTTCTTGCCTGGTAATAGAGATAAGGTATTGTCGTTATCAGATTTGTCCATGCCTCCTGACTTTTCATTCCCCATCTGACTGAATTTGTATTGAAAGGGAAACATGCGCGTCAACTTGACTCTCCGCTGACGCCGAACCGCATTTTGGGGTCGGATTCCACCCCAAAAAGCATTATTAAGGCTTAATCCTGTCGTCGGATACATTGGTCCTGAAAAGATGAGGTCGAGGATGACCCTTAAAAACAGCTCGTTGCAACCCAGAGAATCTGCAAGCCAAAGGGGATGCCGCCTATGAAACGATCAGGGTCTCCTGGTTTTCTATTGCTTATGCTACTCATGGTCGGCACGTCGGGATGGACCTCCCCGATGCCGCAGAGGCTTGTCGTGCTTCCCGTCTTTTTCATCCCCACGGATGCATCCATTTCGGAGCGTGAACTAAGAAGCGCCGCGGACGTGCTCCAGTCTCATCTTCAACTCGCACAAAACAAGTACAAGGCGCTGCTCGAAACGGACACTTTTCCAATATCCGACAGAAAATACAACTTCTGTCACGCCGCCCATACAAGTGCCTTCTACGACCTGCACGGCCGGAAAAAAGCTCTTAACGCGGGAGACCAGGTGAAGCCTGAAGATATGGACGCCTCCCATCTCATCGTCAAAGAGATCCTGGACTGGAACCATGATAACAGAATGGATTCACGCACCGTATACCTCACCCTCTTTGTGCGACCGAACAATCAAGCTCCGGGGAGCCATTCTTTTGGGGGAGGCAGGACCTTTAACGGGCCGCCAAATATGGGCGGCGGTTATGTCGAGATGGAGATGTATTCGTTATTGTACGACAAACCCTACCCATTCCAGTCCACTGTGGTGCATGAACTGGGACACGGTTTCGGCCTGCTCCACGTTAACTGTTTCGGATACGATATGTCGACCAACGGCTCAATCATGTCCTACAATCTGAAACACCATACAAAAGGCCTGCAGCCGAGCGCAGGGACGTTTAACGCCGAAGATTACTTCATACTTTCCCAGAACAAACTGGCGTTCCCCAATTTTTCCTTCGTGGAAAGCAAACACAATCCGCAACACAAATCGTTGAAAAACGTTTACATGGGGATCATGCACGGCTATATCGGCCCATTCAGGCGAGTGCCGGGGAAAGGCTACGAACTTTTCTTCAATGGAAAGCAGGTCAACGGGCCCGAGACGGTATTTTACGCTCTCCCCCAGGCCAGGGAAAACTGCGGGAAGAATGCGGCAAACAACAAGACCAATGCAAAAATAGAATGCCGCTACGATGGGGTTAGGTTCTACCCATGACAGCCGCGTTGTCTTAACCATGGCAAAACCCCTTCTGTACAACGAGAGATAAAGGGATCGGCAACTACCGTCGGTTTTTTTTGGCAGATGAAGTCTTACCACTCGTGCATAGTTTTCCGCAACTGCGTGAGGCTCCACCTGTATTGATGCATGCTGTTACATTCAGAATGGGCACAGCTTGAGAAGTTCCATTTCGGGGCAAGAATAGTGAGTTCGGAAGTACTGTAAATTATGGGGCCGGATTGCAGGAATACGGAAGGGAAAAATGAAAAGGACTGACCGCCAATATATTCCGGCGAGCAGTCCCTTTAGATCATTTTATTGAATTTGAGGGGATTAATACCAATTTGCGTTCAAGAGATTTCTAAGAACGCGGGCGAATGATTTCTCAGTATAAAGATCCCCGCACCCCCCAAGATACGGATCAACTGCAACCCCACATGCACATCCCAGTATTGTGCGGGTTGTCGATTGGCCACGCGCGAAAGCGCGCGAGGCCGAGCGCTCGGCGCCGGCCAAAGGC
>JBEKMB010000090.1:0-14752 GCA_050008735.1 Syntrophobacteraceae bacterium
GCCTTTGGCCGGCGCCGAGCGCTCGGCCTCGCGCGCTTTCGCGCGTGGCCAATCGACAACCCGCACAATCCTGGGATGTGCATGTGGGGTTGCAGTTGATCCGCATCTTGGGGGGTGCGGGGGAATCATTCCCCCGCGTTCTTAGAAATATCTTGAACGCAAATTGGTATTAGAGAAGCCAAAAGAGCGGTGAGCACGGCCCCCCGCACCCCCATCGCCGCCGCGCGGCCCGGTGAGGCGGAGTCCTGCCGGCGACAGCTTGTCCAGATGGACAATTTTCCGTTCAAGAGCTTTCCCGGTTTATCCGTTTTATGACAGTGTGCCGAGTCCGCCGGCGCCGAGCGCTCGGGCTCACGCGCTTGCGCGTGTGCGCCTGGCGGAGCCTGGAGATTGCTGCGGCGGATCTTAAACTGAAAAAGCCTTCCCCCGCTCTGTTCGGGTGCTCTGGAATTATCAACCTGGACGCAACCTCGTCTGATATATCGCGGCTCAAGATATGCTCCATGGGCATTTTCACGGACGAATGCACCAACATTGTCAGGAGGCGAATAGTGTTGAAAAAACTGGGCGTTTTCTTTCTCGCCGCTTTTCTGGTATTGACCGGCAGCCTCGGCTCATATGCTCAACAGGCCAGTACCCTGACCCAGCTTTCGACCATCGATGCCCTGCTGAGCGGCATCTACGATGGCAAAATGTCCATGCAGCAGTTGAAAGCTTACGGAGACATCGGCCTTGGGACCTTCAATGCTCTGGATGGTGAGATGGTGCTGGTGGATGGAACGGTTTACCAGGTGAGCGCTGACGGCACTGTTCACGTTCCCGGCCCCGCGGAGACTACGCCGTTCATGGCGGTAACCTTCTTTGAGTCCGACCGGGAAAAAACATTGCCGAGCGGCATCGACATGAAGCAGCTTACAGATGAAATCGATGCTGTTCTTCCCACGCCGAATCTCATTTATGCGCTAAGGATCGAGGGCAGCTTCAAAAAAGTCAGGACGCGGAGTGTGCCCAAACAGAATAAGCCGTACCAGCCACTCACCGAGATCGTTAAGAATCAGCCCACCTTTGATTTTGAAAACGTGGAGGGGGTAATCGTGGGACTTCGATGCCCTCCTTTCATGAAAGGCATTAACGTGCCGGGCTACCACCTGCATTTCCTTACAAAGGACAGGAAGGCCGGCGGGCATGTGCTGGGGCTTACGGTAGACCATGCGGTCGCAAAAGTTGACCAGATCAGCAATTTTTACATGATTCTGCCGGAAGACCAGGATTTCTATAGGCTGAATATGGAAAATGACACATCTTCCGCGGTTTCCGCGGTCGAGACCCGGAATTAGTGGTTGTTGGCAGAAAAACCGCCAGGGCCGCAATTCCCTCGCCTCAACATCTATTGCCGATTTCATTTGGAGGCCGCATTTAGTAGACACCTGATGCGGCCCGGGTCAGGCGTACTGTTCGACCCGGTTGCGGGTACGTCAAACATCTGTCAGGTACTTATGGATCGATAGCCATACGGGGCTCGCGCTTCGAGCCGAGCACGTCGAAAACCTTGATCGGCAATGATTTGCCTTTGACGTTCATGGGGTCTAACTCGATTACATCGAAGTGCTTGTCTATTTGCCGATAAGTGTTTTCGGATATGAGTACCTGCCCCGGACCTGCAGCGGAGCAAAGCCTCGATGCTATATTTACCGCATCCCCGATAACCGAATAACTCATGGTGCGTGTCGATCCGATATATCCCGCGACGAGCTGATCGGTGTTTATACCGATTCCGATGCGGACCGGGTTCTGGCGAGAGGTATTGTATCGGTCCAGGGCCGCCTGCATGTCCAGCGCCGCCTGGACTGCGCGGCATGGGTCATCCGAATGAGCCACCGGGGCCCCCCAGATAACCATGATCATGTCTCCCACAAACTTATCTACCGTGCCTTCATAAGAGAAAGCGACCTCCACCATGATCTCGAATAACTCGTTCAGCAGGATCAGGACTTCGGAGGCTTCCATCTTTTCGCACATGGAGGTGAAGCCGCGTATATCGGCGAAAAGAGTCGTAGCGACGCGTTCCTCACCGCCCTTTTCCACTTTGAGTTTGCCGGAAACTACCATCTCGGCGAGATCGGGGGAGAGCAGGCGCTGAAATCTTTCGCGCGTGGCGGCATCCGCCTCAATCTTTTTCGCCATTTCGGCCATCTTGATCAGGTTTGCCGTCTGCAGAGCGATATTGTTGAACAGGAGAAGGTCTTTCTTCGTGTATGCCATGATTGCCGCATAGGATTCGATAATCATGATCCCGAGCAGCTCTTGATCGTGCAGTATGGGAACAGCCATGGAGGAACGCACGTTCTGGCTGACGATTGAGAGGGCGTCCTGAAAACGCTTATCGGCAAGGGCGTCCATGCTTATTATTCCCGCTTTATCTTCTTGGACTCGCCTGATCAGGGTCGAGGAAACGACCACCTTTTCTTTCTGTGTTCGTGTTTTAAACGCCTCGACACTCATATTCCCATTTGCATCCGCCATGAGAATTACTGCCTGGTCGCATTCCAGGACCTCGAAAGTGCGGGCAAGAATTCGGTTGAAAATGCGGGTCAGGTCCAGTTCAAGACCAATATCGTGCTGAAGTTCATGAGCAACTCGCAGCTTTTCGTAATCGGCGCGCAACGCCTTTTCATCGGCAATTTCCTTTTCCGGGACAAACCGGCTCCTTCGCACGGCGTCCGTGTAAACCTGTTCGAACACTATGACCTGACATCGTTCGTCATCCAGCGCCACCATGCTGCCCATCACATCGAGCTGGAACATGCAGGACGTCGTTCCCAGTGAGATCTCGTCTCCATTTTGAAGCGCCATGTCGCCCTGGATGCGCTTTTTGTTGATAAAGGTCCCGTTCCGGCTCCCCAAATCCCTGATACTATAATTGCCGTTCTTATCTGCAAAAATAAGGCAATGCTCTTTGGAAACGAGAGGATCGGAAACCTGTACCCGGTTGGCAGGGGAACGTCCGACCGAGTTGGACGTATCCAGTGTGACTTCCCGGATCCCGTTGCTATCCCTGATGATCAGCTTTGCCATACGACCCCATGAAAATAAGGCTCAGAATATCCTGGATTCTATTGCGATAACGGCAGGGCGCCAGTGTACTATTATTATTAATTCTTTTCCCATCAGGATCAGCCGGCCTGAGTTGCAGCCCGGATCGCTCAATTCTCTTATCGTCTTTTTCCGTACAAACCGCAAGGTTTTGAAATTGGCTCGTGCTTCGGAAAGGTCCCTCCCGTCATTGACAGCAGGCGATGGTCGTATTGTCTTACTCCAAGAGGAGTTGCTTATCGACCATGTGCGGGAAACGTTGAATAAAAGGAAGAGTGGTCATGACGGCCAAACCTATTAAGTGCGTATAACTGACTATATTGAAATATGAGGGCAAATCACATGGAGATAAGAGCCAAAGTCATTTTGTGGCAGGCGATTACGTTTCCGGTCATGGCCTTGGCCCTGTTTATTCCGGCCGGCACGGGCGCATGGCTTGCCGGATGGGTCTACCTGCTGGTTTTCGCCGTTTTCAGCGTAGCGATGACTCGATGGCTGCTCAGCCACAACCCCGGCTTGCTTGAAGAGCGGATCGGGTTCAAACCCGATCAAAAGACCTGGGATAAGCTCTTTGTCGTGGCAGTGAACATCGTTTTTCTTGCCTGGCTGGTCCTGATGCCGCTGGACTCCGTTCGATTCGGCTGGTCACGGATGCCGGTGGGGACCCAAATGGCGGGGGGCATTGTCCTGCTGTACTCGTTCTATGTCTTTTATTTGACTTTTCGTGAAAACCCTTTCCTCTCTTCGGCCGTCCGCATCCAGAAAGATCGACGGCAAACGGTGGTGTCAACCGGTCCGTATCGCTACGTGCGTCACCCGATGTACGCCGGGGCTTTCCTCCACTTTCTGGGGACCGCCCTTTTGCTGGGGTCCTGGCTCGGGGTGTTTTTCGTGCCGATCTTCGTGGTCATGATCACTATCAGAGCGATATTTGAAGAACGCATGCTGGAAGAGCAACTCGAGGGCTACAAAACCTATATGGCGCAGGTGCCCTTCCGTTTCATTCCGCATCTCTGGTAGAAATAAGCGAATGGGCGGGCGCACCTTCCGCCTGACGGGGCCTGCGAATTCGTGTGCGCCGGTGCGGGGAAATCATGCGCGCGTGTGTGTTCCTGGAATCCTTCCGGTAGTGAGTCACTTTGGTTTTCGGTCAGTTTGCCAGGGTCTGATATCAAGTTACCTTGAAAATCCCGATTTTCATGCTTGGCGGGTGAGCTGAGCATCATGAAATCGTGGGAAACTGCGTTCCCGAAACCCTTGCGGGGGCGCGGGGGGAATCATTCCCCCGGACTTTTCTCCGAGGTATTTTTCCTCCATCTGGCGGCAAAGAACCCATCCATGTCATGTTTTTGGGGCCAGGAGCGAAAATAGGGACCCGATACCATTTCCCGGCAGGCGCCAGGCAGGTTTTCGGCCGCCGGTTCGATTCCGAGTTCCGGATGTGATTCGCTCAGATGCAGGGCCACCAGCTCATTTTCGTCCGTTAAAATCGCACAGGTCGCATAGACGAGTACGCCGTTCGGCTTCAAGAACCGCGTGGCATGTGAGAGCAGATCTTTTTGAATCCGGGAAAGCCTGTAGGGATCTTTTATGTGGCTGCGCCACTTTATGTCGGGTTTTCGCCTTATTGTGCCAAGGCCGGAGCAGGGGGCATCGACGAGGACACGGTCAAAAAGGCCGATGGATTGCGGCTGGAGTGACTGAATCTCCTCGGCGAGCGTCCGGATTATCGCGGCTCCCTGCCTTTTGGCGTTTCTTTGCAGCTCTTCGAGTTTCCAGGCAGATTTGTCAACCGAGAGCACTTCGCCCTCGTTTTTCATCAGAGCGGCAATGTGAGTCGCCTTGACGCCGAAACCGGAGCAGAGGTCGAGGACCCGCTCGCCCGGCATCGGGGCCAGCAGCAGGGAGACCAGTTGCGAAGCTTCGTCCTGCGCCTGAATCCAGCCTTCCCGGTAGGCCTGTGTCCGGGTCATGTCCCGCCTGGGCGAAAAGACGCGCAGGGCGTCATCGAGCCAGGGCGAAGGCGCCGTGTCGACCCCCTCGGCACTCAAAGATTCCGCAACCCTGCCGCGGGATGCTTTCAATGCATTGACCCGGAAAACCGCCGGGGCGATCCGATTATTCGACTCGCAGAAAAGCTTCGTTTCTTCCGGGCCGATCTGGTCGAACAGTTTTAGGACAAGCCAAATGGGATGAGACGTCATTACCGCTGTGTGCGCAGCCGGGTCCTTCCGCGGGTCCGGGTAGTTCCATTCGCCGCCTCCGGCGCAAGACTCCCGGGATACCAGCCCGCCACCCGGGCGGATGCCTGGGTCAGCGGGCAAGTCGGCCGGCGGTCCCACCGCCCCGCCACCCGGGCGGATGCCTGGGTCAGCGGGCAACTCGGCCGGCGGTCCCACCGCCCCGCCACCCGGGCGGATGCCTGGGTCAGCGGGCAACTCGGCCGGCGGTCCCACCGCCCCGCTTCTTCTTGCGGCTTCCCGCAAAATTGCGTTTATAAACTTGATGACGTGGGGCGGCTGGCTGGTTTTGGCGATGTCTACCGAGTCGTTTACGGCAGCATGGTTCGGTATTCGGTCGAGAAACAAGATCTGATAGAGGGCCAGCCGAATGAGAACGCGAACAGCCGGATCGATCCTGTCGGGTCTCGTCCTGCTCAGTTGATCCAGGTGCCAGTCAAGACGCCCCTGCCACCGCACTACCCCATATACGAGCTCGGTCAGCAGTGCCCGGTCCCGCTCATCGAGTTGAGAATGACGCTCCAGGGCGGTGCGGATCAGACGGTCGGGATGTGAAGCCTTATGTTCCAGGTGCAGCAAAACCTGGTAGGCCAGAGTTCGCGATGTGACCATTTCCCTCTTATCTTTGCGAGCAGACTTCCCTGAGCACGCCTTCGACCCGATCCAGCGCTACTCTGGTATTGAGGCATGGTCCGAATGGGCGCTGATTGAAAATGCCGTAGACGGGCAGTGGAGTGGTGTCCTGAATGCCGCTGGTGAGGTCTCTTTCGCATGCAACGGCTATGATGAGGTCGGGACGGGTCTCGATCACTATGCGGCGCGCAATGGTTCCTCCGGTCGCAACCGCCATCTTCACGCCGTATTTTTCCGAAAGCTCCAGAAGGTCCTTTATGCTGCACTTGCCACAGCGTTTGCAATTTTGCACCCGGTGAGTGATCTTCACCTGGCAGTCCTTGTCCTGGAGACAATGGGGCATGAGGAGCAAAATGGAATGCGGCGGCCTTCCGTTGCGGCACCGCGCGAGGACAAGTTCGTTGTTCACGGCCACAAATGCATGCTGGACCTGCTCGCGCCGAAACCCCGCCAGCTTGCCTACCCCTATCAGGACCGGCAGAAGGAGCTTGATCGCGAAACTCCTGAGCTTCAGGGAAAAAGGGACATCGTGGCCAAGGGCGAAAACGGCGACGAGCAGCCCGAGGCTTCCGAGCAGCACGGTGCCGATCAGTGCCGTTATGACCCCCATTACCGGCGCAAGGTGGACCGAGATTCTATCGAAACCGTAGTACGGAACTGTGTAGAGCAGGACCAGGACCGCGGCGGCAATGATTCCGAAAAGAACGGTAAGGGAAATTATTACCCGCTTTTCAGAACCGGCGGCAGGCTGGTTGAAATCAAGAAAGGCTTCCTTTTGAGGTGGTTCGCTCTGTTTGCCCACTAGCGTCATTCCAGAAATGAGCCTACCGGTATGGACCTGCCGCACACAAATTCACACGCCCGCATGCGCCGCTGGCCCTCCATTTGAAGCTCCCCGACACACAGGGATTGCCGGCAGCCCCCCGAAACGATCAGACCGGAGTGCGCCAGGCCGACAACCTCGCCCGGGGCCCCGGCAGCGGTCCAGGGAAATGGGACAGCCCCGAAGCACTTGACCCTTTTGCCTCCCAGCATGAACCAGGCGCCAGGCGCAGGATCAAAAGCTCGAACCTTGTTTATAATGTCTTTTGCCGGGCAATTCCAATCAATCCGAAGTTCTTCCTTCTTGATCGGAGGGGCGTAAGTAACCAGACTTTCCTGCTGGGTTCGGGCCGTAAGCCGTCCGGCCGTCCAGTCCGCAATAGTGTCGACCAAAAGCCCGGCGCCTTCCTGAGCAAGATTTTGGAGTACGTCGCCAAAAGTGTCCACCGGGCTTACCGCAACTGCTTTTTGCGAAAGTACCGGCCCTGTGTCCATGCCGGCGTCGAGGAGCATTATCGAAACGCCCGTTTCACTCTCCCCGGCGAGTATGGCACGCTGGATGGGCGCGGCGCCCCTGTACTTCGGCAAAAGAGACCCGTGGATGTTCAGGGTCCCTAGAGCAAAAATATCAAGGAAAGATTGCGGAAGAATCTGCCCGAAAGCCACTACAACCGCGAACTGCGCTCCGTATGACCGGACCTTTTCGATAACTTCCACGCCACGCACGCGTTCGGGCTGGTAAATTGGAATGCCCGCCTTCATTGCCAAGGTTTTGACAGGCGACTCGCAGATCTTGCGTCCCCTGCCGCTCGGGCGGTCGGGCTGGGTTATCACCAGGCGAACCGCAAACTCCGATTCCAGCAGCTTTAGCAGACACGGCACGGCGAAACCCGGGGTCCCAAGAAATACAAGGCCAGGCGGCGAAGAGGTTATTCCAGTTCCTCCTTGAGCTTTTTTTTCCACCTTCTTTTGAATATGTCCCTTGCAATCGAACTTATCCGGTCGATAAACAATTTTCCTTCCAGATGGTCCATTTCATGCTGAAGCGCAATAGCGAGCATGCCGCTGGCGGCTATCTGGATTGTTCTGCCATCGCGGTCAAGCCCTCGAACCACGATTTCTCCATGCCGCTTTACGGTTGCAAAATAATCCGGCACGCTGAGGCAGCCTTCCTCGAACGTTATTTCGCCCTGCGCGCTTACGAGTTCGGGATTTATGAGCACGATGAGTCCGTATTCACACTCCTCGCGCTGAATATCCACTACCATCACGCTCAACGGGTGCCCGACCTGGTTCGCTGCCAGACCGACTCCGGGCGCGTCGTACATTGTATCGATCATGTCGTCTATAAGGCGCTGAAGGCCGTTGTCTATATTTTTGACACATTCGGCCTTTTGACGCAACACAGGGTCGGGATATGTGCATATGTTAAGCAGGGCCACGCTCAAACCTTTTCATATTTGTCCGTTCGCAAACACCGCATAGGACACGGGCGGTTTCCGATTCGGATTTTTCACTATCAGGTTTTTCGGCGTCAAATCTTTAGGCGTCAAAGAACCCGGACGAAAACCAGATAGATCGAAGGCATTGGGCTAAAGAAATCTTTCGGCACTCCCCGGCAACCCTTGGGGGCAAACGCCGCGGCACGACGAGACGTTGCGAACGCCCTCTCACAAGTTATTTATTGTAAGTTTTTAAAGCATTAATTTCAACGCATAAAGAGACTATCGAAGCCCCGTCCCGCCGGAGCTGTTCTTTCGATCCTGCCTGAGCGCGGCACGAATCGTGCTACCCTTGCCTGCACCTGCTCGAAGTCAGCCCCGTGGCAGACAAGGCCCGCCTCGCCGATCGTCGAGTTTGAAAGTGGGCCGAGCTTGCAAAAGCGCCTTGCGCTCGAGTTGATTGCCGCACTCCCGCCCAGCCGCGCGGGACCGGCGTACACAAGGAGTTCCTCGTGCAATACCGGAACGGCTCAGCGGAAAATCCGCAAATCAGTGTCATAATTCCCGCCAGGAATGAGGAGCAGGGAATCGGGTCGATAATCGGACGGGTCCGGAAAGTCCTCAACGAGGCCGGACACCATCATGAAATCATCGTGGTGGATGACGGGTCTGAGGACTCGACAGCCAAATGCGCCCATCATGCCGGCGCCACGGTCCTTTGCCATCCGTATAACATTGGAAACGGAGCCGCCATAAAAACCGGCATCCGGCATGCGAGGGGCAACTTCCTTGTGATGCTCGACGCCGACGGCCAGCACCCTCCCGAAGATATCCCCGCGATGCTGAGGATGCTCGAAAAATTCCACATGGTTGTGGGTGCGCGCGGTTCGGGTTCCGAATCCAGCCTGCATCGAAACCTGGCAAACAGAATTTACAACAGTTTTGCCTCTTACGTGTGCGGCCGCACCATAGCCGACCTCACATCCGGGTTCCGGGCGATCAGGGCGGGCGCCGCAAAGGAATTCGTCGCTCTTCTCCCCAATACCTTTTCCTACCCGACGACGATAACCCTCGCCACGGTGCGCTCGGGCTACAGCCTGGCCTACTTTCCGATAAAGAGCCCAAAGCGCGCGGCGGGCACCAAGAGCAAAATCAAAATCCTGAGTGACGGATTGCGTTTCTTTCTGATAATTTTCAAAATAACCACCCTGTTTTCGCCCATGAAGATTTTTATGCCTGTCAGTGTCTTGACCTTTCTCGTCGGCCTCGGCTACGGTCTCTACAAGATCTTTATGCTCGACAGCCGCTACGGTCCAACCTCTCAAATGCTGATAGTATTCGCCGTCCTGATTTTTCTGATCGGGCTCGTGTCCGAACAGATCACCCAGTTGAGATTCGACCGTAGCATCCCGTTTGCCGGGGAAAGGCAAAAGAGATTTGCGGCCCCCGAGAGGCATATCGAACCAGAATTGCTGCCGGCCGAACACATAGTGGCGGAAATAGCGGCGACACCACGGCCGTCACGCGAACATTGATCTCAACTCAAAATGGCTTTAACACACTGGACCCCGCTTTCGAGACTGTGTCGCAACGGGACTATTTTTCATATTTCCCCCCGCCTTGGGTGACGTTCCAGGCAAAACCGGACTCTTCTTGTCTTCATCTGGTTTGGGCAACAGGCCGGTCCCCCGCGCCCACGCTCGGCCGAGCGCCCGGGTGCCTGTGACACCCTCAGAACCTGTTGCTTCCCGCCCTCTTATAGATTAGAGTTCCAGATAGGCCTCAGGTCCAACCAGTCACAAGGGGGAACCGATGGTAAGTGATATTCGCGAAATCGAGCTTGGAAAAATCAGTCCAAACCTTCGAATCATCTGCTCGGCCGAATGCATAGAAGAGATTGTGCGATGCATAAAGCGCCAGGGCCAGGTGGAACCGATCCAAATCAGTTTTGAGCACGATTCGTTCAGAATTATGGACGGAGAGAAACGCTGGAGGGCCTGCAAGAAGCTCGGGATAAGGACGATAAGGGCCGTTATCGCCTAGACTTTTTGCAGCCCGGATATAAAGTTTTTACTTGCTCCGGCCGATGGGGCCTGACAAGCGGGCCGAGCCTCATTATCTTTGTGGCCGGGCGTCGCATGCGGGCAGGCGAAATCAAATGGCCGGGGCGGAATTCGTATCACTATCCCTGCCCCTGGAAAATACAACGGTTTTCTATTTTCCTCCTGCATTTCCTCACCCGTATTTCGTCTGAGCGGTCAAACCCACATAGAAACAGAGAATAGCCAGGCAGTAAAGAAGCAGTAAGAAGAGGGGACGGCTTCCCAGTTCAATGCCCGCTGCCGCCAAGGGATACCATCGATGCATTTTGTCGTATGTCTAAAGCAAGTGCCGGACACCGCGGAAGTAAAAATCGATCCGGAAACTAACACATTGGTTCGAGCCGGCGTGGAATCCATCGCCAATCCATACGATCTGGCGGCCGTGGAAGAAGCCGTGCGTCTCAAGGAGAGATACGGGGGCATCGTGACGGCAATTTGCATGGGACCGCCCCAGGCGGAATCGGCCCTGCGGCAGGCGCTCGCACTGGGTGCGGATGATGCCGTCCTGCTTTCCGACCGTGCCTTCGCGGGCGCCGATACCCTGGCCACCAGCTACACTCTTTCCAAAGCCATAGAGACTCTGGGACGGGTAGACCCGGTTGATCTGGCGCTTTGCGGCAAACAGGCCATCGATGGAGACACGGCCCAAACCGGACCTGGCATTGCCACGAGGCTGGATTTCACCCAGCTCACTTATGTGGTCGATGTCGAATGGATCGATCCTGAAAAAAAACGCGTGCAGGTCAGGCGTAAGGTCGAAGGGGGGTTCGAAATCATTAACGGCCCTCTTCCGGCTCTTTTGACCGTGGAACTGGAACTCGCAAAACCGAGAAGGGCCCCCCTTCCGATGCTCATTGATTCTCTGCGCGCTCCGGTCAAAGTTTGGGACGCCAAAGCCATTGATGCTTCTCCCCAACTTCTTGGCATCAAAGGTTCTCCGACCTGGGTAAAGGCGATAGCCTCACCACAGGTGCACAGGGCAGGGCCGAAGTGGGACGCCGGCCGGGGAGTCTCTGAGGCCGTGGGGCAAGCGCTCGACGCGTTGCTTGGCGATGAGGATTTTGCTGCAAAGCTCCGGAAAAGATGGGAAGCCTGACGGAAAATGGCCAAGAACAAAAAGGGAATTGAAGTTGCCGGGATTGTCCCGGACAAATGCATCGCCTGCCAGATATGTATAGGTGAATGTCCGGTGGGCGCCATAGAGCTTAGCTCGGATGGTGTTGCGCGGGTGGACCCGGAAGTATGCGTGGGATGCGGCAAATGCTTTGAGAGTTGCCCGGTGGGCGCCGTCAAATTCGAAAAGAAAAAGAGAAAGGGCCTTTCCAGGGAACAAAGGGGCGCGCCCGGAGGCGACGGGCTGAAAGCCTACCGGGATGTGGGGGTCTTCATCGAGACTGTCCGTGGAGAGGGTGCGCCGGTGTCGTGGGAACTGGTGGGCAAAGCTCGAGAATTGGCGCTGCAATTGGGTGTGAAGGTCTTTGGACTGCTGGTGGGAAACAACGTGCAACAGGTTGCCGAGGAAGCAATCGCCTACGGCTGCGACGAGGTACACGTGGCGGACGATCCGCTGCTCTCGCAATACCGTTCGGCTTCTTACGGCAAGGCCCTTGCCGGTCTTTGCGGCGAACTTCGGCCGCAAATCCTTCTCGTGGGCGCAACCCCTTTGGGCAGAGACCTTGCCGGGGTCGTGGCGACACGGCTAAAAACCGGTTTGACCGCCGACTGCACGGGACTCTACATCGATCAGGAAACGGGCCTGCTTCTTATGACCCGCCCAACTTTTGGCGGGAACATAATGGCCACGATTTTTTGCCAGCACCACCGCCCGCAGATGAGTTCGGTACGGCCAAGGGTATTCAGGATGCCCGATAAAGACCCGGGCAGAAAGGGCCTTATTGTCAATCATGAGTTCGAGGCGCCGGCCGTCGAGCTTCCCACCATCGTCGAGTTCATCCCGGCCACTGATCTGGGGAGCACCGATATCGCCGTTTATCCGGCCCTTGTGGTGGCCGGACGGGGCGCGTGCGATCAATCCTCCATGCATCTGCTCGAGGAATTGGCTAAACTTGTCGGCGGTGTCGTCGCCTGTTCGAGACCGGTGGTGCAATCCGGCCTGATGCCCTACGAAAGGCAGGTCGGGCAGACAGGTAAAACGGTGGCCCCCCAGCTCTATATCGGCATTGGAGTCTCCGGGGCGGTTCAGCACCTGGTGGCTATTCAGGGCGCCGGGAAGATCGTGGCCATAAACTCCGATCCAAACGCCCCGATTTTCAGAATCGCTGACGTCGGCATCGTGGGCAACTACCTGGATATCGTACCCGAACTGATCGTTCAGCTGAAAGAAAAAATCGCAACACACGGCGAGCGGTAAACTCTATGGATGAGACATTCGATGTGGCAATCGTGGGCGCCGGTCCCGCGGGGATTTCGGCAGCCTGTGTCCTGGCGGACAGGGGTGTAAAGACAATAGTGCTGGAACGAGGAGAATACCCCGGCGCCAAGAACATGTTTGGCGGTGTTTTGTACGGCCATGCCCTGGAGCAGATAATTCCCGACTACGTTCAGAGAAATTGTCCCATTGAACGCAACATCGTGGAATCGCGACTCTCTTATCTGTCCCTGGACGCCGGGCTGAGCTTGACGTATCGGGACCGGATCTTTTTCGAGCAGCGCCGCAACAACGCTTTTACGGTCGGCAGGGCCAAATTCGACCGCTGGTTCGCCGATCAGGCCGCCTCCAAAGGGGCCCTCATCGTGTGTGCGACCGTTGTGACCGACCTTATCAGAGATGAAGGCGGCAGGGTCCTCGGCGTTATGACCGACCGCGCAGAGGGCAACTTGCGCGCGAAAGTCGTTCTCCTGGCCGATGGCGTTAATTCACCGCTCGCGTTGAAAACTGGATTTCGCCCCGAGGTCAGACCCGAAAGTGTGGCGCTGGCGGTGAAGGAAGTTATCGCGATTGACGAAGAAGTCA
The DNA here is from genome assembly GCA_050008735.1 of Syntrophobacteraceae bacterium. GTDB lineage: Bacteria > Desulfobacterota > Syntrophobacteria > Syntrophobacterales > Syntrophobacteraceae > SbD1. The sequence goes on from JBEKMB010000090.1 coordinate 13,307, forward strand.
TCGATGAACGCTTCGGTGTGTCGCCCGGAGACGGGGTTACCAATGAAATCCTGGGCGATGTCACGTTGGGGATGAATGGGGTTGCTTTTCTCTACACGAACAGGAATTCCATATCGTTAGGCATTGGGGCCAATCTTGCCGACTTTGCCCGGCAAAAGACCCGCCCGTACGAGATGCTCGAAAGTCTGAAGGCACACCCCATGATCGCTCCTCTCATAAAAGACGGAAAACCGAAAGAGTACATGGCTCACTGGCTCCCCGAAGGCGGCTATGACACGGTGCCGCAGCTCTGCGGGGACGGGTTCCTGATTGCCGGGGACAGCGCCATGCTGTTCAATGCGCTGCACCGCGAAGGGTCCAATCTCGCCATGACTTCCGGTAGACTTGCCGCCGAAGCGATACTCGAGGCAATCGAAAGGAAGGATTTCAGCTCACAGGGCCTGCAAGGCTATGTCAAGCGGCTGGATGAATCCTATGTTCTCAGGGACTTGAAAAAATACCGGAAGTTTCCATCATTTTTGGAAACCCACAAAGAACTGTTTGCCGGCCTTCCCCTCGCGGTCAACATGGCAGCCAGGGAAATGCTCACGGTGAACGGGGTCCCTAAAAAAGCCGGGCAGCGCGCGATCTGGAAGGCAATCCGCGCGAAGGTCCCGCCCCTGCGCTTGTTGCGCCTGGCCTGGGACGCATGGAGAAGCGTTCGATGAGCGTCAAAGTCGAAGACAAGCTGTTTCTGGACCGGTTCAATGTCGATGAAGAATCGCACCTGCGTCTGCTGGAACCGGATGTCTGCTTTGAATGGTGCGATGACCAGCCCTGCCTCTATATCTGCCCGGCCAATGTCTACAAGCTGGACAGGGACCGAATAAGCGTCAACTACGAAGGGTGCCTCGAATGCGGCTCCTGCAGGGTGGGCTGCCCTCATTTCAATATCGAGTGGAGGTTTCCACGTGGAGGATACGGCATCCGGCACAAATTCGGTTGATAGTTCACCGCCGAGGCGCAGGAAGCAAGAAACCGTTCTCGCTTCCATGTTGTTTTCCTGTTAATCCTGTAAATCCTGTCTCAAAAAGCCTTTCTCCGCGTCCCCGCGTCTCCGCGTGAGCGTTGCCGCCTCGCGCTTCCATGTTGTTTTCCTGTTAATCCTGTTAATCGTGTCAAGAAGCTTTTATCCGCATCTCTCCGCGTCCCCGCGTGAGCGTTGCCGCCTCGCGCTTCTATGCTGTTTTCCTGTTAATATCCTGTAAATCCTGTCTCAAAAAGCCTTTCTCCGCGTCCCCGCGTCTCCGCGTGAGCGTTGCCGCCTCGCGCTTCCATGTTGTTTTCCTGTTAATCCTTGTATGTTTGAAACATGTTAAAAGCGTATAGACTGGCTGAGCAGAACCGCCGAGAATGGGTCTACCCCATGACTCGTCGGAGGCGGTTCTGCGAGGCCCCATTGAATAT
>JBEKMB010000091.1:0-14547 GCA_050008735.1 Syntrophobacteraceae bacterium
GGCAGGGCGGAGAGCGGCCTCCGCGCTGCTCGGACTACTGGGGCTTGAATTCAGGTTTTCCATAAGTGCCGCAACGGGAAGTCGCCGGCATGGGAACTCCGTTTTAATCTCCATGACCTGCCAGTTGTTACAACCAAACAACATCTATGTTTTCAGTAGCCCGAATTGAAGCGTTACATGTAACAGACAGGTGGTACAACACTTGTGTTGCACGCAACACTCTTTCTATTCAAGCAATAATCTTCCATTGCACTGACCGATCCATAAGTGTCTGTAAATATTATAAAACATTAAAAACAACAGCTCTCTATCCGCCGGGCATAAAGTTTGCTTGAAATGTAAGTGGATGCGACGTGTATGTCGAACCCAAAAGGGGAGAACGTGCTTCACGGCTTGTCCATTTTGGCGAGTCTACTTGCTTGGAGCAAACGTCATGAAGTCGAGCACAAAAGATAAAATCAAAGGTCTCACAGACAAGATCAAAGGAAACGTCAAAGAGCGCTTCGGAAGTCTTTCAGGCAACCGCGACCTCGAAGAAGAGGGAAAGAACGACCAATTGAAGGGTGTGGCGCAGAAAAAGGTTGGCGCAATAAAGAAGCTCTTCAACCGATAGCCTCCAGCTTCTTCTGGTCGTTTTCGAACAAGTGCGCTTGTTTTGCCCTTTAATTACGCGCAAGTCGTTAGAGAGTAGTCCGGTCGTCCAATGAACACCCTTTGTGCGGTGGCATGCGGTGGATGCCTTTGTCATTTGCGCCGGACGGATTGTAAAAACATGGCAAGCTACAGAACCTCAAGTGCAACTCACCACACTGACACATTTTTCGGCCTGCCCCATGTCGGCAAAGGGGCGGCAGGCTCTTCTACCCACTTAATAAACCTGATTCATGAGACAAGAAAGAGAGGGTATCCATGACTATTACAGAAATGGTTCGGTCTTTGGGAAAAAACGTTTTCTTGCCCCTTGTTGCGCTTTGTATGGTTGGGATCTTTTCTTTCGTCTCTTTTGCTGACGAGGCAACAACGGACAAGCCGGCCACAGAAAATCCGGCAGCGGGAACCGATGGCAGCGCGCCTGCGGGAAAGATCGAGCGCGCGGGGCAGGCCACGGGCGGGGGAGTTGAGCGAGCGGGCAAAGCCACCGGCAGAGGGGTCAAACGTGCGGGCAAAGCCACCGGCAGAGGGGTCAAACGTGCGGGCAAAGCTACAAGCAGGGGACTGAACCGTGCGGCAAATGCCACTGAACGGGGACTCAACCGTGCGGCGAATGCCACCGAACGGGGACTTAACCGTGCTGGCAAAGCGACCGGCAAAGGAATTAAGAAGGGCGGCGAAGCAGTCGAAAAGCCCTTCTCCGGCACAGATTCAGCAAAAGAGCAACCGCAACGATAGTCAGTCGATCTGTTGCAGTTTGAGGTTAGCCACCGGCCCGGCCGGTGGCTTGACCTGTCCTATAAGGGCATGTCATGGCCCGCAGTAGTTCATCATACGGCTCCGGTCCCGGAAGCCGTGTTCCGCGATGAAGATCTGGTCCCAATAGGTTTCCTGCATTGGGAAAGGGGGTCACAAGGGTATTGAGTGGGAGGCAAGCACTTTGGTGGTCCGTAAGCACTGCAGGCGGCAACCCCCCTCATACTGCCTTGATGGCCACTCAGGTGCATGCTATCATGAGCTTGTCGGAAAGCAATTCCATCATCTCATTATCACCTCAGGAAAAGCGACCTCAGGGCGATTCGGCACACGGGAGCAGGTCGGGCTCCTAAGTAGGCCTGTACAGAATTAAGTACAGATCTATAAAATTAGATGAACAAAAACCACCTGCGTCATTTCAGGCTAGAGCAGGAATGACGTGTGAGAGTTCCTTTATATTCTGTTCATTTTATGGTGTGGACCCGTAAGCGGCGGGGGAAGGCGCGAATGAGAAAAAGGATCTTCTTCATCTGCGGTTCGATGAATCAGACAACCCAAATGCACCAGATTTCCAAGCACCTTTCCGACTACGAGCATTCCTTCTCGCCTTACTACTGCCACGGCTTTGACGAGATTCTTCGAAGACTCGGGTTGATCGAGTTCACGATCGCAGGTAACAAGGTGGTGGGACGCTGTCTGACGTACCTGCAGAATCATGGCCTCCTTATCGACTACCAGGGAAAAAATCGGCCCTACGACCTGGTGGTTACCTGCTCGGACGTATACCTCCAGAAGAACATTCGAGACAACAGGATCGTACTGGTTCAGGAGGGAATTACCGACCCGGAATCCATTATGTTTCATCTCGTCAAGCGCTTTCGATTCCTTCCTCGATGGATGGGGGGTACGGCGACGACCGGTCTCAGCGATGCATACCGGGCTTTCTGTGTCGCAAGCGAGGGATATCGCGATTTCTTCATTCGAAAAGGCGTGCACTCCGAGAAGATAGTCGTTACGGGAATACCCAATTTTGATGACTGCCGGCGATATTGCACTAACGACTTTCCCTACAGACACTACGTGCTGGCCTGCACGTCGCCGCTGAGAGAGTTATTCCGGCGCGAGGACCGCGAGGCTTTCATACGAAAGGCTGTGAAGATCGCCGGGGGCCGGCAGCTCATCTTCAAGCTTCACCCGATCGAAAATGTCGAGCGCGCCACCCGGGAAATCAGGGCGCACGCGCCGGGAGCCATGATGTTCGCGACTGGGAGCGCGGAAGAAATGATCGCTAACTGCGATGCCCTTATCACTCGATTTTCGTCGACTGCCTTCGTCGGCGTTGCGCTCGGTAAGGAGACTTACTCGGACTTCGATATTGACGAATTGCGGCGACTGATGCCTCTTCAGAACGACTCGGCGGCTTTGAACATCGCCAGTGTCTGCCGCGGGGTTCTCGAAGAGAAATGACGTCTGCGGCTACACTTGTGGTCGCAGATGCCCTAACCCTAAACTCGAAACACCAAACTCGGGACCTCCAGCTTGACGTTTTCCGCTGCAATGGCCAGGAGTGTTCGGGAATAGACGGCCTCTGCCTCCTTGACAGGCAACCGGGTGGATGTTATCGGAGACAGGGCGGCAAGTAATTTCTTATCATCCATCGAGGCAATGATAATTGAAGGCTTTGGTTACGGGAGCGACAGGATTTATCGGGAGCCACCTGGTGGAAGCCTTAGTTCACCAAGGGGTTCAAGTCAGATGTCTCGTTCGCAATAAGAAGCATTTAGGGTGGGTGAAGGACTCCCCCGTTGAGTTTGTAGTTGGAAATTGCCAGGATAGGAATTCTCTAAGAGAAGGTGTGAAAGACGTCGATCAGGTGTTTCATCTTGCGGGTGTGACAACGGCCGTCAAAGAAAAAACCTATTTCGAAGTGAATGCCCTGGGTACGGAGAACCTTGTCCAAGCCTGTATCGAAAACAACACCCGTCTCAAAAAATTTATCTATCTTTCGAGTCAGGCAGCAGCCGGTCCGTGTCGGAGCGATGGGAAGAAAAAGGAATCCGACCCTTGCGAACCGGTCTCGCCCTATGGGAAAAGCAAATTGTTGGGGGAGCAATTGGCCTTGTCCCACTCCCATGAGCTTCCTCTCCTCATCCTGCGGCCTTGTGCCGTCTACGGGCCCAGGGATAAAAGCTTTTATGCTCTTTTTAAGTGCCTTTCCAAAAGCATCAAGCCCTGTCTCTCCGACCGCGATCAACACATCAGCATGTGCTATGTTCAGGATCTTGTCCGAGCGATCCTATTGGCTGCCGAGACACAAACAGAGAACGGGGGAATATTTTTTCTGTCTGATGGTCAAGACTACCGAATGCAGGAAATTGGTGACATCTTCATGCAAGCGATGGAGATAAGCGCTCTTCAGCTCCGCCTGCCCAAACAGATGCTGTTCGGCATGGCCTTTTTTGCAGAATGTTTCTCCATGGTCTCCGGAAAGCCTCCCATCATGAGCAGAGGCAAGGTAGAGGAAATGATCCAGAAGAATTGGCTCTGCGACATTACAAAGGCCAGGACTTTATTGGGTTTCGAGCCGAGGCTTTCTCTTGCTAGGGGAGCTGAATTAACCGCCGACTGGTACAAGAAAGAAAATTGGCTATAGCGATATTGTAGGGATGTTTCGGTGATAACCTCTCAAAAAGAGCAATCATGGCCGGCATTGAGATCATTACTGTGGAAAGAAGATCGGAGCTCAAGGACTTCATTGACCTGCCTTGGAAAATCTATGCTGAGTACCCCAAATGGGTCCCTCCCCTTAAAAAAGAGGTTCGCCGGATGCTGGACCCCCGCATACACCCTTTCTGGGAGTTTTCCGAGCGCATCCTCTTTCTGGCCCGACGCGGTTCGGAGACGGTGGGAAGAATCGCGGGCATCATAGATCGCCATCATAACGAGTTCCACGGCGAACAGATGGGCATTTGGGGATTCTTCGAATGTGCTGACGATCCGGAGGCCGCGGCGTCCCTCTTCACTTCCGTGGAGATGTGGGTTCGCAGGAAGGGGATGGCCTTCTTGAGAGGCCCCCTCAACCCATCCATCAATTACGAGGTGGGCTTACTCATTGACGGGTTTGATTATCCGCCTGCTTTGATGATGACTTACAACCCGTCCTACTACCCCAGGTTGGTCGAATCCTGCGGTTTCACCAAGGAGAAGGACCTGTTTGCCTTCCTGGTAGATGGGACTTACCGGATTCCCGAGTGGCTGGATAGTCTTGCCGAACGGATGGCCCAAAAAAAAGGTATCCACATCAGAGGCTTTCGGCTAAAGGACCCGGCTCATGAAATCGCTCTGATCAGGGAGATATTTAACGACTGCTGGTCCGCCAACTGGGGTTACGTCCCCTTGAGCGATAATGAGTCACTGGAGGTGGGAAAAAACATGGTGAAAATCGGGGACCCGGACCTGGCTTTCTTCATCTATTATGAGGATGAACCCGCCGGGGTCTGCGTGGTCTTGCCCGACATCAACCCCTTGCTCAAGCGTCTCAACGGGCGCATCGGTCTGCCGGGTTTGCTGAAGATCCTCATATACCGGCGGGAGATCACCGGATTGCGAGGTCTGCTCTTCGGGATCAAGGAGAAGTATCGACAACTGGGACTCCCCATACTGGCCCTCCGCCACCTGTATGATGTTGTGAGGAAGAAGGAAAAATATCGCTATCTGGAGTTGGGTTGGACCCTGGAGGACAACGAGTCGATCAACTTCTTAGTAGAAGAAGGCGGCGCAAGAATCCACAAGAAATATGGCATATTTAGGAAGTCTTTATGATTACTGAAGGCGAGAGTATCGCGTTGAAACGGGGAGTTGGACATATTGGCTGAGAATCGGGTTCCAATCATTGCTTTCGTCTGGCGGCCTGAAGATATGGTCCCACCTGTGACCCAAATGGCACATCGAACGGGGAGCAGGGCCATCTTCGATTTTTCCATGATTGGGGTGGATGCGCTCCGTCCTTTCTTACGAAAAGCTGACCCTGCCGGCCAGGTCAGGGATATAAAGATTTCCGCCCCTGCCTTGATGGATCCGTCTTTGGGACAGTTGTTGAAAGAAACAGGCGCCCAAAACATCTGGGTCGAATGCCACTCCCAGTTTTTCCCTGGGGATCCTTCCGCCTTTCTACAGAGATTGAGGGATTTGCCGGAAAACTGCCGTTGTTTCCCAATCATCGGGGACCTGAATTTCCTGGCGACTGTTTTGACGGATAGCTCGGGAATCGGGCGCATCGTCCTGAAAGGATGCGAGGCATCCGGATTCGTGAGCGGTGAGACGACCCTGGCTCTATATTCGGCTGTCAAGGAAATGCTGCGCAACTCCTCGAAGGCTCGGGACATTCTCATCTGGGGAAGCGTCTCCACTCCTGAGGCGGCGGCGGCATTACTGTCCACCGGGGCCACGGGGATCGTCTTCGAAAGTGTCCATTGGCTGACAGACCTGGTTGCCGTCGAGGATCTCCAACGCCGGCGGCTCTCCAACCTCCGCCTGGATTCTACCGATCTGGTGGGCCTCGACCTGCAGGTTCCCTGTCGCCTTTTCAACAAGGGAAACTCTATCGCGTTCAAGGATATCAAAAGGTTCGAGAGTTCGCTGTGCGGAACAAAGATCACGGAAGAAAGCCGCCGTTCCTTTGCAGACCGAGTGAGTGCCGGAGCCCTCCACCCTCTTGAGAGCCATTTCACCCCGGACGAGATCATCCCTATGGGGGTGGAGACCGCCTTTGCTGTGTCTTTCGCCGAGCGTTTCGGGACGGGAACCGAGGCGGCCGTGAAGTCCTTCATGGACGAGATTCGCAGATTATGCCACCAGGCTGAAGTGAAAAAGGATTGCTTTTTGGACAGCCCTGTAGCCGCAGAGATGGGAGTCCAATATCCCTTTATACAGGGGGCCATGTCCTGTATTACGGATGTCCCTGAGTTTGCCTCAAGGGTCGCCGAGGCCGGTGGATTGCCCACCGTAGCCCTCGGCCTGATGGAGGCGGACACGCTTGATCGGAGGCTGGGACGCCTGCCGGAGATCATGGGAGGACGCCCTTATGCAGTGAATATCGTCTCTCTGGCGGAGAACCCTCTCAGGGAGACACATCTGGCCTGGATAAAGAAAAACAAGCCCCGTTTTGTGGTGATCGCAGGAGGAGATCTCTCACCTTTAAGGGGATTGATAGAATGCGGCATGGAGGTCATATATATCGCTCCTGATGAGGCCCTTTTGAGTCTCGCCCTTGAAGCTGGCGTCCGGTACGTGATTTGCGAGGGATATGAGGCCGGCGGGCACGTGGGGCGCCATAGCACACTCACCCTTGCTCAAAGGGTATTGGATCTGAAACGGCTGAAGCCGTCCCTGTTCAAAAATTGTCGCATTGTTCTTGCCGGTGGAATCTTCAATCGGGAGACCGCATTCATAGCCGCCATGCTCGGAGCGGATGCCATCCAGATGGGCACCGCGTATCTGGCCACCCGGGAGATCGTTGAAACGGGCGCCCTGACGGCGCTCTATCAGCGCATGATCCTGGAATCGCCTCCGGGCGGAACGGTAGTTTCAGGCCAGGACACCGGTCTGCGGGTGCGATCCTTGAGGACCCCGAGAACGGCTGCGGTTTTATCCCTGGAGAGGGAGTTCGCAGCGTGTGACCAAGACGAGCACTCCTTCCGCACGAGAATAGAAGAGATGACAGCGGGGAGCCTCTTCGCTGCGGCCCGAGGCATGGACAGACCATGCGGGGCGCCTCTGGACGAGCGGGCCTGCCTGGAACGCGGGCAATTCATGAGTGGGGCCTGCGCCGGCCTCATCAGTAAGGTCCTGAAGCTGCCGTCCTACCATCGCGAACTGGCCGAAGGCCCTCTTTTGCTGCATCAGCCATTTGATGGGGCCATCGAGAGGATGCCGGGACCTTCACACGGCGCTTCGCACCCCATAAAAACCCCATCCAGCGGGATTGGCCGTGGACTGGAGCAGGTGGCGCCGCATAGAGACGCCCATGAAAGGGTCGCCATCACCGGGATGGGTATTCTTAATGCCTTGGGCAAAGATCCGGAAGAGGTCTGGGCTTCAAGCCTGGCCATGAAAAGCGGGATTACCCTGGTTCCGCCTTCGCGGTGGGATCACAAGCGTTTTTATGATCCTCGCCCGTTCGTTCCGGAAAAGACTTACTGCATGGTGGGCGCATTCATCGACTTTCATGTCTCCCGCAATGAGATCGGGATTCCCCCCCATGATTTCCGAACCATGACCGAAGCCACAAAGGTCACCATGTGGCTGGCGGACAGAGCCATCCGGGCATCCGGCATCCTGGAGTCGAACATCCCACGGGAGCGAATTGCCGTTCTAATCTCCCAGAATTCTGGAGAGGCGGCAGTGACCCTCACCGATGTGATAATATGCGGGCACGTTCACGACATCCTTGCCGATATCAAAAGGGCTATTCACCTCAGTCCGGATCAGGTGATCGCAGTCGAACGCGAGGTGAAATCCGGACGTCTGACCACAGACGATACCACACTCCTGGGCAGACTCAACTGCGCGGCGGCAGGCTTCATTTGCAACCGGTATGGATTCATGGGCCCAAGTCATTCCGTATCCGCGGCCTGCGCGACCTCACTTGTCGCACTTCACAGCGCCATCCAGATGATCCGAACCGGCATCATCGATGCAGCCATCGTCGGAGGGGGCGAGGAGAATCTCGGGCACCTCCATTTTCTGGAATTTTCAGCCCTGGGCGCCCTTTCCGGGCTGTCCGGGCATGAAAGGCCCGCTCACGAAACCTCCCGCCCCTTCGATGCCGAAAGAGACGGGATGGTCCTGGGCGAAGGCGGGGGGATGATTGTCATCGAGCGGGAAAGTTCGGCCCGCGCAAGGGGTGCGCCTGTCCACGCCGTCATCACGGGCATGGGAGCGAGCAACAACCATCTGGGCATGGTGGAGTCCTCCAGTGTCACCCAAGAGATCGCCATCCGCGCCTCTTTCCAAGGGACACCCTATGGACCGGATGCGGTGGACCTGGTGGAATGCCATGCCACGAGCACCCGGCAAGGCGACGTAGAGGAGGTCCGTGCCCTGAAGTCCTTCTTTAATTCCTCCAAGCGCACAGTTCTCACCTCATTCAAATCCCAGATCGGACACACTCTCGGCGCCTCGGGAATCAACAGCCTCATTCGAGGAGTTATGGCCATGAAGGCGGGGGTTTTCCCCCCCACCCTCAATTATGTAAATCCAGACCCGGAAATCGACCTGGAAGGATCGGGGCTCTTCATCGCCACCGAGCCGTTTGACTGGGAGTGCAGGGCCGGCCGGCCAAGAAGGCTTCAGGTCAACGCTTTCGGGTTTGGAGGTTCTAACTACGTGGTGCAGTTGGAGCAGGCGATGGATGAAACAGCTACGGTTCTGGTATCCCCGGGTGGTGATCCCGGCCTCGCCCGAGAGAAGGGCGACGGCACTTCGGAATTTGGATTTCGGACTTTGGATTTGGGGGAAGAGCCCAATACCGCTGTAGAGGCAAGTGGCAGGCCTCCCGGGCTTCAGGGCGTCTCTTTGTTCCGAGCCAAGATGGGCGGCCGTGACTGCCGGATGGCCGTCGTGGCAGAATCCGAAGAAGAGGCGCTAACTGTCATTCAGGAGTCACGCCACCTTACAGAGGGCGGAATCGTAACGCCCAAGGCCTTGAGGTCCCTGGCGCAGCAGGGGGTCTTCATGAGCACAGAGGATCTGCCGGCGCTACCGCTCGCCCTGGTGTTCCCCGGGCAGGGCGCCCACTATGGAGGAATGGGGCGGGAGCTCTACGAGTCTTTTCCCGTCATCAAGGAGTGGATGGATCGGGCTGCGGCTGTAGCGGACTTCGACCTTCTTCACCTGTTATTCCGTGATCGAGAGGAGAATCTTCAGAAGACCCGGTGGCAGCAACCGGCCCTGTTCGTCTTGGAATACGCCATGGCTCGGTACCTCCTCTCCCTTGGCATCCACCCGGTGGCGACGGCCGGCCACAGTTTAGGCGAACTGAGCGCCTTGTGCCTGGCCGGAGTCTATTCCCTGGAGGACGGGTTCCGAATCGTGAACATGAGAGCCCGCTGCATGGACAAGGCCAGTGGCATGAACATGGATCCGGGTGTCATGGCGGCCGTGGACGCCCCCCTGGATCTGCTCAAAGAGTTGATCCACGGACGGGAGGAAGATGTCCATATCAGCAATATCAATTCACCGAGCCAGGTCGTTCTGAGCGGCAAGACCGAGGCGGTCAAAAATTTCGCTGACGGACTGAAGGAGAAGGGGTACAGGGCCACTCTTTTGCGGGTCAGCATGGCCTTCCACTCCCCTATCATGAGAGTCATCCATGATGAGCTCGAAGAGTTCATTGCCCCTATCAAGTTTCATCCTCCGCAGATTCCCGTCATCTCCAACACGACCATGGCGCCGTATCCATCAGATCCAGGAGAGATCAGGCGAATTCTGATGGCCCACCTGGAATCTCCCGTCCATTGGATGAATAACGTTCAGACGCTTTGGAACGACTACGGAGTCCGGCTCTTCGTGGAGGTCGGTCCAGGCGATATATTGAGCAATCTTATCGCAGACACGATCTCCGAGTCTGCATGCATCCAGACTTGTCTCCCCCGGGCAGAGAGCTTGACCTGCAAGACAGCCATCGCTCAGCTTTTCGTGAAAGGGCATCTAAAGGTTCAAAGGGAACCCGGATTTGTTTCCCTCCATGGAGTGGGAAAGGCTCCCGGATCTTACCGCTACCCCCCGGCGCCCACGCTACGGCCCGGAACGCCCGGGCTTGCAGGGTCCAACCCGATGGAAGGGATCATTCAAAGGGAAATCTACCGATTCGTGCTGGAGACCTTCGGCCGATACCTTAAGCCCGATATCCTGGAAGCCATCCGCCAAGAGGTCAACCCGGCATTCAAAAAAGAGGATCTAGTATCGGTTATCCAATCCATGCTCGGTAGCTGCGGGCCTCCCGAAGGCCGGAGGGAGTTCCCCGATGCTGTGGAATTAAGGACCAATCGTGATTCGCATGTCCGTAGAATTCCTGCCGCCCCTCCTTTGGAAAATAGGGAAGCTGCCGCAAGTCCCCCCTTTATAGAGGAGGATTCAGGGAGATTTCCCGCCCCAGGCGATTCACCCGGATCGGTCGAGACTACCACCTCCTGCGATTCGGACGTACCGATGGAGACTCCAGCCCCCGGCGATGCGCCTGAGAGCCAGGATCACATGGAGAGCCTTATTCAAATCATCATGGAAGCTACTGGATTCGAAAGGGACGAGATCCAACCGGATATGGATCTCAAGAGAGATCTCTCCATCCGCTCCAGCCGTCTCCCGATCATCATGGTCGCCGTGGAACAACACTTCGGGATCACTATCGAATTGCAGGATTTTATCAATGTCCGTACCGTGAAGGACATCGCGCAGAGGATCTCCGAGATAATCGCCAGGCAGGAAGGCGCCGGGCCTCGGCCGGCCACCGAGGCTGTTGACCCGGGCGCGGTGCGGGATGAAATCCTGAAGCCCTCAGAGGATGAGGCGAGCCTAAAGCGGCTCGTATTCAGTTACGTTCCTCTCGATCTGCCGGCTTCCATTCCCATGAAATTTGAGCCGGGCGAGTCAGTCCTCCTTCTCTCACCGGACAGGGATGACCGCATTGCAGCAAGTGCAGGAGACATCTTCCGCCTGGATCACGGGGTTGACATATTTCCCATGTCCTTCATGCAAAGGAACTTCGGTCCGGGCGAAACGGGCTACGACATTCGAACTGCCGAAGGGGCCCGTGGGGCTTCCGATAGGATAGCGGGCCTGAGGTCCCTCGTTGGGTTGCTTATCATCTTACCTCAAGGTGTGTCGGAAAGTTTGAAAAGCATGGAGGATGTTTCGCGACTTCTCAGGGGCCTCTTTATCCTCCTGAAAACATTTCTCCAATCACAGGCCGGGAAATTCGTCGTGCTGATCCACTCCGGGGAGAATACCGAAACACCGGATCGGCTGCCGGCCGAGGGGATGCTGGGGCTATTTTTGAGCGCAGCGCAGGAACACCCGGCGGTACAGTTTCGCACATTGGAAATCGGCTGTGACACCGACCTTCGCGCTGCCTTATGCGATGCTCTGGACAGAGGATACACTACGGTGGAGATGGCCCATCGTGATGGAAGGGTCTTCACCTCGGAGGGACGCGTCGCCCCGTTGGTCTTCAGGGATCCGTCGCCCCCTGATCTGAGCCCTGGAGACGTTGTAGTGATGTCCGGGGGCGCAACGGGGATCAGCGCCCACCTGGCCCGCAGTCTTGTGCCCTTTAAGCCCCGCCTGGTCTTTCTGGGGAGGACGTCTCTCGATCCAGGCATGAATACCGTAAAACCCCGCCCGGCGCATCCACGTTCGGAGTCTTTCGCTTTCGAAGACAGGGCCTCGGAGATTACCCGGACCCTGTCAGATTTACACTCCTCAGGGATCGAGGCATTCTACCATACCTGCGACGTCGCTGACCCCGAGGCGGTCCGTACCGTTATGGACGAGGTGGCGAACCGTTACGGCAAGGTCCGTGGGATAATCCACGGTGCGGGAGTCCTAAGGGACGGTTTGCTCAGCCAAATGACTCCGGATGATTTCTCCATGGTCACGGACATCAAGTTCCTCGGGGCGTGGAATCTATTCCTGGCTGCCGAGAAGGCCGGCTTAAGGTTTTTTGTGGGCCTTTCTTCGGTGGCCGCGATCCAGGGCAATCCCGGCCAAACCAACTATGCGGCAGCCAACCGGATGATGTCTGCGCTGATCAGAACCCTCCGGCGGAAGAATGGCGCCATCCGGTTCAAGGCTTTGATGCTTCCCCCTATCGAGGGGGCGGGCATGGCCGAGGACCCGGATGTACGGGAGCTAATGAGGTGGAAGGGCGCGTCGTACATCCATGTAAATGAGCTTGCAGGGCTTTTCTGCCGGGAACTCTTCGTATCCCCGGCCGATGACGATTGGGTAATGTTCATGAGGACACTACCATCCGTGAACACGGCAAGGCTCAATTACATGCCCCGTCCTTCGCCCAATGGAGAACTGGATGGTGGTTCCGCGTCCTTCAGCCCCGAGGACTTTCCCATGATAGAGGGGATCTCCAGCCTTGACATCCGCCGGGAACAACTCGAGGCCTTCAGGTCCTTCTCCTTGGAGAGGGACCTTTGGATCGAGGATCACAGGCCCTTGACGTTCGTCAAGCATCCCCTGGTCTCAGCCGCCATGTTTCTCGAGACATTCATGGAAGCCGCCCGGATACTGTATCCTTATTTGCAGGTGCGAGGAGCCCGCCAGGTGCGGTTCCTGGACATGATCCAATGCCCTCCTGAGGTTCCGCGGTCTTCCAGGATCTCCTGCCGCCGGGTCGGCAACGGCCTTCCCGAGGTGTTGTGCGAGGTCTGTCTGGCAACCCAGGAGATCTCCCCCACAGGAAGATTGACAGACCGCTTCACCCCCCACTGCAAGGGTCAGGTCATTCTCGACGGCGGGGAAGGATATTTAGGGGAGGGTTTCCTCGATTTTCCCGTCCGGCTCGACGAACTGCGGACGCGCCCCGTGGATCATAAAGATATGCTTGAATGGTACAAGAAACACAGCGGCCTTAAAGGCAGGTATTGCGTGCTGGAACTCCTTGACGGTGCAGGACCGGGAGTGGTACGGGGACGAACCACCTACCGGCAGACAGGTGATTTCGCAAATCTGCGCAACGCGCAGTACCAATACTCTCCCTACCTTTTCGAGGCCCTTTTGCAGTTGACCGGCTTCTACTGCGTGGCAATGAAGATGCCGGAGCTACGATCCATGATTCCCATGGAGATCGGGGAGATGCGGTTTTGCCGAAAATGCCGGGTGGGGGAACAGATCACCCTGGAGGCCCGCATGCGGGCGCAGAACGAGCAAGGCCTCACCTGGGACGCCAGAGGACTTGACGATCAAGGCCGCACCATCATGCAGGTTTCCAATATGCGGATGCACTGGGTTTCGGACTGAGCCTTCATGGCTGGGAAAGAACGCGATTCGGGAAAGATTGCGACCTGTGCGGTTAGACCCGGCTAGACATGGCCTCGTCCAAGCCGGCCGCACAGGTCGAGAGATTGGAGTCGATGTGGCAGAGGACTGCCAAGACATAACCGTCCATGCGGCGAGTTTCGATCATCGGGGGGGACCGGTCCTTTATGCATCCTTGCCATGTTCCACCGAAATCTTCAAAGGACATCGGACGAACGGGTCAGGAGACAAGCACCGCCTGATATCTATCCTGTGGGATCACCTGGTGGCGATGGGAAGCCCTCTTTGTAAATGCTTTCATTTCCCCCACGGAACTGCTTTCCCAATTCACGTGGTCCGCGGGCCGATTGGCAGGCCACATCTCCTGTTGGGAGAATATCGGGGCCCGGCCATCTCCTTCAGTGAAGGTGGACAAAACGTCTGGGCCGCCCTCTGCGAGGATCGCTCAGATATCGGCATCGATGTGGCGGGGCCCGATGAATTCCAAAAGGAATACCCCTTTCACCGGGTGTTCAATGACCAGGAGCTTCAACATGCCTTGAGATTGGCGGGCGGAGAATTGGGAAGCGCATCAGCCCTGCTCTGGTCTATCAAGGAAGCCGTCGTCAAGGCCCTGGGATGCGCGTTCCACCTCGTGGACCCTCTTCAAATCAACGTCTATCCATCGGTGGCAGGGGGAGAAGGCGGATATACCTTTCCAGTGCGCTTATCAAGGAAGGCTCTGATGCGGTTTCCCATAGACGCCGGTCGGTCCATATGGGTACGTTCACTTCCTCATGTGAAGATGTGGCTTTCCATCGCCCTCTTGAATCGGCAGCCTTGATAGGGGCGATGACGAAGATTCTTGATACATTGACCCATAGAGGCAGAATGTCGATCCATGACGACAAAAGTTGAGCACGCAATCGAAGTCGAGAACCTGACGAAGTGTTACGGGAACCTCGTGGCGGTCAACGACATATCGTTCAATGTCAGGCAAGGCGAGGTTTTCGCGTTCCTGGGCCCGAACGGCGCAGGCAAGACCACCACCGTCGAGATAGCCGACACGATCAGCAGGCCCACATCGGGAAAAGTGCACATTCTCGGGATGGA
>JBEKMB010000092.1:0-14192 GCA_050008735.1 Syntrophobacteraceae bacterium
ATTTCAGGACCACTGACGTTACAGGTGTCATGACCCTGCCCGAAGGGGTTGAAATGGTCATGCCCGGCGACAATATCAGCTGCGAAGTGCAGCTTATAACTCCGGTCGCTCTCGAGAAGGAACTGCGGTTCGCTATTCGCGAAGGCGGCCGCACCGTGGGCGCGGGGGTCCTTACAGACATAATTAAATAAGGAATTACAATGCGAGTTCTGGTTACTCTGGCCTGCTCCCAATGCAAGCGGCGCAATTACAATACGACTAAAAACAAACGGACTACGCCCGAGAAGCTTGCATTCAAGAAGTATTGCAGGTTCTGCAACACGCACACGGAGCACAAGGAAGTCAAATAGGTTGCGTGCGCAGGGCTTAAAGTTCGTAAAATCGAGTGGTTTTTTGAGCGGTTTGCGCCCGGAAACGATTCCCGGCCTGCCCGCCGGATCGAGCGTTAGAGAGACAAATGAAACTTTCCGAAAAAAAAGACGAGAGTTCGAAAAAGAAAGTTACAGGCATAGAGACGGCGAGAAAGGCGGTAACTAAGTCTGCGGCCCCTAAGCCGGCCAGGGCGAAAAAGCTGGAGGTTCCGAAAAAAACTGTGTCCAAGAAGGCCGGTGAGACCTCGATGGCCTGGCTCAATACCGTTCGGAACTACCTGCGAGAGGTCGTCGTCGAACTCAAAAAGGTGATCTGGCCCTCGCGCAAGGAAACTTTGGGATCGACGGCCGTCGTACTGGTGATCGTAGGCCTGGCGGCCGCTTTCCTCGGGATTGTGGACCTTGTTTTGAGCAGGCTGGTGAAGCTCCTGGTCGGTTGACGGCAGCCCGGGAGCGCAATCCAAAGCAATAGCTCGGATGCGAGCGCATGGGGTAATTGTGTGGCAAACTTAAAATGGTACATTGTTCACACCTATTCGGGGTTCGAGCACAAGGTGAAATCAGCCCTTGAGGAGCGTGTAAAGGCCGAGGACAAAGGCGTCCTTTTCGGCCAGATTCTGGTTCCAACCGAGAAGGTGATCGAACTGGTCAAGGGGCAAAGGAGGGCATCGTCGAGGAAATTCTACCCGGGCTATATCCTGGTGCAGATGGAACTCAACGACGATACCTGGCACCTTGTCCGCCATACTCCCAAGGTTACCGGCTTTATCGGAAGCCAGGAAAAGCCGATCCCCCTCTCCGATGGCGAAGCGGATGTCATAATTCAGCAGATGCAGGAAGGCGCTCAGAAACCGCGTCCGAAGTTCAAGTTCGAAAAAGGAGACGAGGTTCGCGTCATAGACGGCCCGTTTGCCAATTTTAACGGAACCATCGATGAAGTCATTCCGGAAAAAGGCAAAGTCAGGGTCCTTGTAAGCATATTCGGCCGCTCCACCCCCGTGGAACTCGATTTTGTTCAGGTAAACCGCACATAAATGCCACATCGTAAGGAGTCTTTTCGACAATGGCAAAAAAAGTAGTAACCAACATAAAATTGCAGGTTCCCGCCGCACAGGCGAACCCGTCCCCGCCCATTGGGCCTGCTCTGGGCCAGCACGGGGTCAACATCATGGAATTCTGCAAACAGTTCAACGCAAAAACCCAGGGGCAGGAAGGGATGATCATTCCGGTGGTCATCACCGTCTTTTCGGACCGCTCGTTTACTTTCATTACCAAGACGCCTCCAGCCGCGATTCTTTTGAAAAAGGCCGCGCAGATAGCCAAAGGCTCCAATGAGCCCAACCGCAACAAGGTCGCCACCGTCAGCAAGGCCCAGGTCGAGGAAATTGCCAAGCTCAAGATGGTCGATTTGAACGCCCGCGACCTTGAGGCAGCGGTGGCAACCATTTCAGGAACTGCCCGCAGTATGGGGATCGATATTGAATAAACCAGAGGAAGGGAGTTTCGAGAGTTAAAATGGCAAAGCATGGGAAAAAATTTATTGCCGCCCGCAGCAAGATCGATCCAGCGAAACGCTATACCTTCCAGGAGGCCGTCCAGCTTGCGGCCGATACGTCCTACGTCAAGTTCGACCAGACGCTGGATATAGCGGTGCGCTTGGGTGTGGACCCGCGTCATGCCGACCAGATGGTCAGGGGTACGGTCGTTTTGCCTAACGGCTTGGGTAAAACCGTGAAGGTGCTGGTTTTTGCCAAGGGCGAGAAGGTCAAGGAAGCCCTTGACTCGGGCGCCGATCATGCGGGTGGCGACGAGCTGATCGAAAAGATCCGTGAAGGATGGCTCGATTTCGACAAGACCGTTGCAACTCCGGACATGATGGGTTCGGTGGGTAAGATCGGCAAGGTCCTGGGCCCAAGAGGGCTTATGCCAAACGCCAAGCTGGGAACGGTTACCTTCGATCTGGCAAGGGTCATTAAAGAAATCAAGGCCGGCAAGGTGGATTTCCGGGTTGAAAAAACCGGGATCGTCCATGCGCCCATGGGCAAGGTTTCCTTTGGAGAGGAAAAACTTCTCCAGAATATCTCGGCTTTCATCGACACGCTTATGCGGATCAAACCTTCGGCCGCCAAGGGGACCTACATGAAAGGGATCGCCATATCCACGACAATGGGGCCCGGCATTCAGGTCGATCCGCTGGCGGTAAAGGCGATCATCGCTTAGTTTTTTTAGCCTGTTGGCTGCTCGCAAACAGCTCACAGCTGCTTTTAACCACTTACCTGCCGTTTGGTGTTTTCAGTTATCGGAGACCGCGGGTACATCGGCGGATGTTTAAATCGCTTTTCGGGGACCCGCCTAGATTCCTGAGAGCCAACCAGGCGCAAGGGCTCATGATAGAAAATCCTCCCGTTTTCGGTTCGGCGCGCACGGAAGGATCAGCCGAAAGCACACCGGCAGAAGGGAAAGGAGGCAAGCCTCACTTTGGAGCGCTCCAAGAAGGAAAAGGTTATTGCGGAGCTTCATGGAAAACTGGGACGCGCCAGCGCGGTCATTCTGACCGACTATAAGGGACTGACGGTAGCCGAAATAAGCGGTCTGCGTGATTTGCTTGCGGCCGAAAAGGTCGAGTATCAGGTGGTGAAAAACACCCTGATGCGCCTTGCCTGCGAGCAAACCAACGTATCGGTGCTTGAGCCTTTGCTCAAAGGTACGTGCGCGGTTGCAATCGCCTTCGGCGACCCGGTCGCTCCGGCCAAGATCATCAAAAAATTCAGCAAAGGCAACGAAAAGCTGAAGGTGAAGGCCGGATCGCTCGGAGACCGCCTGATCAATTCCGATCAGATAATGGCCCTGGCTGATCTGCCGCCCAGAGAAGAACTCCTTGCCAGGATGCTGGGAACGCTCAATGCCGTGCCTACAGGTCTTGTCAGGGTTCTTAGCGGAGTTCCAAGAGCTTTTGTTGGTGTGTTGGATGCTATCCGGCGCCAGAAAGAAGAACAGGCTGCTGCTTAAAACTATAGTGGAGGATTTTAGATGGCCGTTACAAAACAGGAAGTTGTTGATTTTATCAAGGATATGACAGTCCTGGAGCTGAGCGAATTCGTAAAGGAACTCGAGCAGACTTTTGGCGTGAGCGCCGCAGCTCCGGTCGCCATGGCCGCAATGCCGGCCGCTTCTGAAGCTGCCCCCGTAGAGGAACAAACCGAATTCTCGGTTATAATTACCGGCGTGGGTGACAAGAAGATCAACGTGATCAAAGAAGTGCGGGCAATCACCAGCCTGGGGCTCAAAGAGGCCAAGGACCTGGTGGAAAAAGTCCCCGGAACCGTCAAGGAAGGCATTCCGAAGGCCGAGGCCGAGGCCGTTGCCAAACAGCTTACAGAGGCAGGCGCAACCGTCGAGATCAAATAAAGACTCTAAGCTTGCAAGACATCGGAAATCGGCTGCATGCGCTGGTTTGACCGGCCGATTTCCGATTTTCTTCTTTTTAGCGGCATACCAGCTGGAAGTGAAGGATGGAGGCGGATCGGCGGCAAAATTGGATGCCGAACGCCGGTTCATTCGTCACAATTTCATTTGCAGGAGAGAATATGCCCACTGCACTAACCCATGAATACAGGGTTCGTAAAAATTTTGGGAAAATCCGGAAAATCGCCGAAATCCCCAACCTGATCCAAATGCAGAAGGAAAGCTATGAGCTTTTTCTGCAACAGGAAGTCCCCCCTGAAGCCAGGGTGGAAAGAGGCCTCCATGAGGTATTCAAATCAGTTTTCCCAATTGAGGATTTCAGCGGTACGGCATCCCTGGAGTTTGTTCAGTACAGCTTCGGTGATGTGAAATATGAAGTCGAGGAATGTCTTGCACGCGGAATGACCTACGAGTCCCCTGTCAAAATAGTGGTGCGCCTTGTGGTCTATGACGTGGACAAGGAAGCCAACACCCGATCCATTCGCGATATAAAAGAGCAGGAAATCTATTTCGGCACCCTGCCCCTCATGACCGATAACGGCACATTCATCGTCAACGGTACCGAGCGGGTCATCGTGAGCCAGCTGCACCGCTCCCCGGGCATCTTCTTCGACCATGACCGGGGCAAAACTCACTCGAGCGGCAAAATACTTTACTCAGCCCGCATCATTCCACTTCGCGGTTCCTGGCTCGACCTGGAGTTCGATCCGAAAGACATCCTCTACATCCGCATCGACAGAAGGCGGAAATTCCCGGTAACCGTGCTTCTGAAAGCCCTCGGATACTCCACCGAAGAGCTTCTGAACTATTTCTATCCCAGCGAGAAGGTATTTCTTGCCGCGGACAGGCCGGCGGAAAAGGAACTCAACCCGGATATTCTTCTGGGAAGCCGCGCTTCCGAAGATATCGTGCACCCGGGAACAGGCGAGGTCCTTATCAGGAAAAACAGGAAGCTGGGCAAGCAGGCCCTGCGAAGGCTCCAGGAAATTGGAATCAGCCGGCTTCCGGTCACGATCCCCGAACTTCTCGGCCAGGTCCTGGCCCAGGACGTTATCGACTTCAAAACGGGCGAAATTATCGCTGAGTGCAACGATTCGATAAACGAGGAGATGCTCACCGATTTTATCGAACGCGGGATTAGTGAAATCGAACTGCTGCACCTGGAGGGCCCGGACATCAGCCCCTCTTTCAGAAACACCCTTCTGATGGACAAGGTAAACAGCAGGGAAGATGCCCTGGTCGAAATCTACCGGAGGCTGCGCCCGAGCAATCCGCCAACCCTTGAGGTTGCAAACGAATTTTTCAGAAACCTGTTCTTCAATTCGGACCATTACGATTTGTCCGAGGTCGGACGCTTAAAGCTCAACCTGCAGCTCGGTCTCAATGTGCCCCTCGACTACAGAGTGCTTCGCAAAGAAGATATCCTTACCGCTGTGCGCCAGTTGATAAAGCTCAAAGATTCACAGGGGCCGGTCGATGACATAGACAATCTCGGGAACCGCAGGGTGCGCGCGGTCGGCGAACTCCTCGAAAACCAGTACCGAATCGGCCTGGTGCGCATGGAAAGGGCCATCAAGGAAAGAATGACCCTTCAGGAAGTCGAGGCATTGATGCCCCACGACCTTATCAATGCAAAACCGGTTTCCGCTGTCGTAAAGGAGTTTTTCGGGACCAGCCAGCTTTCGCAGTTCATGGACCAGACCAACCCGCTTTCCGAAATCACCCACAAACGGCGCCTCAGCGCACTTGGGCCGGGCGGGCTTACGCGTGAGCGCGCTGGATTCGAGGTTCGTGACGTACACCCCACTCACTATGGCAGGATCTGTCCGATCGAGACCCCTGAGGGTCCCAATATCGGCCTGATAGTGTCGCTTTCGACCTATGCGCGGGTTAATCCCTACGGGTTTATCGAAACTCCCTACCGCAAGGTCGAAAACTCGACCGCGGCTGCGGATGTGAACTACCTCACCGCGATGGACGAGAAAGATTACCCGATCGCGCAGGCCAACGCGGCGCTCGACGAAAAGGGCCGCTACAGGGACGATCAGATTTCGGCTCGAAAAGCGGGCGAATTCGTCATGGTCCCGCCCGACGAGATCCGGTACATGGACGTTTCCCCGAATCAGCTGGTGAGCGTATCCGCCTCGTTGATTCCGTTTCTGGAGCATGACGACGCAAACCGCGCTCTCATGGGATCCAACATGCAGCGCCAGGCCGTGCCCCTTGTTCAGACCCGCGCCCCGCTCGTGGGGACCGGAATCGAACGCATAGTGGCCAGGGACAGCGGGGTCACGATAATCACCAGGCGCGAGGGCGTGGTGGAGTACGTCGACGCCACGAGAATCGTCGTGCGCGCCACCGACAGTATAGACGTCGGGCGCGGCGTGGATATCTACAAGCTGATCAAGTTCCAGCGCTCCAACCAGAACACCTGTATAAATCAGAAGCCCCTGGTCAAACAGGGCGACTTAGTCAGGAAGGGCCAGATAATAGCCGATGGGCCTTCGACCGATCACGGCGAACTCGCGCTCGGACGCAACGTTATGGTGGCCTTCATGAGTTGGGGCGGCTACAACTTCGAAGACTCGATCCTGGTGAGCGAGCGCATAGTGAAGGAAGACGTTTTCACCTCGATTCACATCGAAGAATTCGAAATTGTGGCAAGAGACACCAAGCTTGGCAAGGAAGAGATCACTCGAGACATTCCCAATATTGGTGAGGAAGCCCTAAAGAACCTGGATGAGAGCGGTATAATTCGAATCGGCGCCTACATAAAGCCCAACGACATCCTGGTGGGCAAGGTTACGCCGAAAGGTGAATCGCAGCTTACCCCGGAAGAAAAGCTGCTCAGGGCAATCTTCGGTGAGAAGGCAAGCGACGTCAAAGACACCTCGCTTCGCGTTCCGCCGGGGGTCGAGGGCATCATAATCGACGCCAAGGTTTTCTCGCGAAAGGGCGTCGAGAAAGATGAACGGACCCGCCAGATAGAAGAGCAGGAGATCGGGCGGCTTTTGAAAGACCAGCGCGATGAGCTGGATATCTTGAGAAAAACGGCCGTGAGGCAGATTGCACAGGCGGTCCAGGGCAGGAACAGCGACAGTACCATTAAAGACGGCAAAAAGGTTTACCTCAAGAAGGGCGAGCCGTTGACCGAAGAGGCTCTCCTGGAGGTCCCGAGCGGAATATGGGAACAAATAAGCGCTGCCAAAGACCCCGCTGCCTCCATGGAAGTGGATACGATCACCTCCAATTACCGGCAGCAGGTCCAGACGGTAAAAGAGCTCTTCGAAGAAAAGATAAACAAGCTCAAAAGGGGCGATGAGCTTCCGCCGGGCGTCATCAAGATGGTGAAAGTCTATATCGCCGTAAAAAGAAAGCTCCAGGTAGGGGATAAGATGGCCGGCCGGCACGGGAACAAAGGCGTGGTCTCCCGAATCCTTCCCTCGGAGGATATGCCTTACTTCCCCGACGGGACCCCGGTGGACATTGTTTTGAATCCTCTGGGAGTTCCTTCCCGAATGAACGTCGGGCAGGTGCTTGAGACTCATCTGGGCTGGGCGGCCAAGGGACTTGGCCAGCAGCTCGCGGTCATGCTCGATGAGTATCTGCGCAAAATTAAAGAGCGGGAGACGATCGAGGAAAAGCTGCACCGCATATACAACAGCCTGGAGTACGGCGAGTTTTTCGAAAATGCCTCGGAGCAGGAATTCAAGGAACTCATACCCGATCTCAGGGAGGGCATGCACGTCGCCACCCCTGTTTTCGACGGGGCCGAGGAGGCCGAAATCAGGGCCTTTCTCAAGGAAGCCGGGCTGCCGGAAACCGGCCAGTCGATTCTTTTTGACGGGCGCTCGGGTCTGCCTTTCGATCAGACCGTTACGGTCGGCGTCATGTACATGCTTAAACTCCACCATCTGGTCGATGACAAAATCCATGCAAGGTCTATCGGCCCTTACTCACTGGTCACCCAGCAGCCTCTTGGCGGAAAAGCCCAGTTCGGCGGCCAGCGCCTCGGTGAAATGGAAGTCTGGACCATGGAGGCATACGGCGCTGCCTATGCGCTGCAGGAATTTCTCACGGTCAAATCCGACGATGTGGCCGGACGTACACGCATGTACGAAAAAATTGTAAAGGGTGACAATACCCTCGAAGCCGGACTGCCGGAGTCCTTCAATGTTCTGGTAAAGGAACTGCAGGCACTTGCTCTGGACGTCAGGCTGCTCGAAGAAGAGGAAGGCAATTAAAGCAGTGGTCGTGGGTCTGGATAACGGACCGGGGTCCGCTATCCATTATCCAGTTTTTGCTGACCACGCAAGGAGGTTCTTTTGAAAGAACTTTACTCTCTATTTACTAAACCGAAAGATCCGTTGAACTTCAACGCCGTCAAGATCATGATCTCATCTCCTGAAAGAATCCGGGAATGGTCCTACGGCGAGGTGAAAAAACCTGAAACGATAAACTATCGTACTTTCAAGCCCGAGCGCGACGGGCTGTTTTGCGCCCGGATATTTGGTCCGATCAAAGATTATGAATGCAACTGCGGCAAATACAAACGAATGAAACACCGCGGCGTGGTGTGCGAAAAATGCGGGGTGGAGGTAATTCAGTCCAAGGTCCGCCGTGAGCGCATGGGCCACATCGAGCTTGCCTCCCCGGTGGCTCACATCTGGTTTTTGAGGAGCTTGCCCAGCAAGATCGGAAACCTTCTGGACCTGACGCTCCGTGAGCTGGAGAAGGTACTCTATTTCGATTCCTATATAATGCTGGACCCGGGCGACACGAACCTGGAAAGAGCAGAGCTGCTCACCGAGGAGCGCTATCGCCAACTGGTGCAGGAATTCGGGGGGCGTTTTACCGCGGGCATCGGCGCCGAGGCGATCAAACAGTTGCTTGCAACTCTCGACCTCGAAAAGCTCGCCACGGACCTGCGCGAAGAGATGGTGAAGACCAACTCCGTGGCAAAGCGCAAAAAACTCGCAAAACGGCTCAAGATCATCGACGCGTTCCGCGAATCGGAAAACCGGCCGGAATGGATGATAATGGACGTTATCCCCGTTCTTCCGCCGGACCTCAGGCCCCTTGTTCCCCTTGACGGCGGCAGGTTCGCCACCAGCGACCTGAACGATCTCTACAGGCGCGTAATCAACCGGAACAACCGTCTGAAGCGGCTTCAGGAACTCAACGCTCCGGACATCATCATACGCAATGAAAAACGGATGCTTCAGGAAGCCGTTGACGTCCTTTTCGACAATGGGCGCCGGGGCAAAACCATAACCGGGGCGAGCAAACGTCCGCTCAAGTCCCTGAGCGACATGCTCAAGGGAAAGCAGGGCCGGTTCCGGCAGAACCTTCTGGGCAAGCGGGTTGACTACTCGGGGCGCACCGTAATCGTTATCGGCCCCAATCTCAGGCTCCACCAGTGCGGGCTGCCCAAGAAAATGGCCCTGGAGCTTTTTAAGCCCTTTATCTACAATAAACTTGAAGAAAAAGGATACGTTACCACCATAAAAGCCGCCAAGAAAATGGTCGAGCGCGAAACCCCGGAGGTCTGGGACACCCTCGATGAAGTTGTCCGTGAATTCCCGGTCATGCTCAACCGTGCTCCGACACTGCACCGGCTCGGTATCCAGGCATTCGAACCCATACTTATCGAGGGCAAGGCCATCCAGCTCCATCCGCTGGTCTGCACGGCCTTTAACGCCGACTTTGACGGCGATCAGATGGCCGTTCACATTCCGCTTTCAATCGAAGCGCAGGCCGAGGCGCGCGTGCTGATGATGTCGACCAACAACATTCTCAGCCCTGCCCACGGCGACCCGATCATCGTGCCTTCTCAGGACATAGTCCTGGGGATTTACTACATGACCCGCGAGAAGCCTTTCGCCAAAGGGTCCACCTCCCCGTTCGCCGACGCCGAGGAACTCAAAAGGGCGATCTCCAAAGGCGAAATACGGGTTTATAACAGCCCGGCAGAGGTGCGCTCGGCTTATGATTCCGAAGAGGCCGACCTGCACGCGGGCATCGTCGTTCGGTTCCGTATCGCGGCACACCAGGATGGCGTAATCGATTCCGTGGGCGAAAAAGAGATCCTCCTCAAAGCTGACGGAAAAAAGCCGCGTTATGCTCTGACTGAAGGAAAGGCCTTTGTATCCCGCAAAATGTTCGTTAAGCCCGATGATGAAATCGTCAAAGGCCAGATGCTTTTCGAAGAACTCGTCAAGACCACCGTCGGGCGAGTGATCCTGTCCGAGATCCTTCCGGAGGGGGTTGCTTTTGCGGCCGTTAACAAGGTCATGAACAAGAAGGCATTGGCCCAATTGATCGATACCTGCTACCGGAGCGCCGGGGTGAAAGCCACGGTCATTCTGGCCGACAAGCTCAAGGATACCGGCTACCATTATGCGACCCGCTCCGGCATCTCTATTTCGATCAAGGACATGACCATTCCGGCGCGTAAATCGGAAATCCTGCAGGTGGCCTTCGACCAGGTGCAGGAAATTGAGCACCAGTACAATGAGGGTTTGATAACCGAGGGTGAAAAATACAACAAGGCGGTCGACATCTGGGCCAAGGCGACTGAAGACGTCGCGGCCGAAATGATGAGGGAGATCGGCGCAACGGAAATCGACGGTCCCAGTGGGGTAAAGACCCAGGTCGAATCCTTCAATCCGATCTACATGATGGCGGACTCGGGGGCTAGGGGCAGCAAGGACCAGATGCGCCAGCTCGCCGGAATGCGCGGACTCATGGCCAAGCCTTCGGGTGAAATCATCGAGACCCCCATCACGGCCAACTTTCGTGAAGGCCTCACGGTTCTGCAGTACTTCATCTCGACGCACGGCGCCCGCAAGGGTCTTGCCGACACGGCCCTGAAGACGGCGAACTCCGGTTACCTCACCCGCCGCCTGGTCGATGTGTCCCAGGATGTGATCATATCGGAAAAAGATTGCGGCACCATGGACGGCATCGAGGTGGAAGCGCTTCTGGAAGCCGGTGAAATAATTCAGAGGCTCGGAGACCGCATTCTTGGCCGTACCGCTCAGGAGGATGTCGTCGACCCGGTTACCGGTGAAGTGATCGTCCCGATGGGGGCTGAAATCGATGAGAAGAAGGTCATCGAAATCGAGGATGCGGGCATCGAAAGGGTCAATATGCGTTCAGCGCTCACCTGCCGCTCGCCCAGGGGCGTTTGCGCGATGTGCTACGGACGCGACCTGGCTCAGGGGAAGCTGGCTGAGATCGGTGAGGCCATAGGCATCATTGCGGCCCAGTCCATCGGTGAGCCGGGAACTCAGCTGACCATGCGCACGTTCCATATCGGAGGCACCGCCAGCAAGAGCATCGAACGTACCTCTATCAGCAACCGTTATGCGGGCACGGTCAAGTTCATCAATCTCAACGTAGTTCGTAACCGCGAGGGCGATCTGGTCGCCATGAACCGCAATGGTGAGATCAGCATCATCAGCGAAACAGGCCGCGAGCGCGAGCGCTATGTCATTGTCTACGGGGCCAAGCTCAAGGTTTTCGCGGGCCAGCAGGTCGAACCCGAAGCACTGCTTGCTGAATGGGACCCATTTACTACCCCGATTCTCACGGAGGTCCCGGGCACCATAAAGTTCGGTGACATCAACGAAGGCCAGACCATGCAGGAAAAGCTGGACCCGGTAACCGGCAAATCCAGCAAGGTGGTTGTCGAATTCCGGGATTCCGACGTGCGCCCGAGAATCTCGATCAAGGACGAAAAAGGCAAAACATCCAAAGTTGAAGAAGGCGGTGTGGCGCGCTACTTTATGCCGGTCGGCGCAATCCTGATGGTGAGCGAAGGCGACCCGGTCTTCCCGGGAGACGTTCTCGCGAGGATTCCGCGTGAGACCACGAAGACCAAGGACATCACGGGCGGTCTGCCCAGGGTTGCCGAACTCTTCGAGGTGCGCAAGCCGAAGGAAAACGCCGTGATCACCGAAATCGACGGTGTGGTGAGCTTCGGAAAAGATACCAAGGGCAAGCGTAAAGTCGTGGTTACGCCCCAGGTCGGAGAAGCGCGTGAGTACCTGATCCCGAAGGGCAAACACATAAGCGTGCACGAGGGCGATTATGTGCGCGCGGGTGAGGCCCTTATGGACGGTTCGCCCAATCCTCATGACATCCTGACGGTCCTTGGCGAAAAAGAAGTCGCCAAGTACCTGGTCGATGAAGTCCAGCAGGTCTATCGGCTCCAGGGCGTAAAGATCAATGACAAGCATATCGAGGTCATTGTGAGGCAGATGCTCAAGCGGGTTCGCATCACAGACCCGGGGGACTCCGAGTTCCTTCTTGGCGAGCACGTGGAAAAGCCGATCTTCGAGGAAATAAACGGACAGCTGGTCGCCCAGGAGTTGAGGCCGGCGGCTGCCGAACCTCTGCTGCTCGGCATCACGAAGGCCTCTTTGAGCACCCAGAGCTTTATTTCGGCGGCATCTTTCCAGGAGACGACAAAGGTGCTCACCGACGCGGCTACAGCCGGCAAAGTCGACCACTTGCTCGGACTCAAGGAAAATGTCATCATGGGCAGATTGATTCCCGCCGGGTCGGGGCTCAGGCAGTACAGGGACATAAGGAAATAACGCAACGGCGGATCGATCACGGAGGTTTGGAAATGCACTGAGAGAGCTCAAAGGCGTCCGAATCCAATATCTGACACCCGATCGCCGTTTTGAGCTTGACATTTCCAGCGGATTCTTCTAAAAAGAGGATTTTCCAGTACGGAAAAATCGCGAATCTTTGCCTGAGCTGGACCGTACCTAATTTATTGACTGGAGTTGAAAACAGGAATGCCCACTATTAATCAGTTGGTCAGAAAAGGAAGGGAAGAAGTGCGGAAAAAATCCAGCACGCCCGCCCTTCAAAGCTGTCCGCAAAAGCGCGGAGTTTGTGTTCGCGTATACACTACGACGCCAAAGAAGCCTAATTCGGCCCTGCGCAAAATCGCCCGTGTCCGCCTGACAAACGGTATAGAAGTTACATCCTATATCCCGGGGATTGGGCACAACCTGCAGGAGCACTCCGTAGTGCTCATTCGTGGCGGCCGTGTCAAGGACCTTCCCGGTGTGCGCTACCATATCATTCGCGGCACTCTCGATGCGCTCGGGGTTGCCGACCGAAAGCAGGGCCGTTCCAAGTACGGTACGAAGAGGCCAAAGTAACCAGAATTTGACTAGTTCTGGGGCCATGGCTCATAGTCTTTTTTCGCCATGGCCTCTCTTTTGCCTTAAAAACAGGATAATCGAAGGAAAAGGGATGCCCAGGAGAAGAGAAGTTCCGAAGCGCTACGTGCTGCCGGACCCCAAGTTCAACAGCAGGTTGGCGGCAAAGTTCATCAACAACGTCATGCGCCGTGGCAAGAAGAGCACTGCCGAGCAGATTTTCTATCAGGCCCTCACGCTGATAGAGCAGCGCTCGAAGCAGGAGCCGCTCGACGTGTTCCATAAAGCGCTCGAAAACGTCAGACCTGTTGTGGAGGTCAAATCCAGGCGCGTTGGTGGAGCAACCTACCAGGTCCCGGTTGAAGTTCGTTCGGAGCGGCGCGACGCCCTCGCCATGAGGTGGATTATCAATTACGCCAAATCGCGTTCGGAGAAGACTATGACTCAGAAGCTCGCGGGCGAGTTGTTGGATGCGTCGCAAAACCGGGGCGGCTCGGTGAAAAAGCGCGAGGATACCCACCGCATGGCCGACGCCAACAAGGCGTTTGCGCACTACAGGTGGTAGACTTTGATTTTATCCACGGCGAAAGAGCTTACAAGATATAAGGCATGGCCTGAAAGCCGGCGAGGAGGATCCCCTAATGGCTAAAAAGAAGTTCGAGCGGACGAAGCCACATGTTAACGTCGGGACCATCGGTCACATCGACCATGGGAAAACAACCCTTACGGCCGCGATCACAAAGCAGCTGGCCAAGAAGGGCAAAGCAACCTACGTCCCGTTTGACCAGATCGACAAGGCGCCCGAAGAGCGCGAACGCGGCATCACCATTGCGACCGCGCACGTCGAATACGAGACCGATAAGCGTCACTATGCACATGTGGACTGTCCCGGCCATGCGGATTATATAAAGAACATGATTACCGGGGCCGCGCAGATGGATGGGGCGATCCTGGTGGTGGCCGCCGACGACGGCCCTATGCCCCAGACCCGCGAGCACATTCTCCTTGCCCGCCAGGTCGGTGTCCCCTTCGTCGTAGTATTCCTGAACAAGGTTGACATGGTGGACGACCCCGAGCTTATCGAACTCGTTGAACTCGAGCTTCGCGAGCTTCTCACCAAATATAAGTTTCCGGGAGACGATATCCCGATCATCAAGGGTTCGGCATTGAAGGC
>JBEKMB010000093.1:2500-16073 GCA_050008735.1 Syntrophobacteraceae bacterium
CGCAAACACCATCCCAACCCGCATTCCCGCGAGCCCCAGGACAAAGCACGATCAAATTCTTTCAAGGATTTTAAAAGATCACGGAAAATCTGCGAGGAGAAAATGGCTAAAACTAAATATAGTCACTCGACCAGGGGTTGTCCACCCACATTTGCCCCTGAACTCCCAAAGCAGGCGCATATCTATCCCATCATCCCGATGCAGTCAACGGCAAAAAGGAGCGCGCCGCGAAAAAGCAGGAAGCAGTGGCTATGACATGAAATGGTCCATTTTGGTCCGGTTTCCGGATTTTTTCGGTTAAAAGCAATCGCCGCAGAGGCCCCGAGCTTCGCAGGGGCAGGCTCAGAGGGCGCAGAGAAACCTTGACAGGATTTACAGGATTAACAGGATTGAAGCAAAAAAGCTCAAATCCATCGCTTGTCCGAGGGCGCAGAGAAACTTTGACAAGGATTTACAGGATTAACAGGATTGAAGCAAAAAAGCTGAAATCCATCGCTTGTCTCAAGGTTGTGCCCTTCTCTTGTTAATCCTTGTCCGAATCTTTTTGCTCCGCGTTCTCTTTTTTTGCCAAACGGCAATAGAAGCGGCAATAGATGTGGCAATAGAAGCGGCAATAGAAACGGCAAAATGCAGGAGAAAAATTTAGAACTGCGTTCACCACGAAGAACCTGGGGCCGCAGGGGCAGGCTCTTTGCGTCTTTGCGGTGGATCGATTTTTTACAATGTGCGTCCGCGGGACATGGTCCCTGGCGCCCCCTTGTTGACCCCAAACCTGTTCGCCGCTATTCTTGATTTGCACGGCAAATAGTGCGGTTGGCAGTAGCAAAAATTCGATACAGCGGGCGTGACGGCCCTCGGAAGAAAGATCGGCAGATTTTATGAGATGCCTTTTTTTGCTGTCCATGACGGCGTGGTTTCTTCTTTCAAGCGGGTCTTGCGGCGCTGACGATAACATTCTTTTCCAGGATGAGAACCTGATCATAAGCGGTGAGGGGTACCTGGGGGGCGAAGCAAAATACATCCGGCAAATTTATCCGGAGGCAAAGACCGAAATTGAAAAAATCCTCGGTTGGAAGCTCCTGTCAAAGCCAACCGTATTGCTTGTCGGGAACAGGGCCGTATTCGAAAAGCTCAGCGGGAGTCCATTTGTCTCCGCTTTTGCCATGCCATCGGAGCATCTCATTGTAATTCACATCTCGCCTATGACTTCCAGGCTGCCGATTTTGAACGACACTTTCAAACACGAGCTATGTCATCTTCTCCTTCATGACCACGTTAAGGAACAGATCATTCCAAAGTGGCTGGACGAGGGCATTTGCCAATGGATCAGTGGAACTCTCGGGGAGATCATGGCCGGAGATGCGGCAACAATCAGCCGAATTAACATGGTTCGCAGTCTTATTCCGCTGCGGCAGCTTACGGCCAGTTTTCCGAGGGACAAAGATTCACTCTTCCTGGCCTATAAGGAGAGTTACGATTTCGTCGACTATTTGACGACTCACTATGGCACGAAGAGCCTTCGCAGCATTTTGCAGTACCTTGAGCAAGGCGATTCCATCGACCCGGCAGTCTCGAAATCCCTGTCCAAATCTTTCCAGGACGTGCATGAGGAATGGGTCAATGATATGCAAAAAAGAAGTGAGTGGCTCGTCTGGGCAAGTCAAAACCTCTACGAGATTATTTTTTTCATCATGGCGGTTTTGAGCATCCTGGCCTTTGTCCGTTTGAGGATAAGGAGAACGCGGTATACCGGCGAAGACGATGACGATTGAAGAGTCTAGATTTGTATTGAAGCTTCTTAGCTCATTTTACGGATGACGGAACACGGAAGAACTGACGCAGTTGCCATCCCCCGCTCTTTTGAACGCTATAAAAAAGATAGGGCCTATAGGTCAAATAGGACCTATCTGACCTATAAACCCCAGGACTACCTCCGGCAGCACGGACTGCCCCTGTGGGGTAAAGATCACCCTCAGCGATTACTGCACAAAAAGCGATTACCCTTGCCCGAGTGAGCGTAACCCTGCATAATATGGCCCCGGCTCGCGATGCAGCCCACTACTATTCCGACTGAAGACGGGGCAGCGACAGGAAATTGCGCATTTTCGGAAATCAACCTTAAAAAAGGAGGAGTCTATGCACACGGGGACACTTACGTCACGACGCCGTTTTTTGTGCCTCACCGGCAGTCTAGCCGCGGGTATCGCCCTGCCGGCAATCCCACTCACTGTTCTAGCTGCCGGGAGAACTGAGGGCAAAGAACCCGAGGTGAACCCCGTGGAAGATCTCATGCGCGAGCACGGAGTCTTGCGCCGCGTGCTGCTGATCTATGAGGAGGCGATAAGCCGCATCAATGGGGCAAAGGAGCTGCCGGCCGGAATTATTGCGGATTCAGCCGGCATTGTCCGCCGCTTCGTCGAGGACTACCATGAAAAGCTCGAGGAAGATGAGATTTTTCCACGTTTTGAAAAGGCCGGAAAGCTTAACGATCTTGTCAAGGTGCTCTTCGTGCAGCACCAGGCGGGACGACGCCTGACCGATTCCATTTTGAAAATATCGGAACCTGAGGCTCTTAAAACTACCGACAAGCAAGAGCTGACCGGGGCCATGCGGCAACTCTACGGCAGTAGACCTCTCCTTCGAAAGAAAGGTTCGCAATCAAGGTATGAGCTGGCTGTGGTCATGCAACAGTTCATCCATATGTACCGGCCCCACGCAGCCAGGGAAGATACAGTGCTTTTCCCTGCTTTTCGCTCGCTAGTGACGCCAAAGGAGTTCGATGAGCTTGGCGAAACATTCGAGGACAAGGAAAAGCAGCTTTTCGGAAAAGAAGGATTTGAAAAAATGGTGGAATCAGTGGGGGAGATAGAGAAAAAGCTTGGCATCAATGATCTGTCAAAATTTACACCAAAAGTTTGAATCTCACATTCATGGGTTTGTGACTCTTAACGAATGGGAAAGGGATATTATCAACCCGTTTTCCAGCGCCTTAGGCGCATTCGCCAGCTCAGCATGACGGATATGGTTTATCCGGAAGCTATGCATACGCGCTTTGAGCATTCCCTTGGCGTCATGCATGCAGCAACACGTATGTTTGACCATATTCGAGATCCGCTCTTTTGGATTTTCTAAGAGTACTCTCATGAAGGCTGCCTGGTATTAGCCGCCTCCAGGGGGCCTGCTGTTCAGAAACCTTCAAGTCTGTCGTTGACGGCCTGCACAAACCGGATTAGTTTAATTTAGATGTATTATAGGCTTACCAATTTGTGGCTTCCGGAACCGCATCCGCCGATGGAGGCGGCATGATGTTCCGGGCCCCGCGTTGCCTTTCTCGAGCGGAAGCAAAGTAAGAACAAGATTCGGACGGCCTCTGCTGGAAGATAGAGTTCAGACCGAGCCGGGGCTTTCTGTTCAGCTGGAGTAGTCACGTCAGGTGCTCAAAGCCGCACGAGGGAACCCAGGAACATACAGCGAAGGAAATGCGCAATGACTGCTGCCGATAACTCTTCCGAGACCGATCAGGTCAAGTCTGCCGACAATTCGAAGGATGCACCCGACAAATCCGCCGACGATACAGAGAGCTTCTCGAGCGGACCGGTCAAGCCAGAGGCAGACACGGGAGGTGAGCTCTCACCCTCCATGGTCCCTTCCGGTTCCACTGTGCCCGACGAACCGATCAAGGAGCCTGTCTTTGAATCCACGGCCGCTCCCAAGGCCATTGCCGCTGTCGCGGGAGGATATTACGGTACTCCATTCGACATCCTCGGTCTTCACTTTCTGCCCACGGCCGGCGCCCCCGGGCTGGTTATCCGCACGGTTCAACCACAGGCCCGATACGTTTCCGTGGTGCGCTCCGGCACAGAGTATCCCATGAAGCGGGTGCATGCCGACGGCGTATTCGAAGCCGTCTTTCCGGGCGAGACTGAATTTTTCCACTATGAGCTTTCTATTTCTCTTCCCGACGGTCGGACGTATCTGATCGAGGACCCGTATCGCTTCCCGCCGATCCTAACCGAATTCGATCTCTACCTTTTTTCCGAAGGCAATCACTTCCAGCTCTACGACAAACTCGGCGCACACCTGGTCGACCACGAGGGGGTGCCTGGGGTTCATTTTACGGTGTGGGCGCCCAGCAGCCAGCGGGTGAGCGTGATAGGTGATTTCAACCAGTGGGACGGCAGACGCCACCCGATGCGTCCGCGAGGGGCATCCGGTCTGTGGGAGCTCTTCATCCCCAGTCTGTCCCAGGGCGATCTCTACAAATATGAAATCAAGACCCGCTACAAGGACTATACGGCGATAAAGTCCGATCCTTTCGGCTTTCTGTCCGAGTTGCGCCCCAAGACTGCTTCAGTTGTCTGGGACCTGGACCGCTACCAGTGGAACGATGCCGAATGGATGGCCGCGCGCAAGGAACACCAGAGACTCGATGCTCCGATATGCATCTACGAAGTGCATCTTGGTTCCTGGCAGAAAGTGCCTGACAAGGATTTGGGCCTTAAGTGGCTTACCTACCGCGAACTGGCCGAGAAGCTGGTGCCCTACGTAAAGGAGGCGGGGTACACGCACATCGAGCTTATGCCCATTACGGAGCATCCCCTCGACGCCTCATGGGGCTACCAGACTACCGGATACTTTGCCCCTACCTCACGGCACGGAGACCCTGACGATTTCCGGTATTTCCTGGACAAGGCCCACCAGGCCGGACTGGGTGTGATCCTGGACTGGGTGCCCGCGCACTTCCCCACAGACGCCCACGGTCTGTCGTTTTTCGACGGCACACATCTTTATGAACATGCCGACCCGCGTCAGGCCGAACACAAGGACTGGCACACGCTCATCTACAATTACGGTCGAAACGAAGTGCGCGCCTTCCTGCTTTCCAACGCGCTGTTCTGGCTCGACAAGTATCACATTGACGGCCTGCGACTGGATGCGGTCGCCTCGATGCTTTACCTGGACTACTCCCGCGAGCAGGGGGAGTGGATTCCCAACAAGTTCGGCGGCCGCGAGAACCTGGAGGCGGTGAGTTTCATCAAGCGCTTCAACGAACTTGTCCACGAACATTTTCCTGATGTGTTGACGTTTGCCGAAGAATCAACAGCCTGGGCGATGGTTTCGCGCCCGACCTACGTTGGCGGCCTGGGTTTCGATATGAAATGGAACATGGGCTGGATGCATGACATGCTCGACTACATCAGCAAAGAAGCCGTCCACCGCAAGTATCACCACAACCACCTGACCTTTTCGCTGCTCTACGCATTCAATGAAAATTTCATCCTGCCCTTCTCCCACGACGAGGTGGTGCACGGCAAGGGCGCGATGCTATCCAAGATGCCCGGCGACTACTGGCAAAAGTTCGCCAACTTGCGCGCACTCTACGGCTATATGTACGGCCATCCCGGCAAGAAGCTGCTCTTCATGGGCAGTGAGTTCGGGCAATGGAACGAATGGAACCACGCTGGGCAGCTGGATTGGACGCTGCTCGATTTTGAGTCACACCGCGCCCTGCTGCAGTACGTGAAGGATTTGAACAGGCTCTACGTTTCCGAGCCCGCGCTCCATGAGGTGGATTTCAGCTGGGAGGGATTTGAGTGGATCGACTTCCACGACGTGGACAACAGCATCATTTCGTTTATTCGCAGGGCCAGGGACCCGAACGATTCCGTCTTAGTGGTGGCGAATTTCACGCCGGTGGTTCGCAAGGGCTACCTGGTGGGGGTACCTGCGCCGGGCTTCTACCGTGAATTGCTGAACAGCGACGCGGCATGCTATGGCGGCAGCAATGCGATCAATTTCGATGGAGTATCCTCGGAACCCACGCCCTGCCAGGGCCAGCCGCACTTGATCATGCTAACTCTGCCGCCCCTGGGCGTGATCTTTCTGAAGCGTGAAGGCACCGCGTGATCTCATCTGACGGTTAGAATCAGCAATACGTCGATATCCCCGGAGAACTTTGCACTCTTCAGATCCCGACGGCGAATTGGGAGCAAGAAAATGTATATTGTTCAAATCGCTTCGGAGTGTGCCCCGGCCGCCAAAGTAGGCGGTCTCGGCGATGTGGTTTTCGGCCTCAGCCGAGAACTGCAAATCCGCGGCAACCACGTGGAAGTCATTTTGCCCAAGTATGACTGCATGCGCTACGACCAGATCTGGGGACTGACCAGGGTCCTTCATGACTTGTGGGTACCCTGGTATCGCGGAGCAATTCGGTGTTCGGTGTGGTATGGCGAGGTACATGGTGTGCGCTGCTTCTTTATCGAACCGCACTCCCAGGACAACTTCTTCAATCGCGGCGGCTTTTACGGCTACCTTGACGAAGTGAAGCGCTTTACTTTCTTCAGCAAGGCCGCACTGGAGTTCCTGCTCAAAAGTAACCGCCGCCCCGACATCATTCACTGCCACGACTGGCAAACGGGAATCCTGCCTGTTCTGCTCTTCGAAGTATACAAGTTCGCCGGGATGTGGAATCAACGGGTCTGTTACACCGTTCACAACTTCAAGCACCAGGGAATTACCGGGCAGGATGTGTTGACGGCCACCGGTCTAAACCGCCCGGAGTACTTCATGCACCACGACCGCTTGCGCGATGAGTTCAACCCGAACGCAGTGAACCTGATGAAGGGCGGCATTGTCTATTCGAATTTTGTGACCACCGTTTCACCCCAGCACGCCTGGGAGGCGCGCTGCACCGACCAGGCTTTTGGCCTGGGGCGTACATTGCAGACTCACCAGGCGAAGTTTGACGGTGTGCTCAACGGCATAGATTATGACGTATGGAACCCCGAGACCGATCGCTACATCCCCGTTCGTTACAATATCGAAACCCTGCAGGAGAAATATCGCAACAAAGAGGCTTTGCGGGACCGGTTGTTGCTGCGCAAGGTTTTTAAGCCGATCATTGCCTACATTGGCCGATTGGACGCGCAGAAGGGGCTGCACCTGATCCGGCACACACTGTATTTCTGCCTTCAGCACAATGTTGCTCAGATCGTGCTCCTGGGCAGCAGTCCGGAGCCGAGTATCAACGCCTATTTTTGGCAACTCAAACGTCAGCTCAACGACAACCCGGATTGCCATCTGGAGATCGGTTACAGCGAGGAACTCTCTCACCTGATTTATGCCGGCGCGGATATGCTCATCATGCCCAGTGTTTTTGAGCCGTGCGGTCTGCCCCAGATGATCGGCTTGAAATACGGCACTGTCCCCATCGTGCGCGCCGTGGGCGGTCTTGTGAATACCGTATTCGACCGTGACCACTCCGACAAACCGCCGCACGAACGCAATGGATACGTCTTCCACCAGGCCGACAATAGTGCCGTCGAATCGGCACTACAACGCGCCGTCGGGCTGTGGTATTCATATCCGGATGAATTCCGCAAGGTCATGCTCAATGGAATGCGGTACGACAACTCGTGGAGTCACCCCGGGGCGAAGTACCTGTCAATTTACGAATACATCCGGCATCGATAGAACGGAGGCCCCCGGAAGCATACGGCCCTGCTCAAAGCAGCCCCTTTAAAAGAGCCAAAAGAGCGGTGGGGTAACACCCCCCGCGTTTTTAGAGATATCTTGAACCCAGGGAG
Source organism: Syntrophobacteraceae bacterium (assembly GCA_050008735.1). Taxonomy (GTDB): domain Bacteria; phylum Desulfobacterota; class Syntrophobacteria; order Syntrophobacterales; family Syntrophobacteraceae; genus SbD1. The sequence continues at coordinate 10,087 of JBEKMB010000093.1, forward strand.
TTAATGATCGATCATGAAAGATTTGCCAGAATACATTGACGGCCTTCCCAACATCTCCGGAGCGGAAAGCCTCTGCGCGGAGGCCATTCAGGCCAACCAGGGGAACACAATCTATCTGCATGAGAGCGGCATTGATTTCGGACGCCTCCGGAGCGCTTGCGCCGTTGCCCTGCACATGCACCAGCCGCTAATTCCGGCGGGTGGCAACGATCTGCGCACCGCTGAAATTATCAGCAATCTACAATATATGATGGACAATCAGCAGACAGGCGACAACCACAACGCGCCGGTGTTTCTGTGGTGCTACAAGCGGATGGCCGAGTTCATTCCCCAGCTGATGAACGAAGGCAGGCAGCCCCGCGTGATGCTGGAATATTCCGGGACCCTGCTGCACGGCCTTCGCAAGATGGGGGCAAACGAGGTACTCGACAGCCTCAAAACGATCACCGTGGACCCTAACTACCGGCGTGCAGTGGAATGGTTGGGGGCCCCGTGGGGACATGCCGTTGCTCCTTCCACTCCTGCTCAGGATTTCCGCCTGCATGTCAAGGCCTGGCAAAATCATTTTGCGGCTATTTTCGGCCTCGAAGCCCTGAGTCGCGTTCGCGGCTTCTCCCCCTCTGAAATGGCTTTGCCCAACCATCCGGATGTGGCCTACGAGTTCATAAAGACGCTGAAGGATTGCGGCTATCGGTGGGTCCTTGTGCAGGAGCATTCCGTGGAGCGGCCTGAGACCGGCGGGGGGCCGGAACGCAAGCACATCCCGCATCTGCTTGTCTGCCGCAACTCCAAGGGCGAGACGGCGAGCATCATTGCCATCATCAAGACACAGGGCAGCGATACCAAGCTCATAGCCCAGATGCAGCCATACTATGAAGCCGTGGGGCTTTCCCGCTGGGAACTGGCGGGTAAACAGGTCCCTCCGCTGGTCACGCAGATCTCCGATGGGGAAAACGGCGGGGTGATGATGAACGAGTTCCCATCCAAATACTTTGAGGTCATTCGGGCGTCCAGCGGCTCGGAGGCCTGCATGGCCAACGTCACTGAGTACCTGGAGTATCTGTTCTCGCTTGGCGTCAGGGAAGAAGATTTCCCCGCCCTTCAGCCCATTATGCAAAAGAGCATCTGGGAACGTTTCAAACCGGGTGACGGCCTGGAGAAGATGGATCTGGTGATCGAAGGGCTCAGGAAAGAGGATCACCGTTTTAATATGGAGGGCGGGAGTTGGACGAACAATCTCTCCTGGGTGCGTGGCTATGAGAATTTGCTGGGTCCCATGGAAAAGGTCAGTTCACTGTTCTACGAACGGGCCATCCGGCAGGGCATATCTACCGGCGAACACCGCTACCGAAACGCCCTGTTTCACCTGCTGACCTCCCAGACGAGCTGCTACAGATACTGGGGCCAGGGAATGTGGACGGACTATGGGCGCGAGATCTGCCGGCGGGCGGAGGATATTCTCACCCACGATTTTTAATTCGGGGGGTGATGTGCTAACTTAGCTGCCGGATGCCTGTTGTCAATGGGTCGGGAGAGCGGACCCGCCGGTTTGCATCCCATCCGCTTGATCTGTTGCCACATAAACAGAATAATCCCTCTATGAGTGAACTTCCTGAATATATCAATGGCCTTCCCAATATCTGTGGCTCCGAAGGGATGATCGAAGATACCCTCCGCGCCTCTCGGGAGAAGTCCGTGTTCCTGCACGAGAGCGGCATCGACTTCGGAAACGCTCGTGGCTGCTGCGCCATAGCGCTGCATATGCACCAGCCGCTTATCCCCGCGGGAGGCCCCGGCAGGGGCTCTGATATGCGCCATGAACCGTTGGTCGGCAATCTGCAGTACATGCAAGAGAGTCCCTATGAGGAAGACCGGCACAATGCAGACGTATTCCGCCGTTGTTACAAGCGGATGGGCGAGTTTGTGCCACAGTTGGTGGAAGAGGGCAAGAACCCGCGCGTGATGCTCGATTACACGGGCACCTTGCTCCATGGCCTGTGCCTGATGGGGGCTTACGATGTAATCGATTCCCTCAAGACCATCACCTGCAACCCGCGTTACCGGCGGTGCGTGGAATGGCTGGGCACCACGTGGGGACACGCCGTGGCGCCCTCCACGCCGACTCAAGACTACCGCCATCATATCAGGGCCTGGCAGCATCATTTCAGCGCAATTTTCGGCCGGGAGGCGTTGAGCCGCGTGCGTGGGTTTGTGCCTTCGGAGCTGGCGCTACCCAATCATCCGGACGCTGCTTATGAATTTGTCAAATCGGTCAGGGACTGCGGGTTCCTGTGGATGATCGTCCAGGAACATTCCGTGGAACGCCCGCGCGACGGTTGGGGGACCGAATGGCTGCATATTCCCAATCGTCTGGTTTGCCGCAATTCTCAAGGCGAACAAACCAGCATCATTTGCCTGATCAAGACTCGAGGCGGCGACACCAAGCTCATCGGCCAGATGCAGCCGTATGATGAGGCTCGCTCCCAATCGCGGTGGGACTATGAGGGGCGAAAGATTTTGCCGATGGTAACTCAGATTGCCGACGGTGAAAACGGGCACGTCATGATGAACGAATTCCCGTTCAAGTATTTCCACGTGGCGCGCGAAGCCTCCTGGACGGATGTGCCGCTGGTCAATGCCACCGAATACCTGGAGTACCTTTTTGCTTCCGGCTGGAAAGAGGAGGACTTTCCGATTGTCCAACCCATCCGCCAGAAGCGCATCTGGGACCGGTACAAGCCGGGCGAAGGCGCCGAAAAACTAAATGAGGTGATTGACGGGTTGCGTAAGGAAGACCCATTTTTCCACACGGAGGGTGGGAGTTGGACGAATGACATCTCCTGGCTCTACGGGTATGATAACGTGGTCGGGCCGATGCTAAGGGTCAGCGCCCTGTTTGCCGAAAAGGCCGTCAAGGCGGGAGTTCCCTCATGGGAGCATCGTTATCGGAATGCCCTGTTCCACTTGCTGGCCGCGCAGAGCAGTTGCTTCCGTTATTGGGGGCAGGGGCGCTGGGCTGACTATGGAGTCGAAATCTGCCGCCGTGTGATTGAGATCCTGACGCACGACTTTGAATGAAAGCGGTTAGTCAGCAGGCCAAACGGACCAGGCATCTCAAAACGTCTCTCACATCCTGATCTCTCTTCGGCCCCGGCAAAGGAAACGGCTGTGCAAGAAAAACTCATCGTATCCGATCCCGATGTGATGGCGGGCCAGCCCGTTATTGCCGGGACGCGCCTCACAGTGAACACGCTTCTTGAGAGCCTGGCCGGTGGCGCAACGATCGACCAGATCCTCGAGGCCCACCCCACGTTATCTCTCGAAGGTTTTGAGGCTGCACTGCGGTTTGCCGCCGAGACCGTGAGAGCAAGTTCACCGGTTTCGGCCGGCGTGCCGCTTGAAATCCATGGACCTCATTCGGTGAATGTGAACGAGGAGCCCGGCATAGCGATTCGTGCCTTTGTGCCAGGGGCCCAGAGCGTGGAGATCCAACGGCAGGAAACAGCAACCGGCGAACAGGGGATGGAGGACCGGGAGCGGGAGGCCGAAGTGCAGGACCTTCCGCCTGAAATGCATCCACTTGAATTCGAAGTGATGGATCTGCTGTCCGGCCTCGGCCCGGAGATGCAGCCCGATCCTCTCCTGCCCGCGGAAAGCCCGCAGCCGGCGTTATTCCCCATGGAACGCATCCATCCCGAAGGCGTCTTCGAAGCTGTGTTTGCCGGTGAGACCGAGTCTTTCCCATACCAGTTGGCCGTCACCCTCCCCGATGGCCGGAAGTATGTGGCCGACGATCCCTACCGCTTTTCTCCCGTTCTCACGGATTCGGACCTGCGGCTGCTCCATGAGGCGGAGCATACCGCGGAAAGCCTCCAGCGCCTGTATGCCACGTTCGGTGCGCACCCGATCGAGCATGAAGGCATCCGCGGCATCCGATTTGTGGTATGGGCCCCCAACGCCGCGCGCGTCAGTGTCGTTGGAGACTTCAACGGTTGGGACGGGCGTATCCACCCGTTGCGAGCCAGGGGTGAATCCGGCTTGTGGGAGCTCTTCATCCCCGGCCTTGCTCCCGGCGCTTTATACAAATACGAAGTCCAGTCCCGCGGCGGCATCACGGCACAAAAAGCCGACCCCTATGGCTTCGCCGCCGAACTGCGCCCTGGCACAGCCTCGCTCTTATGGGACCTGAGTCCCTATCGATGGAACGATTCCGGCTGGATGAGCGGGCGCCGGGAGCGCCAGAAACTCAGTTCCCCCATCTCGATCTACGAAGTCCACCTCGGCTCCTGGATGCGTGCCGCTTCCCAGGAGACGAAGCCCGCGCGCTGGCTTACCTACCGCGAACTGGCCGAGAAACTAGTGCCCTACGCAAAGGAGATGGGGTACACGCACATCGAACTCCTGCCCGTTGCGGAGCATCCCCTCGACGGCTCGTGGGGCTACCAGACTGTCGGATACTTTGCCCCTACCTCCCGGCACGGGAGCCCTGACGATTTCCGGCATTTCGTGGACACGGCACACCGGGCCGGACTGGGCGTGATCATGGACTGGGTGCCCGGGCACTTCCCAAAAGACGCCCACGGACTGTCGCACTTTGACGGCACACCCCTCTATGAACATCCCGACCCACGCCGGAGCCACCAGCAAGACTGGGGCACGCTCATCTTCAACGTCGAGAGCGCCGAGGTCCGCGCCTTTTTGCTCTCCAACGCACTGTTTTGGCTCGACAAGTATCACATTGACGGTTTGCGCGTGGACGCCGTCTCTTCCATGCTGTACCTGGACTACTCCCGTGCACCCGGCGAGTGGCTGCCCAATGAGTTCGGCGGGCGCGAGCACCTTGAAGCCATAGAGTTTTTCAAACGATTCAACACCCTGGTACACCAACAGTTTCCGGACGTCCTGACTTTTGCGGAGGAAGCTTCCACCTGGCCGAACGTGACAGGACCTATCGAGGATGGCGGCCTCGGGTTCGATCTCAAGTGGAACATGGGCTGGATGCACGACACTCTGAATTACTTCCAGAAAGACCCCCTCTACCGCCGCCACCATCACAATCAACTGACGTTTTCGCTCACCTATGCGTTTTCTGAAAACTTTACGCTGCCCTTCTCGCACGACGAAGTGGTGCATGGCAAGGGGGCTATGATTTCCAGAATGCCGGGCGACTACCAGCAGAAGTTTGCCAACTTGCGCGCTCTCTACGGCTACATGTATGGCCACCCCGGGAAGAAGCTGCTCTTTATGAGCTGCGAAATCGGCCAATGGAATGAATGGAACTTCGAAAAAGGGGTGGAGTGGGCGCTGCTCGGCTACGATTCGCACCGGCAGTTGAGGGAATATGTGGCGGCGTTAAACCGGTTGTACGTCTCGGAACCCGCGTTGCACAAATTGGATTTCAGTTGGGACGGATTTGAATGGATTGACTGCGACGATGCGGAACGCAGTATTCTCTCATTTATCCGGCGCTCAGCGGACCCGGATGAATTCATCATAGTGGCGGCGAACTTCACTCCCGTATTGCGCCGTGACTATAGCATCGGTGTGCCCCATTCCGGCCGTTATCGTGAAGTGTTCAACAGCGATGCGGCAACCTACGGCGGGAACAATTTCGTCAATGCATGGCCCATGGCCGCCGAACCCGGGCAATGGCAGGGGCAGCCCTATTCCATCAAGCTCACTTTGCCACCACTGGGGGTTGTGTTCCTGAAACCCGTCCTTTCGTGACAGAGAAACTTTGACAGGATTTACAGGATTAACAGGATTGACAGGAAAACAGCAGACCAAAGGCAAAATAGGAGCCGTATCAATCCTGTCTAAATACTACGCAAAGCAAAAAGATCTTTGACAGGATTTACAGGATTAACAGGAAAACAGCAGACCAAAGGCAAAATAGGAGCCGTATTAATCCTGTCTAAATACTACGCAAAGCAAAAAGATCTTTGACAGGATTTACAGGATTGACAGGAAAACAGCAGACCAAAGGC
>JBEKMB010000094.1:0-14717 GCA_050008735.1 Syntrophobacteraceae bacterium
GATTCACTCCTCCAGTCCTGACGAGGTAAAACCATCAACTGGAGAGCCGGATGCGGGAGATCCGCCAGTCCGGTTCGGAGGGAGGAGCGGCGCAAGCCAATGCGCTGTTCCTACCCCTATAGAAGTGCTTTGAAGCACTGGATCCCGGCTTTTGCCGGAATGACGGCTTAGACGGCTTAGGGTTTTCAATGATTACCATCTTGAACGCAACTTCGTATTAAAACCTTCAATCCTCTTTTCCCTTTCCGGATTAATTAAAATCAGCGATAAAGTGACCACTTGGGAATATAACCTGCAATCAAATCAGCAAAACCGCATGCCAATAGGGACCAGCGATATGGCAACCGCACCAGGCCTGCAAGATCAATGGCGTTTCCCGCCAGCATTTCTATGACATCAAACAAGCTTATGATGAGCACGGGCTGGAGGGCTTGATCGAGAAGACCAGGAAAAAGCCTTGCATGAAGAACAGAGTCGCTCCCGAGGTCGAAGAGGCCGTGCCTCAGGATTGCCGATGAATTCCCTGCTTACGGCCAGATGAGGGCTTCAAACGAACTGAGAAAAGCGGGCATTTTGGTCTCCGGGGGTGGTGTGAGAAGCATTTGGCAGCGCCACGACCTGGAAACTTTTAAAAAACGCCTTTGTGCTCTTGAAAAAAAGGCGGCAGCCGAGGGGATCGTCTACACCGAGGCCCAGCTCTGTGCGCTGGAGGCATCCAAAAGGTCCCGAGAGTCCGATCCCGATGAGATCCAGACCGAGCATCCGGGATATCTGGTTAGCCAGGATACCTTCTATGTCGGCTATCTTAAAGGAGTGGGCAGGATTTACCAGCAGACCGCCATCGATACCTTTTCGTTAACTCTATCCCGCCGCTGTACGTAACAGATCTTTGGGGTAGCCGCCAGCGCTGGTTCATCAAGGCCCATAGATCTTGCCGGAACTTTGAACGTTCCGTCGGTTGGGTTTCCCTTCAAATATGAAATGGACTTCCTGGGGATATTCACTTCCAATTTCTCAAGTATGAGGAGAGCTGTCTTAACTTTCCGTATTCAACTAAGCCACGGTGATTCTTGTGTTTGTTTGAGTGCAATATCTAGAATTTTGTGCGGACCAGACAAAATACCATGAGCAGCCTAGTCTTCCATTTCTCCCGAACTGGATCAAATTCCTGGTTGGAGTCGCTGGGAAAGTGTTAGGTTCAACCCGTTTATCACGGGCATATCGAGGTCAAGAAGGATCACATCGTGATATGAGATTCCAAATGTTGATATTTTCTGCGACGGCGAAGATAATCCATCAGTTCGAAGCCATCATCGATGATCACCAACTCATAGTTGAACTCACTCCCCGTCAGGGCCTATTCTATAAAGAAGCAGTCGTCCTCGTTATCGTCAACCATTAAGATCAGGGCCTTACGTTTGTTGTGCTCCATTACTCCTCCCTCCTCCTGATGCAAAGCTCTCCATCTTTGCACTACCGGATGGGCGAAGGCGCAACAGCACTCCCCCTGGCGGAAGAGCATACAAAAGCCTTACAGAACAAACAGCTCGGGGTCTATCTGGCTCTTTAAAATATCGTATCGGGTTACCATTCCCGCCAGTTTCCCCCCTTCGGAGATGGGGATCCGCAGAATGTGTGCCTCCCGCATCTTGGCCAGAACCTTACTTATTGGAGTGTCAACATCTGCGGTGATGGCATTCTTTGTCATTATTTCTTGAACAGGTGTCCTCGCTAGGTCCCTGCCAGCGGCGACAGCGTCCAACAGGTCGAGTTCCGTTATGATTCCTAAGATTCTCCCCTCGTCATCCGTTACCGGCATTCCACTGTACCTGCCTGCCAATAACTGCATGGCTACATCTTTTGCCGCTGTATTCACCCGAGCGGACACAACCGGACTGACCATAACGTTTGCAGCTTTCAGGTCCCGCATTGTAATCCTCCTTTCGGCAATTGGTGATCGGATTGTGGCATTTACCCAGTAAAGGCCGGCTCAAGGTTTTTCACAGAGAACCAGTGAGCGCCGCCACATTCAAAAACATAGTAAAAACAGCCTCTTCATCTCCTCCATCAGCTAGCCGATAGCTGTTGAACGATATCGTTTTGCCGCTTAGATGGATGATATATCGGTGGTGCCAGTTCCTCAAAAGAAAAGCTCTTGAAGACGTGATGCCCGTCTCTCTTCCTGAGGTGTCTCTTCCACCGCTCTTCCGTCAGATAAAGGTCTAGACCGCCTTGGCTATTGCCGCCGCCTTGTGGTCGTAGAGGCCGCTGCAAATGATCACATCGTCGACCTTTTCGAAATAGACTGTTTTGGGAAGCCACTTTCTGGTCACCGCTTCGAACCACTTGTATTCTACCCAGCCACTGCCCTTTGAATTGCCGGTATCGATGATTTCCTTGATGAAAAGCTTTTTATCGGTGTCCATGAGGTCAATGAATTCCTCACCCACGAATTTCTCGTTAACCCCGTGGGCGAGCATGGTCCCTTTGCTATTCAAGACAAAGACATAAATCTCGTCCTCAACAAAAGCTCCATTTGGATTCGTGAATTCGGCGAACGCAATCCTTTTGCCGGAGTTTTTATAGAAGTCCTTCGCCTTTTCAACCATTCTGATCACGTCACTTTTGCTTCTCATATGGACCTCCTGCTAGAATTTTTTTATTGTCGATCTCACCAACCGATCTCTGTTCGTATACTGCCAAATTTCCCTCCCCTTCGCGACCTCCGGTGTTCTTAGGCTCATCGCGACCTCCTCGTTTGTTTAACTTTGGTCTGGAAATGCCGCCTCAGCCTTTGCTGGAGGATATCCGCGCTTTTTCGATGAAAGCGAAAGGAGGTAATCTCAAAGAAAAGGATTGGCGGCGTGGAAGAGAAGCGACTCGAACAGGAGTTAGACTCCAGCTCTGCACTAGATACCATAAGCCGCATAAATTACTATGGGGTAACCACGATATTTCAGGCGACATTTGACCCCATTTATTTACGGGGAAGATGGGCGCATTTCAGGACATTGTAACCTAGTCGGAGTAATCGTCAGCCGAAAATCACCGCGGTCCTTTTATCAGCTCCGGAAATTGGGGCTCAACTCAGCGCCCGTTTGCGTGCTTTGTATGCCAGACAAAGGGTTAAGCGATTCCCAAAGGCTCCTGCGAGGGAGCAGGGTGAGCTGCAGCCCTTTGAGGAGTGGTCAATTGTGAGGATTGCGGTGTTATAAGTTCTTTGAAACCGATACATAGAATGCGGTTCCCCTTCCAGCCGCCGGTCCAATCCATACCTTTCCATCGTGTTGTTCGGCTATTTCTATGGTCAGGCCCAGCCCCGCACCTTCCACTCCCCTGGCTGCTTCATGCCTCTGGAACAAGAACCCTTGTATTCACCCTGTTGCGCGTGTGTGGTTTTGAAGAGCTGGAATGGCTCACATGGATAACACGGTGTTTTGCGCCGCCGGAAAATTTCATAACACAGCACAGTGATCATGCGACGTGAAGTGTGAAAACAGCTTGCCAGAACCTTGAACGTTCTGTCGGTCGGATTTTCCCTCAAATATTAAATGAACTTCCTGAGGATTTTGACTTCCAATTTCTCAAGTATGAGGAGAGTACAACTTCTTCAGGAAAGCAAGATTGTGATTTTTAAAATTTACCGAGGTGAAGCATTAAATATTTGATGCGGACTATTGAGTGACACTGCCGTTTTGAAGTTTATTCTCAGCTTCATTTGGCCAGCAAGCCCGAATGGTCGTTCCTTCACCGGGAGTAGACCCGATTGCGAAGCTTCCCCCGGTCAGTTCGGCCCTTTCTCTCATGCTGGTAAGTCCAAGACTCCTGGCTGTGCTTGTCTGGAGGATTAACTCCGGGTCCATTCCCACACCATCATCAGAAACGGCCAGTTCAATCCCATCCCCAACCTTTGAGAGCGAAATGTCGACCCACTCCGCCCTGCTGTGCTTGGCGATATTGTTCAGTGCCTCCTGGGTGATTCTGAAGATGCAGACCTTCAAGTTTTCCGGGATTTCCTCTTCTGCAACTGTGGTCTCAAGCTCAATGTGGCGATCTGGATAGAGTTTCATGCATTCCCGACGTAGCCACTCAAGTGTTGCCAAGAGCCCCATACTGTCCAGGATCGAGGGGCGCAAACCCATGGAGATACTTCTGGTTTCCTCAATTGACTGCTGGAGGATCGGAACAAATTGCTCCAGGTGGTTCAAAGCAGCACTGTCATCACCTGCATCTCTGAGTCTCAGCACCGTCTCTACCCAAAACTTCATAGCGGCAAGCGTCTGCCCAATGCTGTCGTGGAGTTCGGAAGCAAGCCTTCTCCTCTCTTCCTCCTGAACCGCTAAGAGCTTTGAGGGAACTTGCCGAAGTTCCTGATTGGCCTTCTCCAAATCTGCCGTTCGCTCCCGCACACGCAACTCAAGTTCATCCCGTGCTTTGCGTAGCTCTTCTTCCATCATTTTGCGCTCTGCGATATCGATATTTACGCCGAGGATTCCCCTTATTTGATCTCCATCACGGATTGGCGCGATAATGCTATGATAGAATCTTTCCGCCACTCCCCAAAAAGATCTTACATCTTCCTTGACAAGCTTACCCCCAAAAGCATTGCGATTATTTTTCTGCCATATGGAGAGAGTCTCCCGATCATCACAAATCTCTTCCGGCGTCTTCCCAACGATATTCCCGTAATGGTCCACACAGGCTGCGTTTACGAGCATGTAGCGGCCGTCCTGGCCAATAGCCCAAAACTCAAAAGGGATGCTCTCGATAATCGTAGAGAGGAGTGTTTGACTCTCCCGCAATGCCTCCTCTGCCCGCTTTCGCACCGCCAACTCATTGCTCAGCTCCTGCGTTCTCAGGCTGACGACCGACTTCAGGGACCGATTCCACACCAACAAACCGAGCACCACGAAAAATGCAACGGCAAGTCCTGAGAGAACGATGGTCCAGAACTTTCGATTCGCAAATAAACTCTCCTGTTCAAGATGAACCCACTTTTTGAAGATTGCCTCTTTCTCGTTTGGCTCAATTTGTGCCAATCCATTTTCGAGGACATTGATCAGCTCCGGCCAATCTTTGCGCACACCAAAACCTAAGCGATATGTGTAGCCGGTATTCCCTGCTAGACGGAGGTTGGTGATCCCTTCCTTTTCAATGTAATAGGTTGCGGTAGCAAGATTGGCGACCAAAGCATCCACCATGCCGAAGGAGACTTTACGTAAGCCCGTTGCAACGGTTGGAACCTCATCAAGTTGAAGCTGTGGATAATTGTTCTTGATATAATCGTGGTCGGCGTACCCGGAGACGACAGCCACCTTCATACCATCAAGTTTTTCGAGGCTAAGAGACTCGCTGACGTTCTTCCTTACGATAATCACGGAGGGGAATTCGACAAAAGGGTGCGTGAACAGCATATATTCGGAACGTTGAGGGGTTTCCGCTGCAGCCCCGAACATGTCTATCTGCCCGCTTTTTGCCTTATCAAGGATTTCGTCCCAGCTTTGCAGGTGTGTAATCTTGAACCGAAAGTCTAACTTCTTTTCGAGCAGCGCAACGTAGTCTGCGGCTATACCGCAATATTTCCTATTTTCGTCAAAATACTCTATTGGAGGATAATCAGGGTCTGGTGCTAAGGTGATCACCGGATGGGCGGCAAGCCAGTCCATTTCCTGGGCACTTAAAAGATGCACCTCTCGTGCATTTGTACGCTGGGCAAATGAAAACCAACCAACAGACAATAGCGTGATCGAGATTACCCAGAACCATCGAAAACATTTGGCAAGTGCCAGGGTCTTTCTTAATCTCGTTTGCATACTGGTCCCCAGACTATCATGCTGGTATCAAGAAAGGATAGCGTTGCTACGTGAGGCACAAGAATTTCCAAAATTGTATAGTTTTCTTGTGCTTGAGGAAACTAAAATGTGGGAAAAAGAGACATTGTGCGGAGAACTCCACAATTTTGATGAACTACGTGGGTCAAACTTCCTTGCCACTATGCCAACTCCGCGATTTTCTAATATATGATTTGAATAATGGAATATGCTTAGAATCGGGCCTCCAAATTTTGAGTCTTGGCCGCCTCGATAGTCACTTCCTTGAACTCTTTTTGTTCATTTGAATCACTATCCTCAACGATCACGACATAGACACCGGGAATGAGCTTGAAAGTGGCCGCATCCTCACGGCTCCAATCGCTGGTGAGAAATTTCTTCTCCCCATCCGCATCTGCCTGATAAATTTGGCAATTGGCCGAGAAGGGCTTCCCGTTTCTGAGCGCCTTTACCTTCAGGGTCCCTCCGAAAAATTCCGCTGTTTTATCGACGGTTTTTCCAGCCTCGATAGTGATGCCCTGGAAACTGAGTTTGGGCTCGCCTGCATCGTCGCTGTTTGTAACGGTGACATCGTATGAGCCGGGAATCAGCTTAAAAGACGCCGTATCATCTCCTGTCCATCCACTGGTGATAAGCTGCTTTTCCCCCTCCGCATCTGCCTGATAAATTTGGCAATTGGCCGAGAAGGGCTTCCCGTTTCTGAGCGCCTTTACCTTCAGCGTCCCTCCGGAAAAGTCCGCTGTTTTCTCGACAGTTTTTCCGGCCTCGATAGTGATGCCCTGGAAACTGAGTTTGGGCTCGCCTGCATCTTCACTGTTTATAACGGTGACATCATATGAGCCGGGAATCAGCTTAAAAGACGCCGTATCCTCCCCTGTCCATCCACTGGTGATAAGCTGCTTTTCCCCATCGGCGCTCGCCTGGTAAATTTGGCAATTTGCCGAGAAGGGCTTCCCGTTTCTGAGCGCCTTTACCTTCAACGTCCCTCCGGAAAAGTCCGCTGTTTTCTCGACGGTTCTTCCAGCCTCGATAGTGATGCCCTGGAAACTGAGTCTGGGCTCGCCTGCATCGTCACTGTTTATAACGGTGAGATCGTATGAGCCGGGAATCAGCTCAAAAGACGCCGTATCCTCCCCTGTCCATCCACTGGTGATAAGCTGCTTTTCCCCATCCGTATCTGCCTGATAAATTTGGCAATTGGCCGAGAAGGTTTTCCCGTTTCTGAGCGCCTTTACTTTCAAAGCGCCTCCGGAAAAGTCCGCCACCTTTTCAAGGGTTTTCCCGAATTCTATCGTGATGCCTTTAAAGCTTATGGAGGGTGCATTTGCATCTTCACGGTTTTCCACAATCGCATCGTAGACACCGGGCCTGAGCTTGAGGACCGCCCCCTCGCTGCCCGTCCAGACCTCGCTCAGCACGTTCTTTCCCTCAGATTCGTCCAGTTCTGCTTTATAGATCTTGCAGTCGGCCGAGAGCGGCTTGCCGTTTCTCATTGCCTTGATTACTAGAGTCCCCCCCGAGAAGTCGGCCACTTTTTCAACTGCTCTTGCGGGTTCTATACGGACCCCGGTAAAATTTACGGTGGATTTATCGGCGTCCTCCTGGTTTTCAACGACAACATCATAGAGGCCGGGAGTGAGTTTAAAGCCGGTGCTGTCTGGATCTGTCCATCCTTCGGCTATCTTTTCTTTTTCGTTGTCTTCCTCTTGTGCTTTATAGATCAGGCAGTAGGCCCGAAAAGGTTTCTCATTCATGAGGGCCCTGATCTTCAAAGCCCCCCCGGAGAATTCCGCCACCTTCTCGATGGTCTTTCCGGCCTCGATCCGGATCGCCTGGAAAACAACAGCGGGTTTATTCAGGTCCTCACGGTTTTCGACAGAGGCGTCATAAAGGCCTGGAGCGAGCTTGAATCCGGCGGTTTCAGCCTCTACCGGTCCCTCGGTAACCTTTTCCTCGCCGGCGCCCGGTTTGTAGATTACGCCATAAGCCTTGCATGGTGCGCCGTTCCTGAGTGCTTTGATTCTCAAAGTCCCGCCTGAGAAGTCCGCCAGTTTGTCAACGTTTTGCCCGGCTTCGACGATGACCGCCATAAAATTCATTGCCTGTTTGTCGGGTCCCTCACTGTTCTCGACCCTGAGATCATAGCTGCCGGCTTTGAGTTGAAAGGCCCTGCTCCCATTGTCAGTCCAGCCTTCCGCGGTTTTTTCCTTTGCGTTGGCGGGGTCCGTTTCACCCTTATAAATTTGGCAATAAGCCCTCAAGGGCTTCCCGTTCATCAGCGCCTTAACCGTCAGGGTTGCCGCTTTCTGTTCCTTATCTTTTTCGACCGCTTTTCTGGCGGCCAGCATCAACTCTCCCGCGTTTCTTGCCGTGAAATATGAACCTCCGCCGGCCCGTGCGATGCAGGACAGTTGTTGTTTTTCCTTCTCATTGACGTCGAAGCCGATTACGTGCATGACGAACCTGGTGCCGGACGCCTTAAGTTCCCTGACAAGCGAGCATGGATCGCCTTTGCACGTTTCTTCTCCATCGCTTACCAACACGATCGTCGACTCATCCTGGCGGTTCTTCAATCCTTCCGCGACCTTTTTTACGGAGAAAGTGATCGGGGTCATTCCCTTGGGAGTAATGCCTTTGATCTTATTCAGCAGGGCCTCTTTATCGACGGGCGCCAGGGGCGAAATCTCCTCCACGTCGGTGCAATCCCCTTTTTGCCTGTGTCCGTAGACGACCAGGCCGACTTTGGTTTTTGCCGGGAGATCTTTGATAAGGCCCGAGAGGACCTCCTTTGCCACATCGATTTTTGGGCGGCCCTGGACCTTGGCGGCCATGCTTCCTGAAGCGTCAAGAATGAAGATGAGATTTGCATCTGAACCCTCAGAGGCCAGGCACGCCTCTGAGGCGCAGGCAAGCGCCAGAAACGCCAGGACAAAACACTGAACGCATGAGAGTCGGACAAATCGACGACATGGCCTGCCAAAACGGAAAGACATTTTAACGCCTCCTTATATTCAAATCGAATTTCGCATCCGGGAGTGTGTAATCTCGAAGCAAAACCATACTTGTGAGGGGTTGTCAACACAAGAGCACAGCGGCCTCTCACGGGTGAAAGGCTCAAAAGCGGTTGCGCGGGCGCCACCGGCGGGTGGCGCCGCGCGGAAAGGTCTATTTCAACGGAGGCACGTAAGGTATGAGTTGGGCGAAGAGCCAGCATAAAAAGAAAATAAGCGGAATGTGAAGCAACATCTGCAAAACCGCATAACCGACAAGGTCCCTTGCCTTTACGTGCAGCAAGCCCAGGAGAGGCAGCATCCAGAAAGGATTCAGCAGGTTAGGAAGCGCCTCTGCGGCATTATATATCTGGGTTACCCACCCGAGGTTTACGTGGTGCATATTGGCGGCCTGAAGAACATAGGGGGCCTCAACGACCCATTTTGATCCACCCGATGGAATGAATACCCCGAGGACGGCCGAATACAGGGCTACGAGAAGCGGATAAGTGCCTTGAGTCGTTACCTTGTAAAACAGATCGGTCAGCCATCCGTTTATGCCGGTACCGACTATCATCCCGAAGATAACGGCGTAGAAGGGGAATTGAATCAACACTCCGCCGGTAGCTGGGACCGCCTGGGCGACAGCTTTAAGAAACCTCTTCGGCCGCCAGTGCAAGAGCATGCCGACGGTGATGAAAATCAGGTTATAGGTATTCAGATCGAGTGCCGCCAGCGCCCCTGTTGGTGAAGTCCGAAACACGTCTATCAGGTAGTAGACAAGGATGGCCCCCACGATAAGAATCAGAAGGGGGCTGTATTCGAGCCATTCACCCGGTTTCTGTCTCGGTTCAATGCTCATATCGAGCTGTTCGAATGAGAGGCCGAAATCTCTTGCAGTTTTTGCACGGTTCGGGTTCGGCGCGGAGAGGTAGGCGATTACAACCGACAGAGTGATCAGCGCCACTATCGTCCAAAGATTCGCCCAGATGAACAGTGTTTGGGTTAGAGGGATAAGGCCGCTGATTTCAAAGAGCTTGGGCGGAATCGCGCCCTTGGTGGCCATCATCAGTGCGGCAGAGGAAGAAAGCCCCAAGGCCCATACTGCGCCCAGCCCAAGGTAGGCCGCGGCCCCAGCCGCCCGGTAGTCCATGTCGTCGAGGCGGCGCGTTATCTCACGGACCAGGAGACCGCTGAAAATAAGGCTGAGCCCCCAGGATATCAGGGATGTTGCCATTGAGAAAAAGGCAATCCAGGCGATGGCCGTCCTTCCGTTCTTTGGAATCAGGGCAACTTTACGAATGAGCCAGTACACGGCTGGGGTCGAAGCGACCACGTAGCCGCCGATGATGATCATGGCCATCTGCATGGTAAAAGGTATTAATACCCAAAACTGTTTGCCGCCGGCCAGAGCTAGATTGAGGGGACTTTCTCCAATGATGATCCCGAAAAAGAAGATAAATACGATCCCGATCAGCGCGAATATCCATGCGTCTGGAAACCATTTCTCGCTCCAGGCCGCCAGTCCGAGGCCGATGCTCTCGAGGGCCGATCCCTTTTGTATTTTCTGGTCCTGAACCTTCTCGACTCCCATACCGCTTTCCTCCTCTCAAGAAACGACTCCCCGCGACAGATTCGCCGTCAAAAATCAAGTCCTTGTCTCAGACGGTCTTCGATCCCGAACCCAGCCCGAGTTTGCGCGCTATCTCTTCGTAAAGGTCCAGTGCTTCAGGGTTGACCAGGGCGTCTCTATTGGTTACCGGCCTTCCATTCAGTATATTGGCGACCGAGCTCTCCACTTTTTTCATGTTGAAAGTGTACGGGATGTCCTGTACCTCGACTATCAGGGCTGGAACGTGGCGTGGAGAAGCATGCTTTCGCAAATCGCCCCTGATACGGTCTTCAAGCTCCCTGGTGAGTTCAAATCCTGCTGCAAGCTTTACGAAGAGAATGATCCGCTGATCGCCCTCCCAGTCCTGGCCGACAGCCATGCTGTCGGCTATTCCCTCGATATTTTCCACGACATTGTAGATTTCCGCCGGGCCTATGCGAACCCCGGAGGGCTTCAATGTGAAATCGGATCGTCCAAGGAAAGTTATCCCTCCTGAATCGCCGTGGAAATAGATCCAGTCGCCATGCCGCCAGACCTTGGGATAGAGATCGAAATAGGCCCTCCTGTATTTTGCGAAATCCGTATCGTCCCAGAAATACAGAGGCATGGAAGGGGCGGGGGCTTCACAGACCAGTTCTCCTTCACTGTCTACGACATGATTGCCCGATTCGTCATAAGCCTTTACCTTCATGCCCAGACCCGGACCCTGCAATTCGCCGGCATATACCGGCTGGACGGGGCTTCCGAGCGCGAAGCATCCATTGATGTCCGTGCCTCCGGAAATGGAATTGTAGTGCATGTCCTGTTTGATCTCTCTGTAGACATATTCGAAGCCTTCGGCGGAGAGCGGAGAACCGGTTTGTGACATGGCCCTGAGCGAGGACAGGTCGTAAGCCTTTCCCGGCTTCGCCCCAACGCTCCGGAGGTAATTCAGATAGCTGGCGCTGCACCCGAAAATGCTGATCTTCTCGTCCTGGGTCAGCTGCCACATCGCACCCCAGTCGGGGTAGTTGGGGTTGCCGTCGTATAGCACAATGGTCGCGCCTACGCTCAGCGAGCAGATAAGCCAGTTCCACATCATCCAGCTTGGCGAAGTTATGTAGAAAATCCTGTCGTCGCGTTTGAGGTCTGTATGGATTACGAGTTCCTTGAGCTGGTTTATGAGAACGCCTGGTCCCTGCACCATGCACTTGGGTTTTCCGGTCGTGCCTGAAGAAAACATTATGTAAACCGGGTGGTTGAACGGAAGCTGTTCAAACTGCAGTTCCGGGACGTTTTGCGTCATGAGGTCGGGAAGGATCACCGCTTTGCTGAGATTTGCGATTTCAGGCCGGCTCTCCACAAATGGCACTACTATTATCTTTTCAAGCGAGGGGATTTCGCCGGCAATTTTTTCGACGTTCGCAAGGACGTTTATGACTTTTCCCTTATAAACCTGCGCGTCAACCGTGAACAACACCTTAGGGCCAATCTGACCCAGACGGTCGGCGACGGCCCCGGCTCCCAGCTCCGTGCCGCAAGACGACCAAACCGCCCCGATGCTGGTGGCGGCCAGCATTGCGACCGCCGTTTCGATCAGGTTGGGCATGTACCCGGCAACCCGGTCCCCGGCAACGATTCCCATATCTCGCAGTGCCCTGGATAAACGGGCAACCGAATCGAAAAGTTCGGCATAGGTCATAGTGGCCGCTTTGCCGTCCTCACCCCTGAATACGAAGGCCGGGTGGTTGTCGCGGAACCTTAGAAGGTTTTCCGCGAAATTGAGCCTGGCGCCTGGAAACCAATCGGTCCCGGGGTATTTGGCGAGATCCGCTACGACTTTATCGAATCTGCGGGAGGCTTTGATTTCAGTAAAGTCCCAGACCGAAGCCCAGAATTCCGGTATCCTGTCCACGGACCACCTGTACAGCTCGGCATAGGACCTGATATCAAGGCCGCAGGTCCTGTTCACAAAATTGATGAAACGGGTGATATTAGCCTTGTCTATCCATTCTGCAGTGGGGACCCAGAGCGGCTTTCTCATCCTGTTACCTCTAGCTGTTTTCTTTGAATTGTGAATTATTTGAGAAGTTCCAACGCGGCGCGGGCGGACTGTTAATTTTTCGGATATGAGGAAATTATTGATATCGATTCGACCGGGGTATCCGCCTCTTCAAGTATAAAAAGTCTAAAAATATTGTCAAATCAAAAGTACCGTCGGTTTTGCCTTCAGTAGACAACAGGAGTTATCTAAGTTGATAATTCTAGAGCACCCGAACAGAGCGGGGGAATCATGTCTCAGTATAAAGATCCCCAGCGCCCGCGGCGCAGAGTCCCACCGCAGCGCCATACTGAGCCGCGCAGAGTTTAACAAATTGCAAGATGTCTGAGATTCATATCCTCTCCTGCTTGAATGATTCGCCGACAGCAAGGAAAATCAATAACAGCAATTCAATTTCCTATGCCCATCTCCTTTTTTTCCTCTTTTCGCGCATCCGGCCAGGCATGAGCCATCCTAAGAATAAAGCCTCAAAAATCATCCTGATTTTATCCTTCAGTGAGTAGTGAGGTTGGTATTTTTTGTCGACCCTCTTACTGGTCACAAAGCTCCCAAGAACCTCTATCGCCGAGTCATACTGATCTTCGGCAACCATAATCGTCTTTGAATTGTAGAGAGGGATGCTTGGTCCTACCTCCATGCTGCCGAAATTATCGTTATGGACGAAGTAGCTTACCCTCTCACTATCTAACAGGCTCTTTATCACTGCTAGTTCAGCTTCACTTTCCGGTACATATAGCTTTTTCACAGTTGGCCTTTTCCTGGGATCAGGTAGTTTGTAACATCGGAGAAATTACCATGAAAATCTTATTCAACGAATTTTTCACCACATCTTGAGCAGAATTTCGGCCAACGCCAAGATGACACAAGGAAAGCACCGCAACTGGGACACCTTAACACAAAACGGCTGGCAATTCCTGATATCAATGCTCCCCCGAAAGAGGGAGAGCAGCCAATCTTTGGAGGCCTGTTGATTGGGAAAGGTACACACCAAACTCCAACTTCATATCACTTGTGCCTTTAGTTGGGATAAGAGATAATCCGATGGGCCTTCTGGGTATTTAAGGAGATTTTTGGGGCGGAATCCGACTCCAAAATGCAGTTCGGATGCATAGCGCACGACTCGATGCATTATTCCTGATAATATTTCTTGAGGAGCGCATCATGGGCTGGAAAGCTTTTAAACTGGTCTGTGTTCTTGTCTTCATGTTTTCCATTTCAGCATGCACCGCACTAAATCCGGAGAGACGAAAGCCTCTCGAAATCCAGCCGTTTGAGTCAAAACTCGCACCAAATCCAACGAAACTTCTTGTCTTGTTCACAGATACCATTCCAGGCAGCCCCCTGTCCGAGACAGTGTGGGATAATATCTCCGGCCCCATATGGGACGAACATGAATCCAGGCAAATAGGCTACAATCAAGAACACCTTAAGAGTATGCCCAATATTGTCCCCGGCCCCAAAGGAAGTTTCATTGCGGTCGACGACGGGAAGAGTTGGGCTGACTCACGAATCGTAATCCCATTTGGAAGAATATTGGTTGAGGTACTTAAGTCCGGTTTGGCTGGTTCTTTCCCGAATGCTACGGTCTGCTCAGACGGCCAATGTGCAACCCGCGCCCTTCAGACCAACCCACCGGATCGCATGCTGAAAATAAAGGTGGTTTCCTTTCAGGTTTGGGAAAAGCCCTTGAACCATATCAATTTAAATGCATCGGTAGTTGTAATGCTATATCGATTTGGCCAAACCGATAAGCCGGAACATACCTTTGAGGTCCGCAGAGAACTGACGGAGAAGTCGATTGGTTCTCCTTTTGCTACCTCGAGTGGTGGGTTTATTACAGAGATGAACCGAATCACAAATAACCTTGCCCAATCCATTTCGCAGGAAATCCTCGCCAACGTTTCGGAAAGGTCCTCATAAACAGGGGAGCGGAAACGGGATTCATCCGAGTCGAACGTGAGCTCTTCATTGTCCGAATAACGAACCGGACCCACAGCAATGACAGACCGAACTTGCAGTCCGGTCGTTGAAGCGTAAACGTAATAAGCGTTATTAAGCGAGGGCAAAGACGATTACAGTGATGATTTCGGAAGGGACGAAGCAGCATTCCCGGCGCATTGACTAACCCTACAACGACATCTGTGCTTGCAGGGTTAAGAGTTTTATTGTAGAGTCTCTCTCGGCATCCAAACTCAAGGGGGGAGACTATGTTGCCAAAATACCGGACCGAGGGAGATCCTTAC
>JBEKMB010000095.1:0-12337 GCA_050008735.1 Syntrophobacteraceae bacterium
AACGGGGCCGAGGCCCTTGAACTTGCACGACAAAGCCGACCCGATTTGATTATCAGCGACATCTTCATGCCGGTTATGGACGGTTTTGCTCTTTGCATGGAATGGAAGGCGGATGAACGGCTGAAAGATACCCCATTCGTCTTTTATACGGCTACGTACACCGATTCCAAGGACGAGCAATTTGCACTCAGCCTCGGAGCCGAGCGGTTCCTCATCAAGCCCCAGGAACCGGAAGCACTGATAGAGGTGATACGAGAGCTATTAGTCGCGGGTGCGAGCGGGTCCAATGAGAAACCCTCTGCAGATGAAGGTGAAACCCTGCGTCAGTATAACGAGGTCCTGCTGCGAAAGCTGGAGCAGAAGGTGGTGCAATTGGAGAGCGAGATCACCGACCGCCAGGTAATCCAGGAACAGCTCGTTGCAGCCTCCGATGATTGGCAGACTACGTTCGATTCCATCCAGGATCTGGTCATGATCCTTGATTCCGAGTTCCGCATTCTGCGTGTCAACACAGCGGCAGTTTCCTTTCTTGGCCAGCCGTTAGATCGGATCATCGGAAGCCGCTGCCATACCCTGATGCACGGGACAGATGCGAGCATAGCCGGATGTCCTGCTGCAAAGGTTTTTCATACCAAGCGCCACGAAGAGATGGAGATATTGTATGACGGAAAGAAGACATGGCTGCTGGCCTCGGCGGATCCAATTCTGGATGCGAACGGGAACGTAGCGAGGGTAGTACACACGGTAAAGAATATCACAGACCGGAAGCGGATGGAGGAGCAACTGCAGGGCAGGCTCCGAGAGATCGAAAAGCTCAAAAAGCAACTGGAACAGGAGAACATCTCTTTGCGGGAGGAAGTAAAACTCCTGTCACCACATGCGGAGATCGTCGCCACGAGCCCAGCCATGCAGCAGGTAATGGTCCAGGTCGAGCAGGTGGCGCCAACGGACTCCACTGTGCTCATCACTGGAGAGACCGGCACCGGGAAGGAAATAATAGCCCGTGCCGTACACCAACTCAGCGTTCGGAAGGCACTGACGATGGTGACGATCAACTGCGCATCCTTACCTCCTACTCTGATCGAATCAGAACTGTTCGGACGGGAGAAGGGTGCTTTCACTGGGGCTATGTCACGGATGATGGGCCGGTTCGAGATCGCCGACGGGTCCACCCTCTTCCTTGATGAGATCGGCGATCTACCACTGGAGATCCAGGTTAAACTCCTTCGGGTCCTGGAGGAAGGCCGCTTCGAGCGCCTGGGGTCCACAAAGTCCCTTCAGGTGAATGTCCGCATCATTGCGGCTACCAACCGGAACCTCGACCATATGGTTCAGACGGGAAAGTTCCGCAAAGACCTTTATTATCGATTGAACGTTTTCCCCATCACCATTCCCCCTTTGCGCGATCGCAAGGAGGATATCCCGCTCCTGATCTGGGCCTTTATCCGCCAATTCGAGAAAAGCATGGGCAGGCATATCAATAGCATGCCAAAGCGGAGCCTGGATGCCTTGCTGCACTATTCCTGGCCCGGCAATGCACGAGAACTCAGGAATGTGATCGAACACGCCATGATCGTAAACCGTGGCATTGTCCTGGAAGTGAGTCCCCCTGCACTTGCCCTGGAGGACATGCCCGAGGAAGCGGAGAATCTCAAAGATATCGAGCGGCGTCACATTCTGAGGGTCCTGGAGGAGAGAGGCTGGCGTGTTTCAGGCAGGGGCGGAGCCGCCGAGATCCTGGGGCTCAAGCCAACCACTCTGGAAGCACGGATAAAGAAACTCGGAATCCGCAGACCCAGGTCATAGTCCCAACAGATTGGGATTTTCCCAAAAATCCCGTCCAACTCCACGACCAGTCCTTTCCAGGTCGGGTACACCTCTCGAATAACACCCATTATTGCACAGACTTACAAGGTCTCATCCATTTCTTTTTCCCTCTGGCATGGATATCGCTATCGTTTTATGGCCACCCTGTGTCCAACCCCAATTCCGCATCGGCATGTCTCGAGCACTCATCCAGAGTGGCCCAGGGGTGAAGCTGGCTGCGCTAATCTGTTCAGACCCAATTTTGCCCCGCTTTCCATGCCGCATTTTGAACAGTCGGGTTTGATCTGCTACAGACGTTTTTAACCAATAGTTTCAATCAAGTCGTTACCGGAGAAAAAGATGATTCATGCGAGCATCCGAATGAAGTTTGCATCCGATAAGCTGGCTGAAGCCAGTGAAATTCTATGCGCAATAGTGGAGCGGACGCGGGTCGGCCCCGGCTGTCTCGGATGTGACATTTACCAGGATCTGCTGGACCCGGGTGCTCTCCTGTTCGAGCAATGGTGGAAAACCCAAGCCGATCTGGACCGGCATCTACGCTCCGACCTGTATCGACGTGTAATCCTGGTAATGGAGATGGCGTTCGAATATCCGGTGGTCAGGTTCAGCGAGATTAACAAAACGGCCGGTATGGAGACCGTTAAGAATTCACGATGGGGCACTTCACCAGGGTCTGAGCTCTGAAAGTCTGAGGGCTGAGGGCTCATCATTTAACGTGTGTAAGGTCACAGTATGGCCGCCGCAAAACTTGGGAGAGACATAGTAGACTACCGGTCCGATACTTGTCCTAACTCATGTCATGAGTTTTCGTAAGTAACTTAGGGCATGTTACAGTAACTTGAACGGGTACCGGTTAATTTGAACTTGCGAAATGTCTGAGAGCCGATGGGACACCAGTTTAACATGCGTGAGGTTACAGTAACATTACCCTGAGTTACTTACGCTCCAGCCAGATTCACCTTAATATTTCAACTGAACCAATCAAGATCCATACACAACAATAAACAATCCCATCGGAAGGTAGTCCAATGGCCGGTGTCGCGGTGGACAAAAGCAAGGGTGGATACGCCTTGATTGTGGAGCGATTCCCGGGAAAAAAAGAGGCCGTGGAGCGGCTATTCGAGTGCAACGAATCGTTCCAGTCTATGTGCGAAGAATATGAAGCCTGTCTGGCTGCCCTGAGGTACTGGCGAGAATCGAGTTTACCCGAGGCCCCCGATTTTCGAAACGAGTTCTCCTCCCTCCTCGGCGAACTGGAGGAGGAGATCCTGGAAAACCTGAACAGGGAAATACACGATTGCTCGGCGGCAAATGGGGCGTCGGATGAGAAATGAGGACGAAACGCCATGTTGGGGGCACCATATCCCAACCCACTGTGCAGTCGTAAAACACCTTTCGACCGTGGTCCGGGGGGAAATAAACCGATGGGTCAGCAGCCCGTAATTAATGGATTAAAACGATGAGTATTTCCGGACAAATACCAGGGAAAATGGACATCGGCTTCAATCGGGAACCCGATAATACTCTTGTGGTCCGGATTGGTGGCAACTGGAATATCGCGGGCGGATTGCCTTCGACAGATGAACTCAAAAGGCAGATTGGTTCAAAACCGGCTCCTGAGCGAGTTGCCTTTGATACCCTGAAGCTTGGCGACTGGGACAGCAGTTTGTTGACGTTCCTGATCAAGGTGATTGATTTCTGCAGAGATAGATCCATCACCCTTTCCAAGGAGGGGCTCCCGGAGGGGGTCGCCAGGTTGATTGATCTATCCTCGGCTGTTCCGGAAAAAAAAGACGCCCGCAAAGAGAGCGGCCGGACGCCGTTCCTGGCCAGGGTGGGGGAAGCCACCCTGGAGGCCGGCAAATCCGCCGGTGAAATGCTTGCATTTATTGGCGAGGCCTTCCTTGCCTTTATCAAGCTCCTGCGTGGCAAAGCCCGATTCCGACGCTCGGACCTCGTACTGCTGATCCAGGAGTGCGGTGCTCAAGCATTGCCGATCGTGTCTCTTATAAGTGTTTTGGTGGGCTTGATTCTCGCCTTTGTCGGGGCCGTCCAGCTGAAGATGTTTGGGGCCCAGATCTATGTGGCCGACCTTGTCGGAATAGGAATGGCTCGCGAGATGGGCGCAATGATGACCGCCATAGTGATGGCCGGGCGCACGGGCGCAGCTTTCGCGGCACAGCTTGGCACCATGGAAGTAAACGAGGAAATCGACGCGCTAAAGACGCTCGGTATTTCTCCTATGGAATTTCTCGTCTTGCCCCGGATGGTGGCTCTGATCTTCATGCTGCCGCTCCTGTGCCTTTATGCCGACCTCATGGGAATCCTGGGAGGCGCCATAATCGGGGTGGGAATGCTCGATATTTCTCCCATGCAGTACTTCAATGAAACCTTGTCGGCGCTGAACCTGACGCAATTTTTGGCCGGTCTGATCAAGGCCGCGGTCTTCGGCGTTCTCGTGGCACTTTCGGGATGTCTGCGAGGAATGCAGTGCGGGCGAAGTGCATCCGCGGTCGGCGAGGCTGCGACTTCCGCGGTTGTGACAGCCATTGTGTCCATCATAGTTTCAGATTCCATACTAACCGTAATCTACGACAGGATAGGCATGTAAAGGCCTTATGGAACATCAATTTTCTCAGAAGGATGCCTGCATCACGGTCCAGGACCTCACGATGGCATACGGAAGCTTTGTGATTCAGCGCAATCTCAGCTTCACCGTAAATCGCGGAGATATCTTCATTGTCATGGGAGGAAGCGGGTGCGGCAAGAGCACTCTTCTCAGGCACATGGTGGGGCTGAAAGAACCTGTGAGTGGACGGGTCCTCTACGACGGCGCCAGCTTCTGGGATTCCGATCTCCCTGGGCGAAAAAACATAATGAGACGTTTTGGCATACTTTACCAGAGCGGTGCTTTGTGGAGTTCCATGACCCTGGCTGAAAATGTGGCTCTTCCCCTGGGCGAATACACCCGCCTGAGCCCAGCCGAGATAAAGGAACTGGTCTCGCTCAAGCTCTCCCTTGTCGGCCTGGCAGGTTTTGAGGATTTCTACCCGTCCGAGATCAGCGGCGGGATGCGCAAACGTGCCGCACTTGCCCGTGCAATGGCCCTTGATCCGGATATCCTGTTTTTCGATGAACCCTCGGCTGGATTGGACCCTATAAGCGCACGGCGCCTCGACGAGCTGATACTCGAACTTCGCGACTCCCTGGGCGCCACAGTGGTGGTTGTCACACATGAATTGGCGAGCATCTTCGCAATCGGGAACAACTCGGTGTTCCTCGATGCGGAAACCAGGACAATGATAGCAGTGGGAGATCCCAATAGACTCCTTCAGGAAAGCAAAGACCCCAAGATTCGAAGCTTTCTGACTCGTGGCGAATCCTGACAGGAGCTGCTTTTCAGTGATCCGGTTAGCTCGGTGCGGCAGTTGAGATAACTCCAACTCTAGGACAGGCTCTAAGAAAATGAGCAAACAAGCGAATACCAAATTGATCGGTGGGTTTGTTGTGGGGGCAATAGTGCTGGTCGTGGCTGGAGTGCTGCTCTTTGGGTCCGGAAAGTTGTTCAGCCATCAACGGAAGTTCGTTCTCTTTTTCAATGACTCGGTCAAGGGCCTCGGCATCGGTGCACCGGTGGACTTCAAAGGGGTGAAGGTCGGCACGGTATCCGACGTTAAGATTGTCCTGGATCAGAAGGACCTGTCCCTTGGGATTCCGGTTTTTATCGAAATCGACCCGAAAAAAATCGGCTATTCAGGTACTGAGGGCGAAATGATGAAGATGCTTGAAACAAAATTAAAGGGGCAAAGAAAGTTCATCGAGCTACTGATAGAAAACGGCCTGAAGGCACAGCTTGAGATGCAGAGCCTCGTTACAGGGCAGCTTGGCATTCACCTCGATTTCTTTCCGAACGACCCCGTGAAACTGGTCGGCACTGAACCCGGATACACGGAAATTCCCACAGTGGAATCGGGCCTTTCGGAGTTTATGAAAACCGTGCAAAATCTACCGATAGCAGAGATTGCCAATAAGGTTTCCAAAGTCCTGGACGGAATTGACAAGCTGGTAACCTCGCCGGATATCAAAGAGACGCTCGCCTCTCTTACTCCGACCGTAAAAGCCGCTCATGAACTCCTGAAGAATCTGGACAGCCAGATAAAACCTTTGTCAACAGGTGCTGAGGTCACCATGGGTGAGGCTAAAAAGATGTTGGCGAATGCCTCAAAGTTAGCGGTGGACCTGGATGCCCGCCTTCCACAGGTTGTGGCCGGACTGGAAGACACCCTTAAAGCGACTGGTGTAACTATGCGAGGGGCAAATAAGGCCATTGACGGGCTCGCAGGAGATAACTCGCCCGTGCGTCTCGAACTGATAAAAACGCTGAATGAGTTTTCCGCTGCTGCACGCTCATTCCGCGTTCTGGCCGATTACATCGAGAATCACCCCGAAGCCCTCGTACGAGGCAAAGGCAAATAGCAGTGCAAAAAGACCAATTGGGTTCTTCGATACTTGGAAGGAAGGAAAACAAATGATTGAAGTTCCGGTCTCCAGGCTTGTAGCAATCTTTATCGTCCTAATTTTGCTGGGCGGTTGCGCCCGCTCGCAACCTGCAAATTATTATATTCTGCGTTCTCTTCAAAACCCGGGGCCGGAAGCCGGCGCGATCGGCACGCAACAGGACCCAGCCATCGGGGTAGGTCCAGTCAAAATCCCCGCGTACCTGGACCGGCCGCAAATGGCCACCAGGTCAACCCCGGACAGCCTCAAATTTGCCGAGTTCGACAAGTGGGCTGAACCTCTGGAAAAAAACCTGACACGAGTTATTGCCGACAACCTCTCGGTACTGGTTCCATCAGAACACATCTGTATCTACCCATGGGCAAGTTCCATGCAGGTTCAATACCAGATCACGCTTGAGATCATACATCTGGAGAAGATGCCGGACGGACATGTCATGCTGGACGCAAGCTGGAACATCTTAGGAAATGGTGGAGAGAAATTGCTCGTTATGAAGCGGTCAAAACTGATCATGCCGGTCGAATCTGCCGGGTTTGAGGCAATAGCCTCAGCTGAGAGCCGTGCAGTCGAAGCCTTGAGCCGCGAGATCGCGGCCGAGGTCAAGTCTTTACCTAACGAAGCGACCCCCAATAGATCAATGTAATGCGTAACTGCGCGGGTGCCGGACGCAAGCTGCGCGTCGCGGCAGTAGCTAAGACCTGTGAATGCCAACGGCATCTCAAACCTGAGGAGGAAAATCATGAAAAAATTGCAGGCAATTGTTTTGGCCATAGTTCTGGCCGCAGGTTTCACCTCCGGTGCAGTAGCCAAGGAGGCTGCAAGTGGTCCTAAAGCAGGAAAACCTGCAGGCATAGCCGTTGAGGTGATCAACTGGTCGGCCACTGTCAAGGCTGTGGATTACGCTAAGAAAACGGCGGTACTCGAGGATGAGAAAGGCATGAAGATTGAGATAAATGCCAAGAATGTAAGAAACTTGGACCAGGTTCTCGTCGGAGACAAGGTTAAGGTGAAATATATCGAGGAGTTGGCGATTTTCGTGAAGAAGTCTGAAGCCCCCGCCACTGCCGAAGCCGTACAGACGGTCGCACTGGCCCCCAAGGGAACCATGCCCGGAGGCGTCATTGCCGATACTGTTCGGATTCAGGCCGATGTAGAGGGGGTCAACTACAAGAAAAGAACCATAACGTTCAAAGGCCCCGATGGAGAGACCCGAACCTATAAAGTCAGCAAGGAGGTAAAGCGTCTGAAGGATGTCAAAAAAGGAGACCAGGTGGTGCTGGATGTCACGCAAGCTTTGGCCTTGGAGGTTGTCAAGCCATAGGAAGACTTGAAGGATCTTTACCGCGCCTTCAGGTTCGTTTGAAAGTGTCGGTGAGCTGTAAGGAACTTAACTACAACAATCGCAGTGTCCAAAAAAGAAGGAGATTTGAAATGAGAGGTTTGAAAGTCGCAAAAATGCTGTGTGTTGTTATCGCAGGCCTTTTTCTGGTATCGGGCGGCCTTGCCGTTGCTCAGAGCACGGAAAACCTGGGACTTCCCTGGGACGCGCTTATCCAACTCTCAGCAGGTTCCGTCGGGGTAGGTATCGGTATTAACTGGGGAAGCGGTACGCTCACTCAGGCCGGCAAAGAATATCCCCTCAAGGTTGAAGGCCTGACCGTCGGAAATGTCGGCATCTCCAAAGCAACTGCCCTTGGCAAGGTTTACAATTTGAAAAAACTTACCGACATCAATGGAACATATGCGGCGATCGGTACAGGCGTCACGGTTGGTGGCGGTGGAGCGGCAATCACAATGAAGAACGCCAATGGCGTCATCATCGATGCCGTTACTACCACGGAAGGGGTCAGTTTCACACTTGGAACAGGTGGTGTAACGATCACGCTCCAGCAGTAGGCGGTTGATCGGACATCGAAGAGTAAGGAGTTGCCTGCATCAGCGTGCTGACGCCACTCCATATGCGTCGAGCTGGTTGTGGTGGTTTTGTGGAGCAGGAAATTCGAGATTGGGTTGTACCCGGCATGCCCCTTTGCACGACGCAACAGGGCATGCCGGTTATCCGTAAAGGGTTACGACGGGCCGCAACTTCGGAGCCGCGAAGGAGAAGGACCGGCAGCGGAAAAAGAAGCTTCAGGAGATCGCCGCGGCGTGCCGGCAGGTCGCGGGAGCTCTTACAGCAAAGGAGCAACCAAAGTGTTCTATCTTGCAGGTAGTTAACAAGAGTATGCTGTGTATTCCCAGGTTCTTCGCATCTATCTGTTTTTTTCATCTTTGTAGACTTTCTGATTCCTTCTCCATAATCAGCACCTCCGATTAAGCGCTCTTTGAATCAGCACAGATCGATTTGGAAGGGAGGCGGCGGTAGTATGCGGGCGTCTTGAAAAGACCCATAGAGTTCGACCCGACTGGTATACAAAGGAGGAGCAACGATGAGAACAGGAAAGCATTTCCTGATGGCTGCCGCACTTGTGGTTGCGCTGGGAATCACTATCACCCCCGCCCTTGCCCAGCAAATCACCGGCACTCCTGGTTCGCCCAGCGCCACGATAGCCATCGACGGCGAGCAGCTTCCGCCGCCGCCCGGGAAATTCGGCGGTAAGATCGAGCGCGAAGTGTCCAAGTCCAAGCCATACTGGCAGCCGCGCGTCGAGCCGCGCCCAGGCGCCCCGAACGTGCTGCTCATCATGACTGACGACGTTGGCTTCGGCGCGCCGTCCACCTTCGGGGGCGTGATTCCCACGCCGGCGCTCGACCGGGTCGCCTCCAAAGGCCTGCGCTACACCAACTTCCACTCGACCGCGCTGTGCTCGCCGACGCGCGCGGCACTGATCACCGGCCGCAACCATCATTCGGCAGGCTTCGGTGTCGTCGCGGAGCAGGCGACCGGTTACCCCGGCTACGACAGCATCATCACACGGGACAAGGCGACCGCCGGCCGCATCCTCAAGGACAACGGCTATCGCACATCGTGGTTCGGCAAAAACCACAACACGCCGGCGTTCCAGGCGAGCCAGGACGGGCCGTTCGACCAATGGCCCATCGGGATGGGGTTCGAGTACTTCTACGGCTTCATCGGCGGTGACACGAACCAGTGGCAGCCGAACCTGTTCCGTAACACGACGCAGATCTATCCGTTCCAAGGCAAGCAAGGCTGGAACCTCACCACCGCTATGGCCGACGATGCCATCGCTTACATGAATCGCATCAATGCGCTTGCGCCCGACCAGCCCTTCTTCGTCTACTACGTCCCCGGCGGCACCCACGCGCCGCATCACCCAACGCCGGAGTGGATAAAGAAGATCAGCGACATGCACCTGTTCGACGGGGGCTGGAACAAGCTGCGTGAGCGGATCTTCGAGAACCAGAAGAAGCTCGGCGTAATCCCGCAGAACGCGAAGCTCACCCCGTGGCCGGACGACCTGCTGAAGAAGTGGGACGCGCTTTCCGCCGACGAAAAGAAAATGTTCATCCGGCAGGTGGAGGTGTACGCCGCATACCTCGCCTACACCGATCATGAGATCGGCCGTGTAATCCAGGCGGTCGAGGACATGGGCAAGCTCGACAATACGATCGTCATCTACATCAGCGGCGACAACGGCGCCAGCGCCGAGGGCACGCTGAACGGCACGCCGAACGAGATCGCGTCCCTTCAGGGTGTCGAGGTGTCGGTCGAGGATCAGCTCAAGTACTTCTACGACGCCTGGGGCTCGGATAAAACTTACAACCACATGGCGGTGCCGTGGTCATGGGCGTTCGACACGCCGTTCTCCTGGACCAAGCAGGTGGCGTCGCATTTCGGCGGCACGCGACAGGGCATGGCGATCATGTGGCCGAAGGTCATCAAGGACAAGGGCGGCATTCGCGACCAGTTCCATCATGTGATCGACATCCTGCCGACCATCCTCGAGGCGGCACAGGTCAAGCAGCCCAAGGTCGTGGATGGCATCGAGCAGAGCCCGATCGAGGGCGTCAGCATGACGTACACCTTCGACGCTAAGAACGCGAAGGCGCCCTCGACGCATGAGACCCAGTACTTCGAGATGATGGGTGATCGGGCGCTCTATCACGACGGCTGGATAGCGAGCACCAAGGTGATGCGGCTGCCGTGGGACGTCCTGGGAGGGGCTGGCCTCAACCCGGTGGACTATCCCTGGGAGCTGTACGACCTGCGCAACGACTGGACGCAGTTTGAAAACGTCGCCGCCAAGAACCCGGAAAAGCTCCAGGAGATGCAGAACCTGTTCTGGGCGGAGGCAGAGAGGTACCAGGTCCTTCCGCTCGATGCGACTCTGGCGCTCAGAGCCATCTCGCCGCGCCCGAGCATCACCGCCGGTCGTAACGTGTTCACCTGGACCCAGCCGATGACAGGCACGCCCAACGGCGACGCACCTTCGATCCTCAACGCCTCGTACAACTTCAAGGCCGAGGTCGAGATCCCGCAGGGCGGCGCGGAGGGCATGCTGATCACGCAGGGTGGGAGGTTCGCCGGGTACGGCTTCTACCTGCTCAAGGGCAAGCCCGTCTTTAACTGGAACCTCTTCGCCCTGAAGCACGTCAAGTGGGAGGGCCCGGAACTGGCGGCGGGCAAGCATACGCTCGAGTTCGACTTCAAGTACGACGGCCTGGGCTTTGGCACGCTCGCCTTCGGCAGCATCTCGGGCATCGGCCGCGGCGGCACGGGGACCCTCAAGGTGGACGGCAAAGCCGTTGCCGAGCAGAAGATGGAGCACACCATCCCGGTGATACTCCAGTTTGACGAGAGCCTCGACGTGGGTTCGGACACCTTGACCGGCGTGGACGATCAGGACTACCAGGTTCCCTTCGCGTTCACCGGCAAGATCAACAAGATCACGCTCACCATCGACCGGCCGAAGCTCACCCCCGAGGACGAGAAAAGACTCATCGAGGGGAGGGAAAAGGCGGCTGACAGGAGGTAGCGGGCGGAACAACTGTACCAGTAAGTAAGTATCTTAACGTTAAGGAGAAAGCCGTGATCAGATGTTCTTGCGTGGTTGTACCGCTAATGGTGTCAGTACTGCTTTTCCCTGGCGATGCCGGCGCGCAGGAGGGACGGTACCCGATTATGGAGAAGATCGCCCAGAAGGTCATCCAGAAATACCAGACATCTTCCTGTCAGGAACTGGCAATGCAGAAAACCCACCCGCCGACAGGGAAAAAGGCGGCGATGGAGGCGCGAGCGATTGAGATACTGCGTAGCGATCCCCAGATGCGAGCAGAGTTTATCAACCGAGTCGCTCCTCCTATCGCTAACAAGTTGTTCGAGTGCGGCATGATCCCATGAATGTCACTGGGCGACGATTTCGGTTCGGCACTCAGTCGCCGAAAGATGAGACAAACATAAGACGAGGAGAAAACTCATGATCGAATATAAGCCTCTCGGGCGCACACTATTCCTGGTGCTCGCATTGGTTGCGTTTTTCGCCGCGAGCGGGAACGCCGCGGAAACAAAACAAGGGCCTAAGGCTTCAAAGCCCGCCAAGTCAGCGAGCAAGGAAGCGCCGCCCCCAGTCCAGCTGGGGCTCGAGCCGAAGGCCATCGACATTTTAAAGGCCGCAAGCAGCCGATTGGCCGCTGCCCGCACGATGAGCTTCACGGCGGTGGTCACCTACGAGAGTCCAAGCCGGCTCGGAACCCCCCTTGCCTACACGACGAAATCCGAGGTCACCCTAAAGCGGCCCGACAAGCTCCGGGTGCTCACGGTCGCAGACGGTCCAGCTTCGGAGTTCTACTATGACGGCAAGGCGATGGTCGCCTTCGCACCCGCCGAGAACCTGATCGCGGTTGCTGAGGCCCCGCCCACCATCGACGCCGCGCTGAAAGCAGCCTACGACTCGGCCGCGATCTATTTCCCGTTCACCGATTTGATCGTGGCTGACCCCTACAAGGATATCGCCGATGGGCTGGTCCTTGCCTTCTACATCGGCCAGTCTAAAGTGGTCGGCGGAACGACGACGGACATGGTGGCCTATGC
>JBEKMB010000096.1:0-12326 GCA_050008735.1 Syntrophobacteraceae bacterium
TTTTGTTTTTCTCTTGACAAAAACAGGTGGATAGAAGAAAAGGGAGACAGAGGCGCTTAGTCGCCATAACAACCTAAACTCACTCAGAAAAACAGCTTTTGCTACGTACAGCTTGCCAGAACTTTGAACATTCTGTCGGCCGGATTTTCCTTCAAATATGAAATGGACTTCCTGAGGATTTTGACTTCCACTTTCTCAAGTATGACCCCTTCAACTTCAGTTGCAATATGCGGCTTGATGATTACTCTGACACTCATGGGATAGCAAAGCGTGCACTACGACCGGCTTGGTTCCACAGCTACGCAGTGAAATAAGTTTTGTGATTGGCAAGGGGAGAGGAGAACCCCCCGTTCCCTGTTTTCTGCGGTGGCTATAAGCAAAGGAGGATGGCCATGTCCGTTTACAAGAGCATCGAACTCGTCGGAACCAATCCAGAGTCCAGGGAGGAGGCGAGGATATGCCTGCATGCGTAATAGGTCACATTAAGGTTAAAGATGACGATAAGTGGGCTGAATACCGCAGCAAAGTCCCCCAAACTCTCGTTCAATGGGGGGGCGAAGTGCTCTTTCGGGGCCAACGGGTGAAGGTCCTGAGCGGCGAACACTCGTACGTCGATGCTGTCGTTATTCGATTTCCTGACGCAAAGTCTGTGACAGGATGGTACAATTCTGCAGGTTACCAGGCACTCATTCCGATTCGCGAGCAAGCTGCGGACATAGTATTGGTCAGCTACGAATCATGACCCGAGGAGCATCTTTTGAGGGCCAGGGTTATTGCGGGCAGCGGCAATCGCCCTTTCCCGGACTTCGACGCTCATTTTCAGCAGCCTTTGAGGACGACCAACGGATTCCGGCTCTTTATGTGTAAGATAACTTCATGAAAGCGGGTAATCTGGTTTATAGACCGCCCTTTGCCCCCCACATACTTAACCCTGAAGAAACCTATTTGGCCGGTGCAGTCTGGGCCTA
The DNA here is from genome assembly GCA_050008735.1 of Syntrophobacteraceae bacterium. GTDB lineage: Bacteria > Desulfobacterota > Syntrophobacteria > Syntrophobacterales > Syntrophobacteraceae > SbD1. The sequence goes on from JBEKMB010000096.1 coordinate 969, forward strand.
TCTCCCGTATATCCTCAGGCAACGTTCTCACCCGCCGGGCCAGGGCAACCCGTTCAAGGAAGCCACCGTCGGTTAAGACCACGCGGTAGGCCATGGTAAGCAGAATCCACCAGTTCCAGGCGATCACGGCAAATAAAGGCGCGAAAAGAAACGCCGGGCCTTTGGACCGAAGGATCAAAACCGGCAGAATGCATGTCAAGAGGCCAAGCATTGCAAAAGGCATCAGCCGCAATAGAGGTGAGAGGTGAAGATCGTATACTCTCATTAGTGGCGTTCCTAAACGGTGCTACGCCTCAGAACTGCCTTTCGTTTCCTTTATTGCATTCCCAATAAGATCCCCCCATTTGACGGCGCCCTCAAGGATCGCCTTTTTACACGCGGCCATAGTAACCAAATGGTACTTTGACCCGGCAGGCGACTTTGCGAATTCAGCGTAGAGTTGAATTTCAACCTCCGTCATACTCCTGTATGTATACAAATGGGCGATGAGCACTTGCGATCTCACTGTCGCCTCCAGAACCGGCCTGTTCTTTTCCATCTCTCGCGAGACATCATCGAGCGGCATTCGCTGCTCCAGAGGGAATGTGGCAATAATAGCCAGGGCAACTGCAATCTGAGCATTGATTGCCATATCCACGGTGCCCTCGGTGGCCTTCACCCCGGAATCGAACTGTTTAAGCACTTTCAAGCGCTCAGCCTTAGGGGGTGAGCTTTGCAAGCGTGCAGCATACTGCTGCATATTAGCTTGCGCTTCCGTTGTGGATGCTGCTTCCTCCAGTTGGGTGGATTTCTTGCCAAGCGGTGAATCAAGCTACTGAAGGATCTGTTTAGTGTCTTGAACAGTGAGCTTCTCGGTGAGTTCCTCAAGCATAGTCTTCTGGAGCTTCTCAGGTGCGAATGACTGCAGTATCGCTGCCCTCATAGTGGATAACACATCCTTGGGCAGCTTTCGAGCATGATCATTCGCCTGGACTGACTGGTCAAAGATAGCCTGGATCACAGATGGAAGCTCTCCCAGTTGTTTTTCTATGCCTGACTTTACGTATAGTTCCTGGACTGGAGAATTATTCCTATTCTGCGCATATGAAATGATTGGCAACAAGGATAAAAGACTGGCCCATAAGCAAATTTTTGAACGCATATCATTCTCAACAATTCCGTCTGGGATTGTTAATAAATGTTAAGCTTAAGACATAGGATACATCTTGTTTATAGATTTTTCGCCAAACCCTGAGGCAGTTTTTAGGCCAGACGCGATGATCTTTGCGCCGGAAGGATACGATTATATCGAAGCAAGGTCAATCGGCAGCTTTTTGATAATGACAAGGATTCCAATGATACCGGTGTCTTGAATCATCAAGGGGCGCAATATTCCATATAAGTGACCATGTGAGGCGCGGAATCGGGGAAAACGCCATAATCAAATATCCACTTTACAACCCTTTACGCCTATTGTAAAATTCCACCGGATATGTTTTGTATTTCAGACCTACGGAGAAGGAGAAGCAATCGCGGCACAATTCACAAAGGAGGTGCAACGTGGCGATAATCGAAGTCCCCTTTGAAACAGCGGAAGAGGTTGGCGTTTTGCTGAAGGTGGAAGTGCCTGAGCAAAACCTGGTCGAGTCCTTTGTCCCTGTGGAACCTTCCGCCCTGGCCGACGTGAGTTCGGCTACCGCCTACGCGATCGAACATCCGCTGGGCAGCAAACCCCTCTCCAGGATGATTCGGAAAGGAGACAAGGTCACTATCATTACAGAGAACCAATTCCGGGCCGCTCCGGCCGACCGGATGCTCCCGCCTATCCTTGAAACCGTTCGGAAAGCAGGAGGGACGCCTACCATCGCAATCGGCTGTGGTAAAGTTCCACCCCTCACGCCTGAGGAGATCGAACACAAGCTTGGCAAAGGAATCCTGAGCAGTGGCATCCCTGTCGTCTGCAACGACGTGAGTAAGCCCGAGAATTATACCTATCTGGGCATAACATCGCGGGGTGTGCCATTGTTTGTGCTGAACGCAGTTGCAGAAGCGGATATCCGTATTAGTATTTCCACCACTCAGGCAACCTTGTGGGGGTATGGCGGGTCCGGCATGGTTATTCCGGCCGTATCGGGCAACGAAACGACCGAAATGAACCATATGTTCTCCCTGCCCGACGATTGCCGTCCTGGAAATAACGAGTGCCACATGCAGGAAGACAAGTATGAGGCTGCCTCTATGGTGGGCATTGATATGGGCGTCTTTGCCATCGTCAACAACCGCTTTGAAGTGACTTATGTCGGCGCTGGGGACTTTATTGACGCTCACCTGACGTCGATAAGGGCCTACGAGCAAGTTTACCGTTTCGATGCGTCGCAGTTTGCAGGCGCCCCGGCTGACATCGTGATTACGGGATCGAGTGCCCCGACCAACCATCTTTTCTTTCATACAGGTTGGGCGGTGGTCAACTGTGACCCTATCTGCAAGGATGGCGGCACCATTATTCAAACAACCCCGTGCCCAGGTTACGGTGGCTGGCCCGGCTTTGCCCTGATGGACCTGATGCAGGCGTATATGCCTCCTTCAGCCGACAACAAGGCTAAGGCCCTCAAAGCCTTCTACGATAAGCAGCGGGAACTTTGGGCCGGCTGCATTTGGTGGAAGATCTATGAGGTTATGACCCGCAAGAATGTGGTGATTGTTACCAACAAAGAAAATCTGGAGATGTGCCGGTCGGTGGGCCTCAGTGCCACCGATTCTCTGCAGGAGGCATTCGACGAGGCGCTAAAGCGGCACGGATCGTCAGCCAGAGTGGCTTTTGTGCCATACGGCCGCTACACGGTGCTGGATGTCTGATATCAGGCAGCCTTTAGAAAAGTTATTCTTAATATCGAGCCCCGCGCCGGGAGGTGTTTCCGGCGCGGGGTCTTATGCCCCAACCTCCCATTCCTTAGGAAGGCTTTTCTCCCATCTGCTGGTATCGCAAGAGAGCTGAATCGGTCAATTTAGCTGAGTATGAATCTCGACCCTCTACGAAGCATCAACACCAGCATCTCAGAATATCTCGCAGTGCCTCAGTTGGGGCCATGTTATATGGTTATTGGCTGAGAGCGTTCGCCGGAGACCTATTTCCGAACGGCCTTCGACATTATCGAATTGTACACCCTGGTCCCCATGCTATAATACCGTAGATTTAATGAAGGATTTCTGTAGAATCGAATTCCAGAATTCAGTCGGTCGCACGTGCACTCACTATTGTTGACACCCTTGCCGAAGCGTGCAGCGAGTTGGCTTTGAATGAAATCGCCGTGCGCCTGTCGCTGCCAAAAAAAACGATCCATGGTCTTATCTCTGCGCTCAAAGATTTCGGCTACATTGAGCAAAGCGCTTTCACCGGCAAATGCAGGCTCGGTGTCCGCTTTTTTGCAGTAGGTCACATTGTCGCTTAGGGTTGGGAAGTACGCACGGTCGTTGCCCCGTAAATCAGCAAACTGCTTGAGGAGTTGGCCGAGATGGTCCACTTGGTTGTCCTCGATAAACTGGAAGTCCTGTGCATTGAGAAGCGGGAATCCGGTCGGTCTCTGCGAATCGCATCGCAGGTCGGCATGCGGCTGCCTGCGCATTGCAGCGGGGTCGGCAAGGTGCTCATGGCGCACCTTTTGCCCGAGGAAAGACGTAAGCTCATTCATGACAAGGGCCTGCCGAGATTCACTGAGAACACATTGACTGATGTGAAGGTTCTCGAAGATGAGTTGACAAAGATCAGAATGCAGTGTTTTGCAATCGATAACGAGGAAATAATGGACAGTCTACGGTGCGTTGCTACTCCAATCAGAGATCAGACCGGGAATGTGATATCCGCAATGGGTATTTCAGGCCCTGTGTCACGCATGAAAGGTGAGCGGTTAGAAAAAGGCATAAAGCGTGTCATAGAAACAGCCGAAAAAGTCTCAGCCTGCCTGGGGCATCGCTCAAAGTCTCAAGCCCTTGAAGATTAATTGGCTCAACGACCCGAGATTTTACGCTGAGAGACTTTCTGGAGATACATTTTTCGAGATCTTGGTTATATTCAAAGGTAAACTTCTTTGGCTCGAAGATGCCGAAAGTCGTGCGGCAATACGGAACGACACATGGACGTCAGACCCTACCTTTTTGAACCGCTCAATGGGCAAGTTTTTACTGCCAATCTCACCGCAGCCGAATCAGGCATCCTTGCCGGCACAACTTTTGCCCTCAACCGTGCCTCGGAACTGGGCCTTTCAGTCCTGACCCATCTTTCCGACGGCGCGGACCTCCAAGCCGGCGTTTGCGTTTTGAGCCTGCGGGGGTCGGCTGAACAGATTGCGCGGGCAGAAGAAGAACTTCTTGGCTGTGTAGGAAAACCCTCCGGAGTGGCAACGGCCTCTCGTCGCTTTGCCGCCCTCGCCGGCGGAAGGGTGCGGATCGTTTGTGGCGCTTGGAAGAAAGTGGTCCCTGAAATTCGAAAGCAGCTTCGGGAGGCCATTGCGATCGGCGGGGCCTGTGTGAGGCTGGTAGATGAGCCTTTCGTATATCTGGATAAGAATTTCGTCCGGATGTTTGCGGGAATAACAGAAGTTGTCGGCAGAGCGTACTCGATGAAAGGACGCGTTGTCTCTGTGCAGATTCGCGGGGAGACCGGCCCGATCGCCGAGGAAGCGGTGCTGGCCTGCAGGGTTGGGGCCGGCGTGCTGATGGTGGATACCGGAAGTGTTAAAGACCTCCGCGAAGTGGTGGAAGCAGCCCACCGCCAGGGTTTCAGACAGCGCGTGAAAATAGCTTTTGGAGGTAATGTCACCGCGCAGAGGCTGGAAGAAGTGGTAGCTGCGGGTGCAGACATAATTGATATTGGGAGGGCAATCATCGACGCGCCGATTCTCGATTTCCGGTTAGATGTGCAACAAAGGGTCCAACGAACACCGCTGAAATGAAATGCCATGTAACCTTACAACTTTTTTGGATTATTAGAAAATAAGCTATATGGAATGGAACCTTCTTGAAAAAACCACTTTCTGGGTCGAAGGGGCCGAACTGCAAAGCGCTAACCTCGACGAAGCGGCTGCGGCTGCGGCCGAAGCTTTGGGCTTCTATCCCCAAGAGATAATGGTCGTCGATGTGCAGCCCGGTATCATCGCTTTTGATGTTCTTAAAAAGAATATACCTGCCGAATCCGTTGCAGGGAAAGCAGAGCAACTGCTCAAAAGTTTGGCCAGGGTGCCGGGGATTAGTCTTCACCCCGGCGCATCCGTTCACTCCGAAGGGGTCCTTGGGCTTATTGCACTCGATCCGCAAGCTGCCCGTGAGGTTATTTCGCGATCTGGCGAAATTGGTCAGACCGTGGCCGATGCAGTTGCCAAGCGTGCCTGCGTCTTCGCATCCGGCTCAGAGGTGATCTCTGGAAAAATCGAGGATACAAACTCCCCCTATCTTGTGAAAACGTTTACAGAAGCCGGATTTAGGGCGGAGTTTGGAGGAATTATCCAAGACAGTGTACCCGCCGCGGTATCCGCGCTCGAGGGGGCTTTGATGCGGGGTTTTGGTCTCATCATCACTACCGGAGGAGTCGGGGCAGAGAGCAAGGACAACAGTGTGGAGGCTGTGCTGAAGCTCGATCCTCATGCTGCAACCCCCTGGATTCTCAAATTCACTCCTGACATGAAGCGTCATCATAAAGAGGGCGTGCGCTTAGCCGTTGGCCAGGTTGGAATATGCAGGATAGTCTGTCTTCCCGGTCCTCACGCCGAAGTGCTCCTCGGTGCCGCAGCCCTTATCAAAGGTCTCAACGCCGGTTTGGATGATGCCGCTTTGGCCGAATCCATAGCTTCAGCTATCCGGCAACACTGGTTAAACCACATGGGAAAGGGAGGCAGTCTACATGGATAGTGCCAGGGAGATCGCGGAACAACTATACCAGGCTGAAAAGGGCGCAACCCCGGTTGACCCCTTGACGGTCGCCAACCCCGGGTTAACGGCCGAGCAGGCCTATGCGATTCAGCTTGCGGGAGTGGCGATTCGACGGGAGCGCGATTCCCGAAAAGTGGCCGCTATCGGGCCGCTGAAAAGTACCGCCTCAATCCGACAGATATACTCGTGGAGCTTGGACGCAGGGAAATGGTAGGCGGTCAGGAAGATATGATTTTGGATGTCGCTTATGAAATGGCTCAACAAAAGGAGGTGGCGCAAAATGAAGCTGGTCACTCTAATGCCTGTAGTTGACTCTGAAAAGTGTAAGGGGTGCAAGACATGCGTGCGGGTCTGTCCCGTCCTTGCAATGAAGGTGGAAGAGAAACTGGCGGTAGCGGATCTTGATCGCTGCAGGGGTTGTGCAGGCTGTGAGCAGCGGTGCCCCGAATATGCTATTTCGATGGTTAATCGCCCGGAGCCGGTAATGGCCATGGTGGATTTGGAGGGGCTGGACTATGAAAAGATCACGCAACTATGCATCAAAGCGAGGTTTCACCCCGAACAGATCGTTTGCTACTGCACAGCCACACGCGCTGATGAAGTCGCGGGCGCCATTCTGCTGGGGGCTAAAACACCTGACGATATCTCTTTCATGACAGGTATTCGGACCGGATGCAAAGTTGAATGCATCCAACCCATTCTTCGGCTGCTCGAGGCAGCGGGAATTCAGCCTGTGCCTGTACCGGGAGGCTGGCAGTGGTATGGCCGCACAGTAACTGCATGGGAGATTCCCGAGCATGTGAAACTGAAATATGCATCTCGCGGATTCTATTTTGACGAGGATATCGAACTTCTCAACCGCGTAGTGAGCGCACCGCTTCAGGGAAAGGAGTAGTGAGATATGCGACTCCCGATTGCACCCATTCCACTCCGTCAATCCATGTACGGTATCGACCCTTCCCTGGTAAAGACGAGGGTTAGCGAACTTCCGGGAATGACCTCCGTGACTCTGCGAGAACTCTTTCCGGACCTGCCTTCCGTGATTTATCCGGGAGATGAGGGGATAGTGGCGGTGCGAAGGCGCACCGAAGATGCGCTGAAAAGCGTCGACATGAGCCGGATTAAGCCAGAACACTCGGTAAACATTTGCTCGTCTCATCACGGCTTCACGCTTCTGGGAGGCGATCCTTACGCGGAGATGCTCAAGACCATCCGCGATGTCATCGAGGAGCGTACCGGATGCAAAGATATACGCCTTCGCGCCGGGGTCGGTCTGCGATTTCGGGAAACAGAGGAGTACATCCGCCGTTACAAGCTCGACGAGTACTTTAACGGCAAGGCCAGGGGCGTTGCTCCAGTTGACGAGGGAGTTGTGATCGAGACTGAAATCGGTACCCTCTATGGAATAAGAAGAATTTACGATGCAGACTGGATAGTGCATGCCCACAACAGCGACGTGCGCGAGGTCCACTTCCACCGCATGGTGGACCGGGCTGTAAAACCTTTCGGCATGTCGTACGCCCGGATCGAGACCCGGTCTACATACCATCAAAACCTAGGGCCGAGGGCCGCAAACTTCATCGCCCGTGCGATTTTTGATTCACCCTTCGTCCAGGACAAGTTCGCCTTCGCCTGTTTTCTGACGGTGGTTCCTCACGGCATCCTAGGAGTCGATGCCGATAACGATTTGTATAGCCTCAATGAACGCATCACAGAGGTGGGGTGCCGCTACTACGGCAAAATGATGACCCTATTCGGCGAAATAGACGAGTGTATTGCAGCCCTGGATTTTCCCTGCCCCGTTGTCTATGTATTCTCAGCCGGGGTCATTTACGCCAACTTTGCGGGTGCCAACACCGATTTGTTCGATCTCGAATTGCCCCTTCCCGCATACACCTGGTACACTGAGGCGTTCTACGGGAGAAAGGGCTTCCCCCTACTGCCGGAAATCCCAAGACTCAACCCCGCGATCAAAATGTGCGTGCACAACTACGCATGGATCGGTTATCCGTGCGCCTTCTTCACCGAACATATCCCGACTGTGGTTGTCGGACGGGAGCAGGCCGACCTCTTCAACCGAGACCCACAAAACCTCAAATATATGAAACATGCGGTCCTGTCGGAATCGACCGAATCGGCAATGGACTTTGCGCGAAAAATTTCAGGCACTGAAAAGGTGCTAATTTTCGATGGTGCGCCTGGCGGAATCAACTTGAGCCAGCCGCTTCGGGATTTTTTGCTTGCCAAAGCCCCTGAAGTAAATCGGCGCGTCGAGGAAGAGCTTATTCCAAAATGGCTGAGGCAACGTGGTGTTTTAACCAAGCCGGTTGGCGCCTGATCCAGGAACCGGAAGGCCCATCTTTCAATAGTTGCTGACTTTCTCCGGAGGCCAGGGGCGTTTCCGGGGAAATCGCCGGAAGCAGCAGGAGATGCATTTCTAAGACCCCTTGATCCAGGCATTTTGCCATTCTTTAATGGCATGGCTGAAAGTAAATGACTCCTCGATTTACAGGCCGCATAGAACGGGCTCAGAGGTCCATGGCCATGGCGGGACTGGACGTCCTGGTCATGACTAACAGGGAAAATCTTATCTATTTTACCGGGGTTACCCAGATCGAGTGTCTGGCCCTTCTCATACCTAAGCAGGACGAAGCATGTGCTGTAGCTCTCTGGCTCGATGCCGATTACGTTCGCGAGCAGTCGGGACTTACGACCCATGCTTATTTCTTTCCCCGCCAGACTCTCGGCCCTGCGATTTGCGAAAAAATCCGCTCCTTCGGCTACAAAGACCCGCGAATAGGGTTCGAGCGGTATTTCGTTGATTTCGCCGTATATGAGGCTTTGAGGTCAGCCTTTTGCGAGCGGGATTTCGTCGGGGCCGGAGACCTTTTTTACAGGCTGCGTTCTGTGAAGGAACCGCAAGAGTTGAACCTGATCAGGCGCGCCTCTCAGGCGGTCTGCAAGGGTATGGATGCGGCGATGAAAGCAGTTCGGCCTGGGACTGCGGAACTGGATGTACTTGCCGAAGCTGAATACGCAATGCTGAGGGCCGGCTCCGGCGGTTCGTCTTTCCGTCCTCAGGTGGTTTCGGGAGATCGTTGCCTGCTTGCGCATCCTACTGCAAGCTCCAGGAAAATTCGGGAAGGCGAAGTGGTTGTAGTACACCTTGGGGCGACATTCGAGGGATACTGCTCAAAAATGGCGCGGACTGCGGCAGTGGGCGTTGTGCCCAAAGGGCAGGCCGATGTTCACGCTCTGCTCTTGTGCGCCCTGGAGCGGGCGGAGGCGGCCTTGAGGCCTGGGGCAACCTCCGGTGAAGTTGACGCTGCGGCCCGTGAAGTGATCGAGCAGGCGGGGTTCGGGAAATTCTACCTTGAATCGGTCGGCTATGGGGTCGGACTTCGCCAGTCGGAATTCTATCCGATTATCGGTCGCGGCCGTACTGAAATCATTGAAGCCGGCATGGTGATCGACCTGCTCCTGCCCACAATTTACCGCAGAGACATTGGCGGCCCCAGGATTACGGACGTAATTCATGTGGGTGAAAGCGAAAACGAGCTTCTCACCAACTATCCCCGCGATCTCGTTAGAATATGATTGCCCCGCAATACTGCCGTGGACGCCCTCAACACTGTGGCGCCTTATTTCGCTTCTCCTATAATGACGAGTCATTGTCAAAATAGTGTGCATGCCGGTTCCCCTGCGGCGGGCAGGAGATTTTTCATTTAAACATCTTGCCAGAATATTGAGTCCAACCGGAGTCTCTGCTGCGAAACATATGATTCGGAGATATTGAACAACACGGATGGGCTGGAACGGAACCTCAATTAAGAAAAGGGGTGTCGAGGAAGTCCTTCCCCATATCACCAAGACAGGCTGTTACAACTCCCCAGCCCAGAGCATCCCTGATGCGCCAAAGTCTGAACTCCTGAAGCTGGTTAGATCGTGTCAGCATTCTTGAGTATTTGGAAAAAGGCTTTAGGAAAAAGGAGAACTCATTAAAAACGGGTCGGGAATATTTCCGATACCGGGGTGCCTCGCAGGGGTCTAGGTGTACGGTAGGGGGTGTCTCTTTCCAGAGTAAGAACATACACAGAAGCGGCCATCCCATGGCGTTTGTGCTGTTAATGCCTGAATCTCGCCCGGTATAGGTTCCATTTTTTGAGGAGGGTAAGGAAGCGCGGACCGAGTTTTCCCAATCTAAGCATCATGGCCGTAGTGCTTAAAGTCAACAGTATCGATGCCGGACGGCTAGGCTTACTTTGGAATTGGATGCCGTCCGGCAAGGCTTACTATGAGATCTGCCAACTTCGCAGCTTTTTATAAAATGAAACAGGAACAGTTTGTTTCAGCTGCGTGCTTCTTGTTTCCCGCTTCCTCGAAAACTATTTCAGGGAGTAGGAGAAGATGACACCGCTGTTATATTGGCCCCCTTGATAAGTCATTCCGTAAAGATTTTTCCCCGAGAGGATGAGGCTGCCGAAAGGATTAGCCCCGTCCGCGCCCCCGAAACTGTGGAGATCCGCAAATTCGCCATTTGGCAGGTTGAACTCGAAGATTATGCCCAAGCCGCTCGCTCCCCCTTCCATCGGCGACTTCTACCTGACACTTCGGACATTTCATCGTGCTTTCCTAGGGCTTATCTTTAAGGGTAAGGAGCGTAACAATGGCGCGACGTCGGGTCCGCAGGGAAGAGGGAACTTCGGCGCGAGATGGAAATCCCACGGCTCCCTGTCGTGGTGGTCGGGAATTGGTTTTCCTGAAAAAAGTGTCGCGATTTTCTGATGCGCATGCATAATTGCTCCCAGCAGAATAGATCAAAGAAGCATTATGCATGCCCAAAGTTGACAAGATGAACAGGAGTTTATCTCTCTAATAATTGAGCAACAGATGCCGATACGTCTCACTTTCTGTAGTCCTCTCTGATTGGGTAAAAGACATCGATAACCCTGCAGTCGGTTATTGCTCTCCCAGAATGTTTTGCATTGGGAGGAATAATAGCTACGGAACCAGGCTCCAGTATTCTTGAATTACCATCCACTGTTAGTTCGAATCTGCCCTCAATTAATGTCGCCACCTGTTCATTGGTGTGTGAGTGTTCAGGAAGCGAGGAGCCTTTCTCAATAGCCCAGTAAGCAAGGGTCATATTCTCGGAATGGACAATTTTTGCCTTACAACCCGGCATCACTTCTTTTTCAGCAATATTGCCTAGATCTATAAATGACATCTTATTACTCCTTTCTTAGCATCGCGCCCAACTTGTTGTGCATAGGCGAGCAGTACCTGCTGAGCCAGCGGGAAAAGGGCATTTCTCAACACATAGGAGAGGTGTCGCAACTCTCACCGGACCAGTATAGGAAGGCCCAATCCCATCACGATCTCGAGCACCAGTCATCACAAAACCGTCAGGTTCTTTGTGACTTAAAAATACGTTCCTTACTCTCGAACAATTCTGGT
>JBEKMB010000097.1:0-12135 GCA_050008735.1 Syntrophobacteraceae bacterium
ATCCCCGGTACCGTCGAGGGGAACCCGGTCTTTATTTACCATCAGATATTCAATGAGGACCGCTCCGAGGTGTCGGACCTCGAAGAGCGCTATCGCGCGGGCAAAGTCGGCGACAAAGAGGTAAAGGATAAACTCGTTCGGGCGTTGAACCGCTTTCTGGGCCCTTTCCGCGAGCGTATGGCCCTCTATCGGGGCAAACCGGGCCTCGTGGATGAAATCGTGTGCAGTGGAACGAACAAGATGAGACAAATCGCGGCCGAGACGATGCGGGAAGTCCGGGCCAAGATGGGAATCGACCGTGTCTGGAAATCTTTGCGCGTGGACGTCTAGTGCATTGCCGGCAAAGTTTCAATCTGTAGGTGCTTCTTTATCTTACGGCATTGTCGGCCAATATCCACCGGGGTGATTCAGGTATCTTTTTCCCACATTCTGCACATCGCATTTTTCTGCTTTTTGCCGCTTCTATTGCCGTTTCTATTTCCGCTTCTGGTTGCCGCTTCTATTGCCGTTTTGTAGGCCGAAACTATTCATGCTATCCTGCTTTCGGATTGAGTCAGCAGTGAACAGTGAGCAGTAAAAATCCGCTGAGCCGTGGGCGGTGTCTGTGTCCGAACCACTAAGCACTGGTGAGTGGACGAATGGGAATTTTCGCCATCCGCCACAGTGTTCCCGATTTGGCCTGAATTTGCAGGAAAGCGGATTGAGGGATTCTGCTCACTGCTCACTGTATTTGGCCTGTATTTACAGTAGTTGCATTGGCAACTTCCGCCTCTTTGAAAACCGAATATTGGTTATCACACTCCCCGGGTCTTTGAGAAGCTGGCAGGATTGGGTCGAGGACATGGTTTGGCTCTTGCCCCTCCATCTTCTCGCATGACAGACTTATGTACAACACTGCTGAACAAAAAATGGCATATTGTGCGACCCATCCTCAACGATGTACCTCGCGCAGCGAGGAAGGCGCCCGCCTCTCAGGGTCTGCCAATCGCGCGTTGGGCTTGCAGCGGGAAGCCTTCTTCGCGTCTCCCGGTTCCCGGACCTCTATCCGTGGGGCTAAAAAATCCCGGAAACCATGCCAAATCGTATCAAATCGTATCATTTTCTCGAAAGGCGCTATAGATTCAACTACTTGTCAATCCCGGCTTCCGCAAATAAGCGGGGGGCGCATGACAGGCATGCTCCCCCCGGACTTTGCGCTTTACACGGCCTGTTAAACCAATATCTCCGAAGCCTCCCGCATGAGCTTCGCTATTGCGAGTTTTTGAGGACAGGCCTTCTCTGCACCGGAATAATCGGTCCGGGTAAGGGCCGCCCTGGCCCCGTGAGGCAAACCGGCGAAAACCTCGCGTGCAAGCTCGCGTTCTCCGTAGTCGCGGTAATACATCAGGCATCTCATGATTTCGCTGACCGGCACGGCCCCCGCGACCGCCTCGTTACAGATGCGGCCGCACCCGGCGCAGTAGGTATGTCGAGTTTCAACGGCAAGTTTTTCCAGCAGCTCGAAGTCGCTTCGGGTAAGGCTCGTCTGGTCCCGTACCGCCGCGACGTTGGACGAAAGAATCGTAAGGCTGGGCATCTGGGAGCAGATGCTCGCGATATTTGGATCTTCCAGTACTCCTTTGAGCTTGGCCTGCTTATCGGTAAAGCCGCGTTCGAGGAATTGCCCCGCCAACTTCAGCTCGACCTCGCTGTTCGTCATTACCTGTCCGCCCCCCTGGGTTTTCATGGCGATAAGCCCGATTCCCCTGTCCACGCATGCGGCGAGTGCTTCCTTCATCTTTGGCGTCTGCATGATCCGATAATTATAACTGAACATTATCGCATCGATCCAGTCGGTCTTTGCCGCACTCATCAGGCAATCTTCCATGTTTTGATGAGTGCTGAATCCGAAGAATTTGATCTTGCCGGCCTTTTTCGCTCCTGAGGACCATTCCCTGTATTGTTTGGGGGCCGCTATTTCGCTGAAATCGTTTATGCCGTGCACGTAAAACAAATCGACATGATCCGTTGAGAGCCTCTTGAGGCATTTGTCCAGCCCCTCCGTCAGGGCTTCGGGAGTGTTGGGGCGCAGTTTTGTGGTAAGAAAAATGTCTTTCCTTGCATCGGGATTTCGCGAAAGATACCGCCCGTAGCCCTCCTCGCTCAAACCATTTCCATACACTTCGGCCGTGTCCCAGAAATTGACGCCCCAGTTGAGGGACTGCCTGAGGAGCAGCTGATTATTGATGGTATCGAACATCCCCCCTAGTGCCAGGACCGACACTTCGACCCCCGTTTTCCCCAATTTGCGCCTGGGCATCGGCCCTTTGCCGGCGCCGGGCTGTTCTGAAGCGGCCGCGGCGGCACTGCTTATGTCCAATGCGGTTGAAGCTATTCCAGCCAATCCAAGAGTCTTGATAAAGGTGCGGCGTGTCAAGCCTTCGGACTTGTCTTTCTTTTCCATTTTTCGGCCTCCGAACTCGAGAGTGAACTTTTATTCCGATCCGGGTATTTCAAATAACCTTTTGCGGCAGGCTTCGGCAATACTCAGCCGGCGTCATTGGCCCGCGGCCCTGCCCTGCTTGAGGTCATAGAGCGGCTTGAGCTTTAGATCGCCTGTAAGGAAATCCTCGTTTTTTTTCAAAATCAGCTCGCCTCCGATTTCGACGAATCGAAGCTCGGCGTCAACCGGGAACCCTCTCCCGGCGGCCTGTTCCAAAGCTGCGCCGGCCGCCCCGTATTGCTCCTCCGTCTTGCTTTTATGAAAGACCTTGCGCCACTCCATCCACTGGCCGGCTTTGCCCTGGGAGCGATCGATGAAGACGTAATAGACCGGCTTCCCCGGACAGTCTTCTTCGAGATAGAGGGTATATTCGAACGGACCGGCCAGGTTCTCCTGATTTTTTATACGATCCCTCTGGCCGTCTTCGATGAGCCAGGCCGTCGGGCAGGACCGGGACTTCCTGAAGTCTTCGATCTTTCCGAAAATGTATTGCGGCGTGATTTCATCGGCGATGAAATTGCCGTTCAGAAAAGTCTCCGGTGGCGTGAAGTCGCCAAGGCCGTTAAGAGCGCGCAGCTTCATGGCCCCATCGCTTGCCCCCCAAACCGGGCTTAGAGATGCAAATATCATACAGACTGCCAGAAGAAGCATTCCGGATTTAAACATACCTGATCCCTTCTATATTCCGTTACGGTTCAAATGTGAAATACCGCTCCGGGGTTCGTGCGTGGTGGCCGGACGATTTTTAATAACGCATATTCTAACAGCGATTTCGAGGCGGAGCCATACCAATTTCTAATGATTCCAGCCCGACCGATACGTGGGGCTTTTCCACCTCCTGCTTCCGTGTTGTCTAACTGGATCTTTAGTGGTAATTTCGCTCACGATCCCGATCCATAAAAACATTTTCCGGCCCGTAACTCGATTGGCGTAAATAATTTTTCCGACCTCATCCTGGGTTTACCTCTGGAGAAACTGAATGGAAGCAAACGAGCGAAAAAGAGAACTCATGGTAACGGCCTCAGACCTCCGGGCAGGATTTATGCCCCATTTTATATTATGCCTGTTGATGGCTTTTGGCTGCATCGCGTTCGTGGCGGCGTCCGCGCTCGCCGACGAGGATGTTTCCGCGCTGGCGGCTTCTGTCCGGATCAAGCCGGCGTGTTCGGAAATCGGGTGGAAAAGTTCGAAGGAGTTCGAGTCGTCCATTCAGGCCTGCCGAAAAAACGAGGAGGAAAAATATCTGCAGCAACGCTACGGCAGAGCGGTCGTCATGATGAACAACAAGGACCTGGTGCGTGAGAGTGAAATCAGGGCTTTCCTTCTAACGCCGCGTGAAAAATTCTGCCGTCAGTGGAACCTGTCCAGGGCTTATGATCACGCTTATCTTGACATTCGCTACGGCGTAACGATCTCAGGCCCTCACCTGGTGGGCAGAATGACTTCCGCCCTGGACGTGCAGCCGGGCGACAAAGTCCTGGAGATCGGCACCGGGTCGGGCTACCAGTCTGCAATTCTCTCCTATCTTACCGAGAAGGTCTATACCGTCGAAATCATAGCCCCGCTGGAAAAAGAGACCGACGGGATCTACGAACAGCTCGCCGGTTCGGGCTACCCCGAATATTCGAACATAAAGAGGAAAGCCGATGACGGATATTACGGATGGGAGGAGTTTGCTCCGTTCGACAAAATCATCGTCACCTGCGGGATCGACCATATACCCCCGCCCCTTCTGAAGCAGTTGAAGCTTGGCGGCGCGATGGTAATTCCCGTCGGTCCGCCCGGAGCGCAGGTTATCCTGAAGGTTTCAAAAAACCAGGACGAGAAGGGAAACATCGTGGTCTCAAGGGAGGACATATACCACGGAAGGAAAAAGGAATCTTTCGTCCCGTTTACCAATAAAGAAGGCGGGACTCATTTCAAATGATCGAAGAGCAAAACGGTCCATCGACTCGGCCCATTGTGCAATACCTGGCCCTGGCATTGATCTCGGGATCGGTTCTCGCCTACGAACTTTTCGTAATGAGGGTCTTTGCCTGCGCCGGCTGGTCTCATTTCGGCTCCATGGTCATCAGTATCGTTATGTTGGGGTTCGGGGTATTCTCCACGATCCTGTGCGTTCTAAAAGATTATTTCCGAAAAAGACTGCTCTTCTGGGTGAAACTCTCGCTCCTGCTGATGGGGCCGTCCATGGCCGTGTGCAACGCACTTGCCCAGGGGGTGGAATTCAATCCCATCTTTCTCATTTCAGACCCCGCCCAGAAGTACATGCTCGGCTCCTATTTCCTCATCTATCTTTTGCCGTTCCTGTTGGGCGCAATGTTTCTCGGCCTGATTTTTTTGCTCAAAAGAGACGATTTCGGGACTGCCTATTTCGCCAACATGGCCGGGTCGGCGCTGGGCGGCGTTGCGATCCTGCTGGGCATGTACAGCCTGATGCCCGGAATGCTGCTGATGATTCCCCTCGCCCTCTGGTTCTGCGGCACTTTGTTGTGGTTTGGCCGCCAACCGGGAAAAAGGCTGGCTTACGCTTTAACAGCACTTTCCGCATTGCTTGCGGTATCGTCTTCACTGTGGATGGACCAGGTCAAAGTCTCTCAGTACAAGGCCGTAAGCTATGCAAGGCAATTTCCCGATTCCCGAAGAGTGGGCCTGCGGGCCAGCCCCTTCGGCCTGTGTGAGATCTACTCGAGCTCATATTTCCATTTTGCTCCGGGCTTGAGTGACAATGCGATGGAATACCTGGAGGAGATGCCCCGGAACGCTTTTCTGGGAATGTACATAGACGGCGATGGCCCAATGGGCGTCATGAGGGACATGAAAGGAAAATACCTCGACTATTTTAATTTCCTTCCCATGTCCATGCCGTTCCTGCTCGAAACCGATCCTGAAGTTCTTGTGATCCAGTTCGGCGGAGGGATATCGACCGGGTTGGCGCTCAAGATGGGGGCCAGGCAAGTAAGCGTCGCCGAAGGTAATCCCCTCGTATTACAGGCGGTGCGTGAAAACCCGTTCGTTCGTGATTTCATGGGACACATCCTCGACAACCCCAAAGTACGCCTGATCGAAAACGATGGAAGGATATACGTAGGCCATGCCGACAAAGAATATGATTTGATCGACCTGAGCCTCGCCGATTCAACCGGACTTTCCATGCCCGGAGGCTCATCGATCCAGGAAAAATTCACTTATACCGCCGAAACCCTTTCCGACTGCATCAAGGCTCTTCGGGACAGCGGCATCCTCTCCATCACGGTCTGGAACCGGGAAGAACCGCCCAAATCGACCCTGAAGCTGGCGGCCACTCTTGCAAGCGCGGCGCTCGAATCCAACCCGAACGGAACGGAAAACCGTTTTTTTGCCGCCCACAATTACCTCTCCACGTTTACGCTCCTGTATAAAAAAGACGGCTTTACCGCCGAGCAGACCAGGACGCTGATCGAATATTGCGCGCGCATGAGTTTCGAACCCGTGTACTACCCTGGCGCCGATTTCGGGCAGACTGATCCGCAAAAGCTTCTGAATCAGTACAGGACGTGTTTTTTTGAAGGGCAGGACGCGGCGTCCGGCGACGATACCGGCCTTTCGATGACAGACCTGTACCGGGTGGCGCTTGGCTGCATCTTCCGTGGAAATTACGGTGCCGTCCAGTCAAGCTACATATTCGATTTCGAGCCCCTGACGAACGACCGCCCCTATTTCGCCGGTTACACAAAGCACTGGGGCGTCTCGACGATCCTCCAGAGGCTGGATTCGATCTGCGATGAATGGGGATATCTGCTGCTTTGGGCCACCCTGTTGCTCTCCTGCTTTTTCGGCCTTTTGCTCCTGGTCGTTCCGGTCCTTTTCGGATGGCGGGCCATCTTCTCCAAAGAACCCGGCAAATTGGGCATAATATTGTATTTCATCTGTCTCGGCATCGGCTACATAGCGGTCGAGATTGCCTATATCAGCAAATGCATCATCTGCCTGGGCAGTCCTTCGGTCTCCTTTGCCGTCCTGGTAACCGGCATGATGTTGTTCTCCGGCGTGGGCAGCTACTTTTCCGGCAAGCTTGTCCACCGCGCGGGAAGCGTTGTGGCTGTCTTTTGCGCTGCAATCGCCGCCATACTTATTTTTTACGCATTCGAACTGGAACCCTTGCTGGGTATAGCAGGGGCCTGGCCCTATGCGGCCAGGGCCCTGTTTTGCCTGGCGCTCCTCTTTCCGGTCGCCTTTCTGCTCGGTTTTCCTTTCGCGATGGGCATGACGGTCCTGTCAAAAACGGGACGTGAGCATTTCTTCGTCTGGGCGTGGGGCATAAACGGTTCTTTTTCGGTGGTCGGCTCCGTGATGGTTCCCGTAATTGCAGTCAACTGGGGCTTTTTTTACCTCCTTGTCATCTGTGCGGCGCTCTACCTGGCGGCAATTCCCTGCTTTCTCAATTTCCAGTTCCGCAGACCCGCGGCCGGGGCAGGTTACGTATTTGCACCGCTTTGCATTCTCCTGCTTTGCATCTCGCCGGGCTTTGCGCATGGCGCACACGATGAGCGGGCGGAAAGCTTGAGTTTTGTCGAGGAAATGGCCGGCGCGCCTTTCCCCTATGATGGGAAATACGACGACACCGGGCAGAGCTTTTTTGACTGGACGGACCCAAACACCGGCAAACGGTTCCATACGAATCGCTACGGCCTGCGTATTCCGGAAACCGAACACTACAGTGACAGCAGCGTATTTTTTCATCTCCCACCCAATTTCAGCCCGGAAAAACCCTTTGTGTTCCTGATTTTCTTCCATGGCCTCGACAGCGATATCGACAAGACCGACCGGGATTATAAGATCGCTGAACAGGTGGACGGTTCAGGAAAAAATGTAATACTGATCTTGCCTCAACTTGCAAAAAACGCCTCCGATTCCAGCCCTGGCAAGTTTTTCAAACACGGCGCCTTCAGCAGCTTCATGGTTGAGGCGGCCGTGATTCTTGGCCGCAGGATAGGCGAACAACACCTGCCCGCTCTTCGCACAGCGCCTGTTTTGATCTCGGCTTTCAGCGGGGGATACAAATCGGCCGCCTACATCCTGGACCGGGGAGGCGAAGGCAGCCGCATCAGGGGCGTCTTTCTGATCGATGCGCTCTATGAGGACCTGGAAAAATTCACCAAATGGATAGCGGAGGGAGCCGGCTATCGGTTTTTCGTTGCGCTCCATACCCAGGGGACCGAGAAGAACACGCGCGAACTTGCGGAACGGCTTTCCGAAGAGGGAATAAAGGTCGCTTGGACCTGGCCCGCGTCTTTGACCCCTGGCAGTGTGAACCTGATCCGAAGCCCGACCGAACACTTTATGACGCCCATCCTGGGACCTCCGGATCGTCCGCTTTCGCATTTCCTCGGCATTCTTGACCGCGGACTTTTCGAGACACCTTCAATTTGAAAATTCATGGTCTCCGGACCACTGTGCGGGGACCGGTCAGCATTATCCCGTAACTCCTGTTCCCGATCGAGGAGGCATGCAGGACCTTTCCGGAGGACTTCACATTCATGGACCCAACGGTAAAATCGGCGTCCGAGACAGAACTGGAGTGGTTCAGGAACGTCTATCGGGGGGATTTGCCTCAGCTCACCACAAGGGCCGTCCTGATGGGGTGTTTGCTGGGCGCCGTTATGAGCCTGTCGAACCTTTTCGTAGGCCTCAAAACCGGCTGGGGCCTCGGTGTAGCGATAACCGCCTGCGTTCTCTCCTTCACCCTTGGCGCCGTTCTCAGGCGCATGGGTCTCCTCAGCTCCAACCTCTCGATTCTCGAAAACAACTGCATGCAGTCCGCCGCCAGTTCAGCGGGGTACTCGACCGGCAGCGTAATGGTCAGCGCGATAAGCGCCCTGCTTCTCATTCAGGGCCATCACATGCCTTTCTGGACATTGATGGCATGGACAAGCCTGGTCGCGATGCTTGGCGTTTTCCTGGCCGTTCCGATGAAAAAACAGATGATAAATGCAGAACAACTCCCCTTTCCCAGCGGCCTTGCAGCCGCCCAGACCCTGCGTTCGCTCTACGCCGAAGGAGAGGAGGCCTCCAAAAAGGCAAAAAGCCTTGGCATTGCAGGCGCTCTGGGAGGCGCGACGGCATTTCTGAGGGAAAACACCCTGTCCTGGTGGCCGGGCTGGCTGAAGCTGCCGGAGATGATCGATTTTCCCGGCAGGCTCGCTGGAAAGAGCCTGGCATCGTGGACAATTTCCTTTGAGTTCAGTGCCATCATGATAGCGGCCGGAGCGATAATAGGAATGAAGGTGGCCTGGAGCATGCTTGCGGGAGGCATCCTGAACTATTTCTTTATCGCTCCCTACATCTACGAAATGGGGATAATCCCGGGGCCGGGGTACAAAAACATAGTCTCCTGGAGCCTGTGGGGCGGCACTGCCCTTATGGTTACCTCGGGTCTGCTCACTTTTTGTTTCCAGTGGAAGACCGTGTGGCGAGCAATTGCGGGCACGGGTCGCATATTTCAGTGGAAAAGTGTCAACGGCGCACACGGGGGACCGCCGGATTCCGAATTGAGGCAAATGGAACAAATAGAGGTGCCGGGGAGCTGGTTTGCGGCCGGTATAGCCGTCTGCGGCATCGGGATAATTTCGGTCCAGGCAATCGAGTTTTCGATCTCATGGTGGATGAGCGCCATTTGCGTCATAATGGCCTTCTTTTTGTCCGTCGTAGCCTGCCGCGCGACGGGAGAAACCGACATAACGCCGATCGGCGCAATGGGTAAAATCACTCAGTTGTCCTATGGGATCATTGCTCCTTCAAATATCACGGCAAACCTGATGACCGCCGGCGTAACGGCGGGAGCGGCCGCTTCCTCGGCCGACCTTCTTACCGACCTCAAGTCGGGCTACCTTCTGGGCGCAAATCCGAGGAAGCAATTCATCGCGCAGTTTCTGGGCGTTTTCGCGGGTGCGGCGGTGATCGTGCCCGCTTTCTACCTCCTGGTTCCCACACCGGAAGTTCTGGGCGGCGATAAATTCCCCGCTCCAAGCGCTCAGGTGTGGAAAGGAGTGGCCGAACTGCTCGCCAATGGAATATCCAGCCTGCACGGTTCGGCAAGAATTGCTCTTGTCGTCGGGGTAGCTCTCGGAGTGTTGCTCTCCGTGCTGGATCGTGCGGCCCCGTCGCGAATCCGGTCCCTCCTTCCTTCAGCAATGGGCTTGGGGCTTGCGTTTGTAATCCCCTTCTGGAATACGCTCTCTATTTTCCTGGGGGCCCTTATTGCCTCGCTGGTGCGCAAGACGCGCATACGGGGATATACCGTACCGGTGGCCTCGGGGATGATAGCCGGGGAGAGCCTGGTCGGAGTGCTGATGGCGCTTTTTTCAGCCGCCGGGGCGGGGTAACCTGGTGCGCAACGCGGGCCACCTCAGAGGACATGTAAGGTATCGTACATGCCTGTTGTGGCTTCTGTTGGATGCATGGGAGGCAGTGTATAATCCTGCCGCGGAGAGGCTTATTTGAACCAATGCGTTGGGTATTTCAAGAACTGAGGGAAGTTGCGATGATCAAGTCCATGTCCTTAGCGTTGCTATCGTTTGTAGTGTTCTCGTACGCGATATTATCTGCGGATGGCGTTGGGGCCGCCAGTCAGGAGTTATGTGCCAAAGGCGGTGCTCAAAAGGCCATTGGCTGGGCGGTCGGAGAGCCTGTAGACGGGTATGGCACCATCCTCCACACCGCCGATGGCGGTCGGAATTGGGAGAGACAGGGCACTTCGGTTGATATTCCCGATGTAGGACTGGTTGGTGTATCGGCGGTTAGTGCCCGCCAGGCATGGGCGGTCGGTGGCGCCGATTCCGAGAACGGATACGGTGTTATTTTGCACACGAAGGATGGAGGGGAGAGTTGGACCCGTGAGGGGCCCGGTAGTGACCTCAAGGATGTCGGACTTACTGCAGTTTCTGCCGTTAATAAGAATATCGCCTGGACGGTCGGGTCCGCTGGAAATGAAGGCGTCATCCTACGCACCAAAAATGGCGGTGCCCTGTGGGAACGCCAGGGCATTGGCCAGGTGCCGAACGTTGCGCTGAATGGCGTCTATGCCAGCGATGCATCTCACGTGTGGGTGGTCGGGGATAATGAGCCAGGAAATGATTATGGAACCATTCTGCGGACCACCGATGGAGGGGCCACGTGGGAGAAAGTGCCCTATGAACTCTCCAGGACCTTCAGCTCCGCCTACTTAATCACGGTCGATGGTGCGAACGCCCATAAGGTCTGGGCCGTCGGCCGCGGTCAGATTGTGCGTATTTCCGTGACCTCGCAGGGTATTTCCGTTACCGATCAGACACCGGATTTTAGCAGTATGTATGATATCAACGGCGTTTATGCATTAAATCGCCTAACCATCTGGGCGGTCGCCGATTTATCGAACATCTGGCGTTCTCGCAATGGCGGAAAAACCTGGACCTCCCAACCCGCGCCTCTTGGTGGTCAGTATGTGCTACGGGTCAGCGCCATCAACAAACGGCACGCCTGGGCGACGACCTCGGATCAGTTCGGGTCCGGATATTTGTGGAACACATCAGATGGGGGCAGAACCTGGGCGCCTCAGCAAATCCCGGTGGCGACAGGAATGTGGGGAATATCCTTTGTGCGAAAACAGGGGTTAGCCTGTCAATGAACTCGGGCGTGACCGTGCCCGGACAAAGCACGGAGGGCGCCTCCGGACGGTAACGCCGGCCTGGGGATCGTCGCGTTCAGCTCTTCGGCCGCTGACGCCACCGTCTAAACGAGGGAATCAGCCGCGGCGTGCGGGTGCAGTAGGCATCGTATTCGTCTCCGAACTGTGAGCGCAGCAGCGCCTCTTCCGCGCGTATGCGCGCGAAAAGCGGCGGAATAATGAGCGCCGTGAGCAGCACCCCGACCCCCGAACGAAAAGCGAGGGCCCACCCCAGCGAGTTGACGAGCAACCCCAGATAGCTGGGGTGGCGGATGACACCGTAGATACCACTCCTGACCAGCGTATGCCCGGGCTGGATGGCTACCAACCCGCTGAACCTCCGGCCGAGCACAAAGACCGGCCAGAGCCGCAGCGAACCACCGGCGGCGAAGAGAACAAAGCCAAGCCAGCGAATGGTATCACCGTCGAGCACCCAGAACTCCTTGCGGTCCGTGTAGGCCGGCAGATAGCCAGCCAGCAACCCGATCAGCGCGAAGACTGCGAGGACCCAGCGGTTGGCGCGATCCTCGCGCACGCCCGGACTCACGTTTCCGCTACTGAAAAACCCTACGCCGGTCATCACGAAGAGTGTGATCGCAAGGGCAAGCAGGGACGGGTGAGAGAAAAAGGCGGCAAACCCGCCCCGCCCCAGGACCGCGAGCCCGAGATAAGCAAGGGTCGCAACTATATTGATGAACGCTAATCTTGGTGTGATCGCCATTGCAGCCTCGCTGATACGGTTTCGCGGAGAAGTGCTGAGTTGAAGGTGGATTGGCGCCCCGGCCAAAATAGATCGCATCCCGCAGACAAATAACCATGTCGTCTTGTTTGTCAAATCCGCGGGGAAGGCCGATGAAGCCCGGCGTGGATTCAAGCCGGTTTGATAAATGCCCGGTCCGGGATTTATTGGCATCGGATTTCGCGAAAGCCGGTGCGGGTGCTCAAGGCGAGGTCGTTTCCGAGGCGGGTT
>JBEKMB010000098.1:0-11905 GCA_050008735.1 Syntrophobacteraceae bacterium
AGGAATCCAAACCCTTGACCTGTCGCTTCATCTCCTGCCTCCTTCTATCCTTGGTTTGGAAGGAGAATAGCACTCAAGACCCGGATATCTCGTGACTTATTTGCATCATAGTTACTTGCCAACTGCTCGAAAATTCAAGGTTACCTGGTCTGTTGAATGTATGATTCGGAAACGCTCAGGATTTCAGATCCTCATTTTTTCAGTGACAAAAAGAGATGTGCGAGTTCCTACCCGAATCCGGGCGCCTTTGTGCTTTGACTTGTTCAATAAATGATCCATCCAATTTCAATTGCGTGTTTTGATTGGGACAAAGACTAATTGAATGAGCTCTACCCCGGCCCCACTCTCTTCGCCCCTCTGGAAGGGGACGGCTCGGAAGAAAAGTGAAACTGGCCGCTGGCCCAAAGCTGCCCTTGTTTTCTCTGCTCTATGTATATTCTCCCGCAACCGGCAAAAGGCCGGTTTCGGCAAGGGTAAAAATACCCGCCTTCTGTGCAGAATTTTAGGGAAAGGACACGCTATGATTGACTGCCGCCAATATGGGCTTAATATTGCGGAGAAACGACAGATTATTCTAATTCTTCTTCGATAATTTTGGGGTTGGACCCTATGAAGCCAATAACTTATAAACTCACCGATCTGATAGACATCGAAAAGACTCAAAAGCTGCTTGAGAACTTCCATAGCGCGGTTGGAGTTGCTGCGGCCATAATTGATCTTGAGGGAGTGGTCCTCGTTACCTCCCGCTGGCAGAGGTTATGCACCGACTTCCACAGAGCAAACGAGGTAACGCGCAAGAGGTGTATCGAAAGTGATACAGTGCTTGCCAACCAATTGCTGGATGGAAAGCCTTTTTCTCTTTACCGCTGTCAAAACGGCCTCACCGATGCAGCGTCCCCGATTATCATTGAAGGGGAGCACCTTGCAAATGCGTTCATCGGGCAATTCTTCATCGAAGAGCCTGACCTGGGATTCTTCCGCCGGCAGGCAAAAGAGTTTGCCTTTGATGAATCGGCTTACTTGGACGCGTTGCCCGAAGTGCCTATTTTAGCGAAAGATGCCCTGCCTTCCATCCTTTCATTTCTCACCTTGTTTGCCGAAATGATAGCAAGCCAGGGCCTCAAGCAGTTGGAACAGTTGGGGATAGAAAAGGAGTTGAGAGAGGCTCAACGGGGTCTCGAAGTTCAAAACAGGCAACTTCAGGAAAGAGAGGAAGACCTTAACCGGGCCCAGGCTGTGGCGCGTATTGGAAGCTGGCGGATGGATGTGCGGCGCAATGTATTGCACTGGTCCGACGAGACATACCGGATGTTCGGCATTCCCAGGAGTGTACCCATGACGTACGAGGCGTTCCTCGCCGCCGTCCACCCTGATGACAGGGAGTTGATAGATCGGTCGTGGCAGGCGGCTCTTTCCGGAAAGCATTACGATATAGAACACCGCATCGTTGTGGGCGACACTATTAGATGGGTTCATGAGCAAGCTGAATTGGAGTTCGATGAGAATGATGCACTTCGCGGTGGGTTCGGGACTGTTCAGGACATTACCGAGCGTAAGCTGGCGCAGACTAAACTGCTGCGGGCCAAGCAGGAGTGGGAGCGTACATTCGACAGTGTGCCGGACCTGATCGCCATTCTGGACACTCAACACCGGATTGTCCGCGCCAACCGGGAGATGGCCGGGCGGCTGGGAGTCACACCGCAAAATTGTGTCGGTCTGCGTTGTTACGAATACGTGCATGGTTCGGCTCTGCCACCTGAGTCTTGCCCCCACAGCCAGACGCTTAAGGACGGGCGGGAACACATTGCCGAAGTTCATGAGGAACGCCTCGGCGGGGATTTTCTTGTCAGCACCACCCCGCTATTCGATGAGCAGGGCATCATGATGGGTACGGTTCATGTCGCACGTGATATCAGCGACCGCAAGCAGATGGAGTGGGAATTACGTAAATCACGCGATGAATTGGAATTGCGCGTTGAGGACCGCACTCGGGAGCTCAAGAGGTATATGGCGAAGCTGAAGGAGAGCAACCGGGCGCTTGAGGATTTCGCCTTCATAGCCTCACACGACATGAAGGAGCCTCTTCGCAAGGTTATCTCTTTTGGCAACATGCTCCAGCAAAAGCATAAAGATTCGCTCGGGCAGACTGGCAATGACTACCTGAACCGGATGCTCGATGCGACTGAGCGCATGCAGTCTTTGCTCACAGGGCTTCTCGAATACTCAAGAATCACAACAAATCCCGAACCGTTCAGAGAAGTTGATCTCTACGGCATTATTAATGAAGTCCTCTCCGATTTGGAAATTAGAATCAAAAAGACGGGAGGGGAAGTGCGAATCGGAGAATTCCCGGCCATTGAAGCCGATCCTACACAGATGCGGCAGTTATTCCAAAATCTGATTGGCAATGCTCTTAAGTTCCACAAACAAGGGGAGAAGCCTGTCATCAAAGTGCGGAGCGTCGTAATCGATAATAGCGAACTCCAGATCGTGGTTGAGGATAATGGCATTGGCTTTGAAGAAGAGTATCTCGACATGATTTTCGCCCCCTTCCAGAGGCTCCACGACAGGAGCAGCCAATATAAGGGAACGGGTATGGGTCTCGCTATCTGCAAAAAAATTGTCGAGAGGCATGGAGGAAGTATTACAGCGAAGAGCACTCCCGGTGTAGGGACAAGCTTCATCATCCAGTTGCCGCTGGACAATTCTCGAAGACTTTAAACACTACCCTGCCGCTGTACGTAACAAATCTTTGAAACAGCTGCCGGCTCAGGCTCCGCGCAAGTTCACACCCCTTGCCACTGCTTGAGAATTCCAAGTTACCTAATCTGTTGAATGTATGATTCGGAAACGCTGAGGATTTCAGAACCTCATTTCTCAATGACAGGCAGAGGTATGTGAGTTCCTACCCGAATCCGGGCGCCTTTGTGCTTTGACTTGTTCAATAAATGATCCATCCAATTTCACTTGCGTGTTTTGATTGGGACAAAGGATAATTGAATTAGCTTCCCAAGAGTTTTTCGAGCAGAATCCAAACTCAAATTTGGTTTGGATGCATAGTGCACGACTTGATGCATTATTCCGAAATAAAGCACTTGACAGCCCGATAAATATATTCTATCCGAATACCACCCCCACCTACTTTTTGGTATGACCCATGCCTTGGACTTTACCCGAGAACGCTCTAGCCGTTTTTTTTGGGGGGGGGACCATGCTATTTCTACTAGGACTTTTCCTGGGTTGTGCAGTCGGCTTCATTGTTGCTGCTCTTTGCAATGCTGCCAGAGACAAAACTCCTGCCCTTTCCACGGCAATCAGCAGTCACGAAGCTATTGAAAGGGCAGTTTAGTCTTCAACACAAGCGGCTGCTTCTTCTTGTCGTGAATTCGCTGATGCTTTGAATGGTCATCGTCAACTTCCCCGTTTTTATGGAGAGGGAGTTAAGCAAGTTTTAAACTTGCTCAGTTGACGTGAGGAATGCCGCCTAAAAGTTGGTGCTGACCGGTAGCGATCCTGATGTCAGCCCTTGAGGTTCATAAATGAAGTGGATCTGGAAAGGCTGATCGTGCCCTTGTGAAATTGAACTTCAGGAGAGCTGTGTGGAACTTTCGCTGAGCCTGAGCCGGTTGTCACCTTTAGGGGTTTGTTACCCAGGGGGGCTCTGTTCGGGATGAGCGCAAGAGCTAGGCGGAAGCGCCTTGAAAGCGCTCAGAGAGATAAGAATTGCCTGGCTCTTGTTCTAACTGGATGGCAAACAAAGGGGTAAATCTTTCTTAACTCATTTTCGAGAAAACCCAGGAGGCTTTGTATCTCTTTCACCATCGTTTTCCCCAGCCAATGATCGCCCTGACTATTCTGCCATCTCTTGCACGCTCTCGGGAGGATGTCTTAATAATTGTAAATTCCACTGCAAATTATCACTCCGTTTGTCATTTCGAAATAGACGGTTTTAGGTCGCTCCGTTTTGGTTACGGGGTCGAGCCATTTATATTCCACCCAGCCAGAACCTTCAGCATTGGCGGTATCGACGATGTCTTTAATAAAGCTCCTACCATCAAAATCCGTGATGCGATAGAAGTCCTTGCCAACATATTTTTTATTCATGCCGTGGGCGAGCATCACCCCGGTGGAGTCCAACACAAAAACATACTGTTCGCCTTTAACAAAACGTCCCTGAGGGTTGGAGAATTCTGCCAAAGCGATTGCTTTGTCATTAAGTTTGTAAAACGCTATCGCCTCCTCCGCAAAGCGCTTAGCGTCATCCAGAACTGGCTCAACCAGGTGCTCTTCCATTTGGGTGTCAATCGCTAGGTCGCTGGATGGAAAGACATTTGTGAGAGGGGTAAGAACGGCATCTTCATCAGCTGGATGTTCCAGAATGCTAGAGGCCGGATTCCCTCCGTAGACTCCACTGCAAATGATCACACCATGGGTCTTCTCAAAATACACGGTTTTAGGTCGCTCCGTTTTGGTTACGGGGTCGAGCCATTTATATTCCACCCAGCCAGAACCTTCAGCATTGGCGGTATCGACGATGTCTTTGATAAAGCTCCTACCATCACAATCCGTGATGTAATAAAAGTCCTGGCCCACAAAACTCTCATTGAGTGGGTGGGCAATCATTACGCCGGTGGAATCCAACACATAAACATATTGGTCGCCTTTAACAAAGCGTCCTTGAGGGGTGGAGAATTCGGCCAAAGCGATTGCTTTGAGCATCCTTTTGTAAAAGGCTAC
Source organism: Syntrophobacteraceae bacterium (assembly GCA_050008735.1). Lineage (GTDB taxonomy): Bacteria > Desulfobacterota > Syntrophobacteria > Syntrophobacterales > Syntrophobacteraceae > SbD1. The sequence goes on from JBEKMB010000098.1 coordinate 4,738, forward strand.
CGCCTCCTCCACGAAGTTCCTTGCCTTATCCAGAACTAGTTCCATTATGAGCCCTTCCATATGTTCCTCCTTTCTGGATTTGGGTAGGGAGAACGATGGTCCACAAAGTTTCTCCTGGATACCATCTTTGTTTGTGACAAGAGTGGAGCTCTTTAAATCTGTTTTTTCAATAACCAAAAAGAAGCCAAAAAAGATTTCCAGCTATTCAATTCAGTTTACATTTAACTTGCTACATAAAAAAAGTAACTGGTTAGCACAAAATATAGCAAGGGCAGACTAAAAGTCTTCTTATAGTGCTATAAATACTAATGCCATTAGTATTGCTTTAATAGATAATTTCTGTGAATCATCTTCATTGCACCTTGGTTTCCCTAGACGTTATGAATGGAGTTTTTTCTGAGAGAAGATTCCGCTTTCTCCTTGATCTTGCCACTGTGTTTTTCATGATCTCTGCCAAAGTATCGCTCAAATTAGGTATCTGATTTTCATTAAGGAGCGTGGATTCAAAATAACCAAGCAGTTCTAATCCATCCGGCAGACGAGGTGAAGCGTTGGCTCAAACCGCTCAGGCCCTTTTACCAACGGCTTTCCAACCTCGCGCGCAATGGTGCGAAGCATTCCCTTGAAAAGCCACCGATGCGCGCCGTACAGACTATACCAGTAGAGGAGACCAGAAAAACCCTTGGGAAGAAACCGCGCAACCTGCTGGAGCTCGCATTCCCTTTGACCAACGGGGCAAATTTTAAATTCGAGGATAGCCTCGCCCGGAAGCTTCATCTCCGAGAGCAGCAGCAACCGGAAGGGGGCGGAGACTTCCAGCACTCTCCAGAAATCCAAGGCATCGCCGACATAAAGCGTCATGGGGTCCCGCCTTCCGCGCAGGAGGCTGGTTCCGCCAATCAGCTTGTCCATCCCCCCGCGGATTCTCCAGAGCGGCCCGCCATAGTACCAGCCGGTCCGCCCTCCGATCCTGACTATGTGTTCCCAGATTTCCCCGGGCGATGCATTGAGCCGCACCATATAGGCGCAAGCCAAAACGGTTCCGCCTGCATAGGGCTCATCTCCGCAGTAGCTCCATTCGGGGGGGAGAAGCTCGCCCGCATCGGTCCAGCAGGCTTCGACCCGATGCTGCTCGATCTTCTCGAGCGCGCGCTCGATCGCCTGCCGGCAGGTCATGAGTTCCTGCGGGATTATCTTGCGTATGCGTTCGTCCCTGCACACCACCTTGTTCAGGAGCCCTTCGATCAGGGCCCGTGCCAGTGGCGCCGGAACAGGGCCCACCAAGGAAATCCACCGCGCGCTCAGGTGCGGGGATATGAAAGAAACCGAGATAACAACCCGTTTACGCAGGCCGGCTGCCTGGGCGTAGATCTTTATCAGGCGCTCGTAAGTGAGTATTTCAGGCCCCCCGATGTCAAAGGCTTGCCCAACCGTTTCTTCATATTCGAGGCAGCCCACAAGGTAATTGAGCACGTTTCGGATGCAGATGGGCTGGACGGGTGTGTGCACCCAGGGCGGCGTGAGCATTACCGGGAGCCGGTCGACGAGGTAGCGCAGAATTTCGAATGAGGCACTGCCAGATCCGAGGATCATCGCAGCCCGCAACGTTGTGACAGGGACGGGACCGGAGCGCAGAATTCTGGCCACCTCGACCCGCGAGCGGAGGTGCTTGCTGAGCGTTGGGTCTTTCTCGTCCCCCAGTCCCCCGAGGTAAATGATGCGCTCGAGAGTTGAGCCGCCGGATGCCTCGACCATGTTCCACGCCGCGAGCCGGTCCAAATACGCAAAATCACCCCTTGGCGTATTCATGGAGTGGGCCAGGTAAAAGGCTGCCCAGCACCCCCGGACCGCTCTCTTCAGGGAGTTGACATCCAGCACGTCCCCCTGCACCGCCTCGAGCCTGGTATGAGTGGCCCACGGCCGGGATTCCAGTTTGGACATGGACCTGCCCATCACCCGCACCGTATACCCGAGTTCGAGCAGCTTTGGCACGAGGCGGCCCCCGATGTATCCGGTTGCACCGATTACCAAGACGGGTCTTGTCTTTTTTGGGTCGGACATACTGTTCGCCCACCAGTGAGTGGTTTGCACTTTAATGAGTATACACTATTCAACCGTTTTTATCGCTGCTGAAGATCGTAACTGTTGAGTTTAGGTCCTGGGATTGCGGCCTTCACGTTGAGACCTTTCCGCGACGCTGAAAGTCCCGAAACCTATACCGCATAGGGCACTCAGGCCCTCCTCCTTTCCTAACTCTATTTTCTATTATGTCACACTGTGTCTGCCTGTTACTACACCCGAAACAGTAGGCATAATGACCTTCGAATATGTCCGTAATAGCGTACTAACAAGGCAAACTTGCTTACCACAGGCCTAACGGCAAATACAGCTTTCCTGTCTAGTGAAATAACCTGTTACCCTGATTTTTCAGCGATGCGTTTCCGATAAAATGTATTCATTTCCGGCATTGTTTGTCAACTTTTGGCCGGGTCCTTTCCTGCTCTCCGAATTTAATCCCCGTGCGATTTCTCACTCGGCCTTGTTGCCTATAAGGAGAATATTGTGATGGTTGCTCCCCGGACGGTCCGCCCAGTAAAGGGAAAGATAGGGAAAGCTAGGAAAGCTGTGTCTCCCATAGCACCCCATCCAGAGTCTGAATTGAAGACCCAGAAAAGCAGGGCCTTTGACCGTGATTTCGAGCGGCTTTGCCGGGAGCGCCGAAAAACCATTGCCTCGTACCAAGAGTTTCTCAAAAAATCGCGTGCACCGGTAGCCCCTGAATCGGTCCTTCCTTTTCCCAAGAACCTGATTGCCGCGGCAATTTACCAGGAACTCGTGGATAATCCCACCCACGACCGGCGAACTGATCTCGAAATCGCCTACGTTCAACTCGAGTCTTTTATCGCGGACAAGGAATACTGGATTCTTTCCGAGTTTAAAAACGCCGGCATACTTGCACAGGAACTGGCGGCTACAGGCGATCCAAACAATATTGCTGCCGCAGTACGGCTTCTCAAGAAAACGAAAGGTGACATCGCTGTCAGGATTCAGGAGAGGATTTCACGGAAAATGCGGGGCAGACTCAAGCAAATCAGAAAGTTATGCCCGGAAGTTCGGTTGGCGTTCTCGTGATCGTCCGGGGTTGAAAAAGAAGGGCAAAAGAACTGTGACATTTTGCCAGAAGGTAGAATTTGGCCAGGGGGACCTCGCATAAAAAGAATGATTCGAACATCTTGAGCTTTTGAGTGCGCTGGTTTCTCAACAACATAGGAGCTGTGTTGAATTTGCATTTTTCAACCTTGCCATTTATCGTTGGGCTGCATATCCACCGAAATTAATCAAAACCAGCGATGCAGAAAACTCTTTTTGGGGTGGAGGTTACACGACAGGCAGGGCAAGCTGTTACGGTTGCCAATGTAGTTGAAGAAGAGATCGAAGCCATATAGGGAAGCGCTCGGTGTTTCTCTGCCGTCCACACTCCTGGGAAATAGAGCTGCAATTTAAGGTGTAGTAACGAAAGCGATTTTGGGCGCTGTAAGATCAATTTCTTTCAAGGCAAAGTGTCAAAGTCCGCCTTAAATCTGAAAAGTGGAAATCGGAATCAGGCGATAATCATTAGGCTATCTTGTACATTTTATTGAAATAAAACTTATTAAATATAAGAATGGATGGTCGAAATACTCAATATATGCCCGCCCAAATACCCCTCGATTGACGATTTATCCATAGCCAAATCCATCAATCTGTATTACATCTCTTTAAGTTTTTAAGCTCCATTCCTGAGAGACGTACTCCCCGAAAAGACATTATAAAACCAGAAGCGGCAATAGAAGTGGAAATAGAAACGGCAATAGAAGCGGCAAAAAGACAGTGATTAGTGAATAGTGGATAGACGAAAGACGGGGGAGGGAGGGCGTCTGTCAAGGCAAAAGTAAAAGGAAAAATCAGGGTGAATGGTGATTAGTGAATAGACGGAGGACGGAAAACGGTGGATTTCCGACCTCCACCATCTGCCATCTGACTTCCGTACGACACCTACTGTTCCGTCAAAGTGCCCTCGAACTGGCTGCCATCCGAGAGACTGGTCCCCTTGATAAACATGGTTGCGGGTTGGTGATTTCTTCCACCGTGGTGGTGCTGATGGATGATATGAGCATGGATTATGTAGCTGAATCCCGAGCCCACTGCCACTATGGAGAGCGACTCTTCATCCTGGATGGCCGAGAAGGGAATTGGGCTGGACCCTGAAGGCGTAAATGTCAATGTTCCACTCAGCAGGTCGTGGTCCGTAGTACTCGCGGTGAAGGGACCTATGCTTAAGGTGTTTGTAGTTGTAACGGTGCCGCCAGTTGTAATCAAGGTGACATTTGTTCCAACCCATGTTGTCCCGTTCAAAGATGAGGATCCATACGCAAAAGCGCTGCCGGCGGTTGCGATAAACAGGACAAATAGCCCGACGATGAAAATACTTACGGTTTTTGTCATTTCAAGGTCCTCCTGATGTGATAGTTGAATCATAGCTTAAGGTTGGGCCCACCGGAGTTTACGAAGAGCAGAGACGACTGCGTTCGATCCGGAAAGGCCTGTGGCAGATCCAAGCCGCAAACTAAGCACATTCCCTGATGAGGTCCGAAATCCGACAAAAAGTCGCTCCGTTTTGTGCAGATCCCCGACCGCTCTCTTTTAGAAAATCTGCTCATCGATTCCCTTATGATATTGACGAAGGGTTTGATAACTCTGCCTACATGAATCAGCGTAAAATGAACGCCATAAGTTTATACTGTTTTATTTGACCCTTTATACTTATAAAACATGTAGTTATAAGTTAGTAAATAGTTACTATTATTGGATAGATCTGCCTGCCCTTATTGGCACTCCAAGACAGTCAGCAGTGAGCAGTGAACCGGAATAATGTATCAAGTCCCGTGCTATGCATCCAAACCGCATTTTGGGATCGGATTTTTGCCCGAAAAACTTCCGTTGCGCCACCGAAGCATGAGAAATCATACGATTTCCCAATCGAACGTGCAAGTGATAAGTCAATGAGGCCGATCTGGGCATTTTCAAAACACTCGATCATCTCCAGCAGCTCATAGCTCGTCTGCTCAATGCCGGTTTGAAGTGCCAGCACCACTTTTTCCATTGATGGGCCTTAGTTTGAAAAAGTCAATCGCCCAATGCTTGGAAACGAGAATGAAGAGACTTCAATCGGTCTTTCCAAAGTTCCTGTTGAAGTGGGAATTATTATTGGGGATACATGGGCAGAGAAGTAGAAAGCATTCAGTCGGGATAAATTGTGGTGATATCCCAATCAAAAACCCGCCAGAAAGACTCCAAAACAGACCAATTTGTGCACTTTCAGTTCAGATTCTTTAAAGGGAAGTACCTTTTCTGGAACGCGGAATCCCAATCAGCCGATTATAACCACTTCGACAAATCGGGCAAGTCCTGCCAAACGGGTTGCCAACTGGGGCGCCCTATTTCGAGCGCCATGACGATTTTTTCCTTCAGTTCGGTCAAGTCAAAACTTTTTAAAACATGAAAGTTGACTTCAATCGATTTCGTTTCACCTTCGAAGTAATCACATGCAGTCCAGAGTATAACAGGCAGGTCATAAAAATGGTTTCGGATCTTCAGGAGAATGTCCAGACCGTTGTAGTCAGTCATCTTTATGTCCAAGATGACCAGATCCGGTTTTTCTTCTTCGATTTTCTCCAGAAGCTTGTAACCACAATCCGCTGTGACTACCTCGTATCCGGCTTCGTTCAGTTCCAACGAAAATAGGAGCCTTATATACTCATCGTCATCGGCAGCAAGGATTTTCGGCATAACTTAACCCTCTTTTCCCTTTTGACCATGCCCTTATAATCATCGTCTCAGCGTCTGCGTATTTTCTCTTATTGAAAACCCTGGCTCGTTTTCTCGACGAGCCCGCTACGACAGAGAAACCGATCCACGCAATGTTTGATGGGCAGCAGCGCCAAGACGTAGAAAGTAACCAGAAACATAATCGAGAATTCAATGTAGGAGCCAAGCGGATCGGGCAGCGATTTTTGATAAATCCATATTTGCCGAAAAAGAAGGGCGCCGAAAGCCCAGAAAGCAAAAACAGCGCACCAGCCAACGGTTCTTGTTATTTTCTTCATCGTCTACTCCTCGCTGAGAGGATGGCTTGCCGGCACTGCATTTCATCTGCTTTGGCTCTGAGATTCCAATAAGGTCAAAGCAGTATTCGGCTGGAACAGGAAGGTAATTTGATCAGGAGACACGGGCAAGAAAGGGTGAAGAATTCAAAAGTTGTGTACTCCGGAGAGATGTTACCTTTGTTCCCTACACTTTTTTATTGAATGTTCACGGGCTCGTCAAAGTTGATTTCCCCAATTTTGGGCGAGAAACACGAAACGGGATGAGAGGAAAAATAGACCAAGGATGTACGGATGTTAGGCAGGACGACCATCTAAGTAACTGCAACGAAAGGAAAATGGCCGGAAACCCTTTTCCTTGTAAAATCAAAGGTATCCGTCAATCCTGTCCGGCATTCGCAAAAACAGCACAGGTTGAAATCTTTCTTTTTCGATCTTTTTCGTAAAATTTCGTTAAAAGCAGGCGCGTAGAGGCAGAAATCCCCAGACGGGGGAGCCGATGACGCTGCCGCCGAGGAAAGTGATGACTTTCAAGTGCTCCAACGTTCTGCGGGCTGCGATGAATGGGGAGGGTGGTTGGAGAATACGAAATTCCGAGCCCAATGGGTCCTCAAGGGAAAGAAAAGTTCTTGGTGGGAGACAAATTTTGGTCGCTCAGGAAAAGGGGAAGGAACAAGAATGGCAACGAAAACGGTTTGGATGAAAGTGCCGCCGAAGACCAGCTGGCAGGCCGAGGATTTGACACTCTCCCATAGTTCCCTCTTATGCAGCAAGATGTTGGGATGATGCAGGAGTCGGGCAAAATGGCAAAATCAAAGCTTATAGTGCTCTGCCGCTGTACGTAATAGATCTTTGAAACAGCTGCCAGCGTAGGCTCCGCGAAAAGTTCATACTTCTTGCCAGCTGTACGTAACAAAATAGATGATTGACCTTTGAATGTTCTGGGGCATTATCTGCCTGTTATTTCTGGTGAAAGCACAGAAAGGAGGCAGTTTATGTTCCCAGGGTTTTCTTCAGAATATGTC
>JBEKMB010000099.1:0-11897 GCA_050008735.1 Syntrophobacteraceae bacterium
CATAAGAGAAATGCTCGGTGCAAATCCCAAGGGACCAGGTTTTGCTTCCCCCTTTCGTAAAGGGGGATCGAGGGGGATTTTAAAGGCTTACATAGCATTGGAGACTCAAAATCTCCCCTGCCACCTTTTGTACGAGGGGGAAAATATGAAAAATAGTCCCTTTGCGACACAGTCTCGAAAGCCGGTGTCCAGTGATCTTAACTGGCCGAAAAGACACTAGATTCAGGCTTCCGCCGCAATGACGGATCGTGCGTCTGCACCCCTGACAACTTAGTTGACGCTACACCAGTGCATTGTCAAAAAAGTTTCAATGTCATGACAAGTGATCGTCCCCACCGGCTGCCGCAGGGTTGCAATTTTGGTCTACCGCCTTCAGGGATGATTGGGTCGTGCGGATGAGCGAAGGCCGCCCTGCCGCCGGCTCAAAAGGAATATGGCGCCGCGGCAGGGACTCTGTCATTCCCAGTCATCATGCCGGTTCAGCCGCTGGAGGAGACAACGTTTCCATTCCGTTGAAATGGGACGGTATACCCGAAGGTACTAAATCATTCGCGCTCACCATGGTGGACCAGCACCAGGTTGCGAAAAAGTGGGTACACTCGATGGTGATCGATATTCCACCGGAGGTAACCTCTCTTCCTCAAGGCGCCTCGGGTAAAGATATGCCGCCCGGCGCGCTCGAGATCAAAAATTCATTCGGTGACGTCGGGTACCGCGGACCACAGCCTCCGAAAGGCACGGGCCCCCACAAGTATCTTGTAACTATCTACGCCCTCAAAGACGCCAGGCTTGACCTTAAACCCAACGCAACCTTGGCTGACTTCCAGAACGCAATAAAGGGCAAAGCACTTGAGGAGCATTCGATCACGGGTCTTTTCGAGCAGAAGAAACCTTTCAAGGTGAAGCACCTGGACTTGCCAAAAATAAATAAAACATGAGGGCGCACCTGGTCTACTCCAAGCTGCTATTCTGTATGCACGTTCAGGCAAATGGAGCGGATGGCTCTGTGCCTAATTTCTAGTGGGCTGAAGGGGACAGACGCACACATTGTTCATACTTTTTACACGATGAGATAATCGTCGAAGCCAGAGATACCTTAGCTTTGACTGCCCTGCGTCCGGAGAACCGTCTTCTCCTTCAAGCAAAAATTCAGCGAACCATATGTCATCCGATTGACGTGATTGGAATATAATCATATCGTGTAGTTCATTGTTTCTGAGAATGCAGCACGATTCGGAAGAGCGGGGATGAATCAATCTGGATTTTAAGCCGGGGAGGCAAGTATGAAGAGACGGCTGATGATGACGGACATCATTGTGCTTGTTTTGAGTTTAATTTTGTTTCTCTCCGCTCATGTTTTGGCCTCAGAGATTGATCACTTTATGGAGGAGGGAAAAAAGGCATACTCTGCAGGTCAATTGAAGGAGGCGTTAGCCCGATGGGAAGCCGGCCTCGAACTGGCGAGAGAAGCGGGTGACAAAAAATATCTCGGGACGCTAATCACCTCGATCGGCATAGTGTACTCTGACCTGGGCCGGTATGCGAAGGCCCTGGAGTACTTGGAGCAGGCGCTGGCAATTCGAACGGAGATCGGGGACCGAGGCGGAGCGGGAAAAGTCTTCGGCAACATCGGCAATGTGTACTCTAACCTTGGCCGGTATGAGAAGGCCCTGGAGTACTTGGGGCAGGCTCTGGCGATCCACCGGGAGATGGGGGACCGAAGCGAAGAGGGAGCGGACCTCAGCAACATCGGCATAGTGAACTCGGAACTTGGCCGGAATGAGAAGGCCCTGGAATACCTGGAGCAGGCTCTGGCAATAATGAGGGAGGTGGGGGACCGAAGCGGAGAGGGAGCGGATCTGGGCAACATCGGCATAGTGTATTCGGATCTTGGCCAGTACGGGAAGGCGCTGGAGTACTACGAGCAGGCGCTGGCAATACAGAAGGAAATCGGAGAACTACGCAGCGAGGCCATCGACCTCAACAACATCGCCAATGTGTACTTGTACCTTGGCCACTATGAGAAGGCCCTGGAGTCTTACGGGCAGGCGCTGGCGATGATGAGGGAGATAGGGGATAGAGGCGGCCAGGGAAAGGTCCTCGACAACATCGGCAATGTGTACTTGTACCTTGAATATCATGTCAAGGCCCTGCAGTTCCTGGATATGGCGCTGGTAATTGAAAGGGAGATCGGGGACCGAAGTGGAGAGGCGAAGTCTCTGGATCATACCGGCTCGGTGTACTCGGAACTTGGCAAGTCTGGAAAGGCCCTGGAGTACTACGAGAAGGCCCTGGCAATCTGCAGGGAGATCGGGAACCGGGGCGGCGAGGGAGCGGAGCTTATCAATATGGGTCTGGTGTATCGGGACCTTGGCCGGTACGAGAAGGTTAGGGAGGTTCTTAAGGCAAGCCTTGTGATCTACAATGAAACAGGCGCCCTGGATGGCCTCTGGAAGACAAAAAGAGGGTTGGGAGAAGTAGAAGCCAGGCTCGAAGCCTACACGGAGGCAATTTCACACTACGATCAGGCAATCGACACCCTCGAGTCCATGCGGGCCGGTATCACGGAAAAGGAAGAAAAAACAAGCTTCATGGAAGACAAGCTCCATGTCTATGATGATTTCATCGAACTTCTGCTAACCCTTAACCAAAAAGACCCCTCAAAGGGCTACGACAAAAAAGCCCTGGAGATATTCGAGCGCAAACAGGGTCGGACGTTTCTTGAAGAGATCGGAAAGAGTGCGGCAACGAACTTCTCCGGCCTCCCCGAGGAGGTGAGGGCCAAAGAATCGGGGCTTTCAGTTGAACACACAAAAGCCATGTCGGCCCTGGTGGATGAGAGGTCAAAACCTGCCTCATCGAGAAGCAGCGAGCGCATCCAGGGTCTCGAAGAACGGTTGCGCCGGATCAAAGCCGATCAGGAGACCCTCCAGAAAGAAATCAAGGCCCGCTACCCTGACTACTACGCGCTCAAGTACCCCCAACCCGCCACCCTTTCCGAATTGCAGAAGACGGTACTGGAGCCGGGAGAGCTCATGCTTGTCTACGGCGTAAAGAAAGAGTCGACCTGCCTCTGGGTGATCGGCAAAGAACAGTTCGGGTTCTTTACCATATCAGCCGGCGAGAAGGGCATCGAAGAAAAAGTCGCGGAATTTAGAAATGTCACCCTGGCGGTTCTAAAAGCAATAGAAAGAGAAGACCCCCGGAACATCAAAAGAATTGCCCAAATGTCCATCAAGCAGCTTGAACACTCAGGCCGTGAGATCTATGATCTTCTGGTCCCCGAAGGGGCAAAGGAGATGGTGGCAAAAGCAGGGACCCTCTATATAATCCCAACCGGTGCGCTCTATACCCTTCCCTTTGAAGCCCTGGCTTCAGGAAACCCGGATGCGCAAGGGCCGCGCTATCTGGTGCAGGACCATTCCGTAGCCTACCTCTCCTCGGCTTCCCTCCTCAAGACCCTTCGCGAAGCAGCGGCAAGAAAGAAGGAGAAGGCCCTTTACCCTCTTCTTGCTTTCGCAAACCCCGTTTACTCGCAGGCATTGCGGGATGCTTCGTCCCAGGCGCCTCTTTCCTCTTCAGACGAGACGGCTGGAACCAGGGGAGTCTCCTTGGTCCCGTCCATGCGCACACGGGCATATCTGGATATCATGGGCGGCTACTTCCCTGAACTTCCCGACACAGAGGACGAAGCAAGAGAAATCAAGACGATCCTTGAGGCCCCCGATGAGAGCCGGCCTCTTCAACTTAGGGAAGCAGCATCTCGAAGCAATGTGTTTACTTTAAATGACGAAGACAAACTAAAGGATTACCGATTCCTTCTCTTTTCCTGCCACGGGATTGCGCCTGATAAAGTGGACCCCCTGGTCCAACCGGCCCTGGTGCTGTCTCTTCCCGACCCCAAAACCGGCAAAAAGGAATATCTCACCATGGCCGATGCGTTCGGGCTCAAGCTCAACGCAGAGCTTGTGAGCCTTTCGGCCTGCAACACGGGAAGAGGAAAGGTCCAAAAAGGCGAAGGGGTAATCGGGCTTACCCGGGCCTTCATGTATGCTGGGACCCAGGCTGTCTCCGTCACGCTCTGGTCGGTTGAGTCCGGTTCGGCAAAAACGCTCGGCACCGGTCTTTTCAGAAACCTCGAGGAAGGCAAGGGCCGAGCCGAAGCCCTTCGCAACATCAAGCTTTCCATGCTCCGGGGCGAAGAGGGAGATCTCTACCGTCACCCCTTCTTCTGGGCGCCGGTGGTGCTCTTCGGAGATGGAAAGTGAGTAAATTCTTTCTATGAATGCCTGATCGGCTTCCGAACAAGCGACTGCCTCATTGCGGGACTCTCAGGAAGGATTGAAGGAAAGTACCTTGATTTTTTTCGGGTAAAATCTGGGTGCAAAATGCTGTTCGGCATCCGTTGGTGATCAAGTTGACGCATCCCGGTCATCTCGTACAGGGACAGATCCCCTCAAAAATCCTGCGCCCACGGTAGATAGGGACCAAACTGTCTCACGACGTTTTAAACCAAGCTCACGTAAAGCTTTCATCGGGGAACAGCCGAATCCTCGGGATCTGCTCCAACCCTGGGATGCGATGAGCCGACCGAGGTGCCGAGCTTCCCCGTCGATTTGCTGCCACAGGGGATTCGCCCCTTTCCCAGGTGGCAGCAATTGAGGTTTGCCTTGTATGAAATGTGGGATGTGACTCACACGAACCTTTAGCCTGCATGGTATGGCACGAACAGTGGGATCCGTTGAGGCATGCTCTGCAAGTGCAGGGACGACCATGCTCTCGATAGACGCGTGGGAGCGGCGTGTCACCGTGAAAAACGGCATGATCGGGGCATTTTCAGGCATGCCTGAAACTCCCGCCGAAACATAGACTTCAAAGTTTAGCGAGGGTAATCAGCGGGCGGTGTTGCAGCAGTGTGCCGAAGACTCTCCAGAGCGTTGCGTATCTCTTCGACGGAAGCCTCGTTCTCCAGGGTCGTCAGGTCGCCAACATCGTGTCCCGAAGCAACTGCCTTGAGAACTCGGCGCATGATCTTGCCGCTTCTCGTCTTGGGAATCGAATCCACAAAATAGATCTCACCCGGCACAGCTACAGGGCCGATAGTCTCTCGCAGCAGGTCGGCAATCTCTTTCTTCAAAGCATCCGAAGGTGGGAGGCCCTCCTTTAAGGTGATGAACAGAACGATCGTCTCACCCTTCACTTCATCCGGCTTGCCGGTGACACCCGCCTCAGCTACAGCGTGATGAGCGATGGCGGCATCTTCGATCTCCGCAGTTCCCAGTCGGTGACCCGCCACCTTCAGTACTTCATCCGCCCTGCCCAGCAGCCAATAGTAGCCGTCCTCATCCCGCATGGCGAAATCCCCAGTATAATAGGCCCCACGAAAACGGGACCAGTAGGACTCCTGGTAACGCGCAGGATCGCCATAGACGTCAAGCAACATGCCTGGCCAGGGTTTCCTGATAATCAAATAGCCGGTCTCGCCAGGCCCAAGTTCGTTGCCTTGGCCATCCACCACGGCTGGATCAACTCCCGGAAGGGGAAATGTTGCCGAGCCCGGCTTGAGGGCAAGGGGATCGATGCCGGGGGTGGGCGAGATCATGATGCCGCCTGTCTCTGTTTGCCACCACGTGTCAACGATGGGACATCGCTCCCCGCCGATATGCTTGTAATACCAGTACCAAGCCTCCGGATTGATGGGCTCCCCCACACTTCCCAGGAGATCGAGGCTGGACAGGTCGTGCCTGGCCGGCCATTTCTCACCATGGCGCATGAACATACGGATAGCTGTTGGAGAAGTGTAGAAGATACTGACGCCGTATTTTTCAATAATGTCCCACCATCGATCAACGGCAGGATAGTCAGGAGCACCTTCATAGAGAACGACCGCCGCCCCATGCGAGAGAGGGGCATAGACGATCTGGCTGTGCCCGGTAACCCAGCCCACATCGGCAGTGCACCAGTAAACGGATTCCTCCCTGATATCGAAAACCCATTGGTAGGCGGCGTAGTTGAATACCATATAACCGCCGGTGCCATGGACAATACCCTTTGGCTTGCCGGTCGTCCCGGAAGTGTAGAGGACATAGAGCGGATGAGAGGACTCCACCGCGACAGGTTCCACAAATTCATGGGCACCGGCTATGCTGTTTGAAAGCCAGTGGTCGCGCCCTTCCTTCATGTTGACCGCTTGTCCTGTCCGCTGGACCACGATGACGTTTTCCACGCTGGGGCAAAAGGGAAGCGCATGATCGACAATATCCTTGAGGGAAACGATTTTGCCTCTGCGATAGCCTCCATCAGCAGTGACAATCAGCTTGGCCCGGGTGTCTTCGATCCTGCCGCAAATTGCCTGCGCGCTGAAACCCGAGAAGATAACCGTATGTACAGCCCCAATTCGGGCACAGGCCAGCATCGCAACGGGAAGTTCCGGGATCATCGGAAGATAGAGAGCAACGCGGTCCCCTTCTCTGATGCCAAGGCTCCTAAGCACGTGGGCAAATTGGTTGACCTCGCGGAAAAGGGTGGAATAGCTCAGCACGCGGGTCTCTCCATTCTCACCTTCCCAATAGATGGCCACCTTGCTTCGTCGCCAGGTGTGAACATGCCTGTCCACGCACTGATAGCAGGCGTTCAGCCTTCCACCGACAAACCACCGTCCGTAAGGTTCCTTCCACTCTAAAACGTGGTCCCAGGTTTTGACCCAGTCGAGCTTTCTGGCCTGCTGATCCCAAAAACCCTCCGGATCCTCGATGGAATATCGATGCATCTTTGCGTATCGCTTCGAGGACCAAACTCGAACTCCCGTCATAATTGAACTCGCTCGATCCGGCCCATGAACGTCACTCACATCAACCCTCCATGGTGAATATCTCGTTACGAATGTCTCCGATCGTCCCTAACACGCAGTGGCTGTTTCTGCCATTTGCCTTTCCGCCGTGGACGCAACATCACGAGTTTACTTGTCCAATCGAAAGCAGTGGAGCTGCAAAAGCCTTTGGAGTGCCGATTCAGCAAAACAACCCCACAACAATAGAGGTTTTTCCAAGCAAACAAGCGACGGTCATGAACGGCACATCCCGCCTTGGCATCGAGGTTTTACTAGGTGGCGATCCCTTCGTCAAATGCAAGCCAGTAGACGCAGTTGGCACAGCACCTTTCAATGGCCTCCTCTCTTTTGACCCGGCAAGGGCAAAACAGAGTGCAGCCGAAATCCCATTTTCTCAACGGATCATGGCTTATCTCTCCAAGTTCGCAAACTCCCCATATGTTGATCATGCTCTTCACTCTCCGGTCCAAAAGGAGCGGCTCCGAAAAGAGCCGCTCCTCCATCTCCTAGCCCTCTTTCTTCTTTACCGGCCATGCGGTGCGCCGGCCTTCAGCCCCCGCCACCTTGCCGATCTCGTGCTGTCGCTCGAGTTCACGGATCTTCTCCGTATCATAACCAAGGAAGCGGCGCAGGACATATTCGGTATCCCACCCTATCGGCTTTCCACCGAACTCCGTGTAGCTTGGTGCCTCTGAGAACAGAGGGAAGCAACCCTGAATGTCCATGGGCCCGTACCAGGGGTCTTCGATGTACTCGATCTCGCCCCTTTCCCGGTAGTGAGGTCTCGTGCAGGCGTCTTTTGCGTTCATAACCGGACAGACACCAAAGCCGCGCTCCCTGCCAAGCCCGTCTATCTCCTCCACCGTGTGCAATGCTGCCCAGGTTTCGATGGCGTCATAAATCTCCTCCTGGGCCTCGACCCTTACCCGATCCATATTGGTGGGATATTTGGCCGGCAGTGCGAGCGCCGCGCCGCCGATAGTATCACACAGGACCTTGAAGGCGTCGTCATCGGCTCCGATGGCGATGAAACCGTCTTTTGCTTTCACAATGCAGTCGGGACAAATCCATCGGAAGCGATTGCCCCAGCGGGTCTGAACGCGGCCCGTCAGGCTGTACCACACGACTCCGGGTCCAAGGGCGCGGGTGATGTTTTCCACCTGCGAGTTCTCGATCATCTGTCCCACACCATATTTTTCACGGGCATACAATGCGAGCAGTGTGGCAAAGAGACCGAAGGTGCCGCCCATATAGTCAGCCACCCAGATCGGAACCTTCATCTGATCCCCTGGATCGTGACCGCTGATGAACACGCTGCCGCCCATCGACTGGGCAAGGATATCGTAGGAGGCCCTCACAAGATCCTCGCGCCCCCACTGACCCGGTCCGTTGGAGGTGAGGTAGATGAGCTTCGGATTGATCTCCCTAAGCTGCCGGTAGCCCTCGTCCCACCTGTCCAGCGTCCCTCCGCGGACGTTCTCGACGAAAATGTCCACGTTCTTGATAAGTTCTTTGAATATGGTGCCCCCTTCACCCGGATGGATGTCTAGGCAGGCGTGCAGTTTATTCTTTGCGCAGTCGGTCCAGCCGAGACCTCCCGCCATGGCGATGTCCTTTTCCTCCGTGACCCCCTCGCCCAGAATACCGCAGGCTTTGGTGCCGCTTTTTTCTTCCGACCACATCGGGAAGCCGCCCATTTCCCTTGGCGGACCAAGAGCGCGCATCGTATCGCCGCGACCGGGAAGTTCGAGCTTGATCACCTCGGCCCCCATCTCGGCCAGCATTGCGCAGTGAGATGGTCCGAGAATAAGGGTGGTGAAGTCGACCACACGTACCCCGTCCAGGAGCTTGTCTTTTTGAAAGACCCGCCTACGGTGGAAAAGGTAGCGGCAGAACTCCTCGTAGGGAAGGGCGTCCTCTTCCTCTTCGGTGAGATCTTCCCCTCTCCTGGCCTTCATCACCAGGGCTTTTTCCTCGGGGCTGAGCTGACTGAAATCATACCGCACAGCCTCCATCTGTTCCGGAGGGATCTCCTTCTTGTAGCGTTCTGCTTTTAGAAGTTCCATATTATTCCCCTCCCCCTTTCCTGCCGATGACACCCTCTGCCACCAGCTTGTCCAGGTCCGATTTGAACAGGCCGCAGTATTTGCGCAGAATCTCCTCGTTATCCCATCCCATGGGCTTGTTGAGCCATTTGATCCTTCCCGGGGTTAAGTGGAAGTTGGGACGGCAACCCTGCACCAACATCCTGCCGTAGAGCGGATCATCCACCTCCTCTATGGATGCCCTGTCCTGGAAGTGAGGAGACTCGCAGATTTCTTTGATGTTTTTGCACCCGGCACCGGCAAATCCCCATTTCATGCCCTCACGGTCAATTTCGTCGAGGGTGCGTTCAGCGGTCCACTGATCGACTTCCCTGTTGATTTCAACCTGCTGCTTCCAGCCCAGACGGTCAACGTTCATCGGATGTTCGGTTTCCCACTTCTTCATGTTACCCGTGCCGATGCAATCGCACAGTCTCGGCCAGACCGGACCGATGGCGGCAATGACACAGAATCTGTCCCCGGACTCATCGGGTTTGGCCCTGTGCAGCCCATAGGGATTGATCTCGAAATCCAGATTGCCGAATTGCCTCCTGATGTTCCCCGTCATGGAATACCAGTCGAAACTGCAATCGCACCAGCGCAGGCAGTGCCCGTAGCTGGCCACGTCGATCAATTGGCCCTTTCCGGTCTTCTCCCTGTAATACAGGGCTGCGGCTACGCCCACAGCGGCACTTATTCCGCCGGTATAAAACCCCATGGGCCATCCTGCCCGGCTAGGAACGTATCCCGTCTCCTGGGCCTCCTGCATGGTGGGCTTGGTCATGTCGAACGGGCCTGCGAAGGAGGGTACCGTGGTCATGACCTGGAGGGCGGATTCGAAAGGCTTGCGCCACGAATCAGCGCCAAATGAGCCGAAACCGGTCACCGCAGCATAGACCAGGCGCCGATTTAGCTTCCTGAGCTGGCGATAACCGATGCCCAGGGAATCGAGATAGCCGGGGTCATAGTTTTCCATGACGACGTCGGCCCGTTTCGCCAGTGTCTTGACTATTTCCCGGCCCTTTTCCGTGGTGATGTCCACGCTAATACAATAACGGTTGCGGGTCTCGACAAGAGCATAAAGCGCTGAGCCGTGGGGAGGATAGTTTTCGCCTTCAGCTTTAACCGCGCCCCCCTCTTCCTCGGATGGGCCGACCCAGCGAAGAGGATCGCCCTGTCGGGGGTCCTCGATCTTGATCACCTCGGCACCGTATTCCGCCAGGAAAGAAGCACCGATTTGGAGTGACAGGTTGAACCAGTCAGGACGGCACAGTTCGAGCACTCTTACACCCGCAAGCGCTTCCGGTTTCCGGAATCGCCTCCTGGGATCGAATATATAACGGGCCCACTCCTCATACGGCAGAATCTTCTCCTCCTCCGGTGTGAGTTTTTCCAGTTTCCAGACTTTCAGGACGGCTTCCCGCTGATCGTCCCTGAGAGCCTCCCACTTGTAGGTAATCGGATGCACTCCTTTCTGTTCGACCAGTTTTGCAGCTTTCGGTACGACACTCTGTGACGCCGTAGCGTAATATAACAGCTCTTCCAACGGCGTCTGGCTGGGTAGTATTGGCTTCTCCACTGTGACGGTCTTAAATTTTTTTCCCTGAGCCATATTCCACCTCCAAGCCTACCGTGGATTTGTCGACAAAGAATTCTCTTGCCAGACCAACACCAATCCGTTCTTAACTCCCAGACTTTCTTCCGGGCTCAAATCTCTCCGTTCACCAGCTCACAGAACATAAAATTCCGGCTCAATCTGGCTCTTCAGGATATCAACTCTTGCAACAATTCCCGCCAGCTTTCCCTGCGCCGTGATGAAGAGACGAAGAATGTTCTTTTCCTTCATGGTCGCTATCAGCTTGCTGAGAGGCGCATCCACATCAGCCGTAACAGCTCCCTTGGTCATTATTTCTCCGGCAGTGGTTCTCGACAGGCTCTTCCCCTCCTTTATTGCTTCCAGTAAGTCGATTTCCGTGACAACTCCCAAGATCCTACCTTCATCATCGAGTACCGGCATCCCGGTGTAGTGCCCGCTCAGGAGCTGCAGAACAATATCTCTGGCCGGGGTGCTCTCCCTGGCGGATACAACGTTTTTAGTCATGACAGTTTCTGCCTTTATGTCCCACATGTTCGTCTCCTTCGTCAAAAATGTTTAATCCGAACTCATCTGCTCCAATATCAAGACAAATAAGAGACGACCCTCCTTTCCTCAGTAGCTGCCAACTGATAAAGGTTATCCTCACTAACGCGTGGGGCGCCGGAGTAAGCGGTGGCCACACGCCCGCCCGCCTCAAGACCTCCCCAGACGACGGATTGGTTTCCGGAGATCTTTACCCTTCCCAGGTTAATGAGCTCTTCCTTTTTCATGGCAGCACCTTTAGCAATCGGTGTATAATGAAAAAAGCTTGGAACGTGCTGCATGTAGCCGGAAAGGATGGAAAAGTCGAAATCGTGTAAGTTTACACTACGCCCTAGTTTGAGTTTACCATATAAATTTAATATTGTCAACTAAAATCTGAAAGATATGAGAACCTTAGGCGGGAGCCTTCACATCGTTAGAGAATCTTTCCACGCATTTCCCTCAGTGCACGCTGTTTCTAATCAAAGGAGAAACAGCGCGACAAAACCCTAAAGATAGCGATACCTGCCTTATATCCACAAGCTAGGTGTTGGTCCGTCAAGTATTGATAGCATTCTGATATCACCAAATCAGTTCCTGTCTTGAGAAATTCGGCGTCCACCTGCCAGAGCCAAAATGGCTTTCAGGTTCGGTCTTGGCGTTCTCTAGGTTGTCGTCTGTTCTTGTCTCGCCTACTAAGGTTTACCAAGAGACTGACAAGTCCAGGCATCTCTCCTGGGCGTTATGATGAAGGTTATCCGGGGCCTTTCAACATTTGGATCATATCTGCATCTTCCCTCTTTCCGAAACGCGTACGGGTGCGCACCGAGTCGGACCAACCACCACAACTAACAGCAAGAAGATT